>NZ_SMYZ01000065.1 GCF_004919685.1 Mesorhizobium norvegicum | reverse complement strand
GCGCTGGCCCGTCTCAAGATTGATGTCGAAGCCGAACTTCGTGGCAATCACCACTCTGTCCCGCAACGGCGCCAGCGCTTCCCCGACCAATTCCTCATTGACAAAGGGGCCGTAGGCCTCTGCCGTATCGAACAGGGTGACGCCTTGATCCACGGCTGTCCGTATGAGCGAGATCATATCGCCCCTCACGGCCGGCGGCCCGTAAACCGAGGTCATGCCCATGCAGCCGAGTCCGAGAGCCGAGACTTCGAGACCGCTAGTGCCAAGTGTGCGCTTTTGCATTGTTGTTCTCCTTTCGATTCCTATTGAGGCTGTCGCCCCATGTCCGGCACTCAGGCGTTCGCGCCGCTCGCAACCGCTTGCGCCGCCTTGCGGGGCCACACGATCAGCGCGCAGACGATCAGCAGTGCGAGTGCCAGCATGGCGGAGCCGGCGGTGAGCGCGGTGCCGACGCGGTATGCGAGCAGCTCCCGGCCATCGAGCGCGCCGGCGCCCACCGCCGCAACGGCAACGAGCACGCCAAGGCCAAGCGAATTGCCGAGCTGATGAGCGACGTTGACGACGCCCGAGGCAGCGCCGGCATCCTCAGGCGCCACGCCGGCAATGCCCGATGTGGTGAGCGGGCTGAGCGCCATGCCTTGTCCCGCGCCGATCAGCACCATCGGCAGCGCCACACCGGTCAGGTAGCTGGTGTCGAACGAGGCGCGGCTCAGCCACGCCATGCCCGCGAGGCAGAGCGTGAGGCCGCAGGCGAGCAGCCGGCCATTGCCGAACCTACGGGTCAGCTGCGGCACGACCATTGCCACAGCGAAATTCACCATCGTCATCGGCAGGAAGGCCATGCCGGTCAGCGATGCCCTGTAGTTGAGCACCCCTTGCAGATACTGCGTGGTGAAGAAAAAGAAGCCGATCATGGCGCCCAGGAACAGGATGCGGGCGGCGTATGCCGCCAGCGCGCTCGCGGCTGGCAAACAACCGCGGCGGCATGATCGGCTGGCTTGCGTTCCACTCGTTGACGACGAAGACGCCAAGCAGCAGCACCGCGCCCGCCAGCGACGCGATCGTCCCGGCGCGTTTGCCCAGCCAGTGTCGGCCGAGCGGATAAAGCCGTAGACAAGGGCCGTCATGCCAACGGTCGAGGTCAGGGCGCCGACGATGTCGAGCTGGCCAGCGCGCTGCTCGGTTTCCACGATGTATCGGCGTGCGGCGATGATCATCGCGATGCCGATAGGGAGATTGATGAAGAAGCCGACGCGCCAGGAGATCCAGTCGGCAAGCACGCCGCCCAGCACCAGGCCGACGCTTGCCGCCACACCGGCCACGGCGCTGTAGTAGGACACGGCGCGAGTGCGTTCGGAGCCCTCGGCGAAGGTGGTCTGCAGAAGTGCCAGCGTCGACGGTGCCAAGATGGCGGCGCCAAGGCCCTGGATGGCCCGCGCGCTGATCATCCAGGCCGCTGATTGCGCAGCACCGATCGCCAGCGAGGCGAGCGTGAACAGAGCGAGGCCGACGATGAGCATCAGCCTACGGCCCAGAATGTCGCCCGCCCGTGCCCCCAGCAGCAGGAAGCCGCCGAAAGTCAAGGTATAGGCGCTCTGCACCCATGCCAGCCCGGCATCGGTGAAGCCCAGGCCCTGATGGATCTTCGGCAGGCCGGTGAGCACGATCGAGGTATCGAGCACGATCATCACGTAGCTGACGAGGATGATCGCCAGGATGGCCGTCTTGTGCGGTGCGGGCGTGGACATTCTGCTGGCTCCGGCGATCAGGCCTGGTACTGCGCGTCGCTGACGTGCTCCATCCAGTCGACCGCCTTGCCGTCGAGCGCTTCCTGGATGGCGATGTGGGTCATGGCGGTGGTGGGTGCTGCACCATGCCAGTGCTTTTCGCCCGGCTCGAAGCGGACTACGTCGCCGGGCCAGATTTCCTCGACCGGGCCGCCCTCGCGCTGCACGCGGCCGCAGCCGGCGGTGACGATCAGCAACTGGCCGAGCGGATGGGTGTGCCAGGCTGTGCGCGCACCGGGCTCGAAGGTGACGGCGTTGCCGGCCGCACGGGCCGGTGCGATGGCTTGGAACAGCGGGTCGATGCGCACCGTGCCGGTGAACCAGTCGCCCGGTCCCTTGGCCGAAGCTTGAGAGCCGCTTCGCTTGATATCCATGGTCTTTCCCTTCGTCTGCGCCAGGCAGGACACTGCGGCCGGTCCTCAGGGCCGCCGAGTTTGGGCGCCCAATTGTGATGATGCCAATTTAGGGCCTGCGATTGCCCGTGATTAGCTGCTATAACCGGCATGTACTTATGAGAAGGGCTCATGAATGCCGCGAGACAATCTGAACGAGCTGACCGCCTTCCTCGCCGTCGCGCGTGAAGAGAGCTTCACCAGGGCGGCGGCCAAGCTCGGCGTTTCCCAATCGGCGCTCAGCCATACGGTGCGCGCGCTGGAGGAACGGCTGGGCGTGAGGCTTCTGACCCGCACCACGCGCAGCGTCTCGCCGACCGAAGCCGGCGAGCGTTTGGCTCGCACCGTCGGGCCGAGGCTCGACGAGATCGAGACAGAGCTCGCCGCGCTCAGCGCCTTGCGGGAAAAGCCCGCCGGCACCATCCGCATCACCGCCGGCGAGCACGCAGCCGATGCGATCCTGTGGCCTGCGATATCAAGGCTGTTGCCGGACTATCCCGACATCAGGATAGAGATCATCGTCGATTACGGCCTGACCGACATCGTCGCCGAGCGCTACGACGCCGGCGTGCGGCTCGGCGAACAGGTGGCGCGCGACATGATCGCGGTGCGCATCGGCCCTGACATGCGCATGGCGGTGGTCGGGGCGCCGGCCTATTTCGCCACGCGGCCGAAGCCGCGCGTGCCGCAGGACCTGACCGACCACAATTGCATTAATCTGCGGCTGCCGACCTATGGCGGGCTCTATGCGTGGGAGTTCGAGAAGGCCGGACGCGAACTGAAGGTGCGGGTCGAGGGCCAGCTGGTGTTCAACACAGCCGCACTGCGGTTGAATGCCGTGCTTGCCGGATTGGCTCTTGCCTATCTGCCCGAGGACCAGGTGACAGCCTATCTGGCCGACGGCCGGCTGGTGCGGGTGCTCGCCGACTGGTGCGCGCCCTTCCCCGGCTACCACCTCTATTACCCCAGCCGCCGGCAGGCGACACCCGCCTTCTCGCTACTGGTCGACGCGCTGCGCTACCGGGACTAGATGTGAGCTTTTCGATCGGCCAGGATCTGTTGCGTACCTAGTTGACGAAGCAGGACAGCATCGGCATCATTCTCCACGGCGTGGCCTGCGCCGAACCTCCAGGGACTGTCCCCAGCACGGTCTTTCAACGGAGGCAAAGGGGCTTTCCAGTCTCAGGCCGCTGTCTTGGTCCGACCGTTTCGGATGTGGTTGCTGGGGAACGCCATCCGGAACGTGAAAGGCCATGACAATGACCCAAAACGTAAATTTCAAACGTCGTGTGCGGGCTCGCGCTGCCAGGACAGGCGAGTCCTACACGGCCGCTCTCAGGCATTTTCACCGCGGCGCGCCGGATGATGCGGCGCCCGAAGTGAGATCGGTTCGATTGGCCGTGGCGCAAAGCACCGTCCATGACGACCCGCGCGACATCGGCAAACTGCGCGACAGCGGGTTGGAGATGCGACGCCTGATGCGGGAGGCCCGGCAGGCGGGCGCGAGACTGCTGCACTTTCCCGAAGGCGCGACCTGCTCTCCCAACAAGCGCATCATGTCGGCCAGCGGCCGCGAACATATCGGGCCGGCCGATTGGAGCCGGTTCGAATGGACGGTGCTGCGCGAGGAACTTGAGGCGACGACAGCACTTGCGCGCGAACTTGGACTGTGGACGGTCTTCGGGTCGGTGCATCAACTCAGCCAGCCGCGCCGGCCGCACAACAGCTTGTATGTCGTCTCCGATCGCGGCGAACTGGTCACGCGCTATGACGAGCGCATGCTGTCGAACACCAAGATCTCCTTCATGTACACGCCGGGTTCGACCCCGGTGACGTTCGAGGTCGACGGGCTCCGCTTCGGCTGCACGCTCGGCATGGAAGCGCACTTTCCCGAGATTTTCATCGACTATGAGAGGCTCGATGTCGACTGCGTCCTGTTCTCGACAATCACTGCCGCCGATGGCCCGGCTTTCGCCGTCGAGATGCAAGGACACGCGGCAAGCAACAATTATTGGGCGAGTTTCTCGATCCCCGCGCAACACAGCCTGACTGCGCCTTCGGGAATCGTTGCCCCCGGCGGCCGCTGGGCGGCGCAATGCCCAGCCGATGGAGCCCCCGCGATTGCCGTCGCCGATATCGACAGCAATCCGGGAGACCCGGCCCGGCCCTGGCGGCGAACGGCGCGGACGGGAATCTACCAACCGCATCTGGCGGAAGACGACCAGCGGAGCAACGACCGCGGCGTGTTCTAGGAAGGCGTCGCGCACAGGGGGCGGCGGGCGACTGCCGGCCGCCCTCTGCGTTGCTGCCGATAGAGCGCAATCCATCTGGATTGAATCCGCGGTCGTTCTATCTTCCTGTTCGCGCGAACCACAGGTTCGAGACCAGGCATCAGCACCGGAGCAATCGCCGTGACCGACACCGATCTTACCGACACCTATCTCGGCTACATCGCTTGCCTCAACAATCAGGACTGGCGGCACCTGCACCGGTTCGTTCATGATGAGGTGCACTACAATGGCGACCGGGTCGGGCTGGCCGGGTATCGCAAGATGCTGGAGCGGGATTTTTCCGAGATTCCGGACCTCTATTTCGACATCCAGCTGTTGATCTCGGATACGCCCTTCATAGCCAGCCGGCTCCAGTTCAACTGCACGCCGATCGGAACCTTCTTCGGCCTGCCCATCAACGGCCGGAAAGTCTCCTTCAGCGAGAACGTCTTCTATGAATTTCTTGACGGCAGGATCAGGCATGTCTGGTCGGTGATCGACAAGGCGGCCATCGAAGCGCAGCTTTGACCAGCGCTCAGCCCGACACTCCGGACTGCGTGACACCAGGCCACGCGGCCAGCAATTCGCGCGTGTAGGCTTCCCGAGGCGATTTGAACAGCGATCCCACTTCGCCGCCCTCGACCACCTTGCCGGCGCGCATGACGACGGCGTTTTCGGCAATCAGGCGCACGATCGCCAGATTGTGGCTGATGACCACCAGCGTGATGCTGTCCGACCGCCTGATGTCCTGCAGGAGATTGAGCAGGTCGCCCTGCACCGAGACATCGAGACCGGCGGTCGGCTCGTCCGCAATCAGGATCGACGGCTTCATCAACAGCGCCCTGGCGATCGCCACGCGCCGCGCCTGGCCGCCGCTGATCTCGTGCGGATATTTGTCGATGACGCCTGGCGGCAGGCCAAGCCTGTCCAGGATGACGCGCAGCCGCTCATGCATTGCGGCATGCGGTTCCCTCAGCACCGTGCCGACCTCGTTCATCAGCGTGCGGATGCGGCTGCGCGGCGAGAGCGAGGCAGCCGGATCCTGGAAGATCGGCTGGATGAAGCTGGCGCGCTGCTTGAGAGCGGCGCGGCTGTGCACCAGCGGATTGCCGAGAATGCGGATCTCGCCCTGGTCGAGCTTCTGCAGGCCGAGAACGGCGCGCATCAGCGTCGTCTTGCCGGAGCCGGATTCGCCGACGATGCCGAAACATGTGCCTTGCGGAATCGCCAGCGACACGCCGTCGAGCGCTGCGGTCTCGCCAAAGCGCAGTTGCGCATTGCTGATCGAGATCGCGTCGGTCATGACGCGCGCAACCGAAGACAGCGGGCGCTGTGCCCGGCGTCATTGCCGACGGGATAATCGTCCGGATTGATCGTCGCGCACTCGTCGAACGAGACATCGCAGCGTCCGTTGAAGATGCAGCCGGGCGGCCGCCGGCGCGGGTCCGGCAGGTCGCCTGATATCACCGTGAAGCGGTTCTCCGAGGCATCGGCATGGCGCTCGCGGTCGATCGGCACCTCGCAGTCGAACAGCATGCGCGTATAGGGATGGCCGGGCTGGCGCTGCACCTCTCTGACCGTGCCGCTTTCCAATCTCTCGCCGGCATAGAGCACCGAAAGCTTGTCGCAATATTCGGTGACCAGGCCGAGGCTGTGGGTGATCAAAAGCACCGCGCAGCCGATGCGGTCGCGCAGGCTGATGATCTCGCGCATGATCTGCGCCTCGACGGTGACATCGAGGGCTGTCGTCGGCTCGTCGGCGATCAGCAGCGCCGGTTCCGACAGCAGCGCCATGGCGATCACCACGCGCTGGCGCATGCCGCCGGACAGTTCATGCGGATACTGGTTCATCCGCCGCCGCGGGTTGCTGAGCTTGACCTTGTCCAGCGCATCTTCGGCCATCGCGACCCGGGTCTTGCGGTCGCCGTTGGGCGCGCGCCGGCGCAGCACTTCGCACAGTTGCGTGCCGATGGTGAACACCGGATTGAGCGACAGCATCGGGTCCTGGAAAATCATCGCCATGCCGCGACCGCGCAACGCCGCCGTCGCATTGCGCTTCGTCAGGTCGAAGCTTTTGCCGTCGATCGTCGCCGTGCCAGAGGTGACCTTGGCATTGTTGGCGAGCAGGCCCATCAGCGCGAAGGCGACGGTCGATTTTCCGCTGCCGGATTCGCCGACCAGCCCGAGCAGTTCGCCTTTCTGAATGTCGAGAGACACGCCACGCAGCGCATGCGCGGTGCCTTGCGACAGGCTGTAGTCGACCGACAGGTTGCGCAGCGAAATCGCCATCAGCGCACCCCCGCCGACTTCGGGTCGATGACGCGCCGCAGCGCTTCGCCGAGCAAGGTGGCGCCGAGCGTGGCGATGGCCAGCACAAGGGCTGCGGCAACAGTCGGCCACCAGGACTGGTTGATCGAGATGAAGCCGTCCTTGATCAGCGTGCCCAGAGAGGATTTCGGCGGCTGGACGCCAAAGCCGAGGAAGGAGAGCGAAGCTTCGAAGGCGATCACCACTGGCAGGTTCATGCTGGCCAGCACGATGATCGGTCCGGCGACATTGGGCAGGTAGTGCCTGACCACGATGGTGACGGGATGGACGGCCAGCATGCGCTCGGCCTCGATGAAGCTCAGATTGCGCAGGGTTTGCGCGCGGGCGCGCGCCATGCGGCCGAATTGCGGAATGAAGACGACGGTGACCAAAAGCACGAAGGTCGCCGAGCCCTTGCCGTAGAGCGCAATCAGCGCGAAGGCGAGGATCAGCGGCGGGAAGGCGTTGACGATGTCGAACACCGCCGTCACCGCCCGGTCGACCCAGCCGCCGGCGATGCCCGCGACAATGCCGATCAGCGAGCCGATGACCGACGAGATGACGACGATCATCACCGCCAGCGTCAGCGCATAGCGCGTGCCGACCGAGGTGCGCGCCATTAGGTCACGACCGAGATTATCAGTGCCCAGAAGATGCGTCACGCCCGGCGGCGCGAAGCGGGCCTTGATGTCGATGGCGTTGGGGTCGGGGCTGACCAACGGGCCAACCAGCGCGAACACCAGGATGAGACACGTGAAGGCCAGCCCAAGCCGGCCGTCACGTTCCAAGCAGATGCGTTTGAGCGTCGCGACCAGTCCGCTCATCCGCGGCCCGCCGCAATGCGCGGGTCGAGCAGCGCATTGATCATGTCGACCACCAGATTGGCGACGATGTAGAAGGCGACGATGAACACCACGCAAGCCTGCACGACGGGGTAGTTGCGCTGGGCGATCGAATTGAAGATCAGGCTGCCGATGCCGGAACGGGCGAAGATGATCTCGACGACCACCGAGCTGCCGATCAGGTCACCGAGCCCGATGCCGAGGATGGACACCACCGGCACCAGCGCGAGCTTCAGCGCGTAGAGGCCGACGATGCGGTATTCGGAGACGCCATAGGCGCGCAGCGTGCGCACATGCAGCTCCGCCAGCGTGTCGAGCAGTGCGGCGCGCACAAGCCGCGAGATATAGCCAACCCAGCCGAGCGCCAGCGCCACGCTGGGCAAGATCAGATGCTGCAGCCGGTCCATGATATCGCCGGGGTCGCCGGCGCCGGCCACCGGCAGCCAGTGCAGGCCGATGGCGAAGACCAGGAACAGGATCACCGACACCACCAGCGTCGGCGTGGTGATGAAGGAGATCGACAGCAGCGCCAGGCCACTGTCGAGCCACGAGCCCGGTTTCAGCGCCGCGATGACGCCGATCGGAATGCCGGCCACCAGCGCCAGCGCCAGCGCACTGAAGGCCAGCGCCAGCGTGTTCGGGATGACATCGAGCACGATATCGAGGATCGGCCGGTGCGAGACGACATCCTCGCCGAAATTGCCTGTCGCGGCACGGCTGGCGAACAGCCAGAGCTGCTCGATCATGCTGCGGTCGAGCCCCATGTCATGGGTGATCTGGGCGCGCAGCTCCGGCGTCGCTCGCGGGCCGAGCATCACCGAAGTGAAATCCCCCGGCACCAAGCGCACCATCAGGAACAGAAGCAGCGTGGCGCCGGCGATGGTCAGCACCACCGACGCCAGACGGCTGGCGATAAAAGCAGCGGTCCGTTGCGGTCTGGTCATCGCTGGGTGTCCGGTTCGTCAGGGTCGGTCAATGGCTTCAACCTAACTGGAGATGGCCAATCGCTGAGGCTGGCGCTGAGGCCCCCTCATCCGGCCGCTTCGCGTCCTCCTTCTCCCCGAGGGGAGAAGAGGATTGCGCTCGTGCCAGCTCCCTCCTCTCCCCTCGGGGAGAGGTCGGATTGCCCCGAATTGCTCTTTGCAATTCGGTCTTGGCAATCCGGGTGAGGGGGGTCTTTGCCCTTATGCGACTTCTCTACCATAAGCGGGGAGGGTTGGCGGCAGCCCCCTTCCCGCTCACGCCTTGTCGAAGAACTCGAACTGCCAGTCCTTGCCATTGGGCAGGAACATCGGCTTCAGCCAGGCCGCGTCGACGAAGAAGTTGCGGCCATGCGTGATCCAGATGCAGGAGGCCGATTCATCGAGCAGCTTCTGCATGTTGATATAGATCGCCTCGCGCTTGGCCTTGTTCAGTGTCTCCAGCCCTTCCTGGTGGAGCTTGTCGAATTCGGGACTGTTCCAGCGCTGCCAGTTCCACAGGCCGATCTGGCTGGCGAGGAACCATTGCGTCTGAAAGCTCGGGTCGAACTTGGAGGTGTAGGGAATGAGCGTCAGTTCGAGATCCTTGCTGGCATCGTCGGCGCCGAGCGCCCAGTAGGCGCCGGAATCCATCGCGTTGATGGTGAGCGTGATGCCGACCTCGGCGAGGTTGGCCTGCGCGATCTGCGCCACCGCCAGCGAGGTCGCGTCGTTGAGGCAGGTGAAGGTGAAGGTCAGCCCCGTCTTGCCGGATTCAGCGAGCAGCGCCTGCGCCTTGGCGACGTCCCTGGTGTAGAGCGGCGCATCGGCCCAGTTGCCAAGCAGGCCGGGCGCCAGAAGCGTCTTGGCGCGCGAGGTGGCGCCGGAATAGGCGCCCTGGATGATGGCGTCGACATCGATCGCGAAGCGGATCGCCTGGCGCACCTTGAGGTCGGCGAGATCGCCCTTCTCAACATTGATGCCGATCCAGGTGTAGTCGACGCCGGGAATGTCGATCACCTTGGTGTCCGGCAGGCCCTTGGCGGTGTCGAGCTGGTCGGCATCGAAGGCGGTGAAGTCGAGTTCCTTGGCTTGATAGGACAGGAAGGAGGTCTTGTGCTCGGGGATGATCTTGCCGGTGATCTCCTCGAAATGCGCCTTGTAGGGACCCTTGTAGTCGGGATTGGCGGCGAGCACGAACTGCTCCTTCGGGCGCCATTCCTTGAGCACCATCGGGCCGGAGCCGATCAGCGTCGTGGCGATCTTGTCGCCCAGCTGTTCGACGGCCTTCTTCGACAGGATCGCGCCTGACGCATCGCAGATGCCGATCAGCCAGAGTGCCGCCGAGGGGTGCTTGAGGATCAGCTTGCCGGTGTATTTGCCGGTCACCTCGACCGATTTCAGCGCTTCCATGTCGTCGGCATAGGCAAGCTTCTTGCCGCTCTTGTCGCCGTTGATGTAGCGGTCGAACGAGTATTTGACGTCGTCGGCGGTCATCTCGCCGAAACCGCCGGTGAACATCTGGCCAGGGTTGAGCTCGAAATCGAACTCGGTGTCGGAGATCTGCTTGATCTCCTTGGCCGCGTCATTCGTCCAGCTGGTCTTGCCCGGCTCGAAGCGCACCAGGGTTTGGCAGACCGAGCGGATGATGTTGCCTTCGGTGGTGCCGACGCGGTTGCCCGGATCGAGATTGCCGATGTCGGCATCGAGCGCGATGATCGGGTTGGTTCTGTCGGCAGCCCGCGCAAAGCCGACATAGGGCAGGATCGCCAGTGCCGACGAGCCGGCCAGGAATGTTCTGCGGTCGAGTTTCATGCGCATTTTTGTTCCCCTTTTTTGTTGGCTGCACGTTTGTTGACTATAGGCAGTCGCGTGGAATGACCTCGTCGTAAGTCCGTTCGGCGAAGATCGTTCCCCGCTCATAGGCCTTGACCCAGCCGCTGATATGGAAACTGTCGCGGTCGCAGCTGACGGTGATTTCGCAATCGAGCCGCGCGTTCCAATCGGGCCTGCTCAACTCCTCATGGCAGGTCACCTGCGTCACGCAGCTCGTCGGATCATTGTCTGATATCCCGTAGATCTTGCGGCGCCAGGAGGTGATCTCGGTGCCGATGTCCTCGAAGACGAAACGGCCGTCATCGGACAATGCCGTCAGCTCGGTGCGCTCGGTCGGCAGGTCTGTCGTCAGTGAGCGCAACTGGCGTGCCGGCTCCTTGACAGTCACCGGACCCGGCTCGGCCCACAGCGCCTCCTCGAAGGCGACGGGCGCGAGACCATCCTCGCTGGCCAGGACCGACAGATCGAGCCGGCAGCCCTTCGGGTCGAAGATCAGCATGGTGCGCTCCGGTGACGGCCAGGCCATCGGCCAGTAGGAGGATGAAATCGCCACCCGCAGCCTGTGTCCTTTGGGAATGATCTGCGCCACCGGCTTGAAGGCAAGCTCGACATCCTCGAACTGTCCCGGCGTCAACGGCGTCGGAAATTCGTGGCTCTCGCGATGCGCAAGATTGAGCAGCGCAAAGGTGATGAAGGCAGAGGTGCCATCGGGCGCCACATCGTTCAGCCTGACGCAGATTTGTGCCTGCGGTTTGTCCGATGCAACGCGCAGTCTGATTTTCGATATGCCGGCAAGCGGCAGGTCGGCATCCATGTCAGCGCTGTCGAAGCACAGCGAGCCGCCGTCATCGGCCCGCTGGTCGCGCGCGCCTTCGGCCGAGATGCGGCCCTGGCCGTAGGGGCACCATTCCTGCCCCTGCACGCCAGTGGTGAGCGGCGATGAAATGGTCAGCGGCCCTGCCCCGGCGCCCTGCGTTTCGCCGAGTTTGCCGTCGCCGTTCAGCCAATAAGCCTTGCCGCCGATCTGTTTTGCCGGCCATTGCGGAAAGCCGAGCCACCGGCCCGGCCGGGCGTCGATGTGCGAATGCGGCCTGGCATAGTCCATCAGATAGAGGCGCATGTCCGGGTCGCGGTCGGCGCCGTTGTCGATGCCCTTCAGCCAGTGATCGTACCAGCGGATGCATTCCTGCAGATAGCCGATCGCCGGACCCGGCACGCCGCTGTTCGGTTCCTTGTGGCCCCAGGGACCGCAAAGGCCCTTGGCCGGCGCCTCGAGATTCTCGACCAGATTGAAGATGGTCTGCGTATAGCCGTCGAGATAGCCGCCGACGGCCAGCACCGCGCACTCGATCGCGGAGAAATCCTCGCAGACCGAGCCCTGCTTCCAGAACGCGTCACGGCGCTGGTGCTTCAGCCACTCGGCGGCATGGTTCTTGTGATCGTCGAGGCGGTCTCTCCACATCTGCCGCCAGCGATCCTCGCCGACGACGGCAGGGTCCGGTGGCAGTGCCGAATAGCCGAACAGCGCCCCGCCCCAGCCGAAATTGTCGTTGATCACCAGGCCGCCATTGTAATGCGCGTCGCAGGCATAGCGGTCGTCGGTCGAGCACGCCGTGACGATCGCCTTCAGCTGCGGCGGCCGGCGCGCCGCCAGCTGCAGGCCTGAGAACCCGCCCCAGCTGATGCCGATCATGCCGGCGACGCCGGTGCACCAGGGCTGCGCGCACAGATGCGCCAGGATCTCCAGCCCGTCATCCTGCTCGCGTTTGACATATTCGTCATCGAGCAGGCCGTCGGAATCGCCGGCACCGGAAATGTCGACACGCGCGCAGGCATAGCCATGCCCGGCGAAGAAAAGGTGCATCTCGTCGTCGCCGGTGCGCGTGCCGTCGCGGCGGCGATACGGTATGTATTCGAGGATTACCGGGACTGGGTTCTTCTCGGCGTCATCAGGCAGGAACAGGCGGGCGGCCAGCTTGCGGCCGTCGGCAAGCGGAATCCAGTGGGTTTCGACCGTTCTGACCCCGGAAATGACGACGCTGGGCATGTGAACTCCGGCTTGGATTGAATGACGATATAATGTATTGAATGGCCAATCAATATACAAACGAGAAGGCATTGCAATGGCGAAACGATCAATCAAGGCGATGCGCCGCGACGAGCTGGTCGACGCCGCGATTGCCGTCGTCGGCGAGGAAGGCATGTCCGGCGCCACGATGGCGGTGATCGCCCGGCGCGCCGGCATGTCGGCTGGGCTGGTCAACCATTATTTCGACAGCAAGGAAGAGCTGATGGCATTGGCCATGCGCAACCTGTCGAACCTGTTTCGCCAGGATATTCTGAAGCTGGCGCCTGCCGATCCGACGCCGGTGCAACGGCTGAAGGCGATCGTCGACGGCTCTTTCGCACCGCAGCACCTCGGCGTGCCCAAGCGCGCCGTGACCTGGATGCAGTTCATGATCGCAGCGCAGACCGAGCCGCGCATCAAGCATCTCTACCACCTGACCGGCGCGCGCTTCGTTTCCAACATCCGCTATGCCGTCAAGCGGCTGGTTCCGGCCGATCAGGTCGACGACACCGTCGACGGCATCGCCGCGTTGATCGACGGCTTCTTCTGGCAGAGCGCCGGCGAATATGAGGAAGAGGACCTGGAACGGGCGCGCCGGATCTGCTGGCGCTACATCTGCCTGCTGATCCCGGGGATCGAGGGGTAGGCGTCGGATTTGCGCCTAGAAGCTTGAATGTCTGCTGTTAGCTTGCCTTTTGCCGTTAGCCTGTCAGGTTCCAGTCAGGGGAGAATCTTATTGGGGGGCAAGATTGGAATTCTGGGCGGTAGTCGGCGATAAAGGTACTCGAAAGACATCTACGATCAGAGCTTTGACGGGAGTGGGAAGACGTCAAGAATGTTGGGAGCTGGGTCTAACGACACAAATTCCCTCTCTGGTGAAGGCGTACATCGAAACAAGCTCACCGCAAGAACAGAGCCCGCAAATCTTGCCTCCTGGCGTTGTCAGCCTCGTAACTGCCGCACAGCAACGACATGGAATATCGCACCTTGTAATTCCTTTGCGCGCAGCTGCGAGAAATCAAGCTCCAGATGCATTGGCGTACTTGGACTATTTCATCAGGACAGCGGGCTGGACCTGCTTGGGTATCGCGCTGACGGGGAATAATCTAGGCAGCAGCCCTATTCTTACCAACTACGCACCAATCGCGCATTTGATTACGCCAAACTCTTATCCGCACACAGCGGCAAATTCGATCGCGGCGCAAGTCAGATCCACTTGGGGCATCGCCTAAATTATTCCAGCCGATATCTCGAGCTTGAGCGATATGACATTTAGGATCGTAGGTCCTGTGTTCGCCGCAGCGATGGATATGCGCTGCAGAACATTGAAATCGCTCGGGCCTGGCGGCGATAGGTCCATAAATCGTTCGGAAAAATCGATCATTCTAACCATAACAATTCGTTGGAAAGATCGGTTCAGGAATGACATTCTCCTGGGGTACTTGCCTGGAGAATTGCATTGTCTTCCCTGACCCGCGTCGCGAACGATATTCCGAAAAGCACGATTTCCGCTGATCTGGCGGCGGGCCGCAAGCGGCTCGATTCGGTGTGGAACGGTGTCATCCCCGGCATCGTGTTGGTGGCGATGAACACAGCCGTCGCCTTCTCCGCCCACAATGTCTCCGGCTTTGCCCTGCTCAGCCCGATGATCCTCGCCGTCGTCGCGGGCATGATCTACTCCAACGTGCTCGGCACGCCCGCCCACGCGAAGGCCGGCATCGCCTTTTCACAGCGCCGGCTCTTACGCTTCGCCATCGTACTGCTCGGCTTCCAGCTGACGCTTGGCCAGGTTGTCTCGATCGGCGCCAGCGGCGTCGGCATCGTCGCGCTGACACTTGGCTCGACCTTCGTCTTCACCATCACGCTTGGCCGCCTGATCGGCGTCGACGCCAAGCTGGCGCAGCTGATCGCCGCCGGCACGTCGATCTGCGGCGCCTCGGCCATCGTCGCCACCAACATCGTCACCGATGCGCGCGACGAGGACGTCACCTACGCCGTCGCCTCGATCACTTTGTTCGGCACTGTCGCCATGCTCGGCTTCCCTCTGCTCGCACCCACGCTCGGCCTCGACCAGCACGCTTTCGGCCTGTGGGCCGGCGCTTCGATCCATGAGGTGGCGCAAGTCATCGGCGCCGGTTTCCAGAACGGCACCCAGTCCGGCGAGATCGCCACCGTCGCCAAGCTGACCCGCGTCGCCATGCTGGCGCCGATGGTCATCGCGCTCGGCCTGATGGCACGCCGCAAGAGCGATCGCTCGGCGGCGCGGCCGCCCATGCCGTGGTTCGTCGCCGCCTTCGTCGCCGTCGTCGTGCTGAACAGCCTGGTCGCGGTGCCGGCCGAAGTGAAATCGGCGATGGCGCTTGCCACCACCATCATGCTGACCATGGGGCTCGCCGCTATGGGCCTGCAGGCCGACATTTCGCAGCTGCGCTCGCGCGGCCTGCGCCCGCTGGCGCTCGCCTTCTCGGCCTTCCTGTTCATCGGCTGCTTCAGCCTGATGCTGGTGAAGTTCGTCTAGTCTAGACCGGGCCAGGGCATGTTTAGATTCAGGTCAGGCCGGGGCGAGAACGATGGCTTTCGAGAACCGGAGCGGAGCGTACTTAAGTACGTGAGCACCGGAAGCGCAGAAAGCCGCCGTTCGCAGGCCGGCCTCACCTGAATATCAATATGCCCTAATCCTCGAAGGAACTCGCCGCGGCGTAGATCGCCGCCAGCGTCTCGATGCCGGCCTGGTCTTGCTTGTCGAAGCGGCCGGGCAACGGGCTGTCGAGGTCGAGCACGCCGAAGACGCCGTCATCGTCTTCGAGCAGCACCACCAGTTCCGAACGCGAATCGGCGTCGCAGGCGATGTGGCCGGGGAAATCGTGCACGTCCTTGATCAGCATCGAGGTGCCGAGCTCGACCGCCGTCCCGCACACGCCCTTGCCTACGGCGATGCGCACGCAGGCCGGCTTGCCCTGGAACGGCCCGAGCACCATTTCCTCGTCGGACTGCAGGAAATAGAACCCCGCCCAGTTGAGGTCCGGCACCATCTGGAAGATCAGCGCCGCGGTGTTGGCGGCGTTGGCGATCGAATCGCGCTCGCCCTCGAGCAGCGCCTTAAGCTGGGCGGCGAGGTCGCGGTAGAACGCGGCCTTGTCCGACGTGTCGATGGCCTTGGCCGCAAACATGAACTTGTCTCCGTATCGAGAATCGCGGTTTCGTTTTCGCAAGCTCTCTGCACCAAACGATCACCGGACGATACTAGCGTGAATTCCGGTCGCCGCGAAAGTCGGAAGAAGATGTCCTGTCCGAAACTCGGCAGCACGGCACATCCATCGAACCGTGCTGCCTTGATCAAAAAGGCAAGTCCATTAGCCCGCGGGTTTGTACGCGCCGGCAGCCTTGTTGGCGGCCGCGAGCACTGCCTTCATGTCGAGTTCCTCCAGGACAACCATCTCGGTCAGCGAGCCGCTCGCTCGCACCGCAAGGGACATGCCGATCCCCGCGGACTGGTCCGGCACCTCGCCATTGACGACGACGTCATAGATACCGCGCGTGAACATCACGCTGGTCACCTTGCCGCCAACGCTTTCAAAAAGCGCCTTGACCGCAGCTTGCCTGTCCGAACCTTGCATCAATCCTTTGGCGGCATGAGGCGCATAGTTTGCCAAAATAGTCACTTTCATGGGTATTTCCTCCAAATGTCATTCTCTCGTGGCTGCTCCATAATTCGAGCGGCACGGAGTGATTTATTTTTCGGAACAATCGCAGGCGCCCTTGGACGCGTTGGCGACCAAGGGCCCACTGCCGGATAAATATGCGCCTTGGCTAATATAATGACAATAGTAGACAGGCCGATAGCAGCCACCTGGATTGCGGAGGTGATCTGGCTGGATCACGGCTCGGACAGGCATCGAGCTCGGGCCGGAAAGTGGCGGCGGCGCCGCACATTCACATCGGGCGTTTCGGCTCGCTCTTTGGCGAAGCAGCCGTATCGGAATCGGATTTCTTGTGCTTGTAGGCGGCAATCCTGCGAAAACCGGCAGAAGCGCGTTCAACCGATCGTCAGAACCCGCGTGCCGGCTCCAGGCTTGCCGCGACGTCGCGCAGCGGCGGCCGGCCGTAGAGCCGGCTGTATTCGCGACTGAACTGCGACGGACTCTGGTAGCCGACGCTGTAGCCGGCCGAGCCGACATCCAGCCGCTCGGTCAGCATCAGGCGCCGCGCTTCGTAAAGGCGCAACTGCTTTTGATACTGCATCGGCGTCATCGCCGTGACCGCCTTGAAGTGGTGATGCAGCGAGGACGGGCTCATGCCGACATGCTGCGCCAGGTCCTCGATGCGCAGCGGCCGCGTGAAATTCTGCCGCAGCCAGGCGATAGCCTGCGCAACCCTGTTTGTCGGCGTTTCGAGCATCGCGATCTGCAGCAGCGCCGGACCGAAGGGGCCGGTCGCCACCCGGTAGAGGATCTCCTGCTCGATCAGCGGCGCCATCGCGGGAATATCCCGCGGCCGATCGAGCAGGCGCAGCAACCGCAAAACCGCATCGAGCAGGTCGGGCGGCGCCTTGTTGACCGCCACTGCCCGCATCTCGTCCGAAGCGAGCGCGGAATTTGCGCTGCCGATCCGGCCAAAAAGCTCCTTCAGCCGCTCCGGCTCTATCCGCATCCCCAGGCCAAGGTTCGGCACGTCCGGGCTCGCCTCCGTCACCCGGGAGACGACCGGCAGATCGAGCGACACCACCAGATAGTCGCCAACGCCATAAGTATGGAGTTCCGATCCGAGCGTCAGGCTCTTGGCGCCCTGCACCACCAGCGCAAAGCAGGGCCACTGCGCTGTGTGGACGCTCTTGTCGGTCGAGGACCGCCGGCTGAGGAACAGCGTGTCGATATCAGTCGCGCACTCCTCGTCCTGCGTCGTGAAGCGGGCGATGATCGATGCCATCTCGCCGTAAGGGGCGTGTGCGGATGTCAAAAGGATATCGTCGAAACGGCCATGGCGCCGATCATATCCGATCCTGCAAGCCAAGCCAGCGGCGGCAATCGAGCTTTGCAGGATCGTGCATGAATCTTGCAGGATCGCGATAACGGTTCACAGGCGCCGCGTCGCATAACGCCGCCAACGGGAGCTTGGCTCCCAACCAACAGGCGGAGCCTTCATGACACACTCACCCAACTCATCGGCCAGCAAGGTGGTGTTGATCACCGGCGCCTCGAGCGGCATCGGCGAGGCCACCGCCCGCCACCTCGCGGCCAGCGGCCACCGGATCGTGCTCGGCGCCCGGCGCACCGACCGGATCGCGGCAATCGCGCAGGACATCGAGCGAGCCGGCGGACAGGCCTTTTCCCAGGAGCTCGACGTGACCGATCTCGACAGCGTCAAGGCTTTCGCCGCAGCCGCCCATGCGCGCCATGGTCGGATCGACGTGCTGGTCAACAATGCCGGCGTGATGCCGCTGTCGTTCATGGCCGAACTGCGCGTCGACGACTGGAACCGGATGATCGACGTCAATTTGCGTGGCGTTCTCAATGGCATCGCCGCCGTGCTTCCGATCATGGGCGAACAGAAGTCCGGCCATATCATCAACGTCGCGTCCGTCTCCGGGCACCGGGTCGATCCCACGGCCGCCGTCTACAGCGCCACCAAATTCGCGGTCAGGGCGCTCTCGGAGGGACTTCGCCAGGAAAGCCGGGATCTGCGCGTGACGGTCGTCAGCCCCGGCCTAACCCGCACAGAACTGTTCGACGGCATCGCCAACCCGCAAGTCGAAGCAGGCGCCCGCGCCATGCTGAACCAGGCTTCCATTCCGCCCAGTGCGATTGCCGAGGCGATCGGCTTTGCCATCGGCCAGCCGGATGGCATCGACGTCAACGAACTGATCGTGCGCCCGACGACGCAGGGCTGAGCACCATGAACCCTGCCAATGGAGAGATGACATGACGGAGGCAATCGAAGTGACGACCTTCAGGCTCAATGGCCAATCCTGCACACAATTCATCGCCGCCAATGCCGATATCGACGCCTGGCTGCGGCGTCAGCATGGCTTTCTGTCGCGCCGGATTGCCGAGCGTGACGACGGCACCATCGTCGACATGCTGGTCTGGGCCTCAGTCGAGGCCGGCAGAAACGCTGCAAGCGGCATCATGACCGAGATGGGGCACTCGCCGGTGCATGCCATGATCGATCAGCGTACGGTGGACTGGACCGTGGCGCCGGTTCGCCACAGTATCGTGTGACGGAGCACCGCGATGGACAATCATGCACATCATCGTTGCGGCTGGGCGCAGGGCGATCCGCTGATGCGCGCCTATCACGACGAGGAATGGGGCGTTCCGCAGCGCGATCCCCGCATGCTGTGGGAAATGCTGATGCTCGAAGGGTTCCAGGCCGGCCTTGCCTGGATCATCGTGCTCAGGAAACGCGAGGCCTTTCGCGCCGCCTTCGCCGGCTTCGATCCTGCAAAGGTCGCGCGCTTCGGCGCGGCCGATATCGAACGGCTGATGGCCGATCCCGGCATCATCCGCGCTCGCGCCAAGATCGAGGCGACGATCCGGGGCGCAGAGATTTTCTGCGAGATGGCGGAGCGCGGCGAGAGCTTTGCAGACTTCTGCTGGTCCTTCACGGACGGCAAAGTTGTGGCAAGCGACGGCCATGGCTGGATCGCGTCGTCGCCGCTGTCGGAGCGGATTTCCAAGGAGATGAAGCGGCGCGGCTTCAAGTTCGTCGGCCCGACCATCGTCTATGCCTGGATGCAGGCGGTCGGCATCGTCAACGACCACGCGGCCGGCTGCTTCCGGCGATCGGAGGTAGGGCTCTGATTGCGGCAGCGCCGCAGCCTCACATCGGGCGTTTGGGCTCGCTCTTTGCTGGCGTTGCCGTGTCGGAATCGGATTTCTTGTGCTTGTCGGCGGCAATCCTGCGGATGCGGTCGAAGCGGCTTTCCTCGGTCTTTTCGGTCGTGACGACCGTCTCTGGCTTCCGCACGAACGTGATCATGGATCCGTCTCCTGGGCTAGAGGCCTGAACGCCGGGAGAAAATCCCCCGGCGGTAGTCCCGGCTCTTGGAACCGGCGTAGAAGATTCAGGTCAGGCCGAGCCGAAAACGGTGGTTTCCGAGAACCGGAGCGGAGCGTACTTTTGGGTACGTGAGCACCGGAAGCCCAGGAAACCGGCGTTTGCAGGCCGGCCTCACCTGAATCAGGATCAGTAGCCGCCCATGCCGCCACCGCCGCCACCTGCCGGCGCGGCATCCTTGGCCGGAATGTCGGTGATCATCGCTTCGGCGGTGATCAGAAGAGCCGCGATCGAGCCGGCGTCCTGCAGTGCGGTGCGCACCACTTTCGCCGGATCGACGATGCCTGCCTTGATCATGTCGACATAGGTCTCGTTCTGGGCGTCAAAACCCTGATTGTGGTCCTTGCTGTCGGTGAGCTTGCCGACGACGATCGAGCCTTCGACGCCGGAATTCTCGGCGATCTGGCGGATCGGCGCTTCCAGCGCGCGCAGCACGATCGAAATGCCGGCCGTCACATCGTCATTGGCGCCGGTCAGGCCGGCAAGTGCCGACCTTGCGCGCAACAGAGCGACGCCGCCGCCGGGCACGATGCCTTCTTCAACCGCGGCGCGCGTTGCGTTCAGCGCGTCGTCGATGCGGTCCTTCTTTTCCTTGACTTCCGACTCGGTGACGCCGCCGACGCGGATGACGGCAACGCCGCCGGAGAGCTTGGCCAGCCGCTCCTGCAGCTTTTCCTTGTCGTAGTCGGACGTCGTCTCCTCGATCTGGCCCTTGATCTGGGCGACGCGCGCCTGGATCGTCGCCTTGGTGCCGGCGCCATCGATGATGGTGGTGGTGTCCTTTTCGATCAGCACGCGCTTGGCGCGGCCGAGCATCTCGATGGTGACGTTTTCAAGCTTGATGCCGAGGTCCTCGGAGATCATCTGGCCTGATGTCAGCACGGCGATGTCTTCCAGCATCGCCTTGCGGCGATCGCCGAAGCCCGGCGCCTTGACGGCCGCGACCTTGAGGCCGCCGCGCAGCTTGTTGACGACCAGCGTCGCCAGAGCCTCGCCTTCGACGTCCTCGGAGATGATCAGCAGCGGCCTGCCGCTCTGCACCACCGCCTCGAGGATCGGCAGCATCGCCTGCAGATTGCCGAGCTTCTTCTCGTGGATGAGGATGTAGGGCTCTTCCAGCTCGACGCGCATCTTGTCGGCATTGGTGACGAAATACGGGCTGAGATAGCCGCGGTCGAACTGCATGCCTTCGACGACGTCGAGTTCGGTCTCGGCGGTCTTGGCTTCCTCGACGGTGATGACGCCGTCATTGCCGACCTTGTCCATCGCCTTGGCGATCATCTCGCCGACGCTGGCATCGCCATTGGCGGCGATGGTGCCGACCTGTGCGATCTCGGCCGACGACTTGACCTTCTTGGCACGCGCCTGGATTTCCTTGACCACGGCGGAAACCGCCTGGTCGATGCCGCGCTTGAGGTCCATCGGGTTCATGCCGGCGGCGACCAGCTTGGCGCCTTCGCGCAGGATCGAGGCGGCCAGCACGGTGGCGGTGGTGGTGCCGTCACCGGCGAGGTCGTTGGTCTTCGAAGCAACTTCGCGGACCATCTGCGCGCCCATGTTCTCGAACTTGTCGGCAAGCTCGATTTCCTTGGCGACGGTGACGCCGTCCTTGGTGATGCGCGGCGCGCCATAGGCCTTGTCGATGATGACGTTGCGGCCCTTGGGGCCGAGCGTGACCTTCACCGCATTGGTGAGGATCTCGACGCCGCGCAGCATGCGGTCGCGCGCATCGGTGGAGAATTTGATTTCCTTGGCAGACATGATTTTTTATCCAGTTCGGTTGAGGAAGGCAGAGCCCTGCCCTCCATGATCAAAGCCCGGAGTGTCCCTTGCGCATCCCGAAGGACACGCAGCGCTCCAATCAGGCGGCCTTCTTGGCAGGCACGGTCTTCTCGACGCCGGTTTTGTCGATAACGCCCATGATGTCGGCTTCCTTCATGATCAGAAGGTCCTGGCCATCGATCTTGACCTCGGTGCCCGACCATTTGCCGAACAGGATGAAGTCGCCGGCCTTGACGTCGAGTGCAATCAGCGCGCCGTTTTCGTCGCGTGCACCCGGGCCGACGGCGATGACTTCGCCTTCCTGCGGCTTTTCCTTGGCATTATCGGGAATGATGATGCCGCCCTTGGATTTGATATCGCCTTCAGCGCGACGAATGACGACGCGGTCGTGGAGTGGCCGAAATTTCATGGGAACTTCTTTCTGGGGCCGGCACAGGCGGCCACGCCCGTCCTTTATAGACGCGTTGGCACTCGATAGATAGGAGTGCCAAAAATTATTCGCGAGCCAGATTAAATATTCAAAAGTATTATTTCGGCCAGCCGTTTCGTGCTATCCGCAGAGTGTCAAATAATTCAAAAGATTGAATTTTGCCGATCGAGTGCCTATTTATCGGACAAGTTCACTTTCACGATTTCAGGCACAAGGGAGATTTCTTCGATGGCCGAAGGCAATCAGACGATCATGGAAAAAGCTGAAGCCCGCTTTGTCGACAAGCAGAAAAAGACAGCGGAAAAAAACAAGGCAACCGCCGAATACATGTCCGAGGCAAGGGCCCGGGAGATCAAGACGGCAAGGCTGAGGGAGCTGCGGCTGGCCAAGGAAGAGGCCGACCGTGTCGCCGAAGCCCTGAACCCGACGCCGAAGAAGAAGCGGGTGACCAAGAAGGCCGCCGCGACGGAGGTCAAGACATGAGCCTCACCTTCCCCAACCGCAGCCGCAGCTATGACGAAGCCGGCAAGCGCATCCGTTTCGTCGGCCATGACGGTATGTTCCAGATCTCCTTCTCCGTCGCTGCCGACGCCATGGCCAAGATGCGGCCCGGAACCGCGGCCGACGAAGCCGGCTACCTCCAGACATTCGACACCGAGAGCAGCGCCATCCGCGACGTGGCGGCAAGGGCCTACGACCGCACCCACAAGAGCATGTATGTGCTGACGGCGGCCGATTTCGGCTGATCAGCCTGATGCATGTCGCTCAAAACGAAGATTAAGGATCCATCTCCTCGACCATCGCGCGTATCTTCGCAGCCTTTTCAAAATGGTCGAGGCGGTGGGTTCTGATCCACCATTCGGCGGCTTCCATCAAGAGTTCGGGGTCGTCGTTCCTATTGGCGAAAAACGCATAGAACGACACGCCGACGCCGGCCCCTTTTTCGGAAATCTTGCGGTCGCAGACCTCCAGTATCTTCTGCTTCAGGCTGGTTCTCACGGGAATCCCTTGATTTGCGGTGCGGCAGGCTTCTGCCGGCGGCCGATACGGATCAGGCCTTGCGCTCGGCCCGTTCGCGGCGTTTGACGTCGCGGACATTCATCTGCACGACCATGTCCTCGGCCTCACGCGGGCCCATCCCGACCATCACCTTCTGCCGGACCACGGCAGGCTGGCCGGTGAAGACGTCGATGATGCTCCAGCTCTGGGGAAGCTCCATGCGCAGCGTGTAGCGGTTGGCCATGTCGATCAGCCCTGCATCATGAAAAACACGGCGCCCAGGATCAGCACCGTCCAGGCGATGACCGACAGTTTCAGCACCATGCCGCCATGCGCGGTCAGAAGCTCCCGCAGGCGCGACACGACACTTGTCGACGGGACCGGCGCCGCCACCAGGGCGACAGGCGCCTTGAGGCCAAGTTTTCCAAAGACAGGCAGCAGCGACGGTTCACGCACGAAAATGACCTCGAATGTCGGGAAGAGCGGAGCAAGGACGCTCGCTTGCCCTTTCATAGCACTCTTTTCGCGAGCGCCCTGCATGCCAAATGCAAATGGGCGCCACCGACTGCATTGGTGGAAGATGGCGGGCCCGGTCGGCGAGGCTGTACAACAAACAGCCGCTAGCTCTCACGCCGCGGCGCTGCGGCCTCTCACCCCGGCTTGCGCCTTGAAGATGCGGAACGTGTTGCGCCCTGCCGCCTTGGCGGCATAGAGCGCGGTGTCGGCCTGCGCGAACAGATCGCAGGGCGCACCCGCCTCGGTGAAGGCGATGCCGACCGAGGCGCCGAGCCCGAGCGACTGGCCGCAGGCGGCGACCGGCTTGCCCATCGCCTCGATGATGCGGCGCGCCAGCCCAGAGACCGCGCCACGGTCGAGATGCGGCCCTACCAGCACCGCGAACTCGTCACCGCCGACGCGCGCCACCAGATCGGCTTCGCCGCAGCCGGCGGCAAGCCGTTTCGCTGCTTCCTTCAGGCATTCGTCGCCGACGACATGGCCGAACGTATCGTTGACGGCCTTGAAGCCGTCGAGGTCGACCAGAAGCAGCGCGCCGAGCGGGCGGCCCTCGTCGGCGTGCGCCAGCCGCGCCTGGAACCGGCCGCGATTGGCGAGCCCCGTCATGACGTCATATTCGGCGAGATAGCGCATCCGGTCCGACAGGATCTTCTCTTCGGTGATGTCCTGCTTCATGCCGAAGATGCGCACGGGAACGCCCTCCTCGCACTCGACTGTCGCGGTGATGCGTATCCAGCGGCTGCGGCCGGCGAAAGTCGTGATCTCGGCGTCGAGATTGAAGCCGCTGCGCTCGGCGATCGCGCGGCCGCGCAACGTGTCCAGCGCCTTGCGCGACTCCGCCGGGTAGCACTTGATGATCTCCGAGCGATCGAGCACCGAGCCACGCGGCAGGTCGAACAAATCATAGACCACATCGGTCCATGCCAGCTGCTCGCCGGGCAGGCTGCATTCCCACACGCCGAGGCGCGCGGCGACCGAAGCGCGGTCGAAGATCTTGCGGCTGTGCGCCAGCGAAAGCTCCTGGCTGGCGATCAATGCCGCCTGCGCCGCGAGCTCTGCCTTGAGCCGGGCGATGGTGGCCGCGTTACGGTGTCGGTCGTCGGCGCCTTGCATGGCCGCAGTCACTTCGGAGCGGGACGCAGCGCCCGGCCGCACCGGGCCTTTCGGACTGTAGGGCGTATCGGACATGGCGAGGCTCTGCTGTCTTGGCGGGAGACCACCATGGCGCGCAAGCGATTAACACTTCGCTGACGGTGGGCCGTCTTCGCCGGAAACGGACGGAGTATCCGCCGACACCTTTTGGCTGAGATATCAATTGTCGAAGTCGGCGCCGCCCCTCACCTGCCTGCCGGCATCCTCTCCCCGTATAGTGACGGGGAGAGGGGCGCTCTCATCAATGGTTTCGCCAATCACCAGCGTCGCAGAATGGGCGCCGAGGTTGCGGCCAGCCCCCTTCTCCCCGTCACTATACGGGGAGAAGTGCCCGGCAGGGCGATGAGGGGCGGCGCCAACGCCTGGAGTGGAGTGATAAAGGAACGATCCCTGATCCAAACCACTTTTCCCCTTGAACGACCTCCCGATCTGGCTTAGCCTCGAGTTGAGAAAAGGTTTTTCCAAACAGTTTCGATCGGGCTCGGCCACGTGCCGGGTCTTTTTTCGGATTTTAAGAGAAAACCTTTTCCCAACTAAGGATTCTCGGCGCGATGCCATCGGACGATCAGCCAGTTCCTGTCTTTTCCAAGCCAGTCACCTTGCGTGACGTGGCCGCGCAGGCCGGCGTCAGCGTCGCCACCGCCTCGAAGGCACTCAACGACCAGGGGCGCATGACGGCCGAGACGCGCGAGCGCATTCGCGAGACGGCCCGGCGTCTCGGCTTCCGGCCCAACAGCCTGGCGCAGAGCCTGCTCAGGCGGCGCAGCTTCACCGTCGGCCTGCTCACCAACGATACTTATGGCCGCTTCTCGCTGCCGCTGATGTCGGGCATTTCGGACGCGCTGGTCGACAATGGCGTCTCGGTGTTCCTGTGCAATGTCGAAGAAGATCCGCGCCTTGGCCAGATGCATGTCGACGCCATGCTCGACAAGCGCGTCGACGGCATCATCGCCACCGGCAAGCGCATCGACCGCCATCTGCCGGTCGATCTCAGCAATCTGCGCGTCCCGGTGATCTATGCCTTCACGCAGCCCGATCCCGACGCCATCGCCTTCGTCTCGGACGATGCCGAGGGCGCCCGGCTGGCGGTCGAGCATCTGTGCCGGCTGGGCTGGAAGCGCATTGCGCACGTCACCGGACCGGCAAGCTTTGCCGTGGTGCACGCCCGCGCCCAGGCTTACCGCGACGTGCTGATCGAAAACGGCCTGCCGGTCACCGAGCCGCTGCTCGGCTCCTGGTCGGAAGCCTGGGGCCACGAGGCGGTGGCGCGGCTGTTCGACGGCAAGAGCGAGAGGCCGGACGCCGTCTTTTGCGGCAACGACCAGATCGCGCGCGGCGTCATCGATGCCTTGCGCGAGCGTGGCTTGAGCGTTCCCGGCGATGTCGGCGTCATCGGTTTCGACAATTGGGAGATCGTGGCCGAGGCGACGCGCCCGCCGCTGACCTCTGTCGACATGAACCTGGTCGCACTCGGGCGCGAGGCCGGGCTGACCCTGCTTTCGCTGGTCGGCGGCAAGCCCGCCGCGCCGGGCATTCGAAAACTGCCGTGCCGGCTGGTGGTGCGGCAGTCATGCGGCCATCCGCTGGATGGCTGAAGACGAAGCGCCGCGTGATCGGCGCCAAGCCGCGGAGCGCGGCCAACCCTGGAGGAGGAGAACATGAGGAACCTGATTGCCAAGCTGGCCCTGGCCGCTGCCGTTCTGGGTAGCGGTCTCGGCACTGCCGCCGCCGAGACGGCCAACATCTGGGTGCGCGCCGACGGCTCGAATTTCATGCCGAGGATCGTCGACGCCTACAACAAGGCGCACACCAACCAGGTCAAGCTGGACATCATCCCCAATGCCGAGATCATCCCGAAATATGGCGCTGCCGCCGCCGGCGGCACGGCGCCCGACGCGCTGTCGCTCGACCTGATCTACACGCCCTCCTTCGCCGCTGCCGGCCAGTTGGAGGACATCACCGACTGGGCCAAGTCCCTGCCCTATTTCGCCAGCCTGTCGCCGGCGCATGTGAAGACCGGCACCTACAAGGACCACATCTACGGCCTGCCCTTCTCCGCCGACGCCTCGGTGCTGATCTGGAACAAGAAACTGTTCAAGCAGGCCGGCCTCGACCCTGAAAAGGGCCCGGCCAACTGGGCCGAGATCGCGGCCGACGCCGAGAAGGTCAACGTGCTCGGCGGCAACATCAAGGGCTTCTACTTCTCCGGCAATTGCGGCGGCTGCAACATCTTCACCTTCACCCCGCTGATCTGGGCGTCTGGCGGCGACATCCTCTCGGAGGACGGCTCGAAGGCGACGCTGGACAGTCCGCAGTTGCGCAGCGCCATCGATCTCTACCGCTCGATGGTCAAGAAGGATCTGGTGCCGGCAGGTGCGCAGACCGACACCGGCGCCAACTTCTTTGCCGCCTTCGCCGCCGGCAATATCGGCATCTCGCCGTCCGGCGCCTTCGCCATCGGCGCGCTCAACACCCAGTATCCCGATATCGACTACGGCGTCACCTTCCTGCCGGGCAAGGATAGCGGCTGGTCGTCCTTTGCCGGCGGCGACAATTTCGTCGTCACCAAGGGCACCACGAAACTGCCCGTGGTGAAGGAGTTCCTCGACTTCGCCTATTCGCTCGAGGGCCAGACGATCCTGGCCAAATACGGCAGCCTGCCGGTGCGCGGCGACATCGCCAAGGAAGCGCTCAGGGATCTCGACCCGCGCTATCAGATCGCAGCCGAGGCCATGGCCAAGGGCCGCACGCCTTATTCGGTGGTGTTCAACGATTTGATCAACTCCGCCAACGGGCCGTGGACGCAGATGATCAACGAGGTCTTCTTCGGCGACGATGTCGACGGCGCGATATCGAACGCACAAGAGACGATGCAGTCGATCATCGACCAGGCGCCGCAGAAATAAGCGCCAACCCCACCTCCCCCTTGAGGGGAGGTCGGACCGCAGGTCCGGGTGGGGTCGTCCCGGCAGTGCTCGACGTTCCTTTTTCGTCGGCGCGCTGCAGAGACGACCCCACCCCCGGCCTTCGGCCGGACCCTCCCCTCAAGGGGGAGGGGGACGCAGCGCCAAGGGAACAGCCATGACCATCATCACAGATGCAACCATCGCGCCGCCACGCCTCGGAAAACGCGCCGGCGCCAGCCGCCGGCAGTGGATAGGCCTGCTTTATGTCGCGCCGGCTGTCGCGCTGGTCGTCGTCTTCTTCCTGATACCGCTTGGCATGACGGCGTGGATGTCGCTGCACAACTGGCCCTTGATGGGCGAGCACAGCTACATCGGCCTCGGCAACTATGTCGCCATCCTGCGCGACACCAGGTTCTGGAACGCGCTGCGCTTCACCGCCTACTACACCGTGATCGTCACCATCGCGATCTTCGTGGTGGCGTTTCCGCTGGCGCTGTTCGTCGAACGGCCGCGGCCGCTGACCAATCTCTACCGCACCATGTTCTTCATGCCGGCGGTGGTCGGCTTCGCCTCGGCCAGCCTGCTCTGGTCATGGCTCTTGAATGTCGATTCCGGCCTGTTCAGCCCGGCCGCCTACGATCTCGGCCTGATCGACAGGAAGTTCAACCTTTTGGCCACCTTCCAGCCGGCCTTCTGGTCGATCATCGCCATGGTCGTCTGGAAGGTCGCCGGCTTCACCATGATCATCCTGATGGCCGGCCTGCAATCGATCCCGCAGGATCTGCAGGAGGCGGCCGTCATCGACGGCGCCGGTCCATTCGCCAGGTTCAGGGCGATCACCCTGCCGCTGATGCGCCGCACGCTGGCGCTGGCGCTGATCCTGTCGGTCGCCGGCTCGATCCTCGCCTTCGACCAGTTCTACATCATCCTGCGCGGCGGCCCGCGCAACCAGACGCTGACGGCGGTCTACTGGATCTTCAACCAGTCCTTCGTGTCGTTCAAGCTCGGCTATGGCGCGGCTTTGTCGATGGTGCTGCTGGTGGTCCTGGTGGCGCTCAGCCTCGTCCAGCTGTGGCTGCTGCGCAAGCCCGAGGGGCTCGACTGATGGCGCAGGCCGCCTCCCGCAACCGCCGGCTCGCCGCCCGCATCGGCGAGCATTCGACCGGCATCATCGCCTCGGTGCTGTTTGCGGCGCCGATCGTCTGGGCGGTGCTGTCGGCGTTCAAGCCGGCGCAGGAAGCGCGCCAGCCGCCGCTGCCGCCTTGGCCAACATCGGGCTTCTCGCTGGAGAACTATGCCACGCTCAACAGCTTCGGCGACGGGCTGTGGGTCTCGGCGCAAAACAGCATCTACGTTTCGGTGATGACCGTGGTGCTGTCGGTCATCGTCAGCGTGCTGGCCGGCTACGGCTTTTCGCGCTTCCGGTTTCCGTTCAAGGACCTGTTCTTTATCCTGATCCTGTCGACGATCATGATCCCGTTCCAGTCGATCCTGACGCCGATCTTCCTGGTGCTGACCAAGCTTGGCCTGCACAACACGCTGACCGGCCTGGTCGGCGTCTATGTGACGCTGCAACTGCCGTTCTCGATCTTCATGATGCGCAACGCCTTCGACGCGGTGCCGCGCGAGATCGAGGAAGCCGCCCGCATGGACGGCGCCAGCAATCTCACCATGCTTTTGAAGGTGATGCTGCCGCTGGTCTGGCCCGGCGTCGTCACCATCGCGCTGTTTGCCTTCCTCGGCGCCTGGAACGAATTCCTCGCAGCTCTCGTGCTGATGACCGACCAGTCCAAATTCACGCTGCCGGTGATGATGACCGCGCTGCAGTCGGGCCGCTTCGGCGCCATCGACTGGGGCGCGGTACAGGCTGGCGTCACCGTGATGATGGTACCGTGCCTGATCCTGTTCCTCGCTTTGCAGCGCTTCTACATCCGCGGCCTGATGGCCGGGGCCGTCAAGTAATCGACCGAATGGAGTAAGTTTCATGACCGCATCGCAAACCGCAAAAACGGCCAAGCTGGAAGCCAAGCCGAAACTCGCCTTCCGCCCGCTGCCGGTGCCGCAGGTCGACGTGCACGGCTTCTGGGGCGACCGTGCCGACGCGGTCGCCACCCGCACCGCCGACATCCTCTACGAGCGCTGCGTCGAGGCGCGCATGCTGGAGCAGATCGATCCGGACCGGCCCTCGCCCGGAATCGTCATCCCCTTCCACTCGCCTTCCCCAGATGAGGCCGACCGCCAGGGTGCGGAATTCACGGGATCGACGGTGACCACGCAGATGTTCTGGGATTCCGATCTCGGCAAGACGATCGAGACCGCGGCCTATTCGCTCTACCGGCGCAAGAACCCCGAACTGGAGAAGAAGATCGATGCCGTCATCGACATGTACGGCAAGTTGCAGCAAGAGGACGGCTATCTCTCCAGTTGGTACCAGCGCATCCAGCCCGGCAAGCGCTGGACCAATCTGCGCGACTGCCACGAGCTCTATTGCGCCGGCCACCTGATCGAAGGCGCGGTCGCCTACTACCAGGCGACGGGAAAACGCAAGCTGCTCGACATCATGTGCCGCTACGCCGACCATATCGCCTCGGTGCTCGGCCCTGAGCCCGGCAAGAAGAAGGGCTATTGCGGCCATGAGGAGATCGAGCTGGCGCTGGTCAAGCTGGCACGGGTGACCGGCGAGCAGAAGTACATGGAGCTGGCGAAATACTTCATCGACCAGCGCGGCCAGCAACCGCATTATTTCGACGAGGAGGCGCGCGCCCGCGGCGCCGACCCGAAGGCCTATCATTTCAAGACCTATGAATACAATCAGTCGCACAGACCGGTGCGCGAGCAGGACAAGGTTGTCGGCCATGCTGTGCGGGTAATGTATCTCTATTCGGGCATGGCCGACATCGCCACCGAATATGGCGACGACACGCTGCGGGCAGCACTCGACCTTCTGTGGGACGATCTCACCACCAAGAGCCTCTACATCACCGGCGGACTGGGTCCGTCGGCGCACAATGAGGGCTTTACCAGCGACTACGACCTGCCCAACGAGACCGCCTATGCCGAGACCTGCGCCTCTGTCGGGCTGGTGTTCTGGGCCAGCCGCATGCTCGGCATGGGGCCGAACGCCCGCTACGCCGACATGATGGAACGCGCCCTCTACAATGGCTCGATCTCGGGCCTGTCGCTCGACGGCTCGCTGTTCTTCTACGAAAACCCACTGGAAAGCCGGGGCACCCACAACCGCTGGAAATGGCACCGCTGCCCCTGCTGCCCGCCCAATATCGGGCGCATGGTCGCCTCGATCGGCAGCTATTTCTACAGCCTGGCCGACGATGCGCTGGCCGTGCACCTCTACGGCGACTCCGCCGCCCGCTTCGACATTGGCAGCACCGCGGTCAGCCTGACGCAGGCGAGCCGCTATCCCTGGGATGGCGCTATCGAGATCACGGTTGAACCGCAGGCGCCGGTAGCGTTCACGCTGCACCTGCGCATCCCGGCCTGGAGCACTGGCGCGGCGCTCAAGATCAATGGCGAGGCGGTCAAGCTGGCGGATGTCACCAGCGACGGCTACGCCGCGATCCGGCGGACATGGAAAAAGGGCGACCAGGTCCGGCTCGATCTCGAAATGCCGATCGAGCGGCTCTATGCCAACCCGCAGGTGCGCCAGGATGCCGGCCGCGTCGCGCTGTCGCGCGGCCCGCTGATCTACTGCGTCGAGGCGACGGACAATGACAGTCAGCCGCATCGCGTGACGCTGCCGAGGACGGCCAGCGTCGAAGCGCAGCACCGGCCGGAGCTTCTCGGCGGCGTGGTGACGCTGTCGGCTACAGCACTTGCCGATGCCGCCGACGGCTGGCAAAGCGGGCTCTATAGGCCCGAGCCGCCGGCCACCTCGCAGACCCGCTTGACCGCCATTCCCTATTTCGCCTGGGACAACCGCGAAGCCGGTGAAATGCTGGTGTGGCTCAGGGACGGGTGAACGCCCGCCCGATCTCCTCGGCCACCAGCGCCTGCAATTGCCACAGATTGCGGTCGCGGATGCCGCAAGCGTCGAGGTGGCGGATCGTCTCGAACAGATATTCCGCGCCCGATCCCCAATGGCCGACGGCTGTCGCCAGCGTCGCCGCGATCGCCTGCTTGTCGAGCTTGCCGGCATAGCGCGGATTGGCCGGATCGACGACGAAGCCGAGCGCGCGGCAGAGGCCGCCTTCGGTCCTGACCTGCAGCCAGCGCGGTACGTTGACAGCCGGCAGGATGGTCATTTCGCGGCGCAGCAGCGCTTCGAGGTTTGCCGCCACCGGCTCGGCGATCTCGAACACCATGCCCTGGCACTGGCCGCCACGGTCGAGCGCCATCATCAGGCCGGGCTGATCGAGCGTGCCGCGAAAACGCTGCACCGTGAAGCAGAACGAACGGTGCCAGCCCGTCGCCACCGCGCGTTCGCCGCCCCTTACCTCGCCGGCCGGCTTCCACAGCAGCGAGCCATAGGCGAACAGCTTCAGCGGCCCGGCCGGTGCGCTGGCCAGGATCTCGTCGCGGATGCGCGCATAGTCCGCATCGGTCATGTAGACCATGCCCGGCGTCGGCCCGGCATCCTCGACCGCGCGCATGGTGCGGGCGACGAGGTCCTCGGTCAGCGCCATCGGCGCCTTGCGCGGCGATATGGTGGAAATCGGCTTGTTCATTTTCGCGCCTCAGGCATCGCCGCCATGTTGCTCAAGGCAAGGAGATTCTCAAGACGCGCGGAGTCAAAACCTGAACAGCCACGCCCAACCGCCTGAAAGGATTCGTAAGTATCGACTATCCTAACGCCCCGGCGCCGCGCTCAGTTCGCTGCGCCGCCAGGCGGCCGGTGAGATGCCGACCGAGCGTTTGAATTCGCGCCCGAAATGATAGACGTCGCAGAAGCCGCAGGCCTCGGCCACTTCGGCCAGCGGCTGGTCGCCTTGCACCAGCAGCGACTGCGCCTGCATCAGCCGCTCGCGCATCAGCCACTGGTGCGGGCTGGTGCGCAGATGCTTCTGGAACAGCCGCCTTATCTGCGAGGCGCCGAGGCCGGTGACAGTGGCGAGCTCCGGCGCCGCCCAGGCGGAACCGGGCTCGGCGCGCATGGCGTCGAGCACGGCAGCAAGCGGCTTCGGCAGATCGTCGTTGCCGGCGCCGTTCACCGCACGGTCGACCAGAAGCAGGAATTCGGCGACCAGCTGGTTGAGGCGCAGGTCGAGCCCGGCGTCGCGCCGCCGCAACGCCGCGAACAGCCGCTCGAACCATGGCGCCGGGCCGGTTCCTTCCGTAAACACGGTCCGCAATATCCCTTCACCGAACAGTTTGCGCCGAAGGATGGCCGGATCGGGCCCGTCGAGCCTGAACCAGAGCAAGGTCCAGGGATCGGCCGGATCGGCCGCGTGCACATGCGGCGCCTCGTTGGCCATCCACACCAGCTGGTTGGCACGCACCTCCAGCCTTTGCCCCAGCGTCTCCACGAAACCCCGGCCAGACAGGCAATAGAGGATGTCCTGGCCGGGGTAGACGGGCCGTTCGATGCGGTAATCGGGCGCCGCTGCGACCTTGCCGGCACGCAGCACGCTGAACGCCGTGCGCGTCCATCCGGCCGCCGGCACATAGTGGAAACTCTCGAAGACCGACGTCTTTGCCATCATGCGCGTTTTATACAAAACAAGTGCCTTGCTGTCCATTTTGTTCGCTGCCCGGCGTCGCTATGGTCGCTCTCAAGAGGATGGGATTTCGGCAGGCAGAGGCCGGATCCCCCGAGTTTTGCGGGCTTTCCAGGCGCCTTGCGCCGGCGGCGGCCCCGATAGACCAGGGAGGCAAGACGATGTTGGCGATGACCAAGCAGGAAACCGAGCTCTACGCCCGCGACGGGTACATTATCCGCAGGGGACTGCTGAGCGTCGCGGAAGTGGAGGATTTCCGTGACCACGCCCGCAAGCAGCTCGAGGCCGAGAACAAGAGCGGCGCCGTGATGGCCAAGGGCGACAAGGAGGGCAAGACCACCCTTCTGAAGATGTGGACCAAGGCCGAGGACGACAAATACGGTCTTCTGGCCCGCGACGAACGCATGGTCGATCTGGCCGAGGCCGCCGTCGGCAAGCCGATCTATCTCTACAGCCACAAGATGACAATGAAGCAGCCCAATGAAGGCGGCGCCTGGGAATGGCACCAGGATTTCGGCTATTGGTACAATTACGGCTGCCTGGCGCCGGAGATGATGAGCATCTATGTCGCGCTCGACAAGGCGACGCGCGAGAACGGCTGCCTGCAGGTGCTGAAAGGCACGCACAAGCTCGGCCGTCTCAATCATATCCGGGAGAACGACCAGACCAATGTCGAGCAGGAGCACCTGGACGCGGCGCTGAAGCGCTTCGAGCACATCTATGTCGAGATGGAAGCCGGCGACGCGCTGATTTTCGACGGCAATCTGCTGCACCGCTCCGATGCCAACCGTTCGGACACCTATCGCTGGGGCTACATCTGTTCCTACAACGCCGTCGAGAACGCGCCGTTCAAGAAGGTGCGCGACTACGGAAATTTTGACGAGATGCACAAGGTGCCGGCAGGTTCCTTCCGCAAGGCGTCCTGACGCTGCAAATACAGGGTATGGGCGGCCAGCCCACGCCCGGCCACGATCCAGGGAGCCGGAAGCGGATTCCCGAAAAATCACGGCCGAACAGGGAGATAGAGCCGGGTCCTGAATCAGTTTGGGGCCGGCTCTGAAGCAACGGCCCGCGCACGAGCTCGGCTCGGGTCGACGAAACGGAGGAGTGGCCACGCTGGTGAGGACCGGCGGGCCACGCGCAGGGAGGATGCTGTATGGCCGATGCGGTCAGGACCGGCGCGCGCGCGCCAGCCACGGACCGATTCACGATGGCGCGGCTATTGCGGGCGCGCGAGGCAGGCGTATTCATCGCGCTGCTCGTGCTGTGCCTGTTTTTGTCCTTCGCCACCGATGGATTCCTGACATCGCTGAACCTGCTCAATGTCGGGCGCCAGATCTCCTTGCTCGGGATCATGGCGGTCGGCATGACGTTCGTGTTGATCGCCGGCGAGGTCGACCTGTCGGTCGGCTCGACCTATGCGTTCTCAGGCCTCGCCACCGGCATGCTGATCATTGCCGGCTGGGCGCTGCTGCCGGCGATCGGCGTCGGCTTGCTCACCGGCGTCGCCATCGGCCTGATCAACGGCGTGCTTTCCACCTATGGCCGCCTGCCCTCGCTGATCGCCACGCTCGGCATGCTCTCCATCGTGCGTGGCGCGGCCCTCATCCTGACCAACGGCCAGCCGGTGACAGTCAACGCCCGCAACGGCGCCCTTCCCGATGTGCTGCAGACCTTCTCCTTCATCGGCCAGGGCTACCTCTTCACCATCATCCCGATGCAGCTGGTGTTCTTCGTGATCGTCGCGGTGCTGGCCTGGATTGTGCTGTCCTTCTCCAATTTCGGCTTCCGCGTCTATGCCGTCGGCGGCAGCGCCAAGGCCGCGCGTGTCTCCGGCATCTCCGTCAACAAGGTCAAGATATCAGCCTTCATCCTGATGGGCGTGCTCGCCGCCCTCGCCGGCATTCTGGGCCTGGCCTTCCTGCCCTCCAGCCAGGCCGGGCGCACCGGGCTCGGCCTGGAGCTCGACGTCATCGCCGCCACCATCGTCGGCGGCGCCTCGCTGTCGGGCGGCGAAGGCACCATCCTCGGCACCATTCTGGGCGTGCTGATCATCGGCGTCATGCGCAACGGCCTGGTGCTGCTCGGCGTGTCGCCCTTCGTGCAGGAACTGATGATCGGCCTGGTCATCATCATCGCGGTCGGCATCGACAAATGGAGCACGCGCCGAACGGGTTAAGTGCAGAAAACAGAAGCAATCAGAACCAAAAAGGGAGGACTATCCATGAACATCAGACACGTCATTCTCGCAGCCACGCTCGGTCTGTTTCCGCTGTCGGCGCACGCCGAATCCAAGCTCGCCGATTTTACGCTGGCGCCGCGCATCAAGGCCAAGATCGACGCTGGGCAGCCGCTCGACATCTACGTTTCCTACCATGACGTCTCCAACGAATTCGCGCCGTTCATGAAGGCCGGCGTCGAGCGCGCCGCCAAGGAGGACAAGGTCGGCGCTCAGTTCATCGGTCCTGTCGGCGCCGATGCCGACGGCCAGATCTCGGAGATCGAGACGCTGATGGGCAAGATGGACGGGTTGGCGATCTCCTCCGTCTCCACCGACGCGCTGGCGCCGGTGATCGACCGCGTCATCGCCGCCGGCATCCCGGTCGTCACCTTCAACACTGACAATCCGGAGAGCAAGCGGCTGGCCTTCGCCGGCCAGGACCTCATTCAGTCCGGCCGCGAGGCCGGCAAGCTGATGGCCAAGGTGCTGGGCGGCAAGGGCAAGGTGATGATCACCACTATCGACGCCGCCGCGCAGTGGTCGCTCGACCGTGAGAAGGGCGCGCGCGAGGCACTGAAGGCGGAGCCCGGCATCGAGGTGGTCTCGACGCTCAACACCGGCACCGACCCGCAGAAGATCTACGCGGCGATCGAGAACGCCCTGCTCGCCAATCCGTCGATATCAGGCGTCTTGTCGCTCGAATGCTGCTCGACGCCCGCCGCCGGCACGTGGGTCGAACGCAACAAGGCTGCAGACAAGGTCAAGGTGGTCGGCTTCGACCTGCTCGACCAGACCGTACAACTGGTTCAGGACGGCAATGTCGACGCCACGATCGACCAGGCGCCGGAGAAGCAGGGCTTTGCCGCGGTCGACCTGATCGTGCAGTTCCTCAAGGGCCAGCCGATCAACAATGTCGACACCGGCGTCGGCATCTACACCAAGGAAAACATCGCCGAGGTGGCCAAGAAGTAACAAGCAAGCGTCGCGCGGCTGCCGGTCTTTGCCGGCAGCCGCCTGACGCCAGCCAGCCAATGACAGAGCAACAGACCCCTGCCCCCATCGTCGAGATCTCCGGACTGACCAAGCGGTTCCCCGGCGTGCTGGCGCTCGACCGCATTTCCGTCGGCTTCCGCGCCGGCGAGGTGCATGCCGTCATCGGCGAGAACGGCGCCGGCAAATCGACGCTGATGAACATCCTGGCCGGCGACCTGCAGCCGGACGGCGGCGAAATCCGCATCGACGGCAGCCGCGCCACCATTGCCTCGCCGCTGGCCAGCCGCGCCGCCGGCATCACCGTGGTCTACCAGGAACTGGCGCTCTGCCCGACGCTGACCATCGCCGAGAACATCATGATGTCGGACATGGCGGCGCGCTCGTCGCTGTCCTTCGTGCCGCGCGACCAGATGCGGCGCGAGGCACGCGCGGCACTCACACGGCTCGGCATGGGCGCGCTCGATCCCGACACGAAGGTCTCGCGCCTGTCGGTGGCCGAGATGCAACTGGTCGAGATCGCCGGCGCCATCCGCCAGCGCGCCCGCGTGCTGGTGCTCGACGAACCCAATTCGGCCCTGTCCAAGCGCGAGAGCGAGCGGCTGTTCGAAATCGTCAAGCAGTTGCGCGGCGAAGGCGTCACCGTCATCTACGTCTCGCACCATCTGAAGGAAGTGCTCGACCTTGCCGACCGCATCACTGTGATGCGCGACGGCCGCACCATCGAGACCATCGACAATGACGGCCTGTCGGAGGACCGGCTGATCCGCGCCATGGTCGGCCGCGACCTCGACACGGCGGCGCAATGGTCGCTGCAGCCTGAAGCGCGGTCGGATGAGGCGGCAATCGTGCTGTCCGTCGAGAAGCTGACCGCGCCGGGGCTGGACAGGCTGAGCTTTCATGCCCGCGCCGGCGAAATCCTCGGCATTGGCGGCCTGCCGGATTCCGGCAAGGACATGCTGGGCGAAGCGCTGTTCGGCCTGTGCCAGCGCAGCGGCCGCGTCACCATAGACGGCAAGGAATTGCGTGCCACCGACCCGCAAGCCTCGATCCGCAACGGCATGGCGCTGGTGCCGGCCGACCGGCGTGGCGCCGGCGCGCTGTTGTCGATGAGCGTCGCCAACAATGTCGTCTCGGCCTCGCTGCCGCGCTTCTCGATGGTCGGCTTCATGCGGCGTGGTGCCGTGCGCCGCGAGGCCCGCGCGCAGGTCGCGCGGCTCGACGCGCGCATTTCACATCTGAGCCAAAAGCTGGCGACCTTGTCGGGCGGCAACCAGCAAAAAATCATCCTCGGGCGCAGCCTGGTCACCAATCCCCGCGTGCTGGTGCTGCACGAGCCGACGCGCGGCGTCGACGTCGGCGCCAAGGCCGAGATCTACGCCATTTTGCGCGGCATCGCCGGCGAAGGCGTGGCGGTGGTGATGATCTCCTCGGAGATTCCCGAATTGATCATGAACGCCGAACGCGTTCTGGTGCTGCGCAATGGCGGCATTTCGGGCGAGCTGACCGGAGCCGGCATCAACGAGGAAGCGATCCTGGCGCGCGCCATGGCGTCCTGAACGAGGCATTGATGAACACACCCAAGACCGCACCCAGAATCACGATCGTCGGCAGTTTTGCGGTCGGCCTGACCATGCGGGCGCCAAAACTGCCGATCTTCGGCGAGACGATGCTCGGCACCGATTTTGACATGGGCGCCGGCGGCAAGGGCTCCAACCAGGCGGTGGCCACCGCAAGGCTCGGCGCACGCTCGGCGCTGGTCGCCATCATCGGCACCGACAAGCTGGCCGGCATCGCCACCGACCTTTATGCCGCCGAGGGCGTCGATGCGAGCCTGGTCACGACGAGAACCGAACGCGCCACCGGCGTCGGCTTCATCATCCTCAACGACAAGGGTGAGAACTTCATCATCCTCGACATGGGCGCCAACGAGCTGATGGGTGCCGCCACCGTCGACGCGGCCGAAGAGCGCATCGCGCAAAGCGATGTCGTCATGACCGTGCTCGAAGTGCCGATCGCGGCCGCCGCCCGCGCCATGCAGCTTGGCCGCAAGCACGGCGCCCGCACCATCCTTAATCCCGCACCGGCGCGCCAGCTTCCCGACGCGATCTTCGCTTCCGTCGACTATTTGACCCCCAACGAAAGCGAATTGCGCATCCTGCTCGGCCTGCCGGCCGACGATCCGCGCTCCTCGCGCGAACTCGCCAGCGAATTGCGCCGGCGCGGCGTGCGCAACGTGGTGGTGACGCTGGGCCGCAGCGGCGCCCTGATCCTCACCGACGAACTCGATGTCATGGTGCCAGCCGTGCCGGTCGCCGTGGTCGACACCACCGGCGCCGGCGACGCCTTCAACTCCGGCTTCGCCGTGGCGCTGGCCGAAGGCCGCGACATCGTCGACGCGGTCCGCTTCGGCGTCGTCTGCGGCGGCATCGCCTGCACCCGACTCGGCGTCATTCCGGGCCTGCCCGAACGCGCTCAGGCCGACGCGCTGTTCGCCGAAGCTCTCAAGACAACATGGAAGGAACAGATATGAACCGGAACCGGCTGCTCAACGCCGAACTGTCGCACGCCATCGCCTCGATGGGCCACGGCGATTTGATGATCGTTTGCGACGCGGGCTTTCCGATCCCGTCGAGCGCCTGGCGCATCGACCTCGCCATCTCGCCCGACGTGCCCGATCTCGAAACCGTGCTGGCGCCGATCGCCGCCAACCTGATCGCCGAGCGCGTCGGCTATGCCGATACACTGCCGGTGCACAATGCGCCGCTGCTGGCCAGGCTGAAGCGGCTGTTCCCCGACGCCGACTTCGAGACCACGACGCACGAGACCATCCTCGGCGAGATGGCCCAGAAAGCCAAGGTCATCGTGCGCACCGGCGCCTTCGACCCATGGGGCAACATCCTGCTCTATTCCGGCGTCGACGTGCCAGCCTGGTTCTCCAAGCCCGGCGTCGTCGCGCCCGACTACTATGCCAAGAAGCTGAAGGGCTGAGATGCCACGCATCTTCGACTTCGGCGGCCGCGAGGTCGAGCGCAGCGTGACGGTCGCCAGCCTGCGCGCGCTGAAGGGCAGCGGGCGGCATGCCGCCCAGGTGACGGCCGAAACGACGGAAGAGGCTGCGGCGGCAGAGGCCGCCGGCATCGAGATGGTGGTCTGCCGCGCAGCCAACGTGCCCCGCGTGCGCGAAGGGTCGCGCCGCGTCTTCGTCACCGCCGCACTCGGCTTTGCCGACGCAGTGACATCAGACGAAAACCTGCGCACCGCCTTCTCCGCCATCACGGCGGGCGCCGACGCCGTCATCACCGGGCGCGGTCTCGACACCGTGCGCATGCTTGCCAACGAACAGATCCCGGTGATGGGCCATCTCGGCTTCGTGCCGCGCAAATCCACCTGGGTCGGCGGCATCAGGGCCGTCGGCAAGACATCAGCCGAGGCGCTCGACCTGTGGGACCGTTTTCGCCGACTGGAAGACGCCGGTGCCTTTGCCGTCGAATGCGAGATCATCGCGGCTGAGGTGATGGCCGAAATCAACCGCCGCACCTCGCTGGTCACCGTGTCGCTCGGCTCGGGCGCAGAGGCCGACGTGATCTTCCTGTTCACCTCGGACATCTGCGGCGAGAGCGCCCGCCTGCCGCGCCATGCGCGAGCCTGGGGCAATCTGGCCGTGCTGCAAAAGGCAGTGAAGGATGCGCGGGTGGAGGCGCTGTCAGGCTTCCGCAACGAGGTCGCGGGCGGCAGCTATCCCGGCGATGCCGAAGTCGCCGGCATCGCGCAGGCCGAGCTTGACGATTTTCGCGAGCGGCTGGAGGCGGAACGGGATTAGAAGCGCTATGCCTTCTCCATAAAGGGCGACGCCGCTTCGTTGATCCAGAGGCGCCCTTGGCTGCCTAGCAGCTGCTGCTGTCCGATGCCGCGACCGGCCGGCCCCATCCCGCTTCGCGATTGGTAGAACGCATACTGGACGTGCTTGGGGTCCCAAGGCGCACCGGCCGGATGGCCGTCATGAGCATATCGCCAGATCGTACCCCAGTCGGGTTGCCAGGTGTCGATGGTCTTACGGAACACATCCAGGAGAACACCGACTGCAAGCCCCCGCTCATCCAGGTAACGCAAATCGAGCAAGGCATTGTTCTGACTGTCTTCGGACAGATATTGGGAATGGGCTCCGCAATGGATCGAGGTCGACGCTTCCAGATTCCCACGGCGCCGATTCCAGAGCGACAGCCTGTACCCAAGTTCTGGAATGGGCTGACGCGGCGGCATGTCCGTCTTGTTCTGCCCCTTCAGCAGGAAACGGCGCAAAACGTCCGGCGACGACGTATCGACAGGCTCGGATAGCATCGCCTGCTTGAGCGATCGGCCCATGGGTGCCCAACGGGCGACCCCCTCGTCGGCTTTCGCCAGAACGCGAAAGTGCGCTGCAGCTTGCGAGACCAGTTCGTCGAGGGGGCGCTGCCTCGGCCCCCAGTAAACGCCGATAGTGATCGACACGGCACCCTCCCGGAGCAATCACCCTATTGGGGAGCCCTTCTCACGACAACGGCCAGTGGGCCACCACTCAAGACACCAGCGGCATCGGCACCTCGAGCCCTTCGATCAGCGCGTCGCGAAACAGCGCGATCGGACGGCTGAGCCGTCCGGCCGGCGGGCGGTGCAGCAGCCATGCGCGCACTTGCGGCTTGAAGTCGGGGCAATCGATGACTTCCACCCTATCGCGCCAGCGGCTGTCGGCGAAGGCGCCCGGCGTGACGATCCCGATGCCGTGGCCGCGCGCCACCAGCGACATTCTGAGATCGACGCTGAGCGCCTCCACCCCGACCTGGAACGGCAGCCTGAGGGCGTCGAAACTCTGGCGGATGAAAGCGCGGAAACCGCAGCCGTTTTCGTTCATCACCCAGGCAAAGCGCGACAGCGAGGCAAGATCGGCGGGCTTCGGCACGCCGAGCCCGGGTGACGCCACCAGCAGCACCGACTGCACGCCGAGATCGTCGCAGACCAGTTCGTCGGGCGGCGCCAAACCCTCGGCGAGGCATACCGCCACCGCGTCGAGTTCGCTGCGCGCCACCTGCTCCACCAGCCTTGGCGACCAGCCGGAAGAGATGCGCAGCGTCAATTGCGGAAAGGCAGCGCGTAGGCTGTCGAGCGGCAGCGCCAGGGCGGCGTCGGAGAGATAGGGCATGATGCCCAGGCGGAACTCGCCCTTGACCTCGCCTTGCGGCGACACGCCGGCCCTGAGATCTTCGAGCGAGCGCAGCACGCGGCGGCCATGCTCATAGGCCTCGCGGCCGGAAGCGGTCGGCTTCAGCGGCTTCGACTGGCGGTCGAGCAGCGATGTCGCCAACCCGTCCTCGAGGTTCTGGATGCGGCGCGTCACGCCCGGCTGGGTGAGGTTGAGCCTTGCCGAGGCACCGACGATCGAGCCGGTCTCCACCACGGCGATGAAGGCTTCGAGGTCGTGGATATTCATGCGCACCTCGCATAATCATTATCGAATTGATTGAATTGTAGCATGATGACGCTTTGGCATAAAGTCCTCTCGCGATATGCAAATCCTTGAGGACTCAATGCTCGATACCCCAGTGCTCGATACCAATGACGGCCAGATGGCCGGATCGGCCGCGACCATCACCGGCCCGCAGACGCTGCTGTTTGCCACGGCGGTCGGCATCATCGTCACCAACCTGTTCGCTCCGCAGACGCTGGTCGGCCTGATCGGGCCATCGCTCGGCGCCGGTGCCGCGAGCGTCGGCTTCGTCGCCATGGCCACCCTGCTCGGCTACGCCGCCGGCCTGTTCTTCCTGGTGCCGCTCGCCGACCTTGCCGAAAACCGCACCCTGATCCTGCGCATGCTGGTCGCGGCGGCATTGGCGGCTGGCGTCGCCACAATGGCGCCCACCGCCGGCTCGCTGCTGATCGTCCTGTTCATCCTCGGTGCCGCCTGTTCGGCGATCCAGATCCTGGTGCCGATCGCCGCCTCGATGGCGCCGCCCGGCGAGGCCGGCCGCGTCATCGGCGATGTCATGAGCGGGCTGATGGTCGGCATCCTTTTGGCGCGCCCGCTGGCCAGCCTGATTGCCGATGCCTGGGGCTGGCGAGCCTTTTACGCAATCAGCGCCGCAGCCCTGATTGTGCTCGGCTGCGTGCTTGCCTTCACCTTGCCCCGGCGGCGCCCGGAAGCGCGATCGTCCTATGGCGCGCTGATCGCTTCGCTGTTCGACCTGCTGCGCGACGAGCCGGTGCTGCGGCGCCGCGCTCTGACGGCAGCGCTGGTGATGGCAACGTTCAGCCTGTTCTGGACGGCGGTGGCGTTGCGCCTCGCGCAGCCGCCTTTCGACCTCGGCCAGCGCGGCATCGCGTTGTTCGCACTGGTCGGCGCAAGCGGCGCGATAGTCACACCGCTGTTCGGCCGCGCCGGCGACCGTGGCTGGACGCGCCCGGCGACCATCGCCTGCCATCTCGTGCTGATCGGCGCGATGGGGCTCGCCGCCTGGGCCGGCGCCGCTGAATCCGGAACCGGATGGTCTCTAGCGCCGATGGGTGTCAGCGCCGTGCTGCTCGACATCGGCGTCACCGGCGACCAGACGCTCGGCCGCCGCGCCATCAACCTGCTGCAGCCGAAGGCGCGCGGCCGCCTCAACGGCCTGTTCGTCGGCATCTTCTTCATCGGCGGCGCCATCGGCTCGATGCTCGCCGGCATCGCCTGGGCCTCGGGCGGCTGGCCTGAAGTCTGCGCCATCGCCGCTGCCTTCGGCTTTGCCGCCCTGCTGGTCGACTGGATCGCCGGGCCGGAGTGACCGGCCGGACCAGGCCTGCGAACCCTGCCAGGATGTCGAGATTCCCTTGGCCATTCCGAACGCTACGGAACGAGATCAAATCTGATGCGTTTTATTTGGTTGGAGGGAGCCATGAACGATGCTCCGGCAACGCCCATCGGCAGGCCGCTTTCGTCAGGCGAACTGGTCACCGTGATGTCGCATTTCCACCGCGCCGAGATCGCCCGCATGGCCGGTTGGCGCGACCGCCTCGACCGTACAAGCAATTGGGCGATCACCGTTGTCGCCGCCATGCTGTCAGTGTCGCTGTCAACGGCCAGTGCCCATCACGGCGTGCTGCTTTTCGCCATGCTGCTGGTGCTCCTTCTGTTGTGGATCGAGGCGCGTCGTTACCGGTTCTTCGATGTCTATCGCGCCCGCGTGCGCCAGTTCGAGCGCAACTATTTCGCTCAGATCTTCTCGCCGCAGCCCGACTTCGCTTCTGACTGGCTGCTGATCGTCGGCGAAAGCCTGCGCGCGCCGAAATTCCTGGTCTCGCAAAGGGTGGCGCTGGCGCGGCGTTTGCGCCGCAACTACTTGCATATGATGTTGATTCTGCTCCTCGCCTGGATCCTCAAACTGTCGACGCCGAGCCTGATCGATCAAGCTGTGCCGGCCGGCTTCGTCGGCACATTGCGCGAGGCCGTCAGCGCCGCTGCGCTCGGTCCCATTCCGGGCGCGGTCATTGTCGCCGTGGTTGCCCTCCTTTACGCCGGCCTCCTGGCGGCTGCCTTCCTGACGCCTGGCGACGACGGCGAACTCTCCTTCGGCGACGTCCATGTTTAGAAAGAAGCGGTTGAAGAAAATCATTGTCACACAATGAGATAAAGCCCCGACCTGATTCAGGTTCTGAACGGGCGTTCGCGCATCCGCTTGCAAATCGTCGCCCCGATGCCATCTCTATCCGAGGCTGCCGGTGCCCGACTCATCGGCCGGAGGTATGATCACGTGACGCAGCGAAGCGGCAGCGCCGACCTGCCGCTGCATGGCGGGCGGGTTCCGAAATGGCTGGGCGATCGCATGACGCGCCTGGGCGCTGTGCTGTGCGAAGCCATCATTCACCACTATGGCCGCGACGAGTTGCTGCGCCGGCTGGCGCATCCGTTCTGGTTCCAGTCCTTCGGTGCGGTGATGGGCATGGACTGGCATTCCTCCGGCATCACCACCAGCGTCATCGGCGCGCTGAAGCGCGGGCTGACACCGCTGTCGGGCGAACTCGGCATCCATGTCTGCGGCGGACGCGGCACCCACTCGCGCAAGACGCCGCATGAACTCGAGGCGATCGGCGAGCGTGTCGGCATCGACGGCAAGGCTCTGGCCACGGCCAGCCGGCTGGTCGCCAAGGTCGACAGCGCCGCCGTGCAGGACGGCTTCGATCTCTATCTGCACGGCTTCATCGTCACCGACGACAGCCATTGGGTGGTCGTCCAGCAAGGCATGAACGGCGACAGCAAACTGGCGCGCCGCTACCACTGGCTCTCGGAGGGCCTGAAAAGTTTCGTCGACGAGCCGCATGCGGCCATCGAGGGCGAGCGGCAGGGCGAGATCGTCAATCTGACCGACCACCGCGCCGAGGCTTCGCGCAGCGGCCAGCTGGACCTGTTGCGCCAGCTCGGTCCCGACAGCATCGTGCGCGAGTTTGCGGCAATCGAACCTTCAGCAAGGCCGCAATCCGCCCAGCCGATGCTGCCCAATCTGATCATGCCCGCCCATCATGATGTCCGCGAAAGCGATATCGTCATGCGCCGCCTGCACGGCAACATTTCCGCGGCGATCGAAAGCGGACCGGCGGATTTTCCCGAATTGCTGCTGGTGCCTGGCGTCGGCGCGCGAACGGTGCGGGCGCTGGCGATGGTGGCCGAGGTCGTGCATGGCGCGCCGTGCCGCTTCTCCGATCCGGCGCGGTTCTCGCTGGCGCATGGTGGCAAGGACCGGCATCCCTTTCCGGTGCCGCTGAAAGTCTATGACGAGACCATCGCGGTGATGAAATCGGCGGTCCGCAAGGCAAAGCTCGGCAATGAGGAGGAACTCGGCGCCTTGCAACGGCTGGACGGCCAGGCGCGACGGCTGGAGCGCTACGTCACCGGGCCGAGCCTGAAGGAGATCGTCGCCGGCGAATTCGACCAGTCGCACCAGCTCGGCGGCCGCAGCGTCTTCGGCTGGGAGCCGCCTTCCGCCGACGCCCCGGCGCCGTCCCAAGACTCTGTCCGCGAAGATTTTGCCGGCAGCCCCCAAGGCATAGGCGGCAAGCGACATTAGTGGATGGTTTGCACCAGGCCCTAGATGCCGAAGAACTGCTTGCCGATCATGTAGCCCAGCGCCGCCGCGACAAGCGGGAACAGAGCTGGTGCGGCCTTGCCGAACAAGGAGACTTTGGCATCCTTTGGCGGCATGTAACGTGCGTTGCCGAGATTCTTGGTCATGGCTTGCCTTAGGTTCGGAATGATCATTAGCAAATGCTGATTAACAGCATGGCCGCATTAACGGCCCGATAGGAAATCAACTCGGATCAGATACAAATGCTAATGATCGGAGCGTGGGCCGGCAAAGAACGTGCTGCCCTGTTCAGCGGCGTTCAAGGAGGTCCAGCATGACTGGCGCGCGGTTGTTTTCTGCCAAGCGGGAAAAGACCGTGCTTGAACAAGAAGATGGCGCCGGACCTCGATTCAACGAATGAACGCCGTCCTATCCGCCGAGATAGAGCCGGTGCAGTTCGTCCGGCGACTTGAGCAGCTTCATACAGTCGCCATCATGGACGACGCGGCCGCGCCGCATGACATAGGCGCGGTTGCCGATCGACAGCGCGAGTGCGGCGAACTGCTCGACCAGCAGTACCGCCAAGCCATTGTCGGCGAGCTTGCGCACCGCGCTCATCAGCCGCGTCACGATGACCGGCGCCAGGCCTGCCGACATCTCGTCGATCAGCAGCACCTTGGGCCGTGTCAGCAGCGCGCGGGCGATGACCAGCATTTGCTGCTCGCCGCCCGACAGCAGGCTGGCCCTGACCGTGCGGCGCTGCACCAGTTCGGGAAACAGCGCATAGGCTTCCGCGAGATCGGCCCCCGAGTGCAAACTCACCTTGAGGTTCTCTTCGGTCGTCAATTGCCGGAACACCGTGCGTCCCTGCTCGACATGGGCCAGCCCTTCGCGCGAGCGCACGCCAGGCCGTGCCTTGTGGATATCGCGGCCGTCGATGGCGATCGAGCCGCCGGCGACCGGGATGATGCCCGACAGGCCTTCGAGCAGCGTCGTCTTGCCGGCGCCGTTGGCGCCGAGCACGACGCTGATGGCGCCGCTTTCGACCGAAATGTCGAGCGACGACACGACAGGCAATTCGGCGCGGTTGATCGACAGGTTGGAAACGACCAGCTTGCTCATGCGGCCACGCTCTCTTCCTCGATGCCGAGATAGGCTTTCTTCACCGGACCCAGGTCGAGCACCTTGGCCGGCGGACCGGACGCGATGACGCGGCCGAAGTCGAGCACGGTGACCTCCGAACAGACCGCCCGCACCAGGTCCATGTCGTGCTCGACCAGCAGCACCGCCGAGCCGAACAGCTTTGGGATTTCGGCGATGCGTTGCCCGAGCCGCAGCGTCTCCTCATGCGACTGGCCGGCGGCCGGTTCGTCGAGCAGCAGCACCGCCGGGCGCGCAGCGACCACGCCGGCGACATCGAGCAAGCGCCTGGTGCCGGCGTCGACCGAGACCACCAGCGTGTTGGGATCGGGACAATCCAGCCAACCAAGGATCGCCCTGGTCTCGCTCGCCGACAGGCCCTTGGCGGCGAGCGCCAGATAACCGCCGACGGTGAGTTCCGGCGCGATGCGGTTGGTCTGCCAGGTCCGGCGCACACCCTCGCGGGCGCGCAGATGCGCCGGCATGCCTTCGAGCGGCTTGCCGCCGAGCTTGATGCTGCCCTCATAGCTGGACAGGAAGCCGGCGACGGCGTCGATGAAGGTCGACTTGCCGGCGCCGTTGGGGCCGATCAGCCCGGCGACGGTGCCGGCCGTAACTGTCAGGTTGACGCCGTCGAGCGCGACCACGCTGCCATAGCGCACCGTGAGTTTCTCGACGCTGAGAGCCGGGCCGGCAGCGCGGCTGACTGGGGCCGGCAGGTCGCTTGCCGGCGCCGACGCGGCCGCTTTTATGCGCGCCGGCACCAGTCTACGCAGCTGCCGGCGAAAGGTCTCGCTCATCGTCTCGCCCGTGGATAGGGCCTGCGTGGCGCCGATGGCGAACAGCACATTGCCGATGTCCTGCGGCAGGTCGAGCCGGCGCAGGATTTCCGGGAACATGACGACCAGCAGGCCGCCGATGATGGCGCCCTCGGCGAAATGCGCGCCGGTCATCACCGCGACCGCATAGAGCGACAGCGACTGCATCATGCTGAAATTTTCGGAGACCAGCGTGCCGAGATAGCCGGCCAGCAGCCCGCCCGAAATGCCGGCGATGAAGGCGCTGATAGCGAAAGCCGAGAGCTTGGCGGTGGCGATGCTGACGCCATGCGCCGCCGCCGCGCGTTCGGAGTGACGCACCGCCAGCCAGGAGGCGCCGAGGCGCGAGCGGCTGAGGAATTCCAGCGCCATCGCAATCGCGACGTAGAACAGCAGTACGAAGACGAAATAGCCCTCATCGCCGTCGAACAGTTCCGGCCGCGGCACCTGCAGGAAATCGGTCTGGCCGGGATAGGTCATGGTTGCCAGGATGGTGTCGAAAGCGGTGGCGAAGGACAGCGTGACGATGGCGAGGTTGATGCCGCGCAGCCGCAGCGCCGGCAGGCCGATGGCGACGCCGAGCGGCACCGCCGCCAGCCCGCCGATTAGGATCCACACGGCCAGGCCGCCAGGTGCCTCGGCGAGGTTGAGATAGCCGACGGTCCAGGCGCCGACGCCGGCAAACGACATCTGGCAGAGCGCGATCATGCCGGTGCGGCCGGCGACGAGGCCAAGGCTTTGCAGCGCGACGCCGGTGATCAGCACCGAGGTGGCCAGGAACACCCAGTAGGACGGCAGCAGCCCGGCGATGACGCCGCCCAGGACGATCGCCGCGATGACAACGACCAGGGAGGCTTTCAAACTAGCGCGCTTCATCCCAACGGGCCTCCCGTTGCGACCAGAGCAGAACGGCAAGCACGACCAGGAACGGAATGGCGCTGCGGTACTGGCTGATGCTGTCGACCGAGCTTGCCATGCCTTCGACAAGGCCAAGCACGATGCCGCCAGCCAGTGTGCGCCAGAAACTGCGGAACAGGCCGACAAGGGCGGCCGCCAGTGCCGGTACGACGAGCAGGCTGAGCGTCATGAAATTCGGCGAGCGCTGCGGCGCGATGATCATCAGCGCGAAGGTGGTGAAAGCGCCGGTCATGCCCCAGACCAGCAACGACAGGAGTTGCACCCTGATGCCGAGCAGTTCGGCCGCCATCGGCCGGTCGGCCAGGGCACGCAGATTGAGCCCGACCTTGGTGGTGTTGAGGAACAGATCGGCCAGCACGGTGAACAGCGCCGCCAGCCCGATCGTCAGCACCGAGGCGATCGTCACCTCGACGCCGGCCATGCGAAAGGCGGAACCCGGGAACAGCTCCGGCATGTTGTGCGGATGCTGGCCCCCGGTCAGGCGAAGCCCGATGGCGATGATGCCGACCAGCAGCGCCACGGTGACCGCCGCCTTGGTCGAGGCGCTGGCCTCGCCGAACCACCGCGTCATGATGGTGCCGATGGCGACGCCGACCATCGTGCCGGCCGCTATACCGGCGACCACCGACGGCCAGATCGGGAAACCGGCTTCGTAGAGCGCGATCAGCACGAAGGTCCCGGCCGTGCCGATCGCGGCGCCGGTGAAATTGACCACGGCGACCAGCCGGTAGGTGAAGACGGCGCAGACGCCGAGCAAGGCATAGGTGCCTCCGGCTGTCAGCCCCGCCACGGCGGATGTGAGCAAAGCGTTCATCAGATATCCTGGATTGGAAAAACGGGCGGCGGGTTGGGGTCCGCCGCCCTGTCGAGTTTGGTGCTGCCCCTCACCTGCCTGCCGGCATCCTCTCCCCGTATAGTGACGGGGAGAGGGACGCTGTCATCG
>NZ_SMYZ01000064.1 GCF_004919685.1 Mesorhizobium norvegicum | reverse complement strand
TCGGTGACCCTAACCGAAAGGCTGGCGAAGGTGCCGGACACCGTCGGCGTGCCGGATACAACACCGCTCGACGAGTTGACCGAGATGCCGGTCGGCCAGCTGCCGACGAGCGAATAGGTGTATGGCAGCGTGCCGCCACTGGCCGATGCGGTGAAGCCGGTATAGGCGGTGCTCTGCGTAGCCGACGTCACCGGCGTTCCAGAAATCGACAGCGGAGCTGACGTTCGCGGCACCACCATCGGGAATGGAAAAGTCACTGCAGCGCCACGACGTTAAGATGTGAAAACCCATTGATCACGGTGATATGGAACATGAAGTCATCACCGTTGGTGGTGGTCAGTGCATCGCCGGTTTTCTTCGTGAAGCCCGACGTCGTGATGGTGCCGGCGGAGCCATTGTTCGTGCACTGGATTGCCATGGACATGGCGTCGCCGCCGCCCACCGATGGAGGCGCCAGAGTGTGCGCACCGCCGTTCACGTAGCGTTGCAGATTGCCGTTTGCTGGATCTGGCGTGAAAGTACCCGACGACTTGGTGCCGGCATTGTTCGCGGTCGCCGTGAAGCCCGCAGTGAGGTTGGCAGTGGCGTCCGATTTAAGCGCGGTGACCGCAGCTATGTTGACCTGGCTGAACGCAATCGCCGTCGNNGTACCTTCCTCGACGGCGATGAGCGATCCTGGATGCTCGTCATAGGTGTCGAACTCGGATGAGCGCGCCGGCGAGACGCCGACGACATAGATACCGTTCTGCTCTGGCGCGGACTGGTTCTTGACCAGCACCAGGTCGGCGGTCGCCAGTGTGACGCCATCGAGCGTGTCGCCATTGTTGAGCGCGGTTGAGATCGTGATGTTGGCCGTCGTCGCGACCCTGACGCGGCCACGCTTGCCGAGATTGAGGGCTAGGCCGTCGACATAGGTCTTGACGGCCTGCTCTACAGGGACCTTGCTATTTGAGTTCGATGCCAGGGTGCCGTCGGTCGAGAGCGCGACGCCGCTATCCTTGATGATCTTTCCGGTAGCGAGATCGAACAGCGCGATGTTGTTGTTGACAGCGCCGGCCGGGCCGACGACGTCGCCGGAACCGCCGCCGCCAGAAAAGAGAGCCCAAGCCGAACCATTGTAGAAATAATAGGCGTTGTCGTCCTGCGCATAGGCGAACGCGCCTTCGATCGGCGGCAGGAAGAACCAGGCCGCATTGTAATAGACGGCCACGTGCTTGCCTTGGCCAGACCAAGCCCCCGTTGGAGACGCGCCGAGCACATATAGATCGCCCTCAGCCGGTGAGCCTGGCGGTGCGGTATCGCCGATCGAGACCGCAGGGAAGCACATCGCGCCGGCCTCGAGCGCGGCAATCGCCGCATTGACCGTGACGGAACGGTTGTTCTGTGTTTCCGCCATCTCGGTGATGCCGAGCCGGTTTGAAGTCGTCATGCCGCTTCTCTCAGTTCGATGCCGTCGCCATAGATCGCGGAGACCTGGGCGAGACCGAATTCAAGGGTTGTCTGGGGTGAGCCGAAATCGGTCGTCTGATCGGCGGCGGTGTAGGTATAGGTTTCGGTGCTGGCGTCGTAGCTGTTCACTAGGACGCCCATGCCGTCGTAGATGTTGATGGCGTAGGCTTCGACGCTTTCGCTCATCGGCGGTGTTTCCGGCCCGCTCTCCGGCCATGCCTGGCCGAGCCGATCGCGGCGGTTGAAGACGAAGGTCCAGTCGCCCGTGCCGGAATCGAGCACCGCACTGACGAGTTGCGGCGACCATGGCCGCAGACCCTTGCCGTTGTTGGTGAAGGTGACGGCACCGGTGGAATCGAACACCGTCGAGGTCGGCACCGCGACATAGATGCGCGCCAGCGTGCGATCTCCCTCCAGGCTGCGCGTCATCGCCTGGTCGTCGAGATGATAGACTGTGGCGCCGGCGGCGTGCCCAGCCATGGCGAATTCGGTACCCTTCAAGCCGCGCAGCAGCGTCGACAGCGTCCAGGTGCCATCCATGTTGTCGACGACGGAAGCGGCGCGGATGTACTCCCAATCGCCGACGCTGGCGTTCCAGACGGCGAAGCCGTTCGTGGTCTCGCTGGCTAGCAGCGCGTCCTCGCTGACGCTGGCAGGCGCGCTGCCAATCGGAACGGCGATGTTGAAGGCCGTTGCGCGATCCCATGCGGCGGGATGCGCGCGATCCGGTAGCGCATCGAGTGCGATGCCACGGATCATGCCGTTGACGAAGCCAGCCCACTGCAGGTACGTGGAACCGCCATCCTCGGAACGATAGATCGAGGCCGAACGGAACGTGCCGGCGGAGGTCACCGCGACGCCGGTGTAAAAGCCGTCATTGTTGTCGGCGCCGCGCAGCAGGTGGCCGTCGATCAGCACCGGGGTGGCATCAGCGATCCCGAGCAGCGAATCGATGACATAAGGGGTCTGGACGCCGACGGCCTCCGATGTGAAGCTGTCGCCGCGCTTGCGGAACTCCATCTCAACGACGGTATCGCCGCTCATCTTGGTCAGCACCGCCTTGGCGGTCCTTCCCTCATCCAAGGGCAAGGTGACGACCTGGCCGGGGTGGAGATCCATGTGCTTCGGGCCGACAGTGGTCTTGTAGACCGTGGCGGCGTCGAGCAGGGAGTTGAACATCACATCCGCCACCTGGGCGGCGTCGTCATCCTTGAGAACCTGAGATGTCGAAAACGCCAAGGCTCGCTTGCGTCGCACCTTGATCGGCGCACCGGTCTCGTCGGCCTGCGAAGGTTCATCGTTGAACTTTTCGTCTTCCTTCGTGGTTCCCGCCTGCGCACCGATGCGGTAGGCGGCGTCATAGCTCGGATAGGTGATGATGATCTGTTCCGGCATATCGAGCGCCGAGGGATATTCATCCGTGACTGATACCGGATCGGGTTCCGCGTTGAGCGCGACGCCGACATCATCGATCGACAGTGTGCGAAACGAGGCGGTCTGGCGCGGGAAAAAGGTCTGGACGCCGTCGATCTGCGCCCAATCGACGAAGTTGACGCGGGTGAGATCTTCGACGACGCCGCGCGGTGGTGTTCCGGCACGATCGCCGTAGCCATAGATGCCTGATGTCACCGCGGAAGCATCGGCGGTCAGGCCGGCGTAACCGCATTCGGCCTCAAGCACTTCGGACAACAGGACGGGTGTGCGAGCGAGACGGGGGACGAACATCAGGTAGCCTTCAAGCGGCTGCCAGATCACCCCGAATCCGGCCGATACACCGGAGAGGTAGCCAGGGGCATCGAAGCCCCATGTAGTCGTTGCATAATCCGCCAGTTTGGTGAGATCGGAAATGCGGTACTCGACGATCCGGTGATCTTCCGGTGCCGAAAATACCAGCGTGTTTGAGGCGCCCAGAGCACGACGTGACAGCAGTTGATCCGGTATACCGGACGCGTTCCAGCCGCCATCCGAGATCGATCGAAGCAGCGTCCCCATATCGGCCGAATAGACGTAAATATTTCCCTTGGCGCCGAACACGATGACGCTGTCGGATTCATCGTCGTAGAAGATCGCACGGATACCCTGAACTGCGCCGAGCACGGGCAGCGTGAAACTGGCGTCGGCGACGGAAATGGTAGTGGTATCCCAAGCGGAATGATGGAGGACCGTCGAATTGCCGGTGCTCCAATAGAACCGATCTGGACCACAGCTCAGGATTTGCGGTTTGCCGGCAAGATCGAGAGACCAGCCCAGGCTCCAGCCGGTACCGATGTTGCTGAGCAGCGAAAGCTTATCCTCACGCGCCATCAAAATGTAGGACACGCCGCCGATCGACGTCTCGCAGGAGCAATTGATGTTGTCCTTTGGCAGGGATTGCAACACACCGGTCACGACCTGCTTTTGAGCGCCGGTGGCGAGGTCGTACACATGGACTTCATCGGCGTTTATATTGCCGACAAGCACATCGTTGCGGGATGAAATGATGACACCGGTCGGCGGGAAGCCCAGATCGATGGCCTTGCGCACCGTGCCGGAAGGCAGCGAATAGAGGGTCAATATCCCACCCAACCCGTCATTGGCCGCCAGAGCCACGGCGTCACCGTTGATGTCGGTGCGATGGCTTCCACCGGCGGCACCAACGTTGATGCTGAGATAAGCGCTCTCGCTCTGCTTGAGCAGTTCACCTTCCATGTTGGGGATGCGGAGGCCGAACTCGTCGAGCGGAAGGTTTTTCACCACAACATAGACGATGCCAGGCCAGGCCGGGACGTTACCGGCGCCACGGTCGGCCTCGATGTCAGGATCAGGCCCTTGGTCATCGGTGCCGAGATAGACCGTGATCGAGGCGCCCTTGGCGACGCCGATGCCCTTGCCGCCGTTGTCAATGGCGTGCTGGAGTGCCTCCGCCGAGATGTCGAAGATCAGCTTGTCGTCGGCCCAGATGCGCGTGACACCAGACGCCGGGCCGTTCCAGGCAAACGCGACCGCAAAGGTTGCGGTGTAACTGTAGGTCGTCACCTCCGGACCGAGGGCTTTACCCTGCCGCTCCGTCTTGACGTGCTCGTCGATATGATCGGCCTTGAGCCAGATCACGGCACCGGCCGTTCGGATCGCGCCATGCCAGCGGGTGAGCTGCTCGCCATAACGTGACGTCTGCGCCTTCAGGCTTTCGGCGCGCGGCCCCTTGATCTTCTGCGGAAAGAAATAGGCGATCGCCAGATTGATGCCGATGCCGGCGACGGTGGTGACGATCGAGCCGAGGAGACCGCCACCAACGGCGAGGCCGGCGAGCGGCGCTATGAAGGCCATTTGGGCCTCCACAGCATCAACGGTGGGAACTGCAGGCCGGTGTCGACGACATTGGATTTCGGGCCGAGCGCCTGGATGACGCGCTTCGGCGCCAGACCGTCGACCTCGGAGACGATCGCCATGTGTAGCGTCTGCGTCGTCTTGAACAGCACGATGTCGCCGATATCCGGGGCACCGACGCGATCGCAGAACACTTCGAGATACCGCCTGGCCTGCCGATAGTCCTGCATGCGGCCATAATCGGCCGTCAGGGGCACATCGACGCCTACGGCGCGCATCGACAGCACGATGAGCCCGACGCAGTCCATGCCGCGCTCAGTGCGTCCCTGGTGCGCCCACGGCACGCCGAGGAAGCCGCGAGCGGCGGCAATGAAGGCTTCGGCGCTCATTGAGCGTTGCCCTCTACATGCCGTGCTTCCATGAGGGCCTTGTGGACGCCCGATACCGATCTCAGCGCGTCGATCGATGGGAAACCTGTGCGATAGACATAGCGATCATCCCTCCCCGGCCGGCGCATCAACCCCGGATCGAACTGGAACGAGCGGGCAGCGCCGACCGCGTATTTCAGCGGCTCAAGCGCCTCGGTAATCGGTTTGGCGTCAAAGGCGAAACCCAGCGTCTGCATCCCCGCTTTTCCGACGAGACCACCATCCGCGAGGCCAGGCATTGCGGCGATAGCAGGCGCGGCAGCCACGGCACCAGCAGCTGTACCAAAGAACGAACGTCGGTTCATGGTCAGGCCTTCGATGCTGCCGCAGCGGCCGTGTTGTCGGCGATCTCCCGAAGGCACAGCAGCGCTTCGACCAGCAGGCTGAACGCGATCGCCTTTGCCCTTTCCACATCCTTGCCCTGGCATTCCGATATCTCGCTGGCGGCTTTCAGGATTTCGTTGCGCGTCATGTTCAGCCCTTGGGTGCGGTGGCGGTGATGTTTTCGCCGGCGAGGAAGTCGAAACCACCATAGCGAAGCGTCAAGGTGCGCGAATTGTGGGCATTGTCGTGCTTGCCGATGCAGTCCTCGACACGCCGATGTCGGCAGCCGACCAGGGCTTCGAAGGTGTCGCCGATCTGGATGTCATCGTAGGCGCCGAGGTGCAGCACCAGCGTTCCGGTGCCGTTGTCGGCGCGGACACGGCGCTTGTCGCCGGCATTGTCGCCGGTCAGGAAGGTGATGAAGCCCTCGCCGAAATAGTCCGCGACGACCGTGATCCCGGTCGCAACGATGGTGCGGCGATCGGCAGATGACGTCACCGTACCAACAAGCCGGCGGGCGCGGATCGCGGTCCAGGTCACGGTGCCGTCGACCACGGTGCCGCCAAGCGTGGTCGGCCATGTCGGTTCCGATGCGCCACTGGCGCCAGCGACTGTCGCCTTGAACCAGTAGATCCCGGCGCCGGTCAGCCGCCTGACGAGACCGTGGAGCGCATAGTCCGTCGTATCAGCCCAGGCATCGGCCCGGGTCGGGATGCCGCATTTCAGATCGCCATATGATTCGGGACAGTTGGCGCCAAGGGTGACGCCGACAGGCTGCTCGAGCCGCTTCTCCGGCCCCATCATCTCCAGCCGCGAGACCATTCCCTTGATGTCGGATTGACCGAAATCATAGGTGCAGTAGAGCCACGGCTGATCAAGATGATCAGGCACCACATACCCGATGATGGCGATGGCGTTGTCGAAGCGGCCGCGACGGACGTCGCTCGCGGTCACTATGGTGGCGCCAAGGATGATCTTGAAATCGCGGTCGTCGATCGGTGCGTTGATCTGCGCCGAAAACGCGGACAACTGCTGGAACTGGAACGGTGAGAACGTCTCAACACCTTCGCCATCAAGATCGACGTCGAGCGGCTCATCCCATTCGGTGAGCGCTATCCTGGTGCCGTTGGCGAGGATGATCAGCACGATCGCGGGCAGCGCGAAGGAATCGGAGTTGATCGCCGTCAAGACGCTCGCCGGTACGGTCCTAGGCATCGAACGGCACCTCGACCAGCGGGATCGATGGCACGGACCCGACGCGGAAGAACTCCGCGACCTGGCTTAGATCGTTGGTGTCGAAGCGGACCTTCTCCCGGAATTTGAACCCGGCGGTGACATTGTTGACGCCGACGGCGGGCTCATTGCCGGCCGTGAAGGTGACGACGCCGGTGGTGTAGTTCACGGTGTAATGCGTCGTCTCCGTCTTGGTGACGCCGCCGACAGCGATCAGCATGGTGCCCTGCACCGGCAGATAGATCGTCCTGTCGACGGCGACGACCGAGGTGTCGATCAGCGTGACCCTGTATTGCTTCTTGAGTTGAAACACTGGGTTGGCGCCGTCACCGCTGCCGATGATGGCATCGTTTGCCGCCGGTGCGTCCTCCGGCTTGCAACTGCGATCGTCGAGCAGATTGGTGATCGCGAAGCAGTGTTCCGGCCCGTTCATCACCTCGAAGAACGCCAGGATGTCGTAGACGTCATTCGCCTTGCGGATGTTCTTGCCGATGTTGCACCGACGCAGCCTGCGGGAACGCCTCGAGCGGCGCTGGCTGTACCCGGTCGGGCTATTGGCCGCATCGACCAGGCTGACAGGCGCGAACTCGCTGCCCTGCGAGATCGTGCCGGGCAGAACTGCGTTGTAGAACGTCATGCCGTCCTCTGGAGCTTTTCAAGGGCGCGCGCGCTTTTCGCCGCGATCTGGTTCTGGCTGGCCGGCGTCGCCGGGTTCTCGCGGAAGATGAAGTTGTTGGTCTGATGGATGGCCTGCGCGGGGCGATCGTTGGCGGCTGGAGCGCCACCGCTCTGGTTCGCCGCCATCTCCATCGATCGAGGATTGCTGCGGATGACATCGCCGGCGCGCAGCTTGCGCAGCTCTGGGCCGCGCTCGCCAACCCATGCCCAGCCGGAAGGAGCGTTCTCGGTGCCATCGGCGAACAAGCCCCATGAGCCGGAAAGGATGTCGCCGGTTGCCTTGGGCGATATCGAGTTCATGAAACCGAGGGCGCCCGAAGAACCGCCGAACATGCCGGAAAGCCCCTGAAACCAACTGCTGCTGCTTGTCGCCGGCGTCAGTTGCGACATGAGGCTTTGACCCATCTTGCTGAACTGCGAGATCAGGCCTTCCGAAGCGCCGCCGAGATTGCCGAGTGCACTGGTCGTATTGCCAAGAGCCCCGGTCGCTTTGGTTGATGCATCGCCGAGTTTGGCGATGCTCTGGGTCGTCATAGGATCGATGCCACTATCGCCTCGATTTATGCCCTCCCATTTGCCGACGCCGGCGGCCTTCGCTCCATACCATTGCGACCAGCCGGACTGCTTGGCCTGCTTCGCGGCGAACTGGATGCCGGCCTCCATGTTGGCGGGGTCCGACACGCTAAGGCCGGTTTGCTCTTCGAAGGCGTTGCCAAGCCCCTTCGGGAAACCGGTTCCGGGACCGCCTTTGAGTAGTTGCATCGGGCCGAAGGAGGGCTCCTGGATGCCGTTCTTGAAGACACTGCTCTGAACAAATCCGCCCAATCCGCCTTCGGACTTGGCGACCTTCAGGAAGATATCCGGGTTGATGCCTTCGGCTGCCGCTGCGCGACGGATCATGTCCGTAACGCTGCCGCCTCCCAGCGACATCGCCGAAGCAGCGCCACCACCGGAACTAGCGAAGCCACCTGACGGCGAGAAGATGCCGCCGAGCCCGCCAGAGGTCGTTCCGAACGCCTGATCAATCCGGCTCTGGATCATGTCCTGCGCGGATCCGCCGGTGCCGAAGGCCTGGTCGATGCGCGTCTGGATTATGTTCTGGTTGGCGGCATCGCCGCCGCCATAGCCGAGGATATCGGACAGCGTGGTGTCGGCCTTGAACGATGATCCGCCCAGCAACGAGCCCAGCGAGCCGACACCCGGCAGGCCAACCGGCGCGCCGTTGACGAACACACTCGCGGCCTGGACCTGCATCGAACCGACCGATTGGCCGCCGGCGCCTCCGAAAAGCTTGCCCAGCAACGATGATGCGCCAGCAGATGATCCGGACTGTGACTGCTTTCCCGAAAGCAGATCGCCCAGCAAGCCGCTTCCCGTCGATTCTCCACCGAAGATGGAATTGAAGATGCCGTCGAGGCCGCGATCGATAAGCTTGTCGGCGATCTTGGACAGCGCGTTGACCGCCGCGCCTTCCAGGCTCTCCCATAGCGATTTGCCCTGCTTGAGCCCATCCGCCATGTCGGTGAAGAAGCCTTTGAACGTGTCCTTCGTCTCTGAAAGTGCCATGTTGTAGCGCATCATCTGCGCTTCCTGCGAATTGAGGTCTTCGGGCTGACCGGCGCTTTTTAGCGCGGATGCGATCTGCTGGTCTTCCGAGTTGCGCAGGATTTGCCGGCGATCGAACAGTAGGTCGGCTTGCAGCGAGGCCTTCGCCATCGCCTCTGCATTGGCTGAAAGCGCCGAGGTGTTGGCGCGCATCTCGTTGGCTTCCTGCCCGTACAGCGGGATGCCGAGCTTGCGGATATCCTGCTCGGTCTTCAGCGCAGAGGCGGAACGCTGGCGTGCCAGCGTGTTCTCGCCGACCAGCCCGAGTTCGGAACGCTGGGTTTCGAGATCGATCTCCTGACCATGGATTGTGTCGCGCGCTTCCTGCAGCGCGCGCAGCTTGCCGTATTCGATCGCCTTCGCCTTGATGCGCGCGATCTCGGCCTCATCGGCATCGACATTGTTGCGAGCGGCTTCCTCGCGAACCTGCTGCTCCAGTTGGAAGGCCATGCGCAGGCCTTCGGTCTCCGCCGTGGTCTTGCCGATGAGATCGACGTCGAGCTTCGCGGAAGCCAAGGTGTTGTCGAGCGAGCGTTTCCGCTGGTCCTGCGCCTCGGTCAGCGCAATTTCCTTCTGCCGCTGCTGCTCACGTTGCGCCGCAAACGGATCGTCGCCGAAGCGCTGGCTCATCACCGACTGGTCGCGGCCGGCCTGCTGGGTGCGGTCGAAATTGCCGATCGATGAGCGGTTGATGTCCTTGATGGCCTCGCCCGTGTTCTTGAGCTGCGCTGCCGCAGCGGTGGCGGCGGCCACGATCGCGAGTATCTTGTCGGCGGTGGACTGAAGGCCGGGATTTTCGCCGACCACTGCCGCAATCGACTTTTCGAAAGCGGCGAAGTCTGGACGACCGTTGTGGGCCTCCGCGACTATCCTCTTGATCGGTTCATTGAACGCAGAGAATTGATCTCGCGCGGTGATGAAGCCCTGACCGGCCGCGAATGGGTTGATCAGGTCGGAAAACGCACCGACATTGGCGGCGCCGGACGATTTCTGCAACGCCTCTGTCTTGCGGCGCGCATCGGATTCTGACGCGATAACCGACTTCTTGTAGAAATCGTCAGCCTTCAGACTTGCATTGCCGTAGGCGTCGGCGAGGTCGTTGACCGCCTTCCGCTGCTCCTCCGTGGCGTCCTTCAGGGATTTCGTCTGCGGCAGCAGCTTCGATCCGAACTGGATGCCGGCGGCGACAACGGCGGTGAGACCGATGGCGACAAGGTTGACCGGGCTTACCAGGCCGGTAAGACCGGCAAGCAACGCCTTGGCGCCCCCAGCGGCGCCCTGTTCGCCCATGGCCATCTGCATCGCCATGCCGAGTTGCGTGCCCTGCTGAAGCGCGATCGTCGGGATCGATTGCCCCATCATCGACGTGATCGCGATGTCCTGAAGCTGGCTGGTCGCGTTCATTCCGGCGAACTTGTTGGCTCCGCCGCTGCCGTTCTGGTTGGCCGCGATGCGATTGCGGGCCATGGTCTGCGCCTGGGCGAGTTCCTCGGCTGAAATCGCACCCTTCGCCGCCAGCGCCGAATATTCCGACAGCTCGTTGTTGAGGCGGTCCTGTGCCGCTGCGGCGGGATCGAGTTCGGCGCGCAGCGCGGCGACGCGTGATGCCATCTGGTCGGCTTCACGGCCGGCTTCTTCGAAAACGGACGCCGAAGCCCGGGCGGATTTACCCGAAGTCGCCATCACCGAAGAATTGAACTCGTCGGCAAAGGCGGCGCCGGCCTGTTGGGCTCGCAGGCGAGCCATCTGTTCAAGGCGGGTGAACTCGGCCTCGAACACCGAAGCCGAGGCCTGCGCGCCAGATGACGGCGACGACACCCCGAGAACGGAATTGAAGCTGCCTTGGTTCGCTGTGGCCATCTGCCGGCTGTTTTCGGCGGCCTGGTCGGCACGCGCCTGCGCGATCAGTGCGGCGTGCGCCACGGCGGCCTGCTGCAGGGCTATGGCCTGCCCTTCGATCTGGGTGTTTGCTATGCTGACCGCAGCGGCAAGCTGGGTCTGGCCCTTTGCGGCGAGCTCGGAGACATCGGCGCTGAGCCCGAGCTTCTGGTTCATGCCGACGAGAAGGCGTGTGGCACCCTCGATGTCGGTTTTCCCGCTGTCGAGCTGCCGCCCGATCTGACGAAGACCCTGCTCGAATCGCTCCTGGTTCTTGTAGCCGTCGAGGTACTGGCGCGAGAGCTTCGCCAGGCTGTCGCCGGCGGTGCTGATCTTGGTGTCGGTCTGGCTGAACGCGGTGCCTATCGCCTGCGCGGAAGCGATCATTGCGCGATCGGAGGCGACTTTCTGGTCGGCGCCGGTCTTGTACTTCGCGGCGTCGATCTCGGCGGCGACGCGGAGGCTGGAGAGTGCTATATCGTTCATATCTCAACCTCCCTTCTTTGGGTGCGCGCCGATGAGACGACGGTTCATTTTAGTGGCAGCTCTTGGTGCGACCGCCGCATTGGCGGCCGACCGATATGAGCTATCCGAAGCTCAGATTTCGTCGGTACACGACACGCTCTTGAAGACTCTCAAAGACCCCGGAAGCGCTCAATTCGGATCTATCGGAGCTGTCCAGACGGGTGCCGGCAAAATCACGATCTGTGGCACCGTCAACGCGAAGAATTCCATGGGTGGCTATGTCGGATTTGCTCCATTTCGCGGCCACATGTGGACACCCGATACCGTTTTCTTTCTGGATGAAATGGCCTCGAACGACGGCGAGTCCGCGCTGATATCGTCCAATTGCGGCGCCGCCCTCATGTCGGATTGACGTCCGCTCTTTCTTTTGCCTTTTCGGCGACGTGCAACAGCCATTCGTCATCGAGGGCGGATACGAAGTCGACGAAGCGATCGAAGGCTTCCCCCTCGATGCTGTAGCGGCGGGCGTAGGCGTCGAAGGCGAGGAAGCTGATCGGTGTTTCACCGCCGCCCTCGGTATATTGGCGGTCGTAGCGCAGGACCTGCCAGGCGCGTCGATAGAAGTCGTGCCAGGTCTCGTATCTGGCTTCATCCGGCCTGGTCGGAAGCGTCTCCGCCGGCACCTCGTCCGGGTACTCCCGGTTCAGGTCTGCCAGCCATTCGTGATGGCCTCTCCGCTCCAGGTCGTAGCGGAAGGCCGCCTTCAGTTTCCCGAGGCGGTCTCCTCGAACTCGACCTTGCGCCTGCCTGCGAGACCGGCGCACCAGCGCACCATGCTGCGTACAACCCGATGCTCCTCCGCCATGAGGACGCCGCCAACGACCTCAGGGGAATAGGCAACATCGAGGCCCTTCCAGCCGAGCAGGAGGAACTCGACGGCGAGTTTTCCTTCCGCCTTGGCCAGCACATCGGCAGGAATGGTACCGCTCGGATACGCCTGCCGCAGCTTCTCAAGCTCCGCCTGATAGGCCGAGGCATAGGGCGGATAGTTGAGCGAGCGCGTCAGGAATGCGAGGCCTGGCAGGGAAACCTGCTCGAGCGGTTTGTCGGGGTTGAGGCCGGGCCATTCCTTCGGCTCGATCCAGTCGCCTTCACGTTCCTTGACAAGATCGGCAGCCAAGCTGGCCAGTTTGATGATGCTCATGTCGGAGATATCCTTTGTCGGAAGGGTGCTGGGCGAGGTCCGACAACCCCGCCCAGCGTTCTCGCGAAAGTTCGGTCCCGCTGTCGGGCGGGATTTGGTCATTCGTAGTATTCGAGGCGGTCAAGCAGGACGTGCGCGTTGGTCAGCGTGTCGAGCGACGCCATGCCGGTCAGCGGCAATTTGGTGTCGGTGTTCTTCGCCGTCGCGTTGGTCTGCCCATCGGTGTAAGTGAGACGCGGAACCGCCCAGATCATCGCCTGGCTGTTCTTCGCGATGCGAAGGTTGATGTTTGTTGCCGTACCAGCGAACAGCTTGGACATCAGGGCGTTGGACCCGAAGAAGGTTCCCATCGCAGCGGTGACATCGACCGATCCCTTGCCGATGTCCTCGGCCCCGACGAGACCATCGGAGCGGATACCGCCGATCATGCGGAGGTTGTTCTTGATGGTCAGCGTGATCGATTCGATGAAGTTCGGACCGCCGACGATCGTCCCGTTCTCCGCGATGCGGCCGACATTGACCGCGGCGGCCATGATCGCGTTCGTGGTAGCGGCGTCGGGTGACGCATCCAAGGACGTGGTGTCCTGGGTACCGGTCAGGCCGGCGAAAGTCATCGTCCAGGTCGCGATCTGCTCCTTGACGAAGTTGAAGACGCCCTGGTCGACGGTCATGCCACGCTGCGCGATATAGGTCGGCACGGTCTGATCCATGAACCCACGCTCGATCGTCTGGCTGAGCGTGAGAAGACCGTTTTTGAGCGTATCGCCGTAGAAAACCTTGACGGTCTTGCCGGTGCCGGCGTCGGTCGTCCAGCCGGTCGGCAGGTTGTCGAGCGTCAGTTTCGCGGCGGCAATCGCGATGACGCGCGCCCATCCATTGCAGGCCGCAGTGGCGAACCTGTCGCCGGTTGCGGTGCCGCCGATCTTGATCCACTGCCCAACGGCAAGACCGAGCGTGGTGAAGTCGAGCAGCGTCGAAGTGATACCATCGGCGACGGCGACGAGATCGGCTGAAGCGCCTTGGAAGCCGACGACCTTGATGCGCGCCGCGGCCGCCGGCGCCGCCTCGGTGACGAAGCCGGCGCCGAGGAACACCGGGGATGTCGCATGGCCGGTCGTGCACTTGAAGACGCCGTTGTTGGCGCCGGTGGCGAACCCGGAGAACTGGGCGATCTGGCCAGCGACAAAGGCGGCGCCTGTCGTGCAGGTCACCACATCGGTGGTGCCGGTCATCGCGGTGATGACGCTGTCGGCCGTCCCGTCGTTATCGCGGAACGGCGTGTTGACCCAGGTGTTGGCGAACAGCGATTCCAGCCAGTCTGAGAACGGCGACCCATGCGGCGGCCAGGAGAGCTCGCCGTTGATCGGACCATCGTTCATCTCGTTGACCTTGATCGGGTCGGAATTCATGCGGTCGTCGCGGATCTCCTCCGAACTGACGAACACCGGCACGAAACGCAGCGTTTCGCCCTTGAGGCGCGCCTTGCGCATCCGGGGCGTGACCGGCGTGGTGCCGAGGGTGACCTCCCTGACGTGGGAGAGGCGCAGGCGATTTGCGTCCGACATGACATTTCTCCATGGCAAATAGCGCCGCGGTCAGGCCGGGCGGTGGGCAGGCGTTGATTTTCGGGGTGAGGTCTAGGCGGCGGCAGGCTTGGATTTGGCAGGCTTCGGCTGTGCCTCAAGGAAGCCCTCTGAGGTCAGACCTTCGAGGGTGTGCGGCGACAGATCGGCGTTATCCGGAACATCGGCGCCGGCGGCGAAGCGCTGCACGCGCGTGTTGAACGGCTTTAAAACCTTGGTCATGTTCATTCGTCCCTTTGCCAGTTGATGGTTGCCAACATTGAGTAGTAGTTGGCGCTGTATTTGCCGGCGTCGCCGGCTCCGATCGATGCCTCTCGGAAGATCACGGTGCCGATCTCCATCCCACGAAAGAGGTCGATCGCCAGTCCGGCATATTGGCGAGCGAGCCGCGTACCGATTCCGTTCTTCGTCATGACGTGCAGGTAGACCTGCCCGACTTCGCGCCAGAGGTTGTTGTCGCGGGTTTCGGCGCCGATCGAGGCCTGATCGAAGAAGTCGCCGAAGATCTCGACGTAGAGGAAGTGGGCAGGATCGTCGGGGATATCGTCCGGCATGTTCTCGAATAGGACCGGCGTGGCATCGAGACCGGCCGTCGCACATGCTGTCGGCCATTGCTCATTGATATACGGCTCGACGGTATCGTAGGTGACGAGGCTGGACATCAGAGCGCGTTGATGACGATCGAGGGATAGGTGATCGGCTGGCCAGCAGCGCGGTCAGCGCGAGGTTTCGCACTGACGGTGCCAAGGTTCTTCCCCTGCGCCCGCCAGCCCAGGATGACCGGCTTCGGGACGCCATGCCAGCGCGCCAGAGCGTCGACCGACGCGGTCCGCTGGTCGCCGCCCTTCAGCACATACGGAATCATCGGATGAACACCTGACGCGATGTTGAGGAATTTGGCCTCGAAGCCGAAGGCGCCACGGAAGCGATTGTTCATGGCGTTCTTGGTGCCATCGAAAACCCGGCGACGCTTCACCCCCAAGAGACCGCCCTCGACCTTGCGGATATAGGGCTGGAAATCGGTGATGATGACCTCGGCGTCGCTCGGGATCGATGCATAGTTGGTGACCGGCTGCCCTCCAACGATGACGATGAAGGATTCAGCAAACCTGCCGGATTTGCGCGGGCTGCGCTTCACCAGCTCGGCCAGGGCGGCGTTGATGATCAGCGGCCAGTTCGAAAACACATACAGGATTGAACCCGGGGCGACGACGGCTTCCTCGGCCAGGCCAGGGACGCCATTGACGTAGCGGTCATATTGCGGCGATGCCCCGGCGGCGATCGCCTTCGCGAGCTCGGACCGCGCATATTTCGCCAGCGCTGCGCTGATCGCGGCTGGCTCCATGCCGGCCGTGGCGATCTTGAGGTCGCGCTCGAAGGAATCGAAGCGGGCCATCAGTGTCGAGCCTCGACGATCTGCACCTTTCCGGTGAGTGTCTTGCGGACAAAGGCTTCATTCTCGATGACGGGGCCGTGCTCGTCGTGCACTTCGACGAGAACCGTACCGGCTTCATCGTCGGCCTCGCAGGCGCGCTCGACGCGCTGCCCATCAAGGAAAACGATCGGATTCTTGAAATGCCACCGCCAATAATCGGGTGACTTGCTATCACTCGTTACGCGCATGATCAGCCTCCAACCACCAGTTCGACGCGCACCAGCGTGTTCTGCACCCGGATATGTTTCGGGAACTCGACGTTGCGAACCTTTCCGTCCTGCACGATCTTGTCGTTCTTGCGGATCGGCAGCCTGAACTGCGCCCGGTTGATGTCGGTCGGGCTGAGGACGACACGCGACCATGTCTGATCGATGTTGCCGACCAGCTCTTCCGGCTTCAGCGGCCGTATCGAGGCCCTGACATCGGCGTCGAACGGGATCTGGATCGCGTTCGGGCCGAGCGTCAGCCGGCGCAGCACCGCATCCTCGCCGGCGTCTAGCAACGCAGCGTCGAGATCGGCGATCAGCTCGGCAGGCGTCGTCACCGCGCGTGGATCCTCGCCGACAACACCGTGTTGCCGGCATAGGTCCCGGTCGACACAAGCTTCAGCCGGAAGCGATCGCCGAGAACAATGCCAGTGACAACGGTGTCGTCGGCGAGCACGCCATCGGTCGGCGTCTGTTCGACGCCATCGGGCTTCAGGCGGCGCGCGCGTGTCTTGCTGGCCGTCGTTCCCGCCAGGCACCAGAGATCGAACCAGGTGGTGCCCTGATCGAGCGTGGACTGCACGAATGCCTTGATGGTGGCGCCGCCGCTGCCATAGGCGAACCGCAACTGGACGTCGATCTCGGAGACGCCGGCCAGTCCGACGATGGGATCGCCGATTGCTGTATCTGCGGCGGTGACCGTAAAGTCGCCGAGATCGTAAATGCCGGGGTTTTCCATTATGCCACCACAGGGTTGATGAAGCGGGCGAGCTTGCCAGCGACGATCTCCGGGACCGCGCTTTCAGTGCCTTTCCCGGGGATCGAGCCGACCCAGAAATCGCGCTCCACGCGGCGGACATCCGGGATATCGACGACTTCAGATTTCAGTGACGGATCGCGACCTTTTTCCGCCCAGGCGAGCCGCATGAACTCCATGGCCGCTTCCGCGAGATCTCCGGGGACATCAGCGAAACCGGCTTTGTACACGGCGATGATCTTGGTGGCGCACCAGCGCACCTCTCTGTTGTTGACCAGTCGGGCGACTAGACCCGATTCAGGATCGACAGCGAAGTCATCGTCCGCCGTCAATGGCTCGCCGTCCTCGACGAGGCTGGTGACTTCGATGTTGAAGCGCCGTGAGAATTGAAGAGCTGCGACATCAACACCGCGAAAGGTTTCGGTCAGCGTCTCTTGCCGCAACGTGGGCTCAGCGCCGGCGCCGACCGCCACCTTGCATTCCGTCATGATCGCGGCGCTGTTCCGAAGATCCAGAGCCGCAAGCTTTGTGTCCTGGCTGCTATCGGTCACGCCGATCGCCTCACGACGCTCAGCCTGCGTCAGCAGCGAGCGGTCGGTTGCAGGCGTCGTTATGGCGAGGGTTGATCGCATGAGGGTCTTTCGAATTCGGGTTCAGCTAGCTTGCCAGTGCAGCGTTGATGGCCGCAGCACAGATCGGCACGGCATACGTCTCATAAGCCGACGCCGACAGGTGCGTCCCGTCCGGATATAGCGACGTGTCGGCCGTTGTCGCGACCAGTCCAAGAACCGGATCAGCCGCATAGTCGGCCACGGTGTAGCCGTTCACCGATGCGTTGGATCGGATCTGCGTGTTGAGATCCTGCCGGTCCAGGTCTTTCGCCGAGCCGGCCGAGCCGAACGCGGTGCGCGGTAGGCAGGTTCCGACGACGCACCGCACGCTCGAGCCTAGAGCTTTCTGCGCCGCTACCCATGTCTGGATGTTGGCCATGACAGCCGCCGCAACGCCAGAGCCCGCGTTGATATCGTTGGTCCCAGCCCACAGATGGAACATGTTCTTGCCGGTGATCGAGCCGCTGTAGAGCGTCGCTTCGTGCGCGGCACGGCCGGTCACGACGCCAGACATCAGTTGCCCGGCAATGCCAAGGTTCCACACGCACTTGTTGGAAGCCGAGACCAGCGCCGAAGCGAGACGTGGCATGGTCTTGCAGTCGTCGGTGTAGACGCCCTCCGTGATGCTGTCGCCGACAAACACAAGGTGATTGTCGAAGGCTGTCGGGATGCCGAACGCCGCGATCGCCGCTGTCCTGGCGTCGGTGATCTGTGTGTCCGACAGCTGCGACGGATAGATGGCGAACAGGGCGTAATCCTGGCGCGCGGCCTTGTTCCATGCGCTGGCCACTGAGCTAAAGCCGAGGTAGCCGCCGGCGATCGCGAGCGTCGTTGGCGCCGTGATCGTGCTCTTGGCGCCAGTCGTGCGATAGATGCCGGAGCCAGAGGCGCCGGTGCCCATGCCGTAGAACTCTAGGACGTCCTTTGCAGCCGGAACCTTGTCATTCACAGCGCCAGGATACCAGCGGATTGACATCGCCGTGGCGGACGACAGCAGCATCGCGTCGGATTGCGCATTGTTCGGGAACTCGTAAGGCGTCATCCCTTGCAGGGAGACAGACGAAGCGAATACCGCCAGCTTGGTATTGCCGAGGCGATCAAATGCCACCCCTGCTGGAATATTGAAGTACCGCGGAATGGCGTTAGGGGCGGTGTTGTCTGCTCGGCGCGTACCAGCGATGATTGCGTTGCGACCAGCCAGCAAACGAGGCATGTTTGCCTGTGTCGTCTGCGTGGCGTGGTTGCCGTTGCCGCTCTGGTCGTACCAAGTTTTGACCAAGATGATATCGGACGGCGAAGCCTTGAAGGCCATGGCCGTAGCAATGTCAATCTTGCGGCTTATGGTGCGATAGCCGATATCCATTTCGGCGCTGTCAGAGGCGCGCACGATGCGACAACAGGCCAGCGCGGAGCCAGATATGGCATTGGTCGAGAAGATCGCGCCGCCCGCACCGGGTGCAGGCAGGATAAGATCAACACCATGCGTCTCGGTCGCCCCTCCCTGTACCAATGGGCTGGCAAGCGGCCCGTCAAAGAGCTTCTGAAGGGGTGAGAGCAGCACCGACATCACACGCCCTCCAGTAAGCTTTCGGGCAGATCAGGCACTGAACACACCGCAGGCGACGCCAGCAGAGCGCGTGAAGCGATAGGTGCCCGGTCCGGCGATCACGGTCGCGAGGTTATAGGCGTTCAGCTCGCCGATGCTGCTGTAGGCGCCGGCGTCGTCCTTGAGCTGGATCAGCACGCGGGCGCCACTGTCGACAGGAGCGGCAGTATTCTTCAGCGCGACCGTGACCGGAGTGCCAGCCGCCACGACAAGATCGCCCGATGAGGCGGCGGTCGTGCCGACCGCGAGAAGTTGAGTGGCCATTTGCTATCCTCCAGGTCGGGGCGCGGCTGTGATCAGCCCTGAGCGGCGATGCGGGCGTCGGCGATCTTGCCGAGGACGACATCCTTGCTGTCGCCGTCGACGACTGCGATCTTCTCGGCGTCGACGACCTTCGCGAGATCTGCATCGGAGAGCTTCGCCAGATCGGCGAGAATGGTGTCACGCTGCTTGGCCGCCTTCTTAGCCGCGGCATCGTCGGCCTTTTTCTTGGCCGCAGCTTCGGTTACAGCGGCCTCGATCTCCTCGGCCGTGCTGCGCGAGGCATATCCCTTCGGCGGATAGTCCGATGCCGAATAGCCGGCAGCCAGGTACTCAGCGATGGTTGGACCGTCATCGCGCAGCGCATTCCGCTTTTTGCCGCCGATCGCTTCGACGTAACCGGCAGCCTCGAGATCATCGAAGAGCTCCGCCGGCACCTGGTCGTCTGTGCCCTTGACGATCTCGCGACCGTGGAGATTTCCTTCCTCAGCGACGCGAACCGACATGAGGACGGCAACTGCTTTCATTGCAGACATCGGATTTTCCTTTCGGGTTTAGCCCTTCATGAGGGGGTTGGGGTGTTTGGCGTGGTCGTATCGGGCCTCGATCGCCTCGGCGGTCGGCAGCCGATCATGCGGCGTCATGGTGACGACGTGGCGCTCGCCGGTGTCATCAAAGGCGAGATCAACCATGTCGTAGCCGTAGAGCCGATCGCCGACAGGCGCGTTGGCATCCATGAGCGACGTCATTGCCGGGAACCCAATCTCGATTCCGCGTTCCGCCGCGATGCCGAGATGGAATTCGACGCAGGCGCGACCCTTCTCGGCCTGGTGTGAATTCGCGTAGGTGAAGTCCATGCCCCACAGGCTGATCTTCTTGACGCCGATGTGGACCGCGAAGGCGACCGCGTAAGCCGCGGTGCTGTTGAAGTAGGCCCAGCCACAGGAGTTGATGACGGCCTCGAGCGGATAGGCGACAAGACCGCGATATCGGCGGTGAGGCTGGCTGGTGTAGATCGGACCGGGATGCCTCCGCATCCATTCCAGCATCCTGGCAATATTGCTGTCCGGCTTCGCCGCGGCGCGGACCTCCTGAACCCTGACATCATCCATATGGAAGACGCGGTCGCACTGGACGACGCCGGCGACAGCATTGATGCCCCAGACCTCGTCGCAGAAGGCATGGCGGCCGCCGAGCCTTTTCACGAGGTCGACGTAGGATTCCAGCGATGGGCCGAGCCCGAGAATGCAGACGTGTTCCGGCGTTGCCGCCAGCAGGTTAGATTTCTTCACGGTGATTTTCCTGTTGTCGGACAGGTTGACGCGCGCCGGCGGTGTTCCGGCGCGCGGGAGGATTGAGATCAGGCCGCCGGCTTGCTGGCCGGGTCGAGGAACGCGGTCGCCGCGATCGGTGTCGTCGCGGTGGTCGTCGACTTTACGGTGATGTTGCAGTAGCGCTTGCCGCCCTTGTAGCCGATCGTCTTGACGCAGTTCTTGGAGGTGCCGGAAACCCGGGTTCCTGTGGCGCCGACGCCGGCGCCGGCCTCGGTTCCGATCAGGTCGACATCGGCAACAGAGGTCATGGTACCGGTGACGTCACCTTCCTTGACGATCGTGGTGTAGACGGCGGTCGTGGCGGTGACTGTGCCATATTCCACCGCGAACAAGACGGGGCCGATGTAGCCCTTGCGGTCGACAATCTTGCCGACCTGGCCGGTGCCGGTGGTGCCAATGGCAACCGGCGAGATGACGCGAACGGCCTTGAGACCGTTTTTGAGATCAAACATTGGAGTGCTCCGATTGAGATTGAGGGACGAGAGCCCGACCGCGCGGCCGGGCTCAGATGGTCATGACGCTCAGGTCGAGCACTTCAGCTTGCGGATCGCCTCGGCCAGAACCACCTTGCCGCCGGTGCGCCGACGGAAGATGAAGCGGATGTTGCCGCTGGTCGCCTGGGTATAGGGGTCGCGCAGCATCTCCATCGCGATGCGATCGACGATGGTGTAAGCCCGGCGGAAGTCGCCGTAAGCGATCGGGTAGAGGTTGGCGCCCTCGGACGGCATGTCCGGGAACTCGGCGTAGGGGTCGCCGTCGATCGAGTTCGGCTTGCCCTGCGCGATGCCGGGCATCCAGATGTAGTTCTTCTGCCCGTCCTTCAGCTTGCGGACCGAACCGATGGTGGTGCGGTTCATGATCCACGTCGCGTTGGCGGCGTAGGCGGTCTTGATCGCATGCTTCAGGGTGAGCAGGCCGTTGGCCTGGCCGTCGACGTCGGCGATGGTGGCTGCGGTACCCGACACCGTTTCCGCGACCAACCCATTGGTCAGGATGCCCTCATATTCGCCGATGCCGGTGCCGGAGACGAACTCGGCGCCTTCCTTGACGGCGAACTGTTCCGCGGACTCCTCGCGGATCTCGGCCTCCATGTCAAAGGCGGAGTCCTCGAGCATCTGGTTGGAGATGTCGATCAGGGCGTACATCTCAGGTGCTGTGAGCTCCTCGAGACCGTAGGTGAGGCCAGTCGTTTCCGTCTTCGTACCGGTCTCGTGGACGCGGCGAGCCGCGAACTGACCGGTGCGCTTCGGAATCTGGATCGCCTTATTCGCGGTGTTGCGGACACGGACAAGACCACGGGCCGGGCTCTGCAAGGTAACTGCCTTGATGATTTCGCGGATATATTCGGTCGGGGCAAGATACCCGGCCGCGGTATCGGTGCCGACGTTGAGCGCCTTGGCTTCCGCCATGACATCGGCGAGAACCTTCTGCTCATCCGCCGAGAGATTGACGACACCGACAGCATGGGCGCGAACAACCGCCCTGCACCAGTTGTTGAACATTACCTTGGCTTCGTCGCCATTCCCGCGCTGACGGTCATTGGCGGGAAGGCGAGCAAGCGCGACCTCGATGCGCTCCGAGGCTTCCTTGGCAGCCTTGGCCTGCTGTTCGGCCATGGTCAGCTTCTGGTTGAGGCCTTCGTACTGCTGAAGGGTCGACTCGATCTTGGCGAGCTTTTCCGTCGTGATGACGTCGGCGGCGCCCTTTTTCTCGATCTCCTTCAGACGGTTGTCGTTGGTGCTCTTGAATTCCTCGAAGGCGGTCATGACCGGGCTGATCGCCTTCTTCAGCTCCTCGGGATCGATCACCGCGGCGGCGGCCGAGGCGATGATGACGCCGTGACCGTCATTCAGGGGATGGGCGAAGGCAAAAACAGCCGCGATGGCGTCGGGCGCTACGACGGCGGTGATGGCAAGCGCGACCGCGCACGCCACCATGAGCATGGTGGAGATCTTCATTTGAGTTCCTCGGTTGAATGAAGGGGCCTAGTTGCCCCGGATGCGGTTTGCGGCATCAGCAATGATGGCCGCGACGACGCTTTCCCTGTCCTCATCCCGAGGGTCCAGTTGAGCCTTGAAGCCGCTGGCGGCGATCGCCTTGGCGGCAGCATGCGAGTAACCGCCTACATCCCGTAGGAAGTCCTCGAATTCACGAATGGTCTTGATCTCGTCCGCGAAGTCGTCCTCCGCGGCCGCCTTCATGGCGTAGATCCGAGCCAACACGTTGGAGGGGTCGTCGACGAGCGAGACCTCGCGCAGATTGGCGGCCTTGATATAGCGCTTCGGCTCGCCGGGACGATCACTGCCCTTCTTCGAACCATTCGGGGGGACGCGATACCCAATCGAAAGGCCTTTGAAGCCTCCCTCGCGAACCTGCGCCTCGTTCCATTTCCCCTGTTCGGTGCCCAGGCCGATAAGGTGACCCTTCACCTGCAGGCCGTTGGCGTCTTCCGACATCGCGTCCCAGACACCAACGGGTTCATGACGATTGCCCGTCATTGCGCCATGCATCTTGTACATCGGCGGCAACGCGCGACCCTCGCGCTGCCGATCGAGAAGCGACTTCGCAAAGGCACCGGGTTCTATGACGTCGCCGTGGCTGTCGATATTGCCGAAGACCGCGGCATAACCCTCGAAAGAGCCGGGGGTGCCGCCGCTGTCCGCAAACTTGAACTCGAACGCCGCGCCGATGCAGCCGATTTCCATATCAGATCACTCCGTCGCTGGGCCGCTGTCGGCGCGGTGCTCGTCAATTTCCGAGAATATTTCTGGGCCGAATTTCAACTCGCCGCGGTATGGCTCCACTTTCGCGAGGTCGATGTCGCCGGCATCCATCGTTATTGTGACGTGCGGCTGATATTCCGGCCAATCCCAGGAGGCGCCGGCCTCGCGGATGGCCATGTGTCGCCACGACAGGTCAGTTGAAGCGAAGAGCAGCGCAACCGCGCCGTCCTTACCCATCGGCTCGACGACACGAGGACCGCCAGGCGCAATCAAGAGGGTGCCATTGCTGTTCTGGATCCAGTTCTCGCCGAGAGTGATCCAGTCCAGCCGCGACCGGCTATAGGCGATCGTGACATGCAGTTCGTCGGCCTGAAGCGTGTTCTTGAACCCTTGGGCGTGCGCCCACTTCAGGAAGGCGTCGGTGTTGATGAGATGCCGGCACACATAGAGGGTCCGTGGCGCTGACTTCGTCTCCGCCGAGCCGGGCTTTCGCTGATCCTGGCTGGCTGGCGCCATCGTGGCCGGCTGCCAGACCTCATCCATCTTCGGATCTTCATCCGGGTTCCAGCCGTCGTCCTCACGGACCTCGTTCGGCTTCAGCCAACCCGGTGAGGAGTTCGTGCCCAGACCCGCCTTGTAGTACTCCGTCCGATCTTTCAGTGAGCCGCGGAGCAGCTCGGATGTGTCGATCCGGCAATAGTAGCCCTCGGCGCGCTCATCCTTGGTCAGGATCTGGGTTTCCACCCCGGATCGCACCGCCTTGATCCAGGGCTGCAGCGAGTAGCGGACATGCGCTTCGAGGAAGGCATCAGCGCTGGCGAAGGTCGGCGACTGGTCGCCGGCATGCCCCAGCATGATCGGGAAGATGCCGAGGAGACGCGCGATTTCCTCAATCTGGTGTTTCCGGGTGTTGAGATGCTCGCCGTCGACGCCACTCTGAGCGATCGCCTTCCACTCCAAACCGCCGGCTATCACCGGCGTTTTCCCTGTATTCGGCGCGCCGCCGAAGCTTTCCTGCCACTGGCTCCGCAACAGGTCGATCTGAGCCTTGTTCAGCTTCTGCTCGGTCTGCAGAACACCGCTGGGACGCGCGCCGTTCGCATGCAGCCTGGCCTGCGTCTCCTCGATCGAGCGGGAAAGACCGATGGCTTCGCGGCCGACGACCGCGGGATCCAGTCCCTTGTACGGTGACCACGATGGTCCCTTGAGATGCAGGACCTGGTTGGAGCCGACCGTGGCGAAACCGCCGCCCTCGAAGGTGAGATCGTAGGTCACGTAGTTGAACTGGTTCGGCAGATTGATCGAGACGCATTCCGGCCGGACCGGTATCAACTCTTTCAGTTGGCCGTTTAGCTCTACCTTGTAGGAGACGCCGTTGCCGGCACCGGCGGCGTGCATGAGCGTGGTGCGCCAGAACTGGAAAGAGTCCTGGAGATTGTTGGCGCGGTGCAGCAAGACGTCATAGGCGGGGTGGTCGATCGCGGGTTCAGTGCCCTTCGTGCTCCGCTTGTGGAGCTCGACTGGCAGCTGTGCGATGCCTTCCGCGATCACGAGGATGCCGCGGTGGAACGATGTCGTCTGCAGGGCCGATGATGTCGATACCTGGGCGCCAGATTTTGTTGGCAATCCCCATCCGCCATTGATCGCCGACCACATCTCCGGCGAGAAATCGACAGCCTTCGCCTCGTCGTCGTCGTTAACCGCAGTCAGCGGCGACGCATCCGATCGGCGCGGGATCAGGGGTACCGATCGCATATGGTCGCCTTTCAGAGTGCGTAAATTTCTGCTGGGACTGCCGCTTCCGGATTCTTCACCATCACACTGACGGCGTCGAAGAGTGCCATCACCGGGTCGATCTTGGCGTCACCGGCGTTCTGTTTGGTCGCACGGATGGCGGTCGCTGTCGGCTCGATCTTCACGTTCTCGACACTCCAGTCCATCATCGAGGATTTGGCGTGCGTCAGCATTCTGTTCGATAGCCGGCCTTCGCTCGTCTTGATGGCGTTCATGAGCTTGTAGCCCTGCCCCACGCCTTCGACCTGGCCACCTTCCTGGGTGATTTCGATCTCGGCGAGCGCATCGACGAGTTCGCCATATGGTCCTTCAGCATCGACCGCGACACAGGCAAGCAAGCCAGCATCATTCACTTGTCGAATGACTCCGATGCTCTCAGCGAGACTGACGATCGTGTCGTCGACGATGGTGAGCTCGCCAGCCGTTTCGAAGTCCAACAGTTTCGTCGCGATCGACTGGCGACGCTCGAGCACACCGCGATGGCACCAGGCGTGACTCCAGCAAAGCCAGCGCTTCATCTTGATCACGACATCCTGGCCGGCGACCTTGATCACGACCTCGATCTCGGCTGGTTCGCGACCAAGCACCGAAAGTCCGTAGAGGTCGTCAAGCCCACCACCGTCTATCCCAACGACAACCGCTTCGCTTCGCTCGAGAAGGGATTGCAGGGTGATCGTGTCATCTTCCGAATGAGCCCAGTAGGCAGCACCTGGCCATCCGTCGGTCTTCATGCCAACGCCCATCTCGATGTTGAGATGTTGCGAAGCCCAGATGCGTGTCGGTTTGTCACCCTTCTCGCGCTCTGAATTCCAGTCGGGTATGAGATCATGCAAGTGGATCGACCGGTTGAGGTTAGGCATCACCATCGACCAGTTTTCCGAATCGCCCCACTTGTCCTTGTCCTTGGCGATCTCCGTTGGGAACTCGTAGAGCATCGGCAGCATCGGCCGGATGATCTTGCCGCGGTAGTGCCCGTCGCGGATCCTGCGCGCCATGTGCAGTTCATCCTTGAACGCACCGGCCGGGATCTCGTCGCTCTGGGTTGTGGTGATCAGCAGCGCGCCTTCGTTGGTCTTGTCGAGACCGCCACGGATCTGGCGCAGCACTTTCGTCGTGTGCTGGTTGCGGCCGAGGAGGTGCAGCTCATCGACCAGGGCAAAGATGACGATCGCGCCGGTGAGAATGTCGAGAGCGAACGTCTTGACCTTCAGTTCCGAATTCGTGACCAGGCACTGGATCGTCTTTTCGTGATCCTTGCGGTGAAAGCGGCGCTGCAGGTCAGGCGATTTGCTGATCATGGCCGTGGCCTGATCGTAGGCGCGATCTGAAATGGTCTGCGTCGGACCAACGAACAGCGCCTCGACGTTGTGGCGCTTGTTCATCATCATCGCCGTCAGCATCAGGCCGGCGCTGTAAGTCGTCTTCGACGATCCCTTCGGAGCCATGACGAAGAAATCGCGGATGGCGCGGCGACGAATGGCTGGATCCCAAGACCCGAAAATGACGCGGACCAGGTCGCGGAACCACTGTCCCGCCGCTTGGCCCAATGTCATCTCGTCGAGGCCGTCCGGCAATGGCAGTGCGTCGAAGAAAGCCAGCCCCATCTCGGCCTCGGCCTCATTCAACTCCAGACAGTCCGGGATCAGCGGTTGACCCTTCTGCATCCGCTCTTCCCAGTCGACGCAACTGAGGTCCCACATGTCAGTGCGGTCGCGTGCCCTGGCGGCGGGCCATCAGATCGCCCAGCGTCGAGGCGGTGTCCGGTCGGCTGGCATCGACAAGGGCCTGCTCCTTCTTGCCGAGCTTCGGACCCTTCTCCTCCGCCTGCGGGCGTGACGACTGGCCGTAAAGCATCAGGTCGTTTTGCTCGACGAACTTGCGGAACGCCTTGCCGGCCGCCGAGCTTCCGCCTTCGAATTGCGTCCAGAAGAGCATCGCGGTCCGCGCGTCCAGACGATCCCTCGCCTCATCCCGGAACTTGAGTTCACGAAAATAATTCTTCCGCAAAGTCGGCGGCGTGATGCTCAGCGCCCGTGCGATCCGCTCGTTGTTCCAGCCGAGGGCGAGCAACATGCTGACTTTGTTGCGGTTTGCCGCAGTCGCTATGTGTTGCGGGCGACCTCGCTTGCCCCAGCCTTCGGGAATCGGATCCCCAAAGAGGTCAGAATTCTCACTCATCGAAAAAAAATCCCTCGCTGAGCCCCAAGCGGTTAGAGGCCCCGTGGCCGCCCAGAGATTCGACCCGCCCCCCCCTTATCAGGGTCGGGCTGCCATCCTCTTGGCCCGCTCGGCCAGCGTCTTCTTGGTGTGCGAGGCTCCACAGCGGAGCATGATGTTGCGCTTGTCGAGCGGTGCGCCACCGTCCCTGAGCTCGACCAGGTGATCACCGAACACGCGCATGCCATGCCGATGGGTCTTGCCGTCGCACTGCGGGTCCTCGCATCTGCGACCGCGCTCGGCGATGATCTCCGCCATCAGCTTGCGCCACTCTGGGGAGAGATAGAACGAATCAGCTGTCTTGGGCGCCACCTTGATGGTGCGCGTGTCCAAGGTCCGGATAGCCGGACCCATCATCTTCAGCTTGGCCAATGTGGGAATCTTATCCATCGCGGTGAAGCATGCCGGGCCGCGCCCTTCGCTTCACTTGGATCCGTTCGGGGCTCGGCCTTGCGGCTGCCACTCGGTTTTAGAAGCTTGCGCCTCAGGTCAACGGGTCGTCCTGGACGTGACTCGCTAATCGGATTTGGTGATTTGCGCAAGTCCCAGTTCCACAGGCGTCTCACGTCCGAAGATCATCACCATCACCACCGCACGCTGATCATCGGTCAGCTTGGCGATGGTCCCCGGAAAGCTGGCGAACGGACCGTCCTCGATCAGCACGCTTGCCCCAACCGGGAACGCCGCCTCGACCACCGCCTCGTCGGTCGACTTCTCTTCCAGTTTCTTCTTGAGTTCCAAGTATTTACACTCAGGCACAGGCACCGGCCCGTGCGCCCCACCAAGCACACCGCTGACCCCTTCGAGGTTCAGCAGAGCGGCCCACGTTTTGTCACGGTTGACGACACGAACGAACACGTAGCCAGGCAACGCAGGCACCGTGTAGGCGACCTTGCGCTTGGCGTGTGGGGCATTGCGCAGCCGCTTCTCGACCGGAAACCAGCGCTCGATGCGGGCGACCGACAGAGACTTATCCACATCCTTTTCGGCGTGATGACCGATGCAAAGCACGAACCATTGCATCACCGGCCCCGACTCACCCGCTGCGGCGAGCAACGCTTGCGCCCTCCGAGACAGGCCCATCTGCCTGTCCGATTCGGCATAGGCGCGGTCAACGTTGATGATCTCGCCCGTCGATCGGTTTATCCAGACGTTTTCCCGATCACTCAGCCGCTTCACGTCCGCCCGCATCATGGTTCCCTCGCACCGCCTGTTCGAATGCTTCCAGTCCTGCCGGCCCGCCAGCCGGGAAGTAGACCACCGGCATCTGACCGGGGTCGGGCAGCCAGGGCCAGCCGCGCTTCTCGTGCTCGCCAAGCCAGCGCTGCCAGAGATCGCCACGCACCGGCACCGGCTCCATTAGCGCGGCCAGCGCCTCCAGATCAGGCGTCACGGTGATGCCTTTGCGGCTCTCGGCGAAGTCGTGCATGCGGTTGACCGAGGGCCATCCGTGCTTGGCTTGGCGTGTCAGCCTCGCCTGCCGTCCTTGCGCATCGTCCTGTGCCAGCAAGGTCGCCATGAAGGCGCTGGGCGGTGGTGCCGACAGGGCCGATTTCAGCACCAGTTCGCGCATCCGCACCGCGCCCCACACCGGCCCGAAGGGCGGTGCAGTCATCGCCGCCGGCTTCGCGTCGACCGGCTCCGGAACATCGACCCACAGCCGCTGCTCGAAATAGGTCGAAGGCGCGTGGACGTGATCTTTCTTCTGCGCCTTGAGCAGCGCCAGCCAGTGCGGGAACTTGCGCTCGGCCTCGACCCGGTCTTCCAGCGACAGCGCCATGAACAGCTTCAGCGCCCGCGCCGTCGGAATGCCTTTCTGCCCCGGCCAGACCCGAACCATCCGCCAGAACGCCGCCTCGATCTTTTTCGGATTGTCCTCGCGCGCCTCTCTCTCAACAGGTTCCCTTACCGGTTCCCTTACAAGGTTAGGCGGCGAATTTTGCCGGTTGAAACTGTCGGATTCTGCCGGTTGCTCGGGCACGATTTCGCCGGTTGCTTCGGCCCCAGAGCTACCGGCAGAATTTGCCGGTTGAAAATCGGACTCGAAGCTTAGGTGATAACGGTTCGAGCTGCGCTTGCCGTCCTCGAAAGTCACATCCCAAGCGATCAAGCCGCGTGCCCTGAGATGAGTCAGCTGATCACGCACGGCGCGCTCGCCGAGGTTGGTCTTCGAGCAGATGTAGTCCTGGCTCGGAAAGCAGCCATTGACCGGATTGTGGCAGTCAGCGAGCACCATCAGCACCGCCCACTCCGACGGCTTCATGTCCCGGTGCATCTCCGGCTGATCGAATGCCCATTTGGTCGCTGCGTGGCTCATGTCGGCACCGCCAACGTGAACAGATCAGCCTGCGCCGGACGCACGTCGATCACCATGGCCTCGCGCCTGGCGCGGCCGGCTCCCGCCAGCATCCAGTCGACGTTCTGGCCGCGCCGCGCCTGCGCTTCGCGCAACAGCACCTTCGCGTAGTAGATCAGGAAATCCCGGCGCTGCTTTGGGGTTTGCTGCTTCACTCCGCCGCCTCCAGGAACGCTTGCAGGCCCCACTCCAGTGGCGGGCGATGGTTCGCTTCGATCCAGGCAGCCGCCGGTGCGTCGCAGACCGAGTTGCCGATCTTGTGCCGCTGTTCGGTTTCGGTCAGCGGCTTGCCCCTGTAGATCGGGTCGAGGATATAGCTATCGGGAAAGCCCTGCGCACGGGCGAGCTCGCGCGGCGTCAGCATGCGCATGCCGATATCGACGATGACATAGAGGATGCCGCGAATGGTCAGCGTGACGATGTCGCCGCCATCCCAGCATCCATGCCGACGTAGGAACGCGGCGACCTGGCGCGCCCGAGCCATTTGCGCATCAGTCAGTGGCGGCGGCGAGGCTTCGACATGGGTGAGGCCAAAGCGCGCCTTGGTCGGCACAGTGAGTGAAGGATCGTCGACACGGGCGTGCTGGCCGCCCGACGAATAGTAAGCCGTCATCAGCGGCAGCGTCACGACGGCCGAGTGCTGGCCGCCGGCGCAGATCGCCGGGTGCGCATCGCCGCAAGATCCGTCACGCCGATCGCTGCCCTTCAGCGACAGCATGTGGGCGGCGACCACGCCTTGGGTGCAACCCTTCTGAACGATGGTCGAGACCGGCCGCTGCACGCTGTGGCCTTCCTCGCCAGTGTTGTGCTGCGCCAGGTAAACAGCCGCAAGGCTGCCCTGGTTGCCGTCCGGAACCGGTGTCGGCAGCGGTCGTTCGGCGCTCACCGTGCGCGGATCCTGCCCGTCCCTTTCGCCATAGCGTGGCACCAGGTAGGGAACGATCACCTGGTTCTGGTCGCCGTCGGAAGCCGCAATCGTATGGGTCGGTTGCGTGGCGGACCTGTTGCCGCCGCCATGCTGGCCCCGGCTGACGAAAGGAACAGCTGCAAGCCCAACCATATCCATCTTGCCGCCGCCGCCCGACACAACGGCCCCGGCGGGCTCATTCATCGACGTCCCGATCGAATTGCCGAAATCGCGCTTGATGAACGGCAGCAACGCCGCCTCGACCGCACCGATCGGCGAGGCGCCGCCCGGACGCTTGATGAAGCTGTTCGCCGTCACCGCGGGCAGCGGGGCGCTGACCGGCTTGCCGACACTGTCGCCGCGAAACACGGCGATCAACGGCGCCACGATCTTCGGCTCCAATCCCTTCAAGGCCACCGCACGCCAGACCGGCGGCAAGCGATCCCAGATGTCGCTGTCGACTTCGTTAGGGTCGCCTTCGGTCCACGGCGACAGCTTGGCCACGGCAACGACACTGTCTGGCTTCGTCGTCATCGACTGCCACGGCTGGCCGACCGAACGCGGCGCGCTCTGGCCCATGCGTCCGCCGACACCGACGATGCACGGCGCCAGATATGTCTCGACATCGAACTGGTTGGCGCCGCCGGCCATCACCGTGCGCGTCGGCTCGTCGGCACTGGAGGTCGGCGAGCCGGAGTTGCGCATCGTCATCATATGCGGCACGACGAGGCCGTGCGCGTCGCGCGCCCGGGCGACGGTCGCGAATGGCTCGCCAAGCCCCTGCCCGCGAAAACCCTCACCGGCATGATTGCAGGTGGCGATGAAAGCGTCGTCGCCGGCGTCGAGCACATGCCGCTTCACGCCAAAGGCCAGGCGTGCATCCGTCTTCACCGCCAGCGGCCGGATAATGCGTTTGCCTGTTGCCTTGGTGTAGGCGCGCGCCTCCTCCCTGGTCAGGAAGATCGACGGGCAGTCGATGTCGAAATCGAGGATATCGGCCGCCACCGGCCACGGCTTCAAGGCGCTGCTCTTGACCATGTCCGATTTGGGCGCAGCGTGGCTGCGATCCGGGGTGACGATCCGGGCAGCATCGCGCCGGGCGCAGAGGTAGAGGCGCTTGCGGATCGTCGGTGACCCATATTCGCAGGCGACCAGTTCATCCCAGCCGACGGAATAGCCGTAACGCGCCAGCTCATGGACAAACTGATGAAACGTGTGGCCAAGCCGCTCCGGGTCGCGTTCGAAACCGGTGCCGTCCTTGCGCTCGATCAGCGGCGACCATTTGGCGAAGGCGCCGACATTCTCCAGGCAGATGGTCCACGGCCGCTGCCAGTCCTGTAGCTCCTTCAGCCATTTCAGCAGCACCCAGGCGAGATCGCGAACGGCGCGCGACGTGATCGGGCCGCCCTTGGCCGTCGAATGATCGCGGCAATCCGGCGACAGCCAGAGGAAGCCGAACAGATTGTCGCCAAGCGTCTCCCGCATTGACACCTGCCAGACATTGTGCGGCAGATGGATGGTGTCGCGATGGTTCGCCTCATGCATGGCAAGGGCGGCCTCATCGTGATTGATGGCATAGGTCGGCCCGAGCGGATGCCCGGTCGGCAGCAAGCCGGCTTCTGCCAGCCGCCGGAAGGCTTTAGCGATGCCGTTCGATGCGCCGCCGCCGCCGGCAAAGCTGTCGACGGCAACGATCCTGCGTTCACCCTTCGCCGGGGGAATGAAGGGCAAAGGCACTTTCTTCGCCGGCATGAAACCGGGCACTGAAAGACAACGCCATTTCTTCGTTACCGGCGGCAGGGCGACGACAGCGCCGAAATCGAATTGTGCGTTCATTGCGGCGCCACCAGCTCGAAACCGGCCGCGTTGCGATGACCGCCGCCACCAAAAGACTTGGCAACTTCGGAAACATCGACCCGGCTATCCTCGGACCGCAGTGAGAACTGGATTTGCCCGTCGGCGCGGCGGAACCACGAGGCGGCGAATGGGGCATCGGGGAAGCGTGCCAGTAGCTCGTGCGCCGCGTCGCTGGCGTAGTGGTATGGCGCGTTGACGGTCGGCACATGGTGCCCGCCGACGTCCGAGAAATACGCCTCCTGCAGCATCTTGCCGATGTTGGCCAGGTGCGACCGCAGGACCGCCTTGCCTTCCTCGACCAGTTCGTCGGGCTTTTCGGCGATCTCGCTCCAGACGGCAAAATCCATCGGATAGGTGCGCAGCGCTGCCGAGAACTGCTTCGTGCGATCACCGTAGGCGAAGCGCCAAAGGTCGCGGTCTTCGATCAGCGACAGGATTGTGGGGCAAGGATCGTCCTGCCTGTTGGTCCCCGTTGCGAACTGCCAGGCCATCGTCGCTCCAGACTGGTGCATGTCGAAGACGGCAACGATGGGCGAGCCGGTCTCCGTGCAAGCCTTCGCCGCCAGAAGCTCTATGTCAGCCAGCGCCGGCATGGGGCCATTCCAGTCGGCCAGATCGGCCTCGGCTGTCTTGTGGTGGTCGATCACCACGATGCTCTTGGCCTTGTCGGCCATCGCCACCAATTCCGGGCGCTTCGCCGAGAAGTCCACGAACAGGACGTGCCGGCCGGCCGCATCGGGAAGCGGCTTGCCGTAGAAGCCGGGCACATAGGCAACCTCGTTGCCCCATCGTTTCCAGATCGCCCACGCCGCGCCGAAGCCGTCATCGCAATTGCCGTGATAGATGCAGAGGTCTGGTTTCCAGTTCATCGTCCCGCCTTCTTCCAATCGGCAAAACTCCCGCGCAGCGCTTTCCACGCGTCGCCGGCCTTGCCGCCATCGTTGAGTTGTTTTCGTGAGGTGACGCCCAGCAGAGAGCGCACTTTTTGCGCCACGCGATCGTCGGTCAGAGGCTTTTCGAGCCCGTGCCGCTCATGCAGGAACACCATGAACGCGGGCTCCTGACACTTCATGGCGCACTCTGCAGCGAAGTTCTTCACATCGCTCGCCGCCGGTTCGCCGGCAGCCTGATTGCGATGCGGAGGCTTGCCGGACAGCTTGCGGATCTCGCGGAAAGAATCGTCGAGCAGCCGCAGCAGGAATTTTGTCGTGTCGGGCGCATTGCAGACGAAGTCGATCTCATCGACCGAGGCAGCATCGAAGCGCAGCAGCACCAAGAGTTCGCCCATCTCGCCGCGAGCCTCGACGAAGGCGCCAGCCTCGCCATGCACGCGTGTCCACTCGCCCGGCGCAATATCAGTCAGGGCCGCCCGGATGGCGCGCAGCTTCGTGGCATCGGGCGAGAGGACGGCGGCGTTCATTCCGCCTCTCCGGCCAGCACGTCGAACACCGCCCGGCCGACTTCGCTCAGCGCCCACGGCGTCGCCGATCCGCGACCCATGCGCCGACCGCGCATGACGATGCCGCGCCGCTCCATGGCGTGCAGTACATCCGACACAAGCATCTTCGATTCGTGCCGCAGCATGCCGGTGAGCGCCGCCATGGAGAGCCGGCACCAGCCGTCGGCGTCGGCGTGGGTTCCGACCAGATGGATAACGGCGCACTGGCGCAGCGTCAGTTGGCCAGCGGCACCGAACGGGCGCCGGCCCTGGCCGCCGGCCTCGAACTCGGCGCGGCCTTCGATCAGGTCGCCCGCCATGTCGGTTTCCAGCAGCCGGGCGAGCAGTGCCGCCGCCAGCACCTGCGGGCTCTCGCCACGCGCCAGCGCATGGCGGCGCAAGCCATCAGCGACGGGGCCTGTGAAGGCGATATGCAGTTCCTCGCTGGCGCGGCGGCGCGCCGGCAAGAGCATTTGGCCAGTGCGCGCGGCATTCTGCCTGGCGATCAGCTCCGGCGAGCGCATATCGAGGCGCGGCAGGTTGCGGTCGAGTTTGCGCAAAGCGGCTTCAGCCATCGAGTTCGACCCCAATGGCTGCCAATGCCGCGTCGTTCTCGGCGATGCGCCGGCTGAAACCAGAGATCAGGTCGCGACGCACGCCGTCCAGCCATGCCTTCGCCATGACGATTTCCGAGGTCTTGCCGGTGGCGCTGCCCATCGACAGCACCAGCCGCTCGCCAGCAACCAGGCGGTCGCGCATGGCGACGTTCTGGGCGCGTGCCTCGGCGAGCGCCGTCGCCTTTTCGAGATCGGCGGCCTTCATTGGTCGAACTCGCCGCAGCCGCGCCCGATCTCGCCTGGGTTCTCGGGCTTGGTGAACTGCTGCCACGGCACCCAGCCGCGCGGGCAGTGAAAGCCCCAAACGCGCAACATCGGCCCGGTCAGGAACAGCGTCCAGCATGGCCCATCCACCAATTCAATGCGGTGCGCGGCCGAGGCGCGCCGGAACTTAGTGTCGCCGGCGCACCGCTCGACGCGGTGGTTGATACCGCCCGGCGCAATTGTGTGCTCGACATAGCGGCCACGCAGCAGCACCGAAAAATTCCACCAGGGATGATCGTGCAGCGCCCGGTCGTCGTCGGACCGCAAGAAGTGGTGCAGATAGATGTTGAAGAACCGGTTGCGCGGAATCAGCCACCAGCGATGCATATAGGGATCGATATGGCCGCCAATAACGATATTCGGCGGGCGCCTTGCCGACAGCGAAATGAGACGCGGCGCCAGCCGCAGGATGAGCTTTTCAAACATTGGACAATATTCCTGTTTCAGTGCTTTTCCCGTGAAACACCTTGCCGTGGGACAGGCCGGGCCTTGCGCGCTTGCGCGGCTTCGGTGCACCGCGCGGCGCGCGGTAGAAGGCGCGGGCGTCGAGCCCGGCCCAATCGCAGATGGCGAATATCTTCCCGGCCGCGATGTCCTGTCCGGCCATGACGCGCGACAGGTCCGGCGAGGTCACGCCGATCTCGTCGGCCAGCGCCCGCCAGCCCCTTCCGTCATACTCCAGCATCGGACGGAGCTTGCGGCCGAGGCCAGCAGTGTCATAGGCGGCGAGCGTGCCGGCGCGGATCGGCCGGCTCTTTTCGCGCAGGGACAATTCCTCGGCGCGATCGTCGATGCGCATGCGATTGTCCAGCGCCTTGCGAAGGCGGGCCATGGCGCGGAGGATTGAGGGATCGGAAGTCACTCCGCCGCCTCCAGCTCGTCGCCGATGCCCATCATGTCGAACATCGTTGGCACGGCCATCTGCGCTTCGGCCTTGCGGCAGTAATGCGCGCCGTCATGGAAATAGGTGGCGGACAGTTCGGAGGCCTGGCCCTTGCGGCCTTTCAGGATGGCGCGATAGGGCACCGTCATCAGCCCGCCGAACGGGTCATAGATGATGTCGCCCTTGTTGGAGTAGCGGTCGATCAGCCGGTCGACGATGTCGAACTGCAGCGGGCAGACATGCTTTTCCAGATTGTTGAACGCCTGCTCGCCGTTCAGTGTGTGCATGCGCACCACGTCGGTCCAGATGTTCGGATCGGCGCAGGGCGGATCGAGCATCATGTAGGTCTTCGACAGCGCATCCTTGGCCGCCAGCTCTTCGCCGAGCCGTACATGCGCTTCGAAATCATAGACCGCGCCCTCGAACATGTTCTGGAACAGCGCGCGCACTGCCTTTGGCCCCAGCCGCACGATCTCGTCGGTGGTCAGCAGCCGGTCGCCGGAAGACGGCCAGAAGGCGTGCGCATCCATCTGCCAGCGCGCCAGCGTGTAGCCGCTGCCCGGCACTTGCGGCCGCCGGTCGCCGTCGCTCCAGCGCTCATGCCGGCCGTCGGCGGCAATCACCAGCGGCTTGTCATGCTCGACAGGTTCATCGGCGTAGCCGCGCGAGAGGTCGCTCTGCGGCCGCCGAAACAGCAGCACATACTCCGGTGAACCGACGCCCATCTTGGTGGCGTCCTTCATCATTTCGGAATAGCCAAGCCGATAGGTCTGGTTGTTTTCCTTCACCACATCGGTACCGATGGTGATCATGCCGATGAACTGAAAACCGTGCTTCAGGTAGTGGAACAACGCCTCGGCATGGAACGGCGACACGGTCGGCACGCCTTCGCCGGTCACCGAGCCGAACAGCACCCGGTCCTTGACATGGATACAGGCCAGCCGGCCGGGCTTGAGGATGCGCAGCAGCTCGGGCGTCAAAAAGTCCATCTGCGCCCAGAAGTGGCCATTGTTGTCGGTGTGGCCGAAATCGTTGTAGCTCGCCGTATACTCGTAGTGGTTGGCGAACGGGATCGAGGTGACGATCTCGCCGACGCTGGCGCTGGCCGTCTGACGCGCCTCCAGCACCGCATCGTTGTGCGCAATCACGAAGGACTCGCCGCGCTCTTCGCGCCTCGCTACGCCGATCGAGCGTGACAGCACGTCGTCGAGCGGCAGTCCGTCGAGGCCGTAGCGGCGGATGATCTCCGCCATGCGTGCCATCAGGCGTTCGTGTTCAGCCCACTTGCCTTCGAGGTTGCGGCGCACCTCGCGCTCGGCTTCCGAGAAGATGATGTCTATCCGGCATTCCTGCATCTGGCCGAAGCGCACGATGCGGTGCACCGCCTGGATGAAGTCATGGAACTTGAAGCCGACACCGACGAAGATCGCCCAGTGGCAATGTTTCTGGAAATTGTTGCCGGCGCCCGACATTTCCGGCTTGGTGGCAAGGTCGCGGAACTTGCCGTCCTTGAAGCCTATGGCGTTCTTTTCGTTCGCCTCCAGCCCTTGCGTCCCATAGATCGAGCGCACGCCCGGCACCGCCGCCTCGATCGCCCGGCGCTCATCCTCGAGGTCGTGCCAGAGGATGCGGTGGGCCTCCGGATCCTGCGCGATCAGTTCGACCATCTTGCCGATGCGCGCCGCCAGGCTGTCGCGCTTGGCCGCACTCGCCTGCACGACGCCGAGCGCCGTATTGCGCAGCAAAAGGCCCTGCCCGTCACGATCCTCGCCGGCCGTCGAATGGTCGATCGGCACTTCATGCCAGTTCACCGTGACCGGCGGGAGCACATAACCGTCGTCGGAAAATCCGAGATCGGAAGGTGATTGCAGGAACACCGCCCAGCTGTGCACCCACAGCCAGAATTCATCTTCCTTGTGCGGGAACAACGTCAGGTCGCCGGCTTTTTCCGAATTGCGCTGGAAGAACCGCGTCAGCGCCTGGCCGGTGTCCATGATGCCCAAAAAGCCGGCATAGTGGATCAGTTCCTTGGTGCGGTTCGGCGACGGCGTCGCGGTGGCGACGAACTTGAAGCGCACAGCCTTGAACAGCGGCAGGAACGTCTGGAAGGTTTTGGTTCCATAGCCGCGCAGCACCGCCGCCTCGTCGAGGCTGGCCGCAACGAAGCGCGAGACGTCGATCTTGCCGGCCAGCACCGATTCGTAGTTGGTCAGGTAGATCGTGTCGTCGCCGTCGACCTCGCTGTCGCTGCGGATGAACTTCAACGTGACGCCGAATTCGCCTTGGAATCGCTCCGCCGCCTCGGCGAAGAACTCATGCCGCACGCCAAGCGGAATGACGATCAACCGCAGACCAGGCGCAAACCTGCCTATCAGCCGCATCAGCTCGATCTGCATGAAAGTCTTATGGAGGCCGAACGACGCGAAGATGCCGCGGCTGCCGCCCTTCAGCGCCCAGCGCACGATCGCCCGGCAATGCGGTGCGCCGGCCGGGTTGATGTCGTCGAGCGCAACGTCGAAGCCGTCGGCTTTGGCCAGCTGCATCTTGCCGCGCAGGAAGGTGAGGTAGGGATCGTCGGGGATCGAGGCGAGCGCGTTCATGCCGACACCGCCTTGGCGAAGACACCTTCGCGGTTGAACCACTCATAGAATCGGCAAGGGCCACAGGTGCAGCGCCAGCCGTTGGCGCGCAAGGTCAGAAGCAGCCGCTTCGCCTCGGCGCGGCGCAGCGTGTAGGCGTTCCAGCACCAGTTGCCGACCCAGTCTTTTGACCCGACAATCTCGAATTTGCACCGGTGAATGCGGATGAAACCCGCCCCTTCGGTGAAGGTGTAAGGCCTCCAACCCGGCGATTCCAGTTCGACGTCGCCATAGCTCGCCATCACGGTCTTGCCGTCGAACCGGCCGTTGTCCGGATCGTTGCAGGCGAAGTGGATGGTGGCGGTGCGCTTCATGCCGGCACCGCCTTCTGGAGCTTGTCCAGATCACGGCCGATCATTGCGTGCTGGACGCGCAAGGCGGCGAGGTGTGCCGCCATTTGATCTGGCGGGACTTGATCCGTCCGCTTCAGCAAGCTCCGCAGCTCAAGCGCATCGGCGCGGGCGAAGGCCAGTTGTTTCGTAAATTCGGTCACGCCGGCACCGCCTTCTTGGCGCGACGCTTCGGCTGCCTAATCTCCCCACCTGTGGGGGAGATGTCCGGCAGGACAGAGGGGGGCGTTGTCCCTTCAGCCTTGCCAGCCGCCAACTCGGCTTCGACGATCGGCTTGAGTTCAGCGAGCCGCGCGGCTTCGGCCGCGTTCAGGTCATCACGCAACTTCAGCCGATTGAATTCTGTCCAGTCGGCCAAGGCATCGACGAAGCCGCGTTTCCTGTCGCCAACAACACTGACGGCATCGCCATCGGATGCGGCGTCGACCAACCTCCCCAGTTCGGCGAGCCGCTTGGCGCCGCCGACCGTGAGTTCCTTGCCGGCCCAGATCAGGCCCTGTTCAGTGAGGATTTCGAACAGCGGGCCGGAGACCTTGATGCCGCCGGCAATCGCACTGAGCATCTTGAATTCGGTCAACTCGGCGGCGGTTACCGATGGCGTTTGCCGCACGATGGTCCGCTTGCCCGCGAGGTTGGCAGGGCTGACATAGCCATCGCGTTCCATGCGCTCCAGCAGGGCCGACGCGGTGTTGTAGTTCAGTTGCAGCCTGCGCTGCACGAAGCTTGGCGACGGCTTGTCGTTCGCCACCACCAGGTCGACGGCCTTGCGGTAGAGTTCGTCATCCGTTGCCGGGGACCCCGATTGCTCCGCAATCTCCCCGGCCTTCTCGGCGGGCGGAAGGTCCACCGGACCTTCCGATGGACCCGCTTCAAAGCCCCAGTGATCCCAGCCCGGCCGGGGCGCGCGGCAAAACAGTTCGATCTTGGCGATGCCTGGGAACAGCCGCTCTATTGTCTCGGCGAAGAAATCCGGCTTGGCGGAATGCTTTGTCTTGCGCTCGCGGTGCACCGTCTCGGGCTGCGAGCCGGGCAAGGGCGCGGCGACGTCGCCGCGGCGGCCGATCAGCAGGATCTCGTGCCGGTCGCGGCCCCAATAGCCGGTGCCGGCGACTTCCTTGTCCCATATCCAGTGATGGACATAGGTGAGGCCGAGTTCGGCCAGCACCCGCAACCCGTCGAGCAACATCGGGTTGGTTGCCCAGAGATAGATAACGGCGTTTTCGCTGAACGGATCGAGATCCTTCAACAGCGCGATGATCTCGTCGGTCGTCATCGTCGGATAGTGGTTCTCGGCGCTCTTCTCGCGACCGGTCACTTCCGAACGCACGCCGAACTGCCACGGCGGATCGAGATAGCCGACCGGATAGGTGCGCTTGAGCTTGCCCGGCGCTGCCGCCTGGCCGTTGTCGCGCACCATGTCCATATGCGTCAGCCGCACGGCGTGGCGCAGCTTCTGCCGTGCCGCACGGATCTCTTTCGCCCGCGCGACGATTTCTTTCTCCTCGTGTGCCAGCACTTCGCGCTGCGCCTCGACGGCGAGGTCAGACAGCGCCTCGCCGGCATGCACAGACACGCGGCCGTCGCGGATCGCCTCGATCAGTTCGGCCGCGCCATGGTCGCGAATGCGCTTGGCGGCGATCACCGCGCGCTCGGAAATCGACAGCCGGCGCGCTGCCTCCCGGGTCGGCAAATTTGCTGACCCGGCAGTGCTCTGGTTGATCCCGATATCCCAGTCGACCAGCCGCGCCGCCACCATGGCGCGCTGGCTCTCCGATAGGTGCCGGCGGTGCAAATTGAGCGACAGCACGAAGCCGAGCGGATCGTCGCCGGCATAGTCGATGAATTCAGGCTCGACCTCGGCGAATTGGCAGGCGGCATAGCGGTTGCGCCCATCCAAAATCTTGCCGTCCAGCAGGACTATCGGCTCGCGCTGGCCATAGGTCACGATGTCGTCGGCCATCTCCTGCATTTCCCGCTCCGACAGCAGCGGGAACAGTTCGGCCAAAGGATGCGGGAGGAGCTCGGTCACGACTGGACTCCCGCGAGATAGGATTGGGCCAGCTTCTTGATGCGCGTATCATCAGGCGCATCGACTTGCTGGAGTGTGGCCAGTGGATCGACGATGCCCTGCGACTGCGAAGCCTTGAGCCCGAGCATCTCGACAAGGACAGGATCGCTGCCACCGTTGGTATGGGCGTAGATCGCGTCGACCTGGCGAAGCTGGCCCGGACGGCGAAGTCGACCGATCAACTGCTTGTGGACTTGCGGCGACCAATCCAGTTCGCCGACGATCACCTTCGAGCAGACTCGCTGCAGGCCATCCAAGCCGGCGCCCGATCGCAGCGAGATGATCATCAGCTTGCTGCGACCCTCGATGAAGTCTGCTTTCGCCCGTGTCTTCGCCAAGGTGGTTTCGCTGCCGGTATACATGACCGGATCGAGGTCACTCAAAGCCGCAAGCCAGACGTCGTAGACATCGCGGTGCCAGCCAGCCAACAGCACCGGTTCGCCGGCCTCGACAAGAATGCGCGCCAGCGCTGCGACCGACTTCGCCTTAGCCATGCCGGTCGCGTGCCGAGCCATCATATCGAGTTCGCGCGCTGCCTGGCCGCGCTCGACAAAAGAACCGCCCATCACCCGTTGCGCAAGAATGCGAGCCTCATCCTCGACGGCGTCGACGACGCTTTGGTCAAAGTCGACTTCATGCATAAGGACATTGACGGGCGGCATCTGCTTGCCGACGTCGAATTCCGTGCGGCGCAATGCGATCGTCTGATCGCGCAAATAGGTGCCCAGCGCCTTCGGATCTCTGACCACCCAGTGCGACCCGTGCGAGGTGCACCACTCGATGATGAACTCGTGCCAGCCGCCGAGCGCGCCAGGTTCCAGAAGATCGACGATGTTGAAGATTTCCGATCCATAATTGTAGATCGGCGTTGCCGTCAGTCCCATGCGGATGTCGGTGTTGGAGACGAAGGCGCGAGCGGCCTGGCCCTTATTCGTCGATCCACCGTGCCGCAGCTCCTGGATTTCATCAAAGATGATCGACCGGAACTTCCCCGTCGCCGCGATGTCGGTCCAACCGGCGATGTTCGAATACTTGAATATGAAGATATCGGCAGCCGGCAGCCTGTAAGGCTTCGTGCCCTTGATGATGTGACTGGTGAAGGTGGTGAACTCTTCGATGTATTCCTCGACCCACTGCTCGGCCAGATGCGCCTGGACGACGATCGCCGCCGGCAGCGCCGACGTTTCGGCAAGCGTCGCCAGCGCGCTGACCGTCTTGCCGAGGCCCACATCGTCCAGCAGAAGCAGCCGCCTGGTCTTGGCGGTGACGGCAGCCGCCTGTGCCTGGAAAGGGTAAGGCGACGCGCCTTCGCGAAACCGGCCGATCGACGAAGGCAGCCAGTCGTCGGCGAGAAGACTTTCGACGGCCAGGCGCTGGTCTATATGGCGCTGCCGGCCGGCTTCAACGCGCTCGCGGTCGGCACTCGGCACCTCCAGCGGATAGCGCTGAGTGAACCAGACAAGGTCCGCACATACGGCGGCACCGTCGGTGATGAAGAACTCACCCGTCTGATGAATAGGAATTCGAGGAAATACCTTCTTGAACACCAGCGAGACATGCGGCGGCAGCCCGGCGACCTGCCACTTGCCGAGGTCTGCCCGGTATCGCAGGCGTCCATAGGTTTCGAGCGACGCGTGGGCGTTCAAAGCCACGCCCTCCCGAGCGAAACAATGTCCAAGCGCTTGGCACCAATCGCAGGTGGCACTCCCATCGCGACCGAGGAGACCAAGGCGATGGCACTCAGCTGCGAATGGGCGGCATACCGACGGAGTTGCCGCAGGATGGCGCGCGGAGATCCCTTGATCTTGACCTCGATGCCAAGGTCGCCGACGACGAAGTCGATGATGTCGCCGTCCCCCAGATTCACCTCACGCTCGAATGCGATGCCGCAATTCGCGAATGCATCGGCGATCGCGGCCTGCACATCCTTTTCAGGACCGGCCGGCAGCCGGGTCGAGCGCAGCACGGCAAAAGCATCGCTCATGCCGGCACCCGCGCGTCAGCCAGTGCGACCTTGGCGGCGCTGCGCTGCGGCTCGCTCATCTCGAAGCCGAAACCGTAGCTGGTGGTGAAGGTGGGACCGTGCGGCTTGAGCTTGCGGCGCAACCGCTTGACATGGCTGCGGATCGCCTCGCCGAGATCGTCGATGCGCTCCAGCGCGTCGAAGGAATAGAGCGCGCTCGCCAGATGATCGTAGCTGGCGACGCCGCGCTGCACCAGCATCATGAAGATGGTGGCCTCGGCCTTGTTGAGGCCGAAACGGCGCCGCGCGGTCTGCAGGTCGTCGCCGCCGCTGAATGCCGCTAGTCGCTCGCGCAGCTCGTGCACCTCGTCGTCGAGGCGATCCTGACGCTTGGCTTGTCTTGGCGACGCCTGCCCGAAGCGTGCTTGGTTGCGGGCGACCGCCGCCAGATGCTTGTTGGATTCCGGCATGCCCGGCGCCTGCATCAGTGCCGCATAGTCGTCCGGCTCCAGCGGCTGCACCAGGCGCCAGCCCTCGCTATGGCGGGCGGAGAGCTGCGAGATTGGGATGAAGTCGACAGCGCCCATCACGATCCCCGACCCGGCACGAACAGGCAGATCGTCTTTCCGGCCTCGCCCCCCCCCTGGTGCGCACACCAGTGGAACTCGCCGTCCGGCGATTGCCGGATGCGCTTGTCGGTCATAGGGATCACCTCGCCGGACGGCGTGTGATAGCCGTCGGCGCGCTCGCCGATTTCACCCGTCTTGGCCTGCCGGCAATCGAGGCCGGAGCAGCACTGCCAGGGGTACGACCAGCCCTGCGGCATGGCGGCCGTTGGCAAGGCGTCATGCGGCCAGCTTTCGCCGGCGCTCATCGCGACGATGCCGAGCGCCATGCCGCCGATGGCAAAGCCGACGGCGCAGGACGCCGGAAAGGAATGCATGGGATGTCTCATCGAAGCGCGCCCCGAGCCGACCAGAAAACGCCGAAGCCCGGCGCGGGCACTCACCTCACGCCTTGCGGCGCCACGCTTCGAGAATTCTGCTGACCGTCTGCGGCTTGACGCCTGTCGCCTTGGCGATGGCGGCCACATCGCCCTGCCCGGCGCAGGCGAAAACCAGCGTCACCTGCGCATCGAGCTCGGCATCATCGACCGGCGCGGCCCGCTCCTGTCCGATGCGCGCGGCAAAGCCGGCCTCGAACAGCAGCTTGGCAAGGCCCGTCGGCGACAGGCTCTTTTCGCGCGCACGCTTGCTCACTGCCTCGTGCACCTTGGGCGACACGTCGAAGGCGAACTGCTTGCGCTCGATCGACTGGCGGCCCTCGCCGAGAAGCCGCCGAAGCAGCGGGCGGCGTGGTGGGCGCAATAGGAGGTCTCGCCGGAGACTATCTCGCCGCAGAACAGATGCAGTCCGCCCGGCGGCGCATCGTTGACCGGAAAGCGGCACTGGTCCTTGGCAAGCTCGGTGATCGGCAGACGCCGGCTGCCGGCATCGTAGACGGCGGGCTTGATGACAGGCTTTGGGCGCGGCGGCGGCGTCGGGGCACGCAACATGAGAAGATCCTTGTCGATGGGTGGCATGTCGAGGGTGGCGTCGAGAAAGGCCCTGTTCGGCAGATATTCCGGATGCAGCCGCGTCTTCTCGGCATGCGACAGATCGCGATAGCGCCGCGCGCCAGGCTCGAAACGCTGCGTCTTTTCCGGCCTTGCCGGCGGTGCCGGTCTGCGCGGCAGCGCCTTGTTAGGGCCGCCGCCATGGCCGGCGCGGCTGAAGCCGATCGCGGCCAGCGTCTCGTTGCGGTGGACGATGCCGATGATGGCATTGCGGCTTACGGCGCATTGCCGAAGGCTGGAGAGTTCCGCAGCGACCTGCGAGGCCGAAAGGTCTTCCTTCAGCCACCCGGCGATGGCGTCAATTTCATGCGGCGTATAGGCCATGGTCCCGGTCATCTACGCCGCCACCTTCCGGCGCGCGCGATAGAGCGAGCTGATTCCTTCGTCGATCTCGCGAACCGCCGTACGCTTCGCCGCGGCGATGTCGGTGCGACTGGTGACGACGGCCGCGAGCGAGGTGACCGCCTCGCTGGTTTCCTTGTGGAGGTCGGCCAGATCCTCGACACTGAGAGCTTCCGGCTTTTCCGGTTCGAGCGGCACGAGCGTGTAGCCGAGCATATTCGCCAGTTCCTCCATCATCATCGGCGCGCCCAACTGGCGGTCGAGAGCGACGATGACGGCGGCGTTGATGAAGTTCGGCTCCGAGCGCGAACCGTATTTCGACAGCATGTCGGTCGGCACGCCTGCAACGTGCTGGAACACGCCCGGTCCACCGGCGAGCTTGATCAGCTGCTCGGTGCGCGCCTTGATGCGAATGCGGTCTTCCGGCGTCGTCAGGAAGAGGGCTGGATCGAGCTTGGACATGGCAGCTTTCCGGCAAAGCAGAGCCGTCAAGGAATTTTTCCGGAGAAATGATTCCGTGCAGGCAGGAAGTGGTTGATTCAGTGTGCGGGCAGTTCAACGCGCCCTACGGAGGCCTCCATGCCTTGCTCATTTCCGCACCCCCTGAGTTCTGTTCCCCAGCGCTTCCCGCGCGCTGCTGAAGCGCCCCTGGTCACGCCGGACGAAGTGAGGCACATCGCCGATATCGTCGCCGACATCATCGGCCGCCGGCCGGGCCAGCGACGGGATGCCGATCCGGTCGGCATAGGTGCAGATGCCGCGCGCGATGATCTCGTCGGCGGCAAGGCCGGTAGCATCACCCGCCAGCTTGAGGATCAAGGCGACTGCGGGCGCGATGGTGATCGAGAGAGTGACCACGCCGGAAGGCTCCGGCGCGGTCGCAGCCTGGTCGTCTGCGGCGGCGAGCGGACAGCTTTCCGTGAAATGGTGAAAGGCCGCGCCGGCCCGGGAGGTGTCACGGACCGGCGCGGCAGGCTCTGCGCATGGGTTGAAAGCTTGGGAGGCCTGCGCAGTGGGGTAACGTGGAACCAGGCGTTTCGTAAATTCGCGCGGCGCGCTGGCGCATGGGCTGGCGAGGTCTTTCATGCGGCGCTCTCGCGGTCTTCGACAGCAAGCGGCACGGCAGCGTCCAGCAAGGAGGCCGGGTTTATCCCTGCGATCTGGCGCTCCTCGGCCTTGCGGATCAGGGCAGGCCAGTATTCCACCGGGATTGATTCGCGCCTGCGCATCGCCTTGGCGGTGCCGTACTCAACGGCGATATCGGCCGCGAATTCGGTCAGGCTGGGCCAAAGGTTGATAACGTCGGCGTGCGTCATGAGTAAGGAGGTACACATCATACCCCCATCCTGTCAAGCGGCAGGGCATTACTTGTACCCTGTTGTTAGGGTATTTTTTGCACCATGACCGATGAAGAACGCCTTGAACGCGAACAGCGCGCCGCACGCCTGCGAAAGGTCAGGGCCGATGCCGGCTTCGCCGGGCCAAAGGCGGTTGCCGACGCCCTCAACATCAACGTCAACACCTACAAGGCCCACGAAGCTGGGCGAAACGGCTTCAGTGTCGCCGCCGGCAATGCCTATGCCGACCTATTCGGCGTGTCTGCCGTGTGGCTCTATATGGAGATCGGCGCCCGCCAGGAACCGTATGACGGCGAGGCTGCCCGTTCGTTGCGCGCTCTCATGCAGCGAATTGCCAATGCGGCCGACGTCGTTCGCGAGCGGATCGTGGCCTATGCCGAATTCGAACTCACCCGCATCGACACCGCCACAAGGTGATGCTTGTGGTCGACGTGCACATCCCACGCGCCGCCGTGCATCTTCTGCAGCGCGTCGGCAAGCGCAAGTGCCGCGCCGTCAACATATTCGGTCGAGGTGATTGCCCGGTTTCCAGCCTTGGCCGCCGTTGTCGCGAATATCATAGCCGAAACAAGTGCGCGGCGATTAACCATAACACTTGGTAAAAGTGCATGCCCTTCCATGTCTGGATTTCCCCTGGCCCATTTGTTCTTACTCTTATGCCTGAACGAGCAAATACACGCTCTCATTAGCCGTCTGTCAATTCACAACAAAGCCTTTCCGTACACTCATGGCGGGATGACACATTTTTGGCACATCGCTACCAATCTGGCACCATTTCGAAGCTGTTTGGTTTCGGCCATAAACGGCGCATGCCTCAAGGTGACGACCCACGCCACAATCTCAGACTGACGCCAGCGCTGAAAACCCGTCTGGCGCATGCGGCAATCGATTCCGGGCGCTCGATGAACGCCGAGATCCTGGCCAGGCTCGAGCATTCCTTTGCCCCCGATCCGGCAGCCCAGATCGCCGAGGTTCTTCGGCCGCTGGCCGGCCTGAACGATGCCCAGCGCCACAAGGTGGCCGAACTGTTGACCGCCGCTGGCATAATCATGGCTGCCGCCCTAACCACGGCAACCGACAAGAAATAAAACAAACGCAGATCGCAGTGAAATCCCATGCCAACAAACTGCATGATTCATGTACCTGCGATTTTGAAGGTATAAAAGATACCCGTATCGCTTGACATGCACGGGTACATATAATACCCCATTGGTCCGAACCGCAATCGGATCATTCCGCTATGACCCCCGCCCAGCGCCTCAGCGCCCTCGCCGACGCCTCGCCGGATGTCGCAGCATGGATCACCCGCCAGCTGCTCGCTGGGCGCAAGCCGTTTTCCGAGGTGCTCGCCGAACTGGAGGCGCGCCCTTAGATGGTCAGCATCGCAACCACACCGGAGATCGCCGCCCTTCTGGCTGCCAACGCACCGGTCGCGATCGGCGTTTCCGGCGGCAAGGATAGCCAGGCGGCTGCGGTGGCGACCATCGGCTATCTGCGCGGCATCGGCCATCGCGGCCTACAATTGCTGATCCACAGTGATCTCGGCTCGGTCGAATGGAATGACTCGCTGCCCATGTGCCGCAAGCTCGCTGCCCATGTCGGCATTGAACTTGCCATTGTTCGCCGCAAGGCGGGCGGTCTGATGGAGCGCTGGGAAGCGCGCTGGGACAGCAGCAAGATGCGCTACGAGGCGCTGTCGACCGTGACACTGGTGCCTTGCTGGTCGACGCCGGCGATGCGGTTCTGCACATCCGAACTCAAGACCCACATCATATCGGCTGAACTGAAGCGCCGGTTCCCTGGCCAGACCATCATCAACGTGACCGGCGTTCGCCGCGCCGAGAGCGCCCAGCGCGCCAAGGCGACCATCGCCAGCCCGGATGCCGAGGGGCGCATCTGGAGCTGGCGGCCGATCGCCGACTGGTCCGAGCAGGATGTGTTTTCCCTCATCGATCACAGCGGGCTGCCACCTCACCCCGCCTATCGGGATTTCGGCATGAGCCGAGTTTCCTGCCGGTTCTGCATCATGTCCAACCTTGCCGACTTGACCGCAGCAGCAGCGCAGCCGGAGGCACATGACCTGTACCGCCGCATGGTGGCGCTGGAATCGACCAGCAGCTTCGCCTTCCAGGGCGCGCGATGGCTGGGCGACGTGGCGCCGCATCTACTGGCCGCCGAAGGCCGCGCGGCGCTTGCCGACGCCAAGCGCGTGGCCGCCGCCAGGACGACCGCCGAGAAGCGCATCACCAAGCCGATGCTCTACGTAAAGGGCTGGCCGACGCGCATGCTGTCCGACGACGAAGCCGACACTTTGGGCGGCGTCCGCCGTGAAGTCTCCGATCTGCTGGGCTTACGATCTGAAATTCTCGACCGCTCCAGCATTCATGCCCGCTACGCCGAATTGATGGCTGCCAAGCCACAGGGGCAATGCTGATGGGCCGCGACATGATCGAAGAGCAGGCCTTGCTGGAGCTGAGCCAAACGCAGCGCGAGGCGCTGGCCTGCCGCTGGCCGCTGATCCTGATCGAGGCGACGCGGCGGCCTGACCTGGCCGAGGACATCCGCCGCGAACTGACCGAGGAACCAGCATGAGTGCGCCGCTCGACCATGTCGCCCGCGGCTATGACCGCGTCTGCGATGCCAGCGGCAAGCCGCACATCGTCTGCCGGTTCTGGCCCGAATGCCAGTGCGGCGAAAACTGCGACGACCAGCACGACACGCGCATGATGCGCCGCATCCTGGTCGGCTTCATCGCCGCCGTGCTGGCCATCGCCGGCGGGCTTTTCATCTGGGGAATGCGCTCGTAGCGAGCCAGCCCCGCCATCCAACTGTTTTGAAAAAGGAGAGAAAACGATGACTGCCGCAGCGCTGAAACCCAGCACCTTGCCAACCATCCTGACCAAGGCCGATCCGAACAGTCCGGCCTTCCGCGTCGAAGGACGCACCCGCATTTTCCTGAAAGGCGGCACGATCATCAACGTCGGCGCCGGCGGCGTCGAGAACGTCAGCGACCATGAAATCACGCTGCTAGCAGCCGGCCTGGTTGCCGGCCGCGACCTCGCCATCTACGCCGACGAGGACGGCGCGGTGACGGCGGTTCCGGATGGCGAGCGCGTTACTGAGGGCCTGCTCCAGTTCGGCGGTTTTCATTACGCACCGGGCGGCAATGCCACCGGCCGCACCGGCGGCGACAGCGAGCCGGCGATCAACCCGTTCTCCTGCTGGGATTTGAGCTTTCGCCCGGCCTGCCCAGATCCGCGCGGCATGGCTCTGGTCGATCTGCCCGGTGGCGCCAAGGTCTGGGTCGACATCTACAAGCTCGGCGTCAATCATCGCGACAAGGGCACCAGCCGGTACGGCGAGACGATCGCCGACGGCTATGACCTGCCGCAAGCGGTCGGCGGAACCGGCCTCGCCAAGGCGCTCGACTACGCCACGGCCGCGGCGATCATGGCGCATCACGGCAAGCAACTGTTGTCCTATGACGAGTTCCGCGTTGCTGCCCTTGGGGTCACCGAAAAGACTGCTGCCGATCGCGACCCGAAGGTGAACGGGCTCGACGCCGCCCGCACCTCGCAGCGCGGCATCATGCAGGCATCAGGAAACCTCTGGGACTGGGGCCACGATGGCGACCCGGAAACGCCCCGCGCTTCCATCTTCGGCGGCTCGTGGGTCGGCGACAACGCCGGCTCCCGGTACGCGAACTTGGACTACTGGCCCGAGAACTCGAACGAGAACATCTCGGCGCGCGGCCGCAGTGACGACCCTTTCCCGGCTCGGCGTTCTTCTGGGTCATGGCCCCGCCGGCCCTTTCACCAAGCGACATCCGCCTCTCGGCGGATGCGCTGGGGTGGTCAGCCCGGTCATCCGGCTTCGGCGAACACACTTCTGGGTCCGGTACAGCGGGGAGTAGCGGGCAACGCCCGTCGAAACCCGCGACCGGCAAGCGGAGTTATGATGATGGGCAAGAAGCATCGCAACCTGATCGGCGCGATCACCGCCGATGCAACCATGCTCGAGGCGCTGCGGCTGACGTCGCGTGGCAAGCGGCTGACCCCGGCCAGGCTGGAGTTCAAGGAGTTCGCCGCGCTCAATCTCGAATCGCTCGCCCTCGAAATGGCTGACGGCACTTATGTCCAGGGCGAGCCACATGAGTTCAACATCTTCGATCCCAAGCTGCGCACCATCTCGGCGCTGCCCTTCCGCGATCGTATCGCTCAGCACGCGCTATTCCAGGTCATCGCGCCAATTTTTGACGCAACCCTGCTTCCACGCACTTTCGCCTGCCGGCCGGGCAAAGGCACCCATGTCGCGGCGAGCATGCTGCAGGGCGACATCAGGCGGCTGACGCGACCCAATCCTTCCGGCCAGGCGGAGCCGCTGTTCGTCCTGAAAACCGACTTCTCCAAATACTTCGCATCGATCGACCGTGCTGTGCTGTGGCGGCTGATCGAAGCCAAGATTTCGTGCCGGGCCACGCTACGCCTGATCGAGGCGATGCTGCCGCGCCATGGCATCGGCCTGCCGATCGGCAGCCTGGTGTCGCAGATATTCGCCAACGTCTATGGCGGCATCGTCGACCGGCATTTGCAGCAGGATCTCGGCGAGCGCCACTGGTATCGTTACATGGACGACATCGTCATTCTTGGCCGTTCGTCGGAACACCTGAAGCGCGTCCGCCTGTCGATCGAGGCGCTGTCGCGTGGGCAGCTCGGGCTGCGCTTCTCCAAATGGTCGATCCAGCCGGTAGCCCGCGGCGTCAACTTCGTCGGCTACCGCATCTGGGCCACGCACAAGCTGCTGCGCCGCGACAGCGTCACCCGCGCCCGCCGCAAGATCAGGGCCTACCGCGCCGCCGGCGATCATCACCGGCTGCAAAAGTTCCTTGCGGCATGGACCGGCCATGCCGGCTGGGCGGACAGTTTTCATCTGATGCGCAGCCTAGGGCTGGAGGAGAAGCGGAATGGCTGACGAGGCCGCCTTTTGGCTCGAACTGCGCGAACCTGGTTGCGTCCCTCAAGGCAAGGGTCCTTTCCCCGCTGCACTGACGACGAAGACGCTGCGCGAGTTCATGGAAGCCAGGCCCTCGGCCTTCATCACCGTGGTGTCGTTCGACGCCTACGGCCGACCGATGTTTCAGGACGGCCCGGAGACCCTGATGCAGGCAGATGGCCGATCGACCCAGCGCGCCATGCGCCACATCGCTTCATCGAAAGCAGCGTTCGAAACCGGTGAGGCGCTGACGAAGATTTCCAGCGCGATCGACCGCTACCACGCCGCCCTTACCGCCCGCGAACACGGTGGCATCGCCGCTGATCGCCTGGTCAACGCCGTTCAAGAGATCATGGGGAAACACTGGAATGGCTGACAGAACCAGCATGCACAACCTGCTGTCCGAGCGCTTCGTCCGAGATGTGGTCGGCTCCGCCATCAAGGATGGAGCATCTTATTCTGACCTGATGGTTTTGTCTGAAACCGTCCAGCTCGGCATGATGGAAATTCTGAACAAGCACTACGGCCTTGCCCCTGCGGTCGCTGTTGGATTGGGCGAGGCCAGCCTTCAGCACGCCATCGAGCGCTTCTCTGAACTTCGGAAAGGGGCGCGCTGATGGGCGTCCGGATAGAAACCCTCGGCTACCCAAGTCGGACAGATGCCGTGCTGGCGCTGCGCAGGCAGGGCATCTCGACGGCGGAGATTGCGGCACGCATCGGCATAAAGACGACGACCGTCTCGGCGCTGGAGCATTCTGCCGGCCGCGCCAAGCGCGCGCCTCGCCCGCTCGAAGAACTATGCCGCACGGTCTTGTTTCCGATCGACGTGCTCAACGCTTTGGGCCCGCACGCGGCGAAACGAAATATGCATCCGAACCGGCTGGCTCGTCTCATCGTCGAGACTGTGAGCGACGAGAAGATGATCGACGCCGTTCTGGACGACGCTGACGATTTGAAGGGTTGGGCATAATGGCTGACAAATCCGCCATCGAATGGACCGACGCGACGTGGAACCCCGTTGTCGGCTGCTCCATCGTCTCGCCCGGCTGCACCAACTGCTACGCCATGAAGATGGCCGGCCGCATCGAGGCAATGGGCGGCGCCAAGCACTACGCCGGCACGACGAAGAAGGTGAACGGCAACACCATCTGGACCGGCAAGCTGGCGTTGGCGCCGGAAAAGACCCTGTTGCAGCCGCTAACCTGGCGCGCGCCGCGCCGCATCTTCGTCAACTCCATGGGCGATCTCTTCCACGAGGACGTGCCAGACGAGTGGATCGACCGCGTCTTCGCCATTATGGCGCTCGCCCCTCAGCACACGTTCCAGGTGCTGACCAAGCGCGCGACGCGCATGCGGGAATATCTGACCGAAGGCATCGGCAGGATCCGCGCTTGGACGCCTTCCGACGCTCAGTTTCGCGCATGGTGCCTTATGCCATCGCTCGCAGAAGAAGCAGCCGGATGCCCGGCACCGGCATGGCCCCTGCCGAACGTCTGGCTTGGCGTCTCCGCCGAGCGCCAGCAGGAAGCGGACGAGCGCGTTTCGTCTCTGTTGTTCACCCCGGCAGCGATCCGCTTCGTCTCGGCCGAGCCCTTGCTCAGTGAGATCAACTTCCGCCGGATCTCGCTCGGCACCAGCGCCGGCACCTTCATCGACCATCCTGAAGTCCGCGAGGCTGAATTCACGATCGATGCGCTGGGCGGCGCACCGAGGTCCAGCATTCCCGGCCTCGACATGATCATCGCCGGTGGCGAGAGCGGCCCGAAAGCGCGCCCTATGCATCCAAATGCACCGCGTAGGATCCGCGACGATTGCACCGCAACTGGCAAGGCGTTCTTCTTCAAGCAGTGGGGCGAATATCTGCCCGTCGGACAAAACCTCCCGGGCCACGGAAAGGTCCACGGCGCGACGGCGGTCAAACCGGGCCGAATGAAACTGCACTACGGCGGCACCCCCCAACAGGCGCCAAGGCACGCCTTTGCAGATGGTGGCGTCGAGTTCGCATCGACCTCTGATGGTCACTTGACATTCCGCGTCGGCAAGAAAGCCGCCGGCCGCCTGCTCGACGGAATCGAGCACAAAGCCTTTCCCAACCTGCAACCTGTGGAGTAACTGCAATGACCGCAAGACTGACCGAACTCACCGCCAGCATCGTCCAGGCCTATGTGAGCAATAACCCGGTGCCGGCCGCCGGCCTGCCGGATCTCATCGCCAGCGTCGACGCCGCGGTGCGCAAGCTGGCCGGCGAACCGGCAAAACCGACCGAGGCCCCCGTGCCGGCCGTCAACCCGAAGCGCTCGGTTTTTCCTGACCACATCATCTGCCTTGACGACGGCAAGCCCTTCAAATCGCTGAAGCGCCATCTGGCAGCACTCGGCATGACGGCGGACGAATACCGCTCCAAATGGGGCCTCGGCGCCGACTATCCGATGGTCGCGCCGAACTATTCGCAGAAGCGTTCGGCCCTGGCCAAGGCGTCCGGCCTCGGCCGCGCCGGCAGCCACCACGCGCTGCAATAGGCGCCGGGCTGATGAGCAGGTCAGGTTACGTCGAGGACATGGACGACCAATGGCGGCACATCATGTGGCGCGGCACGGTCAAGAGCGCCATTCGTGGCAAGCGTGGCCAGGCATTCTTGCGCGAAATGCTGGCCGCCATGGATGCGCTGCCCGAGAAGAAGCTCGTCGCGAGCGAACTGGAGGCAGGCGGCCAGGTCTGCGCCATCGGGTCGGTCGGCCGCGCCCGTGGCGTCGACATGAGCAAGCTCGACCCAGAGAACTATGACGCCATCGCCGGCACCTTCGGCATCGCCGCGCCGCTGGCGCAGGAGATCGTCTACATGAACGACGAGTACTGGAGTTGGTCGACCGACGAGAATGGCTACATCCGGCATGACGAGGACGGTAAAAGCATCAGGATCACGCCGGAAGAGCGCTTCGAAAAGATGCGGGCGTGGATAGAGGGGCATCTTTCCAAAGCCGGACCAGCGCCATGACGATCGAGAAGGAAGCCGGCCAGCAGCAGATCGTCTGCGAATGCGGCACCAGCCAGACACGCACCTATCAGGCCGACGAGTTCGACGTGATGGTGTCCGACGCTCGCCGCGAAGGCTTTATCTTCGCCAAGGTCGCCGGCGAGTGGCAGCACACATGCCAGGATTGCTCACGCCCTGCTAGGCCCCAAGGGAGGCTTCTATGACGATCAGCAAAGAGGTGGCGCCGGTAGCAGTGAAGGCGCTCGACATCGACAGAGCATCGGAATCGATCGCCGAAATGGTGGCGGACTGGTACGGAAATGCGCCGCTACCGAACGCGCGTATCACAGCGAGCGTTATTGCACAGCGCCTCGCCCGCTTCATCACCATCCCCGCAACGGCAGATCTCGCAGCCATTCCGGCCCCGCAAAGCTCGGTGCTGCGACCTGCCGATGAATGGTCGGAAGAGGACGGCCCCGTTCTCTGGTGGCGCTTCCCAATCGCCGAGGCGCCGTATGTAGGAAGCCCACTTGATTGCGGACAAACCGTCGAAGTCGAGCTGCGCGCGCATGGCGTTGAGAAACTCATGCGCGCCAATGTTGGCGGATGGCCCGGATATCACACCCATTGGCAAGCGATTGCGGAACCGCTCACCCCCTCAACGCAGGATCCACATCGTCCAGAGGTGTCGCCGTGAAAGCCCTGACCATTTGGCAGCCATGGGCAACGCTGATCATCGCTGGCGTCAAGCCCTATGAGTTTCGAGGCTGGCCGGCTCCTGTCTCACTGCGCGGCCAGCGCATCGCTATCCATGCCGGCGCCCGGCCGGTCAAAAAGGCGGAGCTTGCAGACCTGATCATCCGCCTACGCTCGCCCGAGGCTTGGTCGACAGCGCTGAAGCCCGAGGCGCTGGAGATGCTAGAGCGCTGGCATTCCAACCCGCTTGCCCTACCGCTCGCCTCGATTGTCGGCACGGCCGTGCTCGGCCAGCCGGCGCGCGCCTTCGAGATCGTCTCGGAATTCGGCGCCAAGCTTAACGACAGCGATCGTGACGCACACTCGAACTGGGCGTGGCCGCTGACCGATATCGAGGCGTTGCAACCGATCCAGCCCGCCAAGGGAGCGCAAGGCTTTTGGGACTGGAGGCCGGCTTGACCGCCCTGCCCTATATCTTCCGCTGGGATCGCCAGAGCCGCAAGGGTGAACGCTGCGCGGTCACGGCACGAAGCCGCGCCGGAACCGCCTCGTTCGCTCTGGCGGGCTTCGGACGGCCTGCTATGGCCCGTTTCAACTCGATCCGGGTCGAGTTCGTCGACGGCTATGCAATGATCACCAGCGGCAACGCCATCCGGAAGGCCAGCCCGTGAAACACGACACCACGCCCCTGGGAGCCTCCGTACCGCGCATCGCGATGTCGCTGACCAAGGTGGCGATCGCCATGGACGTCAGCCCCACAAGCGTGCTGCAGATGGTCGAGGAAGGCCTTTTGCCCAGGCCACGCGTCTGGCATTCCCGCAAGCTTTGGCGGGTTGCCGAGATTGACGCCGCGCTTGCCGAGTGGCCTACTGACGGCGAGCAGCAGGAGCAGGACGGCGAGCCGGGACGGTGGGACGCCGACTGATGGAAGATTTGGCGACGATCGACCTGCCCTATATCGAGGCGAACAAATCGCGGCATGGTCGCATGCGATACTATTTCCGCTTCGAGGGCGTGAGGGTCTGCCGCCTTCCCGACGATCCAGAATCGGAAGCCTTTTCCACCGAATACTGGACAGCGCGCAACAAGGTCGACAAAGGCGAGACGCCCAAGCCCTCGGCAAAGGCCACCCTGCCCGGCCATCCACTGCCGAACAGCTTCCGCTGGCTGTGCGTGCTGTATGTGAAGTCGGACGCCTTTCTGAAGCTGGACAAAACGACGCAGGCCAAGCGGCGGCAGATCATCGATTCGATGTTGCTGGAGCCGGTGAAGACCGGCGGCGATGATCTTTTCGCCGACATGCCGTTGAAGCAGCTCACGATCGACAACATCCAGAAGCTCCGCAACCGCAAGGCCGATACACCCTTCGCCGCCGATGAGCGGCTGAAGGTCCTTCGCCAGGTGTTCGAAACCACGCGCGACGGCCGGGACGGCAAGCCGGTGCCGATCATGCAGGTCAACACCGCGCGATTCGTCCGGTCGTACCGCAAGAAGACGGACGGGCATGAGACCATCACCAGCGAGGAGATCGGCATCTATGTCCGGCACCATGGCACCAGTTCAAAGGCCGTGCTGGCTCTGACGCTGCTGATGTATGTCGGCTTCCGCGTCTCCGACCTGCAGGCGATCGGTCCAAGACACCGCCGCGCGGACATCTTCATCTTCCGTGTCTTCAAGGGCAGGAATCGCCGGCCGAAGACACTCGAGGTGCCGATCCATCCGATTCTCGCGCTCGTGCTCGACATGCACAAGATCGCCGGCCTCTACTACATGATGACCGATTATGGCCACCCGTTCTCGATCAAGGGCCTATCGCAGAGGGTGTCGGAATGGTTCAACCAGGCCGGCCTACCCCATCTGACGGCGCACTCGGTGCGCAAGGGTCTGGCTACCAAGATCGCCGAAAACGAAGCCACTGATTCGATGATGGACGGGCTATTCGGCTGGGACGACGGCAAAACCTCAAAAATCTACACCGCCCGCAAGCAGCAATCCCGGCTCGCCAGGCAGGCCGTCGAGCGCATCGACTGGGGTGAAATCGGGAACGTATTGCCACACCCTGCGGATACCGGTTCGGTTCCGGCTGCCACACCTGCGGAAATTATCGAACAAAATCATTCATCAAGCGTCCGCCGCGCTTGAGAATGGAGGCCTCGCCCGGAATCGAACCGGGGTGCAAGGATTTGCAGTCCTCTGCGTAACCACTCCGCCACGAGGCCTCGTTGCTCCCGGCGTTCCACCCGGTTCCAATAGGTTGCGGCGAAAATGCCGTCAAGCGGCCACCGTGCATTCCGAACGGTTTCCTCTGCGCCAGTTCAGGGCAGCATCCGTCAAATCCTCATTACCCAGGCAACACAACGGCATATTAGCGGATTGTTAAGCATGGCTTGTCGCTGGAAGAAACGCATCCACGGCCCATGCGTTGAGCACGCCAGGAGGCAAACACATGCATCAGGCAACGGTGGTAAAAGACAAGAACGCGTCGGCCAGCCTGTCTCTGCCGCAGTGCGGAGAGCTTTTGCACTACGCCATCGATCGCCTGTCCATCGAAGGTGCGGGCAGCCTGTCGCCGCACAACAGGGCAAGGCTTGCCTCAGCCGCGGTAATTCTCAAACAGATCCACGAAGCACTGGAAGAGCACGCCGCCCGCTGAAGCGGCCCCTTCCGCTACCGAACGTCAATCCGGTCGGCGGCGCCGTTCCCACCAGACGACAAAGCGGCGTCGGTGACGGCGCACCATGGCGAACTCATAGGACAGCACCAGCAATCCGAGCGGAACCATCCAGAAGCCGAGGATCGGCAGGAATCCGAGGATGCCGCCGATGGTCAGCAGGAAGCCGATGGTGATTCTGAGCCCGCGCGAGCGCGGCATCTTGAACTCACGCCCGAAAACCGAGATTTTTCGCGCCGGCATCTGGTTGTCTTGTGCTGTCATCGTCTCGAAAGGTTAATCCGTTTTGATCGTTCAGGAGCACCGCTAAACCAAAGCCGCAGCCGCGCTTTCGGTTCCGTATCCCTGGCAAGACGGCTAATATGAGGGCATCCGCCGACGATTGCGAGAAACCCCTGCGCGAAAAAGCCTCGGAAAAATGCGAAATGCTTCTTTGCAAAGCCGAAAAGGGCAGCTATAGGCTGCGCCACTCACATAAGAGCCTCCGTTCCCCGGTAGCTCAGTGGTAGAGCAACCGGCTGTTAACCGGTTGGTCGCTGGTTCGAATCCGGCCCGGGGAGCCATTTCAGTACAAAACTGCGAACTTCGCGCCCCGCCGTGCACACGCCAGGCTTTTCGCCTGACGCTACAAGTGTCTGAAGAAGCGTAGCCTTTGATCCCTTGATCAGAATCCGCTCAGCTCCAATGTCAACTCGCTGCACCAGCGTTTGCAGATGGTGACGCCTAAAGCTTCCGTCCCCATCCCGGAGTCGCTGCGTGGCAGCTTCTGCGAACCGCGCAACCGCCTCATGCGTTATCTTGACCGCATGGCTGTCTCGGTCCATCGCGCGCTCGGCATCGGCGTTGGCCGCATCCCGAATTCTCTTCAACTCCGCGATTCGTCCCTTGAGGTTGCTATCCGCCAAATCAGCCAGACCGTTCTCGATCGCTTCATAAAGTCGCGTGAGCTTCCCCTCGGCGTCAGCAGCCTGTCGTCGCAGATCGCCGGCCCGGTCCTTCTCGCGATTGTTTTGCTCTGCCCTTCGTCGTAGCAACCCGGACAGCAACGCCTCGAGCCTAGCTGGGTTCAAAAGTCGCTGTTCCACATAGTTCGCGACCAATTCGTCGAGTTTCTCCATCGGCATTGTTCGACCCTTGCAACCGGTCTGTCCCTGCCGGGCGGTCGTGCAACAGGTGTAGTATCGATACTGTTTTCCCTTTCCCGAGGTGCGCAGGGTCATCGCACCTCCACAGTCCTCGCAGAACACGACACCACCCAAGAGCATCGGGCTGTTCACGAATCGAGGCGCCCGCAACTGCGGGCTTCGCGACTTAAGAAGCTCCTGTACGGTATTAAATTCATCCTCTTCGATGATCGGCTTCACCTCGACTTCGACGACATCTTCCGCAGCCTTCTCAACGCCCTTCCGTTTGCCGCTGACGTTAAAACGATGTCGCCCGATGTAGGTCGAGCGCGTAAGGACCTGATGGACTCCTCCGAGACCCCACCGGCCTCCGGTTTGTGTCCGAATCCCGCGATTGTTCAGATAGCTGGCGATCTGACGCACTCCCATCGGGCCGTTATCGCTGTCGCCGGCACGCGCCAAACGAAACATCAAGCGGACATGGTCGACGGTGAGAGGGTCAGGTTCGATTTTCTTTTTGGTCCGGGTGCCACGTTGCTCGGCGGCCACGGTCCGGTAGCCGTAGGGTGGTCTGGACCCATTCCAGAAACCCTGCCGAGCGTTTTCGCGCATAGCCCGAAGCGTATGCTTGGCGTTCTCCTTGGACTGATACTCATCGAATAGCGCCATGATCTGGCGCATCATGGTACTCATGGGATCGTCGCCGAGATCCTGTGTAACTGACGTCAGCCGAACATTGTTCTTCGCCAACCGTCGGACATAGAACTCGAGCTGAAACTGATCGCGAAAGAACCGTGAGAACGAGTGGACAATGATAGTGTCGAAGGGCGCTGGGCGTTGCGATGCAGCGTCCATCATTCTCTGGAATTCGGGCCGCTTGTCGTCGGTCGCCGACGCACCTGGCTCAACAAACTCCGTCGCCACCGCAATTCCCTTCGTCTGACAATAGGCCTGTAGCTGGCGACGCTGGTCGGGGATTGAAAGGTCGTGCTCAGCCTGCCGGCCGGTCGATACGCGGAGATAAAGCGCGGCTCGGCCGGATATAGCCAAGGTGGAGCTCGCTTTGGCATTCATGAGCGGCCTCCTCTCGTCAGGTCAGTTTCTAGCTCCAAAAATTTCATCAAGCAGATCGGAGCAGTGAACCTCAAACAGGTCCAACTCTCGCTCCGAAATGGGAATAGGATCGGACCAATCGTCGAGGATTTCCGGTTGCCACTCCTTCTTGTACCGTTTCGCTCGGTTAGATTTTGGACAGCGACTAGGTACGGCGTAGTCGAATAGACCGGTGAGCTCCGTCGACCTGCGAAGTGGAAAGGCTGACATTCCGCCATTGTCTCTGCCCAAATCAAAATTGCTAGCCGATACAAGGCATTATGTGAGCTATCGAAGGCGGGCATTCGGATGCTGCCGAAGGCTGCCGACCTCAATTGGCTCCTGTCTGCGATCGTGGAGAAGTGCATATCGGCGGGTCTACACGGCCCGCCCGTGGCATTGCGCCCCCTTGGCATTGGTCCTTCGAGTTAGAAATTAGGCAAGCCAGCACGAAGGTGCGCCGACACTCCAAACCCAAATCGGTATTTCGCCTTGTGCCTTACGATCCGTCAGGGCCGAATATCTGACTCAGCCCACCTTGCCGGCTAATCCGACCAATATCGTCGAATGCCGAGCGAATCTGGGGCCAAGGAAACTCAGTATCGGCTTGCGAAGACTGCCCTTCCCTCAGCACGGCATCAAGTTTGGCTGCCACACCGGCAAGGGACGCTGCGGGGGTTTTCGACAACAGCTCAAGCAGGTCCTCTGCTCGATCGGCGGCCTCGCGTTCGGCGCGCAATGTCGCCGAGTAGCCAATCTCCCTGTCGGCGGCATCCCAGTGCGCCTGATGAGCCGCAAAATCGGCTTCGGCCTTCCCACGAACAGCCGATTCCGCTGGAGCTATATCGAGCATCTCGGTAAGCGCCTCAAGTGAATACAGCCTTGCGTTCTCTCCGTCGTGCAGCCGCACAGTCGTGCAAGGAAATCCGACCGTTTCGGCAAGCTTGCGCTCCAGACGCTGCTGCTGACGGCACAGCCGCTCGGTCCGCTGGTGTGCTGCCTGCCATTTGCCCCACGCCGCAATCGCAGGATCGGCGGATAGGTCTATTTCTAAATCGGTGCCGGCAAATGCTTTGCGCTTTGATCCCGCAAGTGCAATTGCCGTTCCTACAAGCATCCTCCTGCGGGTGACGAGAGGCGGAGTCGTGCTATTGTCGGAATCAGTCATGATCCGAGCTCCTCATAGCTTGGTTGTGGTTAGGTCGGGCTGGGCGTGCTAGCGCTCAGCTCGGCCGATAGGGGAAACATCATCTTATACAAATTGATTGACGTCAATCGGATTGATAGAATGGAACGTGCGCTAACGGTAGAGCAGTGTCGTGGCGCTCGCGCGATGCTTGGATGGAGCCAAGAACAGTTAGCTGAAGTAGCGACCGTTGCTCGACAGACGATTGCAGATTTTGAACGCGGGGCGCGTATGCCGATCGCCAACAATCTGACGAGTATAAGGCATGCCCTGGAAGGTGCCGGAATCGAGTTCTTATCCGAGAATGGGATCCGATACAGAGCGCGCAGATGACAACGTCATTTGAACCGATCTCCCGGTTTGACAGCCGATCCTTGGTGGCGCAATCCGTGACCGTTTTGGGGCCGAAAGCGGAATGGCGGCTTCGAGGCTCGGAAGGCCAGAAGCGGACCTTTAAGCGCCGTGCGTATATCGACGTGACCTGACCAGTTGCTGACCTGGTTATGGTTCGCTGCCATACGATCCGATGATGATTGGGCCGCTGCAAGGGTTCTCAATAACCCTCGGGCGGTCAATACGTGGCGTCCCACGGGGGCTCTGTCGCCAAGTTGTACGTCACGTGCGCACTTCACAAGCCACCCCGGCCATAGCGCCAATGCCAAGCATGCATTAACATTCCAGCTCGACCCCGTTGGGGCTGGCCAGTGATCTGTTCAAAGGGAAGTACCCATGACCAATCATTGCTGTGGACCGGGCTATGCTTCTCCAGCCGAGGCGATGACGGCACCTCGCGAAAAGCTGCTCTATACGATTGCCATCTACACCGGCACGGGCATTCAGAAGCCGGACTATCTGTGCACCATCGATGTCGACCCGGAGAGTTCGACCTACAGCCAGGTGATTTCGCGTTTGCAAATGCCGGGTATTGGCGATGAGCTTCATCACTCGGGCTGGAATGCCTGTTCGTCGTGCCATGGCGATGCGAGCATGGAGCGGAAATATCTGATCGTGCCGGGTGTGCGCTCGTCAAATCTGCATATTGTCGATTGCGGTACCGATCCGCGCAGCCCGACACTGTTCAAGGTAATAGACGGCGCTGAAATCAAAGCCAGGACCAACTTGTCGGCACCGCACACGGTGCATTGCCTCGGTTCGGAAATCATCATTTCCATGCTTGGCGACGCTCAAGGCAATGCCCCTGGCGGCTATTTGCAGCTCAGCAAGGAGTTCGAGATTGTCGGCCGTTGGGAAAACTCCATGGGCAGCATCAAGTTTGGTTATGATTTCTGGTACCAGCCGCGACACAACGTGATGGTCAGCTCGGAGTGGGCCGCACCCAATACCTTCATGCCTGGCTTTGACCTGGAAGAGGTTGGTCATCTGAAATATGGCCGAGAGATCCATTTCTGGGATTTTGAAAAGAAGGAGCCAAAGCAAACATTCTATCTCGGTGAAGATGGCTTGATCCCACTGGAAGTGCGATTCCATCACAATCCCGACAGCAGTCACGGCTTTGTTGGCGCGGCCCTTTCTGCAAATATCATCCATTGGTGGAAGGATGCGGCGGGTGATTGGCAATGGGAAAAAATTGTCGATGTCGGCAATGAGCCGCACCCCGAATGGCCGATCCCAATACCGGGCGTGATCTCGGTCATTCTGCTCAGCATGGACGATAGATACCTCTATCTCTGCAACTGGTTGCATGGCGACATCCGTCAGTATGACATCTCGGATCCTCACAATGCCAAGCTTACCGGACAAGTGTGGATGGGCGGACTTCTCGACCGTGCGCCTGAGGTCAATGGCGTGAAAGTGACTGGCGGGCCTCAGATGATACAGCTCAGCCTCGACGGCAAGCGCCTCTATGTGACGACCTCACTCTTCTCGACCTGGGATAATCAGTTCTATCCGGAAATCCGCACCAATGGCGGATGCATGCTAATGGTCAATTGCGATACGGAAAACGGCGGCATGGAAATCGATCCGCTATTCGTTGTTGATTTTGGTAAGGAACCAAATGGACCAAGCCGCTGCCACGAAACCCGTTATCCCGGCGGTGATTGCACGAGTGACATTTGGGTATGACCAGCTTCACCATCACTCTCGCCAATCAAGGCGGTGCGGCCTTTGACGTCGATCACCGCAAGCCCCTCTTGCAAAGCTTGCGCGAGCAGGGCGTGGATCTGCCGTATGGGTGCAAGTATGGCGGCTGCATCACCTGTGCAGCCAAAATAATCAGCGGCAAAGTCGATCAAAAAGCGCAGCGGGCGCTGAACAACCGCCAGATCAACTATGGCTATATAATCCTCTGCGTCGCCCGCCCTATGAGCGACTGCACGCTGGAGGTCGGCGTTGAGAGCCACGACAAGCTCTATCGCAACCCCTTCCTTGACCCGCTGGCCGCTCATGAATTGAAAGCCGATATTGCGACCCCGTTGGAAGCAAAGAAATGACCCATATGAATCATGATGAGCCCTATTCGGAGGCTTATCTGCAAGACATTCTGAAATCGGTCAAAACCATCGCGATGGTGGGGGCCAGCCCCGATAAAACCAAATTTTCCTATGGGGTACTCAGGGTGCTGCACGAAATCGGCTACGACATGATCCCGGTCAACCCCAGTCCCGGTCTGGACGAGATTCGAGGGCTTAAGGTGTACGCGTCACTAGCGGCCATCGACCGGCCTGTGGATATGGTTGAGGTTTTTCGCCGCTCCGAAGATCTGTTGGAAGTTGCACAGGAGGCCATCGCAATCAATGCCAAGGTTCTGTGGGGTCAGATTGGGGTGCGCGATGACGCTGCCGCCCAGTTGGCGGAGGAAGCGGGCTTGAAAGTGGTGATGAACCGCTGTCCCAAGATTGAGTTGTTCCGCCCCTTCTGGAAGCCAAAGCTGCATTTGGGAATATGACTGCAGGGGCGCAGAATTCGGGGTTGTCGCGGCAACCAACCTGTTCCCTCTGAGGTCTCAGACGTTGATTCTGCTAGCAGACTGAATTTTGCCCGAGGTACGATGCCAGATGATCGCTGAGATCACGCGCGTCGTCGCCAGCGCCGTCGATCAGAGCAGACTTGCGGCGGCGCAGAAACTGCGTCCCCATCAGGTACAGGCCCGGATGTTCCACTACACCGCCGTCGTGACGGACGTGGCCCTTGCGGTCGAGGACCGGCAGTTCCAGCCAGGAGTAGTCCGGCCGGTAGCCGGTGGCCCAGATGATCGTCCTGATAGCGCCTCCGGCAAGATCGAGGCCGAGCGGCGGGTTGTCCTCGACACGGGTCGGCGGCGGGCGATCCGGCGGCCCGACCGTAGCGTCCAGGCCGTTGGCGCGCGCCCATTCGTCGATGAGGTCGAGCAGCCGGGCCATCTTGAGATCGGAAAGCGCGCACATGTTGCGCAACGACCCCGCAAACTGGGCCTTGCCGTCTTCGGTGATGCCGGCAAGACGACCGATGAGCCGGACGCCGAGGTCGTCGAGCGCATTGAGGTCGAGGGTGGTGCGGTCGGGCGTGCCGGCAAGCTGCAGCGAAGGAACCCGTCGCGCCCGCCTGATGTCGTCCACCTCGTCGTAACGCTCGTCGAGCACGCCGGCGGCGTCCATCCACCATTCCAGGTCCTTGCCGCGATAGACGCGGGGCGCCCGGATGTGCTCGCCCACCGACAGGGTCACTTGACGCCCCGAACGCTGCAGTTCCTGTGCGATCTGGGTGCCGCTCGACGACGCGCCCACCACCATCACGCCACCGTCGGCGACCTGACCCGGATTGCGGTAGGACTGTGCCGTCAGCATGGCGACCGACGGCGGCACGCGGCTGGCGACGTCGGGCAGGCGCGCGATGTTGCACGCGCCCGACGCCAGCACGACGGTCCGGCACCGCCACTCGCCGCGGTCCGTGCGCACAAGATATCCCGCCCCGTCACTGCGAACCGAGGTAACGGTCGTGTGGGTTCTGACCGGAGCCGAGATCGCCTTGGCATAGTTCCCGAGGAAGTCGATCACCTCAGGCATCGTCCGGTAGCCGTCGGGATCGTCGCCGTCATAGCGGAAGCCCGGCAGCCGGCTCTGCCAGTTCGGGGTGAGCAGCCGCAGTGAATCCCATCGCTCGGTGCGCCAGGTATTGGCGATCTCGCCGCGCTCCAGCAGCACATGGTCGATAGAGCGCTCCGCCAGGCAGCGGCTCATCGCGAGCCCCGCGTGCCCCGCGCCGACGATCACTGTGGTGACGGAACTAATCGCACCCTCTCATCAAGAGAGTCTACGGTTCGAAGCGCCTTTCAATTCACCACGACCGTGACGTTCGTCGGATTGGTGACAATGTCATAGACCGCCGACCGCTTCTGCGACTGAGCGACGATAGCCTCGATGTCCTCGCGCTTGGCGTCGGCGTCGATATTGTATTTCACCGTGATGCCGCTGAAGCCGTTGCGCACGTCGCTGTCGATGCCGAGTATTCCCGCGAGATCCATGTCGCCTTCGATGGTCGCCTTCACCGACTTCAACTGGATGTTCCGGTTCTGGGCAACCGCGGCGATGCCGGCGGTCAGGCAACTCGCCAGTCCGACCAGCACGTATTCGACGGGCGTGGCGCCCTTGTCCTGGGAAGCGAAGACCTCCGGATGGTCTGCGTCGAATGTGAAGGTGGTCTTGCGATGCTGATCCTCGCCGAGACCGTAGAAGCTCTCGACCGACGAGTGGCTGTGGGTGCCATCCTTCCATTCGCAGGCCGCGCGCCACTTGAACTGCGCCGCCTCCGGGGCGTTGGTAAGCGCTTCGCGTGCGCCGAGCAGCGCCTCTACGTTAACGCCGTTGTTTGCCTGTACTTCGGAAGCCATAATTATTATCCTCCCTACCTTGCACTGGCTCAAAAACCCGACCGATCTCACTGACCTCCCGATCAGATTTCACCATGGCGCGGCATGCTATGGGTCGCGAAGCGTTTCTTCAAGTTGTTTCCGCAGCGGAATGTTCGCCCTCGTGTACCGACTTGCGCCTTTGCAGGCTCTGGCGCGACCACGACCTTCAGCGTGGTCAATTGCAGTGTCTGCTTCCGGGCGGAGGCAAAGTTCGCCTCTATGGCCGACATGCGGCGCATACCAGACATTCGGCATCTGCTCCCCCTCGCGTCGCTCGTCTCATGCCTTCCACATCGTCGATCGGAGAACAGCCTGCATATGCTCTGCGAGGTCGAGTTCATCGCGCGCCTCGATCTCTAAAAGATATCCGGCCTTGGCCAGGCGATCCCCTTCCAAACGGCGGCATAGCTGCAGATGGCGACCAATGCCCTCTCCTCCTCCCGGCTGGCTCTGTCGGAGCCGCTACTGCCATCGCCGATGTCATGCAGGGCTTTGCCGAACGCAGCATAAGCTGCCTTGTGCGCCTCAATCAGCGCTCGCAGATTATTGGACGGTCCTTGGTCTCGACCCTGCGGCTCTGTACCATGCGCCGCCACCGTCGACGCGACGACTGCGCTGCCGGTGTGCAAGAGCAAGGCGCGGCGACTGATCTTAGACGTGGCAAACTCTCCCATTTCCTTTGATGGCGATCAGGACCGTAACACGATGGTTTGCGCATTCGTGTCAGGATGGACAGACCCTATGGCAGCGGACAGCCAGTGCGGGCGACGCGCAGCGCCCGCATCTCGGACGGTATGCCGCGCTACCGGCAACCTTCGATTTGGAGTCAGACTGTCGCGACTGGGCGCTTTCATCAGGACCGTCAAGCCCATGCATCCGCAATGCTGAGGATGGCGCCCGCCGACAAGCCTGCGCTCGGCCGCCAACCTACGGCCGACGCTGGCGACCTCGGCTCTCATTAGGCCGCACCGAAAACAGCCGCTGCAGCCGGGCTACGGCCCATCGCGAGTCACCGCAAGCCAATGTCAACGAGGTCCTGACGTATACGAGTCACAACCTAGTTCCCTGCCAACCAGAGACCACCTCCGCGACCCGCGTCCTGTTCTGAGAATCGGGTCTTCTGTCGAGGCTTCGCTGTCGTTTTTGACCACGCCCCTTCCCGGCCCCAGCCTCCTCAAGTGCCGGCCTAAGCCGCCGCACATCGCATCAAGCCACGGAAACTGCGGTGAAATCGGCGGGTTAGTGAGGTGCTCAAACATCTCGCACCTCGCGCAAATGATGCATAACTCTTTGAAACAACACAACCGATCAACGCCGCACCTCGCGGCCTTTTATCTCGCCATCGCTCTCGGTCGTATGGTCGTATTTCGCCGCCTTCCCTCGACAGCTCCAAACCCTCCCTCTGCCACGAGGCAATGCCCGGCTGCCCCCTATTGCGCGAGGAACTACGAAAGGAAGCAGATCGCTTCTAGAGCGCCCCGCCGATGCCCACAGAAAGCGCTGCTCAGGCTGCAGCCGATCTGCAGTCGCCTTGATGATGAAAGCGCCTTCCTGGCATGATCGAGGGCACGTTGGAGTTGCCAGATTTGACCTCAGATGGCGCTGGCCGACCTGTCATATCGACACTGCGAAGACGTGCCAAAAGCAGCATGGCTGAACGAAATGGAGGTAAGCCGCCGTGTGGCAGGAAGACATTCTTGTATTGCCTGACGATCTGATTGCGTTCGCCTGGTCTGCACCGATGCGGGACTTGGCAGCAAAACTCGAACTGTCTGACGTCGGGCTGAAGAAGCTGCTGACGAGATGCGGAGTAGCGCCGCCGCCGCAAGGCTATTGGAACAAAATCCGTGCCGGAAAGGGGGTGCCATCACTACCCAAGGCGCCACCGCGGCGCCCCGGTGAATTGGGTCGAGCAAGTGTCGACGCCCGCTTCAAAAAGGTTCTGACAATTGCCGCCCCTATTGCATCCAATGGGCCATTTGCGTCCGCTCTGGTTCCAGAAGACCTCGACGAACTCCACGCACAAGAGTTGAAGGCGATTGGCAAAGTCTCTGTCCCGCAGACGTTGGACAGGCCCCACACAGGGCTCGTTCAACTGCTCAAGCAGGAGCAGCGCCGCCGCGATAAAAATGCAGAACGTGAGTGGACCTTTGACGAACCCAAGTTCGACAATCCACTAGGCAAGAGGCGGCTGAAAATCTTCAATGCGCTGTTTTTGGCGCTCAGCAAGCGTGGCCACGACGGTCATGTCTACGAACGCGATGGCGAAATTCACGCGGGAGCAGCTATCGGCGACACCCATGTTGGTTTGGAAATTGGGATAGTCGGCAGCTACCGCACCGTGCGTCAGTACGGGTACCTGCGGCCGGCGCCAGACCTGCCAGCATCAACCCGCTTGCGCTGCGGATCGATCCGGGGTTCGACCGCAAGAATACAGTTTCCTGGCAGGATGACGGTGACGCCAAGCTTGAATCTAAGATTGCTGAGATCGCGGCTGCGATCATCGTGGCCGGCGAGAAAAAGTTCCGTCTTAGCCTGCGGGAAGCCGAGGAGCGTGCAGAGCGAGAGCGGATTGAAAAGGAGAAGCAGCGCCAGGAATGGCTAGTCCAACTCAACCAAAAGCGCCTGCAAAACCTTTGGAACAGCGGAGAGCTACTACGTCAAGCTGAAGACATTCGCGCGCTTGTTGAGCGCGTCCGTCGCGCGATCGATGATGGTTCGGCTGATATCGATGCCTCGGCACTGGACGCATGGCAACGTTGGGCCCTCACAGAGGCAGACAGGATCGATCCAGTGCGGTCTGGTCAAATTTTAACGCATCTCAACGAGCCGTCGCTATAGAAAGTCGACCGACGCGGCCAACTAACCGACAAGCCGGCTGCTGGCCAAAATAGCTGGATTCGATCGACAGCCCTCCGCAATAGGACCGCCCGCACCGCCATTGTCGTCGGTAGCATTTGCGTCGAAGGACTCGCGTGCTCGCCATTGCACGACTTGCCGAAATCAGACTAGGAGAGCCAAGCTCTTCAACATAAAGGCGTGCAGATGAAAGGTTTTAAGCAATTCTTGAAGGACGCAGACGGTCTTCAAACCGAATGGAAAGAAGTGGACGTCTTCTATCACTTTGCGTCGGATGACCAAACTGCGAAGGATACGATCCTGACGCTACTAACCGAGGCAGTACCCTTTGTAGACCTTGGAAAGGGGCGATCAATAATCCATCATAAGGCGCATGTGCCAAACACCGAAGACCACCTCCATTTTGTGGTGAACGGAAATAAGATTGCCGCTGTCAATAAGAGTGGAACGGCACACGACCGCAGTCATGGGATCAAACTTCAGAAATGGGCACTTAAAGGAGCGGCGCAGCATTATCCAGATTTCAAGATGCCAAAGGATGGGCTCATCGAAAGCCTGCTCGGTCAACCTGACGGTGAGCTATTGCTTGAATCGCACCGCAGGCCGAGAGTTTTACTCTCAAGAGCGCGGCGGGTCTTGGCCGAACTGGCGGTAGTTTAGCAACGTTGCCAGTTAAAGGTCGGTGCAAGATCACGCCGCAACCGCTGCACGATTGCGGTCGGTCCAGATCTGTCGAACCGCGCAATCTTCAGTCTGTCCATTTCGGCTGGGGCCTGTCTGGCGTGAAAATTCATGACAGCGCAATTCTGCACTGTCAGCCTCTGCGGTGTGACATCCACCGCACCAGCAATTGTGAAGGACATGATGCGCTTCAGTGCTTCGAGAGTTCGCTACTCTAGCCACGTCTGTGATCGCAATGTTCGATTAGGGCGTGCTGGCTCGTTGATATTAGGCTGGTCCTATGGGGGCTGATCAAAGTCGTCTAGCACCACAGCTTCATGCCCGCGGACCGAACCCACCGTGGCCGGTTCGATGGCGAGAAACTGGAGCCAAAGACCCTGGCACGAGCTCAAGGGCGCGGGCAGCAAACCTTTGTGAGTTTCCCCGAACCGGCCCTTTGAGTGACTAAGCAATATCCAATTAAATCTAACATTTAGATGGTTAATTGTTCCGAAAGCTCTCCGGCGTAACCAGTGTGCATGTACGGAGATATGCGGCGTGAATGAGTGGGGTTTTGCGGCTGAGGTTAGCAAGTGGTGGGAGCAGACCGCCGCTGCCAATCCGGCGTGGCGATTTCACAAGGTAAAAGTTGAGGAACATGTCCCGGGCAGCAGGCAGCGGAGCGACCTGATTATACAAGGGGATCAAGCGGCGCTATGTGGAGAAATTCGGCTTCCTGATCACGCCAATCCCTCGCCGCAGGACTGAGCAAAGCCCGGAGTTTCTTGATCGCAGCGGGGGACACAATATTGAAGAGATTCAGGATGATGGAGTCCGCGCGCCGAAGTTGGACGGCGCCAAAAGCTGAATACCGCTCGCTCAATAGTAGGTCTCTCGATGTAGCGGTCTCCCGCTACCATCTCAAACCACTATCCAACCAAATATAGTCTGCACGCCCGACCAGAGCTGGGTCTTTCGTAGGCGCTTTCCGGCCCAGAAAAGCCTTGTCGTAGCGGAGGGTAACCTCCGTCTTAAACCAGGCATTTCTGTCAAAAAGTGCACTTTGGGGCACGAAGCAGTGGGGACAGATTGCCGGGTTGATCGGTGTAATTACAGATGTCCTCACAAAGACCCTGGGCGGCAAAGGTGAGGTGGCTGGACCGTTGAAGGAGATTCTCACAGAAAGTGAGGACAAAGGTTTCGACTCAGTTCTGGTTCTCCGGAATCTGGTGCGATTCGCCGGTATCTTTGATTTTTCAGGCATAGCGCTGCTGATCGACAAAGTTGATGAAACATCTGCTACTAACAATTCCGCCGACCAAACCGCTGCTATGATACATCCGCTTTTGGCGCGGGTCCAACTGATGGAAGTGTCAGGATTTGGCTGGATTTTCTTTCTCTGGACTGCCGTCAAGGGCATTTTTGAGGGCAGTGAGAGGCCGGTCCGGCTTGACAAATTAGGGTACGCGACCGTTACCTGGGACGACAAATTTTTCAGTTTGATGCTGGATAGGCGAACCGAATACTTCAGCGACAAGCGGTTTCCTTGGGCGGGGTTTTTCCGCAGCGAAGTTGATATTGCTGCTACGCTTGCCCTGATCGTCAAGGTCTCTATGAGATCGCCCCGAGAGGTCATTCGCATAATGGACGTCATAGTTCGTGAGCACGACATCGTGCACGCCGACAGTGAGAAGTCCGAGATGCTAACGGCCGAGTCTATCGAAATTGGCTTAGATGTGTACGTGACGGATCGGATCGGCACGATCTATGGCGATCGATTACTTGCCCAGATCTTCAGGCTCAACAGAACTTCGTTCACCAACAAAGATGTCCAGCGCGTCTTCAGAGTGGGTGCCCAATCGGCTAGAACGAGAATTCAATCTTGGGAAAGTGCGGGGATCATCAAACTCATTGGTACCAAGTCTGCGGAGGGAGGATTGGGGCGTCCTGTGAACGAATATTCCGTTGCAGACGCTCGCATCGAGCGGGTGATGCAGCGGCAACTCATCACGTATGATACGCCGATTGTTCCCGAAGCTGACTTTGTTGAAACGGACGACTAGAGGACGCCCGCCATTTTCAGCCCGGCCGTCGCTACCGCCTCCCAAGCGGCTTTCTCAACCAGGCTTCGCCTGACTGTCCTCCTCGGGTCCGCGCTGACGTCGATTGTCGGAACGTGTTTCAGATAGAGGTTTGGCTCGGGCGAAGCGCCCGCCGGCGCTGAATTGCTCGGCAAGGCACTGCAGGCTGACCGTCTTTCCGGTGCCGGTGGCTCCGGTGACGAGGCCGTGGCGGTTAGCCAGGCGTAAGGGCAGCGCGACCATGGCGCCGGTGGCCGTACGGCCGATTTCGACGACGACGGTTGCCATGGGTCAGCTTGAAGCCGTCCAATGATGACGACCCAAGGGTGTTGCGCAGCGTGCGCAACGTGCCGGCATCGTCAAATGGAGCACGGGCCGTCTACGCGCGGCACTGGACGCTTTTCCAGCGCTGGCCGCCCTTGGCGGCGTGCCACTGAAGCGAGGACAGTGCTTCACTGGTGAGGTGTGGAAGCTTTTCCATCGGTCATACCCCGGCCGTCGACGTGCGACACCCAGCGGATGTGACGGTCAAGGTCGGTGCGTCCCGCGCAAGCGGGCAAGTGCGCTCATAGGCGAGAATGCACTCCTCTCTTGGGCGGCCGATGCTGGATTGATAGCGCATTGTTGGCAGCAGGGAAAAGGTCGGCACCATCTCTTTGACCGCGAGAGCCTAGCGTCGCAGGGAGGATGGCGTTGGGGCAATTTGTGTTGAAAGACTATGCCATTTCGGCCGGCTGACGATCGACGACGACGATTGTGCGCCCGCCAACGCAAAAAACCGCCCCGGCTAGACCGGGACGGTTATCGAGTTATGATAGAATTGGTTGCGGGGACAGGATGTGGCTTCTTTGTCCCGCGGCGTCGGCTTGGTCTTCCTTGCGGGTCCCTGATGACAGCTCAAATCAGCCGGTGACGACAGCCGAACAGAGAAAGACCCGCATCGAGGCGCACAACGCGACGGCCCGCGTTGAGCAGGCCGGTTTGGTGTTTGGTTTGACTGCCAGCGCGTCATGACGCTCGCCACCGACGAGTTCATCCGTCGGTTCCTGCTCCACGTCCTGCCGCGCGGCTTCCATCGCATCCGCCACTACGGCCTGCTCGCCGGCTCCGCCCGCAAGGCCAGCCTCGCACTCGCGCGCGAACTGCTGAACGTCGCTCCGCCGCCGGAACATGACACTCGGGAAGAACCGGCTGACGTCCGCCCGCCTTGCCCTTGCTGCGGCGGACGCATGGTGGTCATCGAGAGGTTCGAACGGTGGCGCCAGCCTCGGGCACCGCCTGCCCCACGAGCGCCAAACCGGGAGAACGCCCCATGACCCGGCATGGCCAAGTTGCTCGTACGACCGCGCAGCGCAGCGCCGGCGCCGGTCAACGGGATGTCATCTGCACTTTGCTGTGGTGCCGGTCGTCCCGCACATCAATCCCGTCGAAAACAACGCTACAGGCTCTGCGACGTGGCCCGGAAGCCGCTTCCACGACATGCCCACCGCACCCTCTGCGGAAGTTCGCGAAAAGCGCTGGCACAGCCCGAAACGCAAAACCCGATAGCTCACAGCATGCGGCCCGCGGTTTCCCGCATGAGAGACTTTCGTACGCCAGACGGCACCCGAAACCCTTCAGCTTTTCGGTCGTTCAATTGGTTTATGACGTCTGCTGAAAGCGGACTTGTCCGATAAGGGCCGCCATTCGCGCTCCGTCCATGACGATCACCCATGACAGCCGTTTCGATGGTCGGTCGCCGCACGCCGGCCCGCCATGGGTTGGCTCGACGCTCACGTCAGAAGGACAAGCGTGCTATGATCTTCGCGGGCCTCACTGCTCGGACCACCGGTGCGACGGTTTCTGGTATTTGGAAGGTTCTCAGATTTTGAGCTTTGGATGTCGAGCCAGGTATCGCCGCCTCTGCTGAAGCAATATCTTTCGCGCTGACCTGTAACGACTTACAGGCTCCCTTCTCGTCCCAAAGGTTCTTGGCGATTGCGCTTCCCACGGCTGCGGTGATGGCGCTGGGTGCAACATCGTTTGGAGCGACCTGGCGCGTCGCGATCAACGCCTTGATTGCCTCGCCGAGGATCGCTGCGGAGTCGTCGAACTCGACGCCACGGACTTGGTCGAACCTCTTCTCGGTGCTGCCGTCGACGATGCAGTGATGCGCGATGAAGATCCAGTCGTGGATCATGTAGGCCGGCGCGTAGCCCCAAGGTGAGAGCCCCTTAAAGACCTGCGCGATTTTCGGGATTGAGCCGCCGTCCGTGTACATGAGCCCCGGCTTGATCTTACTACCTGGAGCCGTCGGATCGGCCCGATTGAAGATTAAGGGGTCGTGAGGGTCGGGCACGAACAGGAAATTCCCGTCGCCGGAACTGTTGCCTTCACCGACCCACATGACGAACAAGCTGCCGGATATCTCACCGGTGGTGAGCTTCTGGTAATCTATGGAGCTGCACCCAGCTGCCGTTGCAACTGCGAGCGCGATCACGCTCGTAATGAAGCGACATGCAAATCGCCGAGCCAGGCGGATCTGATCGCTGAACGCCTTGTGTCGCATCGTTCCACCTCGGTCGAATAGGGTGCTGATGGTATGAGACGCTGCCAAACGAACGGAAGAAGTCAGAGAAAACCGACCCCGTGGCTCTCGGCGACAATCGAGATTGGCAACCCCTCGTCGCGCCAGGCGGTCGCTTTGAAAATCTTGTCGCCAAACGATGAGTGCTTCCAAGACTCCGTGGCGTAGGCACCGATCACGAGCACGTCGGTCCTTTGCGTCAAACTGCCGGCGCGGCCGCCAAGATCCGCTATGGCCTGCTCGCAGTATTTTCGCTGGCCATAATTGAACGTTCCGGTGAAACAGTACGACCGACCTTCAAAGGTCAAATGCGGAGGCGGATTGCAAAGGGACAGGGTGGTCGGCTTCAACACTTCCCCGAGTTCGAAATCTCGGTTCGAGAAGCTGTTCAACGTATCGAGAAGGTCGGTATGTTCATCGGCATCGAGCAAGCCGTCCGCAAGGATTTCATTGACCCGTCGGTACAGCGTCCGGACGATCGGCTGATCGCTAATCTCGACGTTCGCGCCCAGCCACTTTTGAAGAAACTCGACTTCCGCCTTGTTGATACTCTCGTCGGCAGCGAGGCCGCGCGCTAACCCTATCAACTCATCGATCTGCCGCAAAGAAATACGATCGCCGCCGACGCGGTTGTAAAACTTGTCGCCCATGAACCCCTCCCAGCAAAGCGTCTCGCATGCTACCCCGTCACCATTCCTATCCAGCTTGCGGCCCCACGCAATTATACAGATACCATTGGGCGTCTTCGCAGGAAATGATTTGCGAGCAGTATCGCCGGGGCTCGCACGAAAGTCCGCCGCTTTGCGCGACCAACTTACGACTGATGATGCCGAGCGGCTGGCTCGACGGTCCTGCACGTCGCCATGCGATGCGCGCCAGTCACAAGGCGCATCGAACTTGCCAACTCATAGACCAAGCCTCGCCGCCTTGGCCTTGGCCTGTTACGACGCGTAGGCGCCGTGGCTGTAGCGGGGCCAATCGAGCGCCTGGCCATGCTCTACCATCCACGCCGCCACGCTGGCGCCGTAGGCGCGCCGGCAGTCGCCCACGAAGCGGTGATAGCTACGGTGCCACCAACATCTTTGGGGCAATGGTGTTGTCCGCTGGCTTTTGTTGCGACATCAGGTCCCCGATCGAGAACTGCTTCTTGTTCTTCCTGGTCTTCGGCTTTCCCTTCTTATCGAAGCCGATGACGATGTCGTTCGGGACCATCTTGACACTGATTGTCTGCACGTCTGCCCGCGTTGCAAGCTGCGATGCCGACAGAGAAAGCGGGATCATCTTAAGCCCCAGGCTCCCGTTCGCGTTCACGTTCTGCTCAACAGAAAAAACGGTTTGAAAATCCAATTGACCAACCGCGAACAAAGGTGCGCCTTCATAGGCCTTATCCAGACTACCTGCGACACCCCAAAGCCACGCTCCAAATCCAAGCCCCGGCTTTATTCCCGCCTTTTCCAGTTTGTCGCAGATCAGCGTGTCCGAAACCTTGGGGTCGAGATCAAATGTTATAGTCGTAATAATGGTGTTTTTTCTGGCTGTTTGAGACGAAATTCCAAAGTCGACGGAAACACCTTGATACGGCACCAGGCCAGATACTGCAGCTCCTGTCTTTCGATCGATTCCCTGAGCAACGTTCAGAACCATTGTGCCGGTAACCGGCCAGCCGTTCAACGGCAGGTGTCTGCCGTGATAATTGACCATGTAGTTGGCATAGTCGCACTTCAGGGAGTTCACGAAAAGGTCGACTGGAATAGGCGCCCACTGACCTGTCGGCGCTGGCAGGCTTGCACAGCCGCTCATAGCCGAGATGCCAACCATTGCGAGAATGCAACTGCGCTTCTGCATTGTGCAGCCCCTAATCTGGTCCAGCCCCATTATTTGTGCGCAACAAATCTCACAACGCGTGACTTTATTGCATTTAACGCACGCTAATACATTTTTATGCAATATTCAACGCGGTCCTTCGGCGGGCGCATGGATTGTTTCATTGAGGCCGCCCACGTCGATCTCAACACCATAGTTGCGGAAGAAGCTTCCGCGAGAGAAACCACATGCCGGCTCGACATCGGAGGCAAAGGTACCAGTATGGACGCCCACGACGACATACCGATCACCTTGCTTCTGCAAAATAGGTGTTCCACTATATCCGCCATCGGTCTGACAGGTGTGTATGAGGCATTTCCCTACAACGGCCAGAACCGAGCACAGAGGGCTATTGTCAACTCTGAGCGATCCCTCCGCCGCTGCAGCTGACGCCGGATCTCGAAGGGCGGATGTGTCGCCCAGAAAGGCCGGAATCACGACCTTCGCGCCGAGTGTAGGTTGACCGACCGGGAGTGGGGTCAGGGTTTTGTTGTAATCGACCAATTCGATAAGGAGATAATCCGAGCCCCGCTCGGAAATCGGATCGTAATGTTCGAGATCCAGATTGAACGGAAGGTTGGCCGGGACTGCGCGATATGACGCCCCGCGGTCACCCAGCACGATTGCTTGCCGCCCAGGGACCTCTCTTACGCTAAGCGGTGCAGAATGCTTTCCGGTGATGAGGAAACGCGACACCCAGCTCCGCTCGCCTGGAGCAAAACAGTGGCGAGCTGTCAGCACGAGGTTTTTCGCTAGGAGGACTCCGGCGCATGAGACCTTCATTCCATCCAAGAAAAAAACAAGATGATCGAATGCGGGATCGACCGACCCCAGCCTGTCCAGACACCTGAAGCGGTAGTTCGCCTGGAGCAGAAGCAAGAGGGAGGGGTTGGGGTCGACGGCATCGGTTTGCTGCGTTCGCGCGGCCCTCAGAGCCTTCACCGCCACCGAGCAAGCCGCGCCCGCGCCTTGGCGGGCGTAGCCGATCATCTCCTGCCGCAAGGCAGGCGGGAGCTTGTCCAACTGAGGCGGGCCAGGCAACTCTTCTGTCGTTACGCTCGGTTGCGCTAGCCACAGGTCGTACTGCGCTTGTGCTTGAGATATGGCTGTTTCGAACTCGGTCCGCAGGCTGTCATCGACGATGACACCTATACTGTCCAACGTGCCGTAGAGATAATCGCCATATTCCGCGCTCTTGAACGCGCCCAGACCAACCTGCATACCGGTGGCGCTGGTTTCCTCCAACGTATCGAGCAGGGTAAAGCAAGCCGTTGTCTCGCAATCACGAACCAGGGGCCCAACCACGATATTTCGAAGGTCATCCAGATTGCCCCCATCCGCTGCCGCCAAGCGCCCTGTTGCAACCAGGCAGAGCACAAGGGAAGCCAGGATGGACGTCGCGCCAACTCGCATTACGTTTTCGGATAAATTCTCTTCAAAAACGCTATATCGGCCGGTGATAGAACGATATTGCGCTTGAGGATGTAACAAGGGGATTTTTCCCCGTTCTTAAAAAAATCAGCCGGCAGCTGATAGTGCATTTCCGACGTAGGATCATATTGAGTCACAATCATCGTCGGCGTCAGCTTTAGCTTGTCGAAATTGTTTTGAACATCGCTTAGCTTCCAATGCAGGAGCGCGGCGATTTCTTCGTCACTTTTGAAGCCGCAATCAACAGCTGGGTGTTGGTGTTCGTGCAGCATTCCAAGCATGTGTCCAATCTCATGGCGCGCGATTCCGGTCCATGTTGTCGTCCAATTCCCTTGGGTGCCCATGCCATTCAAGTTCAAAGTAGGCTGGGTCTCATCAAAGAGCAGGGCGTCGTTGCCGACATAGGAATAGTATCCGTCATCGGTGAAGCTCACGTGGATTTGGGCGCCAGTCGATCCACAGTCCGGGACGGAACCGTCCAGATGCAAATCCGTATAGTCCACCATCTCTTGCGCGACGGTCATGAATGTCTTTCTTGCCGGCATACTGCCGTTCAGAAAGCAAACATGTAGCGTCTCCCCTCTGTCCCAGAAGGCCTGTGCATCAGCAACCTGTTCCAGCAGGCTTTGGAGCGGCGACGGCGGGGTCGGTTTGGGCTGTTCGCCCGGCTTCAATGGCTTGATGGAATGGGCCGGAGGGTTGACAGCAAGCGCCTTCTTGAGCAGCTTGTACTGCGTATCTGGATCACGCAATTCCTCATGTCGTCTGATTATGCTCTGATATGAGGGAGGAAGCGCCGAAATCCCCTTCTGTTGAGCCGCCTCGCCATAGACGTCATGCGCCATGGCGCCACGCGACAAAACCATGAGTGCGACCGCGGCGCACGCATAGACAGGTTTTCGCATTTCACAATCCTCCCCTTGGTGTTATTGAGCTCCAGAGCTCCCTTGAAATCCGCCCGACAAGCCGCCGCCGCCAAGACCACCTCCGTCTGATCCGGCCGGTGTCGGAGCAACAATGACGGGAGCGGGGGCCTGGAGCGCGGCCGGTGCCCTCTCATTGCCGCCGCCGAGGTCAAGCGCCCCGGGAATCGCCTGCGACAGGGGACGAAAGTCTCCGCCTTGATCCAGAAGTAAGAAGTGAGAGTTAGACAAATCGGGTGGAAGCCCATTCGCGTCATTTGGCCTGCGATCAACAATTCCATTCAGGATCGTCTCGCAGGCTGGATTGCCCAGACATCCCGTGGGATCAGTCGGATCGATGGGCTCGCACGCAGCACAATCCTCAAAAGTTTTTTGACACGTTCCAGTCATACAGGCTGGATCAAATTTGTGGAACTTGAGGGGCGTTGTTACCGTGCTTATTTGGCCTGACGGTTCTTCGATTGCGTTCTTCACGACAGTAACGTGCTTAAAAATGCTCCCGGACCACTCCGATCGATGGTGACTGCAGTTTTGGCTATTCTTGCGCACTTTTGCCAAGTCCAAAGCTATGTGCGTCCCGCCGCAATCGATGAACCCTACGTCGCCGCGGCTGTCGACGAAAATTTCGCCGGGCATGGCTTGATCACCAAGTTCCAGGGTGGCGCCGAGACGGTTGCCGCTGGAATCGACCATGAAGGAGAGTTCGTCGGCCGATCCCTGCTCCACCGTGGCCAGCAGCAGCAGGAGGATCACTGCTTGAGCAAGCAGGGCCTCAGACGTCCTGAATGTCAGCCGCTCAAGCTGGCGGGGATGGCCTTGTTTAGAAAGACATAAGTTGAGTATTTTCCGCAGCAAAACCATCGCCAACACGCCTCACAAGACGACGTTGAACCGAACCAAATCGACTAGCATTTTCGCGCCGCACGCCTATGCCTGGCGATGCTTTTCGCCTGCTAGACCGCCCAGCAATTGCATTAAGACCGATGTTTTTTACTACTACGATAATTCCCTCCATCTGTCACTGGTCTATTAGCGGAAAATAATAAAAACCCCAGATCAACTGCCGACACCCCGTAGACTCTCTGACGTTCCTCAACGTCCGCGATGTGCATGTACGTCATAGTTTGATGTCGCCAGTCCAGTCAGTGTAACCGCAGATCCTAAAAATACGTGATGCAGCGGTCAGAGAAGGCACGTTAGCGGTGAGTTCCCTGGCCCTTCGCGAACGGAACTGCAGCGCCCTTCGCCGGGGCTGTCGGTCCGCATCCCGCCGCACCGCAAGGCGGAACGTCCAGCTTCACATTTCGAGCACTTCAAGGGCTAGGCGCATATTATGCGGGCTTCGACCAACTCGCCGGCAAGGAGACATCACTTCTTGCTCCTGTTGGGCGCATACCCGGCGCAAGCTCTATGACGTTGCGGAGGCTCACAATGCGCCGATCGCGTTTCAGGTCTTTGCCGATCGGCCAATTCTATGCCGTCGAAGCCGACATCCGGTCAATCGCCCCTCCATCGGCTCGCCTCTCGGCGCAGCCGTTCGAAACCAATTGTCGACCCCGTGCCGGCGTCCGGCCGGAAGCGCAGCTTGCGCTCTTGCTGGGACGGAGCACGCTGCTGAAGCGACCCACTATGCATGAATTCGACTCTAGACGGGTAATTATCGTGCATATAGCGCAGAACACAGATCGACGTGACGGTTATAACTTTCCCAGCACCACCTTACATCGTCTTCCCGCCCCTGAGCGTCTTGCAAACACTGCTCACGCAGTTCGACAGAGTTACTCACACACTCATCTAAATCATCCGCATATGCGAGTTGTGGCAAAAACGCCAACTGCATTGCGCAATTTCCTATAATTACGCCGCGCATAACAGGTCGAAAAATCTGCATTGTCGTCGTCCTCCCCTTCTACGCAAACCTCAGCACCGGATCGATGTCATCTGCTTCACCACTATGTAGTTGAACGGAATAGATCGAAAAGAGCGCGGCCTAGAATCGGTCGCATTTCCTGTGGCTGATGGAACCAAGAAATAGTTTTCGATCGGGGGATGTAATCGGGGATGTAGATGCGTCGCGAAAAGTAGAAGGGATTTTGATTGCGCCGAAAATGTTGGTCGCTCCTTGATGGGTTTGATCGGATCGAATCCAACTCCCGGGCGATCGCGGCTCTAGGAGACGGCTTCAATTCTTGTCTCTCCATCGAGTTTACAGCCCAGTTCTACCGGAGGCGTTAAACAGAAACTCCGTAAAGCCGGCATGAAGCCCAAGGCAAACTGGACCTCCCAGGGATAAATGAAAGGGGTCGGATTGTTTGAGGCGTTCAACCGGCACTGGAGACGTAGCTACAACTCGCGAAGAAGTATCAAAGCATATCATAACAGCAGCTGCCGCCGCACGACCGGTCCTGTGTACGTGCACGATCGCGGGTGGGCTGCGTTGGGCACGCAAGGCCGTCTACACGTCATCTGCGAGATACAGCCTGATCGCCTCCTGCTGCTTGCCGAGCGTGCCGTCCTTCCGGAAGCGGGTTCCGTCGACCGAAGATGATGCCTTTCTCACTGGAATAGACCGCCGTGTTCGTTACAGAAATGCGGATAATGCGGCCTTGAACCTGTCCGGTCACGATATCACCGATATCGATCCCGAGGATTGATTTTGCCACTGCCGAGCGTTCGCCCTCGAAGCTCCGTCTCCCATTGATCCAACTCTTCTTCGATCCGCGACCAGGCATCGGGGGCCGACCGAAACGGGCGGTCACCGCCAAACCAGATTCTGTCGGCCAGCGCGAGGGTATGGGTGGGCACGTTTCGCTCCATCGCGCGCGCGGCTCCAGACAGCGTTTCGCAAACGTGCTTTGCGTCTATCAATGCTTGGAGCCGACCGCGGTAGGGCGCAACATTCGCTCTGGTAATGGAGGAAGGCAGGGGTACTTCGCGAGTGGGCATGTAGTCGATGGCATGATTTCGCGCAGCGCCAAGCGGTACCTATGCACTCAGGCGGCTCTTCCTCGCGCCAGGCACGTCGCGTGCTTTGCACCTAAATTTCTGAGGTGAGATGCAGAGGGTGCTGTCCAGAAACATGCGCGAATCCGGAGTATGGATGTAGCGGGTAGACCAGGAATGGTCCGCCGACGTCAACGGCATCACCACATGGTGGAGTTGGTGTTCGCGGACCATGCGCACCAGAGAGGCAATCCGCTCCTGCCAGGGAGCGGTCAGGCGGACAAGAACGGCGGGACCGTTCCCGCTCGACCACCGTTTCTTTGCTCGCTCTCAAAAAACGAGAAGCTGGGGCCTGGCGAATGGAAGCAGCTTTCCAACGAGACTTGCAGCGCTTCCCTGCAGCGAGTGGCTCCATTGGGCATCGATCTTTCCCTGCTTGATCCGCTCGTGAGCGCGGTTCTGGATCAGCAGCAAAAGTTGCGCCGCGAGGTTCGGATCGAGGTCCGGGAGTCTGTTTCCGATAACCGCGGCAGCGTCGACGCCTTGAAGGTCGGCTATCGCGGCGCTGTAGAACTGCTGTTGAAGATTGGAGAGAGTTCCGGCTGCTTGTATGCGCACGGTTTCGCCCCGGCGCGCCGATCGATCTCTTCGCGGAAGGCACCCAACGGTGGGCGCCGGGGACCTCCTCCTGCCTGAACCTTGGCCCAATAGCCTCGAGGTGGCTTGGGGACCTGCAGGCGCCTGCAAAGCTTGGCGAGCGCCACATCGGAAATGCCGAGTTCCTTTGCGATCTCGCTGGTCAATTTTCCCAGACTAATGCCAAGAGTTCCTCGCGGGAAAATTCTCGTCGTGTCATGCATGTGCCTCTTGCCGGTCTTCCCATATGTCACTCATTGGGATCGCTTTCAAAAAAGCGATGGTGCGACCGTGCTATTGAGCGTGCAGGAGGGACCGGTGGAGAGAGTCGACGAATTCGCCGACCAGCTACAGAAGTCTTGGTGCAGTCACTGCGGGCCGTGGTTAGCTAATCTACAAACAACCGAATGCCAACGAAAGGCTTGCTGGTCAAACCTCACCGCACCACTCACCTGTCTTGCGATACTCCCTCATCGAAAGCTTGCCCACAACCGCGGTGCTCAGGTGCGCTGATCGCCGCCGGCAACGCGCATCTCGGCCTTCACCTGCCGCGATGCGATGGCTGGAGGATGAAAGTCTTCGTTTCTCTCAAACGCAAAACCGCCCCGGTTAGACCGGGACGGTGATTGATTTATGATGAAAGTGGTTGCGGGGACAGGATTTGAACCTGCTGGCCTCGCTTGCGAAGTCGCTTCAACAGACGAACTCAGTTGCGGCGCGGTATCGGCGGTAGCGCTCCACCGGCTCGACCCCCGTACTCACGTTGCACCACTGCGGAGACAGGCATACCGACATTCTTTAGAAGCGCGCATCTCGACTGGAGGTGCAAGACAGAAAGTTCGAAAAGCTACCAGGAACCCCAGCCAAACCGGATGCTCGGCAGGCAACTTCGCTCCACAAGCCTCGTTCGCTCTACGGTCGCTACTACTTCTGAAATAACATCAAAGGGTTGTCCGAGGTCCGTACGAATTCTGCGTCGGCTCCACTGCAGTTCGATAGACCAGGCTTAGGAGGGCGGTTGCGTCGTTGATCATCAACCAATAGAGAGGGGATAAATCAGACAAAAGGACCACCAATGACCGACCAAACCGATACCCGCGCTGCCGAACTAGCTGAGTTAACAGCCGACATTGTCTCAGCATATGTCAGCAACAATCCATTGCCGGTGTCTGGTTTGCCGGACGTGATAGCATCGGTTCATGCTTCGCTGTCCGGACTTGGCACGCCGATCTCACCCGTCGTTGAGCCGCAAACTCCCGCGGTCAACCCGAAGAGGTCGGTGACGCCGGACTTCATTATCTGCCTCGAAGACGGGAAGAAGTTCAAATCCCTGAAGCGGCATCTTAGCACGGACTTCGGCCTGACACCGGACGCCTATCGCGCCAAATGGAACTTGCCGCACGATTACCCTATGACAGCTCCAAATTACGCCGCTCAGCGCTCGCAACTTGCAAAGTCCATCGGGCTTGGCCGCAAGGCTAAACCCGTCGTACCAGCCAAGAAGGCACCTGCGAAGCGGAAAGCCAGAGCCTAGTCGGTCACCACCTGACGTAACGGAAAGACTCAGCTATGTCTTGAGAGCGGCGGACCTGAAAAGGACCGTCTGGCCGGCGCCATTCGGGCAACCTCCCAGCGAGGGCGCCGGTCTTTTTTCCTAGCGGGGCGGCAATAGCCGGCGAACACGTCTCAGGCACCTATCGCCAGCGCCTGAAGCTATCATCGGGCCGCTTCGCGATGATCGACAACGGCCTCGGATACGGCGCGAAGGTCACCATCCTGCCCGACCCGTGCAGGAGCTCGCGCCTCTTCCCGCGTGTTAACGACGTCAAGAATGCTCTCGGCAAACCACGGCTTAGCCAAAATCTAATGATACCACCTAGCGATCTGTGGCGCGGTAGATTCCATAGCCAACCTTGCTGAGCAGCCCCTCGTCGCACATCCGGGCCAGATAGCAGCGGGGAATTCCGATCTCAGTCAGCTCGCGCGTTCGCACTTCACCCTTTTCACGGGCAAATGCGACAGCGCGGTCTCGGAGGGATGGCCCAGGCCCGCCGGCCAATTCGATGCGCTCCGCGCGCTCTCGGTCACGCTTGCGAGTCTTGACGGAAGGTTTTAGCGTAGTTTCGAGGGGGATCGGCAGCTCGTAGTTCGCGGTTTCATTCGGCCCGGGGAGCCAATCTTTTCAATGGCTTAGCCGCAATCGCTACCTTCCCTCATTTGCGGGAAAGTTCCACCAGGGCTACGTCCCGGGCTACATTTCAGAAAATCCACGAATCCCAGGCAGCACAGGCCACATTGATTTCCATCGCGTTCCTGCGACTATCGGCAGGTCCACGCGACATGGACGCAAACGTTGGGAGGGGCTTTGCCTGGGATGGTCGATCTAAGGGAAACGCTCAAGGCCGAGGCCGCAGAGTTAGCTTTCACGGAGGAACGGAAGGCCGGAAAACTACGGCGCTATCTGGCCCTTCACGATGAAACTGGGGCAAAACTGAAATCCAGTCTGGACAACGCTGCCTCTGCGGCTAGCCGCGTGCATAGGTATCAGCCCATCATTGACGAGACGCCACAATGCCCGCGCTGTTGGATATTGCGAGCAAAGCACGAGCCCATGGTTGGCCAAGGGAGCGGTGGCGAAAGCGATTTGTTCAAGTGCGGCGAATGCGGGCACAAGGTGGCCTTCCTACCGTAAAAAGCCCGCCACCGTGAGGCAGCGGGCTTCATTATTCCGGTCGGGAAGAATGATCAGCCGGCGGCTTTGCGCTCGTCCATCACCTTCTGATGGCAGGCCTCCATTGACACGATCAATTGCTCGGCGAGGTCGCGAGCTATCCACAGCAGATGCAGGACTTGCTGCATATCGCTTGCGATGCTCTCTGGCAGCGGCTTGTTGGTGGCGACATCATATGTCGTTTGAATGAGCGTCGAGAGGTAATGTCGCCTTCGAGGTCGTCGAGACTGTCGCTCGGGCCGGTCATATCCCGCTCCTCACAAGCACTTCCTGCGATTCCAGATCGTCGGGCCACATGACGGTTTCGCCGTAGTCGCCGGGACAGTAGCCCTCCAGATCGCCGCCGTCCTCGTCATCGCACTTGTCGAGCTCCAGATCGCATGTGTCGCTGGGGCCGGGGTTGGGCGCGGTGACGGACAGGAATGACTGCCCGCCGCGATGGCCCCAGCCCAGAGAGGGCTCGTCGTCTGCGGTTTCCTCCAGATCGCAATCGGCTTCCATCATGTCGAGCGCGGTGATCAGCGACATGGCGTGGTCAAGCAGGTCGTTCAGGCGCTTCTCGACCGACTGGCGCCATTCGCGCGGGTCCATCCCCTTCGGCATTCCCAGGGGCTTCAGAATGGGCGTGTGGGCGTTCATGAGCCGCGCTCCCCATCGAGGAACGCCAGCGCCGAGACCAGAGCGGCCTCTGCTATACGGTCGATGACCGAGCGCTCATCAAGCGCATAGCGGATAGCTTCAGCCACGCCCCGGTTGCTCGTCGCCTGCGGGGTGGCATGCCACAGCCTGTCTGACACCGGGCCATAGGTTGCCGCGACAAGCGCATCTTCGTTGTCTTGGGTGGTTATCTGCTCGATCGGGATCGCCATGAACTCCGCCATCTTGGCGTGATACTCGGCGAAGGCGTCGGCCAGAGGATCGGCCTGCGCAGCCGCGGCCGGGATGCTTCCAAAATTCGGAAACACTTTCGGCGGCGTCGTGACGGCAACCGCCGCTGTAGCCGCCCCTATGGCTGGAACTGAAGCAAGGGCGCCAAGCATGGCGCGGCGGGAAAATCTCCCCAGGATGGGCATTACCTCGGCAGCGGGCATAGCTTCGCCGGCCGCCAGAACATGGGTGTTCGGCATTGTAAATCCCCTTTGGGTTGGATAGACTGTTTACAGGGTAAACATGCCATTGCCTGTTTACAGTGTCAACAGGGCCGCGAAATGATCACACCATCACAATGCCGAATGGCTAGGGCCGCGCTTCAGATCGGCGTGCGCCAACTGGCGGTCAAAGCCGGCCTCTCGTCGATGACGGTTACTCGCTTCGAAAACGGCCATTCTTCCGGTGCACCTGACACTGTCGCTGCAATCCGCCTCGCCCTCGAATCGGCCGGCGTCGAGTTCATCCCCGAGAATGGCGGCGGCGCTGGCGTGAGGCTGGCAAAGCCGCAGCCGTAGCCAGATCAGTTGCGCGACGGTCAGGCCGGGATCAACGGTAGTAACGAAATGAAGGCGGGGCTCCGCTCCCAAGCCTCACTTCTTGCAGGTAACCGAAAGTAGGCGCACGCTAGGGGCGTAAATCCGTAGGCGTTGGCGGGACTTACGTCCAGTCGCACATCGCGCGAGGATTTCACTTCAAATAGTGGGAGGATGACAATGAAGTACATGATCAGCTGGTTCGAACGCCCGCAAGGATCGCCTACAGAGTACGAGAATGCCCAGAAACGGATACTGGAGGTATTCACTCAGTGGAAGGCGCCCGACAATTTCAAGATCGAGTTGTTCGTTGTGCGAGTGGGCGAGTGGGGTGGGCATATATTGGTGGATTGCGACGATCCGGTGGCCGTTCACAAGGTATGCTCCACCTGGCCTGCTTTTGAATTCCAGGCACGACCCGTGATTGCTATCGAGGACGCTGTCCGGGTCGAACTAGAAGCGATTGCTTGGCGCGATGGACTCAAACATAAGTGATATTTGAGAGATCCCAGCCAAATGTCCGCTTCGTGTTAGGGGGGTGACCCTAGCCCTTCGGCTTTGGCGTGATCTCCTCGACCCGCACCTTGTCGCCGATTTCCTTGGCCATCGCCAGGGCCTTCGCCTTGTCCTTGGTGGTCAGCACCGTGCGCCAGTGCGGCTTCTCGAAGACGCTGACGATGTAGGTTGTGGCGGGCTTGTCGGTCATCCCTTCCCCGGTCAGCTAAAGCCCGCGCCTCTGGCGGAGGACGCGGGCCGATCGGAGGCCCGATCTTCGGCAGGCGATGGAGGGCACCACCCGCCGCACGCACTCTTCTTTCGATTTGCTTCACTTTAAATTAGCAGAAGCGCATAAGGTTTCCAGCCGGTGGCGATGTTCCCGCAAGCACATCCCGCCGGTTAGGCCCGGTGCCCTCGCCCCACCCAACAAGGGTGCCGGGCCGCTCCATC
>NZ_SMYZ01000063.1 GCF_004919685.1 Mesorhizobium norvegicum | reverse complement strand
GCTTCGCTCCTGCTTCGCCCAGGGATGACGAAGTTGGGGAGGCTTCGGTCTCAATCCCGAACCTACAGCGCTACCGGCTCACGCCTTGTCTCCCGCCTTCGGCCAGTAGGTGCCGAAGGACCAGACATTGCCTTCCGGGTCGCGGCAGATGAACTCGCGGCTGCCATAGTCGCGGTTGGTCAATTCCTGGATGATCGTGGCGCCGGCCTTCCTGGCCTTGGCATAGGCGGCATCGGCATCATCGACGGCAATGTAGATCGACTTGCCGCCGCCTGAGCCGGGTTCGCCGACCATCTTGCCGTAGTCGTCGTCGCGCACCGTGCCCAGCATGATCATAGAGGAGCCGAAGACCAGTTCGGCATGGTGCACGACATCGCCTTCGCCATAGCGGGCCCGGACGCTGAAGCCGAAAGCCTCGCCCAGCCAGTCGATCATTTTTGCCGCGTTCTTGTAGCGTAGGGCGGGGTACAGGCGGGGCGCTTCGTTGCTGGTGGTCATGTCGATCTCCTTCAGTTGGGGTTCGTCGATGCCCCACTCTGGTCGAAGGCCGCTCCAGCGTCTTGAAGAAATGTTACCTGACAGAGAGTGCGGTCGGCGTCTCGCCGGCAAGGTCGCGGAATTCGCGCACCAGATGCGCCTGGTCGGCGTAGCCGCAATCGGCGGCGATATCCGCCCAGTCGACGGTTTGCTGCCTCGACAGGCCGAGCGCCCGGTTGAAGCGGACGATGCGCGACAGTGTCTTGGGGCCGATGCCGATGGCGTTGGAAAAACTGCTGGCGAGATGTTTGCGGCTCCAGCCCAGTCTTTCGGCGATCGATGCAATGCGGGTCCGGCCGCCGGATGTGATGATGCGGTCATAGGCCCAGGCGATTTCGAGCGGCGTTTCCGCGGCATTCTCGAGACGGGCGGTGACGAAGGCTTCGGCCATGTCGAAACGCGCCGCCCAGTCCGGCGCGTTGCCGAGCCGTTCACGCAGCGCCAGGCCTTGCGCGCCAAGCACGTCATCGAGGACGACCATGCTGTCGGCCAGTTCGCTCATCGGCAGGCAGAAGAAACGGCGTGCGCCAAGGGGCGTGAAGTTGACCTGGACGCAGCAGGCGCCGCCGAAGGATTCGATCACCACCGGTCCGGCATAGAGGCCTGCGGCGAAACTGGCGAAGCGGTCATTGTCACCAGGCGCCTTGCCGAGGCCGATGGCGAAGGGTTCGGCAAAGCTGATGACCAGCGGTACGGTGAGCGACGCATATTCGACGGTGCGGAGATGGCCGGCCGCCATTTCGCGATAGCCGCAAATGTCCGACACAATGCCCTGAAGTCGAGGGTTGGGTAGCCGCCGGCGCATCTCGAACCGCCCGGCGACGGATCGGTCCTGCTCTGGCTGGGGTTGCATCTCGACTGGCATCGACCATCCTTGCGCCAAGTCAAATCTAGCAGACCCGGGACCGGAATCAAAAGCGCCCGGCTTTTGGCCGGGCGCTCCTCGTCCCCACTTCAAGGGAAATGGTCAGGCGCCGCGCATCAGGCAGCCGCCGGCAAGCACGATGAAAGCAATAAGAACAATCCACACCGATGCGAGTGGAATGAACGCAAGAACGCCAAGCGCGGCGAGAACGCCGATGATGGCGATAACAACGGAGATGATAAAAACGATCTGGGTAGGTGCGCTAAGATTCATGTGTGGCTCCTCCAACATGATTCGAACAGCGGCATTCTATCAGGGCGCGTGATCACACACCAATCAAGGCCCGCAGCGGGTTCGCAGGGTCGGCCAGCAGCTTCACGGCAAGCGCCAGGCAGACGATCACCAGCAGCGGCTTGATCAGTTTTGCGCCGATGCGCATGGCCAGGCTGGCGCCGACTCGGGCGCCGAGGAACTGGGCAACGCCCATCATCAGGCCGATCTTCCAGTAGACGACGCCGAAGGCCGCGAAGACGATGAAGCCGCCGATGTTGGAGGCGAAGTTGAGCAGCTTGGTATGCGCCGTCGCCTTGAGCACGCCGTAGCCGGCAAGTGCCACGAAAGCCAGCATGTAGAAGGAGCCTGCACCTGGCCCAAACAGGCCATCGTAGAAGCCGATGGCGGGCACCAGGGTCAGTCCGAACAGGAACGGCGACAGGCGCTCGGCGCGATCGACATCGTTCATGTTGGGTTTGAACGCGAAGTAGAGCGCGATGGCGATCAGCACGATGGGCAGGGCAGCCCGCAGAATGTCACCCGGCACGATCGTCGCCAGCAAGGCGCCGACGGCGCTTCCGACCAGGGCCAGAAGCGCCGACGGCAATTGCCGACGCAGGTCGACATGACCCTTCGATGCGTAGTGGATGGTCGCCGAGCCCGAGCCGAACATGCCTTGCAATTTGTTGGTGGCGAGCGCCTGGACCGGCGTGAAGCCGGCAAGCAGCAGCGCCGGCACCGTGATCAGCCCGCCGCCGCCGGCGATCGAATCGACAAAGCCCGCGGCAAAGGCGGCGAAAGCGAGCATGGCGACGGTCTGGATGCTAAGGTCGATCATCTGATGTATTGAGGGGTCCGGCCGGCTGAGATAACGGGCGTTCGACCACGAGCGCCCTGTTTGCGCAAGATCGATTCCGCGCTACCTCTATACAAGCGCATCGCGCTTGGATTTGTGTTTGTGTGTAGTTAACCCGGAAAGAGGCTCCTGATGGCATTCGCACTGCTGGACCAGATACGTCAGATCTTCGACGGCGACCCGGGCGTGCGCAAGGTGGCGGACGATCCGGTCCTGTCGGCGGAATTGCTGATGCTGTTTCGCATGATCCTGGCCGACGGCTCGGTCAGCGAGAGCGAAATGGTTGCCTTCCGGCGCATCTGCAAGGACGCCTTCGGCATTGCCGAAACCAGCATCGACAGCGTCATCGAATACCTCAACGAGTTCGGCTACGAGACCAATGGCTCGCAGGCCATCGCGCTGTTCCGCGATCTCGACATCGAACGGCGCAGGCAATTGGCCCAGCATATGGCGGAGATCGCCAAGGCGGATTCGCAACTGGCCGAAAGCGAGGTGCGCCTGCTCCGCCGCACGCTCGACCTGCTCGACATCAGCCCGGTCGATGTGGTGTAGCCGGAAGGCTGAGGCGTTGCTTGTGCAACGGTTCGCGGGCACCGGGAGGGAGCGTTTGGATGGCCTTTGCCGATAGCTATCTGGGACAATTGCGAGCGTTGATCGGAAACCGTCTGGTGCTGATGCCGGGCGCTCGCATCGTCATCGAACGCGCCGACGGCAGCATCCTTTTGCAGAGACGGACTGATTTTGATTTGTGGGGCCTGCCTGGCGGCAATGCCGAGGAAGGCGAGGGCCTGGAAGCGGTGGTGATCCGGGAGGTGCTTGAGGAAACCGGGTTGATCGTCGGCAACGTCGAATCATTCGGGTTCGGCTGCGACCCGCGCTATGAAACCTTCCAGTTTCCGAATGGCGATCGCGCCCAGTTCTTCACTTTGATGTTCTACACGCGTTCCTTTGAAGGCGAGCCGGCCGTCACCGATGACGAGAGCAGTGCTGTCGGCTGGTTCGCGCCCGGCAGCTTGCCCGAAATGCTGCCCAACATGGCGCGCAGCATCGAGGCCTATCTCCGGTTCAAGGCCACCGGAAAATTCCAGATGATCTGAGAGGTTAACCTTGCTCCTGCATCCGGCGAGCGATCGCCCGGTGCAGATCAGGGGCGGCGGTGACAAGTGCCTTGGCCGCCTCCGACTGCGGGTGGTCGAGCACCTCGTTTGTCTTGCCGCGCTCGACGATCTTGCCGTCATGCATGACCAGCACCTCATCCGTGATGGCGCGGGCGACGGTCAGGTCGTGGGTGATGAAGAGGTAGGCGATGCCGAGCTTCTGGTTGAGCTCTGCGAACAAATCGAGGATCTGGGCACGGATCGAGACATCGAGCGCCGAGACCGGCTCGTCGGCGACGACCAGCTTGGGGCGCGTGATGATGGCGCGGGCGATCGACAGGCGCTGACGCTGGCCGCCTGAAAATTCGTGCGGGTATTTGTCCATGTCGCGCTGGTCGAGGCCGACTTCGTGCAGCGCATGCGCCACCATCTCGTGGCGCTCGGCTCGCGTCGGCTTTTTCTCCAGCACATGCAGGGGTTCGGCGACCAGTTTTTCAACCTTCTGGCGCGGGTCGAAGGATCCGTAGGGATCTTGAAAAACGACCTGCATGTCACGTCGCGCCGGCTTCAGCTCGGCTTGGCTCTTGCCGGTGATGGTCTCGCCGCGAAACGAGATCGTGCCCGACGTCGGTCGATCTAGCGCCAGGATCATGCGGGCGAGCGTTGACTTGCCGCAGCCGGAGCGGCCGACCAGCGCCACTGATCGGCCCGGCGCTATTGACAGCGAGACGTCGTCGACAGCGCGGATACCAGGTGCGCGCTTGAACAGCGAGGGGCGTCGGCCGGGATAGTCGCGCGTCACGCCCTCGACCTGGAGCAAAGGTCGGCCCGTCTCGTTGCCATGCAGCCTGGCGCGCGCCGGCACATGCATCGACGCCTGTGCCAGCTGGCGCGTGTAGGGGTGGAACTGTTCGGACAGCGTGCGCGCCGTGTCGCCGGCTTCCATCACCTCGCCGTGGCGCAGGATGGTGATGCGGTCGGCCATCTCGGTCACCACCGCGAGGTCATGCGAGATCAGGAGCAGGCCCATGCGGCTTTCGGCGACGAGGTCGCGCAAGAGGTCGAGGATCTGTGCCTGCAGCACCACATCGAGCGCCGTCGTCGGTTCGTCGGCGATCAGCAGCTTCGGCTTCAGCGCGCAGGCGATGGCGATGACGACGCGCTGGCGCTGGCCGCCGGACAGTTCGTGCGGATAGCGCGACATCGGGAATTTCGCTTCGGGCAGTCCGACGCGGTCGAGCATTTTTCGCGCCCGGTCTTCGGCTTCGGCGCGGCTGGCCTTGGTGTGCCAGCGTATGCCTTCGGCAACCTGTTCGCCGATGGTCTTGACCGGATTGAGCGCCGTCATCGGCTCCTGGAACACCATGCCGATGTCGTCGCCGCGCAGCGCGCACATCTGGTCCTCGGTTGCTGCCAGGATGTCGATGCCGTCGAATGTGACGCGTCCGGTGGCGCGCGCCGCATGGGGCAGAAGCTGCATCACCGTCAGCGCGGTCATCGACTTGCCGGAACCGGATTCGCCGACCAGCCCCATCACCTCGCCGGGCGCGACGGAAAGCTCAATATCCTTGAGGATCGGCGTGTCGCCGATGGTCAGCGACAGGTTCTCGATGTCGAGCAGGCTCATCGCTGCCGCCGCGATTTCGGATCGAGGATGTCGGCGATGCCGTCGCCCAGGAGGTTCAGCCCCAGCACGGCGACAACGATCGCCATGCCGGGAAAGATCGCCATCCATGGCGCCACCACCATGCGGGTCTGCGCGTCGAACAGCATGCGGCCCCAACTCGGCATTGGCGGCTGGGCGCCCAGGCCCAGATAGGAAAGCCCGGCCTCGGCCAGGATGCCCAGCGCGAACTGGATGGTGCCTTGCACCAGGAGCAGCGTGGCGATGTTGGGCAGCACATGTTCGATTGATATCTGGGTGCTGCTTTTGCCGGCGGCGCGCGCGGCTAGAATGAACTCGCGCGGCCAGATCGCCAGCGCGCCGGCGCGGGCGACACGCGCAAAAACCGGGATGTTGAAGATGCCGATGGCGATGATGGCATTCACCGCCCCCGGCCCGAAGATGGCGGTGATCATGATCGCCGACAGCAAAGCGGGGAAGGCGAAGACGAGGTCGTTCAGCCGCATCAGCGCCTCGTCGACGAGGCCGCCGCGTGCCGCGGCAAAGGCGCCGAGCGGCACGCCGACCCCCATGCCGATGCCGACCGCGACCAGCGCAACGGCAATCGAATTGCGGGCGCCGACCATGACCATCGACAGGATGTCACGGCCGAAATGGTCGGTACCGAACCAGTGCGCCAGCGAGGGTGCCTGCGTCTTGTCCGATATCACCAGTTTCGTGACGTCGTAGGGCGTCCACGCATAAGAGACGATCGCCATTGCCAGGATCAGCAAGGTGATGACGAAACCGGCAACGAAGGCGGTGTTCCTGAATGCCTTGGCCAGGATGCTACTGAGCGTCTCTTCGGGGATGTCTATGTGCAGTGTCATTGCCGGCTTCTCAGGCGCGGATCGACGACCGCATAGGAAAGGTCGACGAGGAGGTTGACGGCGATGACGGCGGCGACCAGCAGCATGACGACGCTTTCGACAACGATCAGGTCGCGCTGGGTGATCGCCTGGAACACCAGCCGGCCGAGGCCGGGCAGATAAAAGACATTCTCGATGATGATGGTGCCGGCAAGCAGGAAGGCGAACTGCAGGCCCAGAATGGTCAGTACCGGGATCATGGCGTTGCGCAGGGCATGCCGCCACAAGACAGTGCGATAGGGCAGGCCTTTGGCGCGGGCAGTGCGGATATAGTCTTCGTTCAGCACCTCGATCAGCGCCGAGCGGGTGACGCGCGCCAGGATCGCGGCTTGCGGCAAGGCAAGCGCCACTGCCGGCAAGAGCAGCGATTTCAGCGCAGGCCCGATGCCGGCACTCCAGCCGGGAAAGCCGCCGGCAGGCACCAGCCGCAGCCAGACGGCGAAGACATAGATCAGCATCAGCGCGAACCAGAAATTGGGCACGGCGACGCCAAGCTGTGCGGCGCCCATGGAAATCGTGTCGCCGGCCCGTCCACGCCGGCTGGCGGAAAACAGGCCGACCGGAATCGCGATGATGGTGGAGAGCGCTAGCGCAATCAGCGCCAGCGGCAGCGAGACGGCAAGCCGCTCGCGCACCAGGTCGATGACCGGCACCGAATAGGTGTAGGAGCGGCCGAAATCGAGGCTGAGCAGGCCGCCCGCCCAGTGCAGATAGCGCCAAGCCAGCGGCGCGTTGAGGCCCATCTGGTTGCGCAAGAGTTCGACCTGATCGGCACTGGCGTTCATACCCAGCATCAGCCGCGCCGGATCGCCGGGCAGTATCTCCAGGACGGCGAACACCACCATGGAAGCCAGCAACAGCGTGGCGAGCGCAATGGCGAGGCGCTTGAGGAGGTAGGCGGTCATCGGGATGAAAGAGCCGCTGCGTTGTCTGTCTCAAGAATCGGGCGAGCGTATCGTTCTACGGCGCCCCCCTCTGTCCTGCCGGACATCTCCCCCTCAAGGGGGGAGATTGGCAGTTTCAGCGCCGGCGGCACAAATACAGCGCTGATGATTGGCGAAAGCAGCGGCGAGAGCAAAATCTCCCCCCTTGAGGGGGAGATGCCCGGCAGGGCAGAGGGGGGTGTGACGGAGCGCAAGTTCCGCCAGGCAGCCTGAGTCTTCAATCCGACCACTTCACCTTGGTCAGGTCATTGGCTTGGATCGGAGCGTTTTCCCAGAGCCCTTGCAGCTTGGCGTCCCAGACGCCGACCTTGGGCAGTTCATAGAGGAAGCCGACCACGGCATCGTCCGCCAGGATCTTCTGCGCCTGCCCCAGCAATTCCTTGCGCTTGGCTTCGTCGGAGGTGACACCGAGATCGGCGATCACCTTGTCGAAGGCCGGGTTGTCGTAGTTGAAGTAATAATCCTTGCGCGAATAGATATCGATGTCGTTGGGTTCGGTGTGGGAGACGATGGTCAGGTCGTAATCCTTCTTGGTGAACACCTGATCCAGCCACTGTGCCCATTCGACCGGAATGATTTCCAGATCGATGCCGACGTCGCGAAGTTGCGAGGCGATGATTTCGCCGCCCAGCCTGGCATAGCCGGGCGGCGGCAGTTTCAGCGTCGCCTTGAAGCCTTTCTCCAGCCCTGCTTCCTTCAGCAATTCCTTGGCCTTGGCGACATCATGCGGATAGCGGCCGGTGAGGTCGACATAGTCCTTGTTGGCCGGTGACATGTGCGAGCCGATCGGCTGGCCAAGGCCGGCCGAAGCGCCGTCGATGATCGCCTTGCGGTCGAGTGCGTAGGAGATCGCCTGTCTCACCTGCAGCTTGTCGAAGGGTGGCTTCTTGTTGTTGATTGACAGGATGGTCTCGCCCTCGGTCGAGCCGATCACCACCTTGAAGCGCGGGTCGTCCTTGACCTGCGCGACGCTGTCGGGATCAAAGAAGGGAAAGGCCTGGATGTCGCCGGAGAGCAGCGCCGGCACGGCGGCCGCGGCATCCGGAACGATGCGGAATTCGGCCTTGTCGAGAGACGCAGGTGTGCCCCAGTAAGTGTCCGATTTGACCAGGGTGATCGACGATCCCTTGGCCCAGCTCTGGAATTTGAACGGGCCGGTGCCGATCGGTTTCTCCTTGTTGGTCTCGGCCGATTCAGGCGCCACGATCACCGCGTCGCCCCAGCCCATATTGTAGAGGAAGGACCCTTGCGGGTTCTTCAGCGTCACCTTGACCGTTGCCGGGTCGACAACGTCGACCTTGTCGATGGCGGCGAACAGGCCCTTCTGCGCATTGACCGAATTGTCGGCGCGGGCGCGATCGAGCGAGAATTTCACGTCGTCCGCGTTGAAATCGGTGCTGTCGTGGAATTTCACGCCGGTGTGCAGCTTGAAAGTGTAGACCTTGCCGTCATCGGAAATGGTCCAGCTTTCGGCTAGATCCGGCAGCACCTCGCCATTCGGCCCGATGCGCGTCAGGCCCTCGAACACATTGGCGTAGAGAACCTCGTCGATCGCCGCGGCGGCACCGGCGGTCGGATCGAGATGGGGCGGTTCGAGGGGAATGCCGATGACTAGGTCGGTTCGCGCGGCAAACGCGGAGGTGCTGGCGGCCAGTGACAGCATTGCAGCGGCCAGGATGGTTTTCCACAATTTCATCGTGCAACTCCCCATGCGTTTCAGACACGTGCTCAAACCCGGGCGATAGAAGCGTGATTTCGCCGCGGAGTAAATTGCGTTTCGTTCTGCCCGTTGGCGTGGCCGGGAATGTTTTTGTCCTGGCGGCCTCATCAGCAGGTCGAAGCTTGTCGCCGTGCGCGCCTTATCCCGCGGCCGTGCCGCGCAGCAGCACGTTGAGCCCGATCGCCATCACCTTTGCCGATTCCACCATGTCCGATATCCCGACCCATTCGTCCGGCCGGTGGGCAAGGTCGAGAATGCCAGGCCCATAGGCGATGCAATCATAGATATGGCCGATGCGGGCAATGTGCTTCTGGTCGTAGGTGCCCGGCGAAATGACGTAGTCGGGTTCGCGGTCGAAGATCGCCATGATGCCTTGCGCAACCGCCTTGACCACCGGCGCGTCGCGCTCGGTCATCAGTGGCAGGACCTCCATCAGGTCACGGATTTCATAGTCGAATTTGTTCCGCTCGCGCTTCAACCGGTCGAGAATGCCGGTCACTTCACCTTTGACGGTGTCGAGATCTTCCTCGAGCAGGAAACGGCGGTCGATGGTCAGCCGGCAGGAATCGGGCACGTTGGGCGAGGGCAGGCCGGGCCGGAAATCCTCGGTCTGGCCGCCATGGATCGAATTGATGTTCATGGTCGAGCGTTTTGCTCCTTCGGGCACGACCGGCATGCGCGTCATCTTGCGATCGAGTGCGGGGAACAGTTCGTCCTCGAATGCCCTGAGCACGGCGCCCATGTGGCGTACCGCATTGTCGCCGAGAAACGGCATCGAGCCGTGCGCGATCTCGCCCTTGGTCTCGATCTCCGCCCACCAGACGCCACGATGACCGAGGCAGATGCGGTCCTTGTTCAGCGGCTCGGGAATGATGACGTGGTCGACCCTGGGTTTTGAGAAGTAGCCGAGCCTGGCCAGATGGGCGACGCCGCCGAAGCCGCCGGACTCCTCGTCGACGGTGCCGGATATTTCGATGGCGCCGGGAAAGTCGGGAAACACTTCCAGGAAGGCTTCGGCGGCGATGATCGAGGCGGCAAGACCGCCCTTCATGTCGCAGGCGCCGCGGCCATAGACCTTGCCGTCCCTGACGATGCCGGCAAAGGGATCGACGGTCCAGCCGTCGCCGGCTTCGACCACGTCGATATGCGAGTTGAAGTGGACACAGGCGCCTGATGACCTGCCGTCGAAACGGGCAACGACATTGACGCGCGGGTAGCGGTCGGTGTCGCCGGGCGTGCCTTCGGCGCGGATGAATTCGGTCTCGAAACCGCTCTTCCTCAGCCGCGCGCCGAGATATTCGGCGCATGGCCGGTAGGCCTCGCCGGGTGGATTGACAGTCGGAAAACGGATCAGCTCGGCGGTCAGCGCGACGACATCGTCGCGCCTGTCATCGATTGCCTGGAGGAGTCGCTCGTTCATGCACGGAGTTGAGCAGCGATCGACTTGGTTTTGCAAGCCCGCTGGTGATCAGGCCCGTGCGGCGTGTCGTTGCGGCAACTATCGCGGGAAATCGTTCAAATTCGCTGCTTTGGATTGGCGAATTGGTCAAGGAGTGTGTGTTACCTCATTCACCTGCCATTAAAAAGATGAAAAACAACGTGATGGCAGGCAAGTAAGGGGCAATCAAAGGGGTTTGATCACATGAAAAAGACAGTTCTCATGGCAGCGGTGTTTGTCGCGATGCTGTTCGGTGCTTCGGGGCAGGGCTGGGCAGCCAGCCTCGTTGCAAACATAGACGTGTCGTCGCAGACGATGACGGTAAGATATGGCCTGTCGGTTTACCGGTGGAGTGTCTCCACGGCCCGCAGCGGCTATTACACGCCGCGCGGCACCTATCGGCCGCAGCGCACGGCCCGGATGTGGTATTCGCGCAAATACGACATGTCGCCGATGCCCTATTCCGTGTTCTTCCATGGCGGCTATGCCATCCACGGAACCGGCGCCGTCAGGCAGCTCGGCCGCCCGGCATCGCATGGCTGCGTGCGGCTGCACACCGCCAATGCCGCAGCGTTTTATTCGATGGTGCGGGAAGTGGGGTTCGGCAACACGCGGATTGTCGTCACCAACTGACGCGATTCCGGTTCGCCGATGCTGGCGTCATCTGCTGGTGCGGGACCAACGTCCTCGCCAGCGGCTAGCCTTGAGTGTTTGCAGCCGGAGCGAGCTTCGGTCGGACCCTTCTCCGCCCGCCGCCGATCTCCCACCTTTTGTGGAACCACATCCACTGGCCGGGATCTTCGCGTACCCAGCGTTCGACCACGTCGTTGAGACGCTGGGTGGTGGCGTGGACATCGACGCTGCCGTCAGTGGTGCGCGGCAATGTCAACTTGTCCTCGATCTCGAGCCGGAAGCGATTGCCTGGCAGCCTGACGCAGCGCGCCGGATAAACGTCGCAGTCGTAGTGACGGGCAAGGGTGGCCAGCACCCGATTGCTCTGGCAGGGACGGCCGAAGAATGTCGTATCCAGTCCATTGGAGAATTTCTGGTCGACAAGGATGCCGATGTTGCCGCCATTTTCCAGAACCCCTGCCAGCGCGAATGAGGCGCCGGCCATCGATGGCAGCAATGAGCCCATGGTCGAGCGGCGCGTCGACAGGATGTAGTCGGCGAGATAGGGATTGTTGGGCGGGCGAAACAGCGCCGTGATGTTCATGCCGAAGGTCGCCGCCGCCACCGGCAAGAGTTCGAAATTGCCGAGATGGCCGGTGAAGACAATATGCGGCTTCTGTTCGCCTGCGATCTCGACGAAATGCTCTATTCCCTTGACCTCGACGCGGCCTGGCTTGCTGGCCGCGGGATCGTAGTCGAACAGGGCGTCGAGAAAGATGTATTCGGCGGCAAGGCGGGCCATGTTGCCCCACATGTCAGAGGCGATCGCCTGGATTTCGCTTTCGCCCTTTTCGGGATAGGCCTTGCGCAGATTGTCGACGGCGACCTGATGGCGCCCCACCCACGGGCCAACGCGGCGCGCGACGCGATCGGCGAAGTTCAGCGCACTGTCGGCCGGCAACAGACGCAGAACCGAGATGATCATCATCGCCGCGCGCGCCACCAGCCAGTAATTGAGCTGGCGCAGCTGCCTGCCGTAACGAAATTTGAGGTCCCGGCGGAACTTCTTGAACACAGAGGTCAAGGCTCTAGCCGACGCGCAAGATGATCTTGCCGAAAACGTCGCGGCCTTCCATGCGCTTCAGCGCGGCATCGATACCGTCGAAGTCGACTTCGGTGTCGATGACAGGTGAGACCTGTCCCGCCGCCATTTTCTGCATGGCGTTGGCCATGTTCTCCATGCGGCAGCCGAAGGAACCGAGCAGTTTCAGTTGCTGCTGGAACAGCTGCATCAGGTTGATCTGCGTCGACACGCCGGAAGTCGAACCGCAGGTCACCAGGCGGCCGCCACGCTTCAGGCACAGCATCGAGGCGGCAAAAGTGTCGGCGCCGACATGTTCGAAGACGACATCGACGCCCTTCTTCTTGGTCAGCTTGCGCACGACGCCCTCGAAACGGTCGTCGCGATAGTTGATGACATGGTCGGCGCCGAGCGCCTTGGCCTTGTCGATCTTGTCGTTGGAGCCGACGGTGGTGATGATGGTGCAGCCCATCCGCTTGGCCAGCTGGATGGCCGCCGAGCCGATGCCGGATCCGCCGGCATGGATGAGGATGGTCTCGCCGGGCTGCAGCCTGGCGTTGTCGAACAGCATGTGCTCGACCGTGCCGAAGGTGACGGGCGCCACCGCCGCACCGATGTCGGTCACGCCGGGTGGGGCAGGGACCAGCAGGCGGGCCGGCAGGTTGATCTTTTCCTGCGCGAAGCCGTCGAGATGGAAGCCGTGAACGCCCGAAACATGTTCGCAGAGATTGTCGCGGCCTTCGCGGCAGGCGCGGCAAAGGCCGCAGGTGCGCGCGCCGTAGATCGACACCAATTGTCCGGGCAGGAGGCTGGAAACGCCGGGGCCGACCGCCTCGACCTCGCCGGAGGCTTCGGCGCCGACGACCAGCGGCAGCTTGCGCTTGGCGAAAGCCATGCCGCGCCAGCCCCATACGTCGATGTGGTTCAGCGCCACTGCCTTGATGCGCAGCGTGACTTCGCCGAGTGCCGGCGGTGGGGGAGGCGGCAGGTCCACCGTCTCAAGACGGCGGTCCTCTATAAGTTGCAATGCGCGCATGGGGCCTGTCGGTTCAGTCTGGCTGAAAAAGGTCGCTTAGACCGGTTCCCGCGCCATGACAAGGCAAGTGTTCTGGCCGCCGAAGCCGAAGGAGTTCGACAGAACGGTGCGGACCTCGGCATTGCGCTTCTTGTTCGGCACCACGTCGAGCACGATCGCGGGGTCGGGATTGTCATAGTTGATGGTCGGCGGAATGACGCTTTCGCGCATCGTCATCAGCGAAAACGCCGCCTCGACCGCGCCTGCCGCCGACAGCGTGTGGCCAATCATCGACTTGTTCGACGAGACCGGCATCGAGCCGATCCGTTCGCCGAACACGGTCGACAGCGCCAGATGTTCCATCTTGTCGTTCTCCGGAGTCGACGTGCCGTGGGCGTTGACATAGTCGATCTCGTCTTCACTCAGGCCGGCATCGGCGAGGGCGGCGCGAACAGCGGCGATGGCCGGCGAAGCGTCCGGCTTCGAGCGGGTGCGGTGGAAGTCGTCGGCTTTCTCGCCGCAACCGCCCAGGACGCCGAGAATAGTCGCGCCGCGAGCCAATGCCGTCTCAAGCGATTCCAACACCAGCGCCCCGGATCCCTCGGCCAACACGAAGCCGTCGCGATCCCTGGAGAAGGGCTTCGATGCCTTTTCGGGAATGTCGTTGTGCGTGGAGAGCGCCGAAAGCAATGAGAAACGGATCAATGCCTCGGCGGTCGCCGAACCGTCCGCGCCGATCGATAGCGCGCGGTCGCATTCGCCGCGTCGGATCGCCTCGACACCGAGCTGGATCGCGGTGGCACCTGAAGCGCAAGCCGTCGACAGCGTGATCGGCAGACCACGCGTGCCAAGGCGGTCGGCAAGCCGGTCGGCGATCGAACCGAACTGGGTGGTCTCGAAAATATCCAGCTCTTTCAAGCTACGCGCGACCCGAAGCAGTCTTTCGGCGGCGGTGTCATCCTTGTCCTTGTCAGAGTTGTAGAGCGAGAAGCGCTCGGCCCAGTCGAGTTCGACCGGCGGCGATGCGAGGAAGAGCGGTCCGCCGAAATCGCTGGAATCAAGACCGGCTTCGGTCACCGCTTCGAGGCCGGCAAGCTCGGCTAGCTCATAGGTGAGTGGGCTGGCTCCTTTCGAACTCGACGGCAGGAAATCGACCATGCCGGAGATGCGGGTGTTCAGTTGATCGATGGGAAAGCGGGTGATCGGGTGAATACCCGACTTGCCCGAAGTCAGCGCCGCCCAATTGTCTGCCTTGCCGACGCCAAGCGAGGTCACCACGCCGATGCCGGTGACGGCGACGATCGGCCTGCCCATGTGATCGTTCAGATTGGCCATCGGTAGCCCTCGACCTTTTATCGTTACAGCATGGATCGTGGAAACACCGCCTCAGGCGGCATTGACCAGCGCCATGCCTTCGAATTGGTGATAGCCGATCGCCGTTGCAAGGACGGCTGCGGGAACGCCTTCGAACGGCGTCTCGGCTGCGGTATCAAAAACAGGATAGGCGGCCTTGCGGTCGACGGCGAGTGCCGCCAGCGCCACGGCGAAGGGAAACTGCGCTTCCTTCATGTGGCCGGTCAGCGTCGAGAAACCGCGCGCGGCGATCGCCGGATTGGCGTCGAGCGCTGCCTTTTCGGCTGATGTCGCCGCATGCGCCCCCGATGCGCCCGACAGGGCCAGCAATTTGCCGTTCGGCAATGCAGCCTGCTTGAGCAGTGCGGCGATCTCGGCGTCGAGTTCTCCCCGTGGCCGCCTGGCGCGGCCAGAGACGACCGGCCCAAGCTCGGCATAGATTTTCCGACCCCGGTCTGTCGCGTGTTCGCGCTGCTCCAGCACCAGGAAGGCGCCGCCGGATCCGGTCACAACGCCGCCGCCTTCAGCGCCCTGTCTTTGCCAGACCGGCTTCCACGGGCCGCGATGCAAATAGCCGGCAAGCTCATAGCCGAGCAGCATGTCGGAATGTTCGGTCTGGAAGGCACCGCCGACCAGGATGTGTGTCGACTGGCCCGAGCGGATGCGCGCGGCGGCCGTCTCGACGGCGGCGACGCCGGCACCTTCCTCGCCCATGAAGGTTCTGGACGAGCCGGTGACCTTGTGGACGATGGAGATGTTGCCGGCGAGCAGGTTGGACAGCTGGGCCAGGAACAGTGTCGGCCGTAATTCGGTGGTCAATTTCTCGTTGAGCAGCACATCGCGGTCATTGCGGCTTTCCGAAGCGGCGAGAATGGCGGCATCGACCGCCTCGTCGCGCTCGCCACCGCCTGCGGCCACAACCATGTCCATGGTCGCGCAGAGTTCGTCATTGCCCTTGATGCCGGCGTCGTCCAGTGCAAGGCCGGCAGCGTAGGTGCCGAGCCTCTGCCAGGTTTCCATCTGGCGCTGATCGCCGCGCTTGGCGATCTGCAGGTTCCAGTCGATCTCAGGCAATGGATGGACGGTATAGGGTGCAAAGCGCGCCGCTTCGAGCACCGGCTGTAGGCCCGGCTGCGCGAGCTTCTGCCAATGGGCGTCCGGACCTTCCCCCAGCGAGGAGACAAGGCCGATACCAGTGATGACGACGTCGCGGGGGCTGCTCATGGGCGGCTTTGTGGGTCAGGCGGCAGAGCGCGTCAAGATCGCGCGCTCAACTGACGTCAGGCGGTCTTGGCGGCGACCAGTGCGTCGATCTTGGCGCACAGGTTCTTCATGACGAAGTAATCGTCGGTCGAAGCCTTGCCGTCATTGACCTCCTGGGTCCACTTTTCCAGCGGCACCTTGATGCCGAATTCCTTGTCGATGGCGAAGACGATGTCGAGGAAATCGAGGCTGTCGATGCCGAGATCGTCGATCGTGTGGCTTTCGGGCGTGATGGTGTCGATATCGATCTCGCTGGTGTCGGCAATGATCTTGGCGACTTTGTCGAACGTGGTGGACAAGGGCTTTTCCTTCGGTTGCGGGCGGAATCTGTCCGCATCTTGTTTGGGCGCTGTCTAATCGGTTTTTCCCGGCAGGAAAAGGCCTGATACGCCGGGCGCAGATGGGTAGGGTGCCTAGGAAACGCAAGAAGGGCCGCCGGTCGACCCGGCGGCCCTTCCGTTAACGTTACGTCAGCCTTTGTTTCGATGCATGTCGTTTTTCCAAAACCGGAACCACTTTTGGGCGACATGCATCAGCTGTCGCGGAGCTTGACCAGGTCGTTCAGCAGTCCGCCCGTTCCGTTGTGGACGGTCAGCCGCTCGACCTTGCCGGCGATGGTTTCCAGAGCCTCGAGCTCCTTCAACCGCAGCATCACCGGGTTTTCCGCCATCACCCTGGCCGTGTTGAGCAGCGAACGCGTGGCGTTCGTCTCCTCGCGGCGGCGGATGATGTTGGCCTCGGCCTGCTTTTCGGCCGACACCACCTGGTTGAGGATCTCGCGCATCTCGCCCGGCAGGATGACATCCTTGAGGGCGATATCGCTGACCTCCACTCCGATCTCGGCCATGTCGGCGCGGACCTTGGCTGCCGCTTCCTCGTCGATCGTCACCTTCTTTTCGAGGATCTGATCGAGTGTCAGCGCGCCAAGCGTCTTGCGGAAGGCATACTGCAGGGCGCGGTAGAGGGCTTCGGAGAAGTCCTTCACCATGCTCACCGCCTTGACCGGATCGACGACCCGGTATTCGGCAGCGATGTTGACGCGGATCGTCACGCGATCCTTGGTCAGCACTTCCTGCCCGGCAACGTCGAGCGACTGGCGCTTGAGGTCGACGACCTTGATCTGCACCATGCGTCCGACGTTCCAGAAGCCATGCACGCCCGCCGTCAGCGTCCTGACCAGGACACCGTCGATGAAGAGCAGTCCGGCCTGACCATCGACGACCGGATGGACGGACATCAATTCCGCCTTCCGGGCCTGGCCGAGCCGGCGCATGACCGCCGCATCGATGGCGAGATCGACTGATGTGTCGATCAGCGCGACCTTCCACGGACCGGCATCCGTCCACAGCACGAGCTTGCGATCCGGCGCCAGCACGGCGTGCAAATTGCCGTCACGCTCGATGACGGCAACCTCCGTGCGCCCGGTGCGAACGACGGTGAAATGACGCGCGGCCACATCCGGGAGCTTGTCGAACAACGCCTTCTCGTATGCCGAAACGAATTCCGGGTTCTTCAGATCGTGCCGGGACACTTCAAGGCTGCCGCGCCGGTTGGCGAGCGCGTGCTCGCCCGGCAGCAGGACAGCCTTGATCTCCCCCTTGTGGAGGGTGAGGGCACGTTCGTTTTCCCTTACGAGGACGCGCTCGCGCCCAAGAACCTTGTCGAGAATAGTCATTGTCTCACTCCTGTCGGGCATGGCCCCATGCGAGGCGTCAAGTCATGCGTCGATCTTCCTTTTCGTTTCTCGTTTCACATCGTCGTCTTGCATCATGGTCCGGGCACGAATGATCCGGGGACTGGTGGCACCAATCCGTGGCGGGCCTGCGGGAGCGGATCGTGGGGCAGTGAAGCGGGCGCCGGAGGCCGAAGCTTCCTTTGCCGGCGACGTTGCGCCTTGATCGTCACCGCGGGCCTGGCCGCGAGCCGATGGCGTCAGACTGTTGGGATGATCCGCACCCGAAGGCTTGGGCCGTCCGTCCAGTCTTTCGCATTCCAGTCCCCGGACCGTTTTTCGGATGGCTTGGAGGCCAATGGAGAAGGAATCGAACCTTCGACAGTCAGATTAACAATCTGATGCTCTAACCAAACTGAGCTATCCGTGGTGCAGATGAAGGGACTCGAACCCACAACCTCCGGATAAAATCCGGCGCTCTCCCAGTTGAGCTACATCCGCGATCCCAATCCCCGAAGCGGCGCCGTATACAGGGCGGCAAAGCCGCCTGCACGGGCGGAGACGAAAGCTCCAACCGCTGTGCTCACTTCGGTTCTCGTGACCGGGAGCGCGCCTATAGCCCCTGCGACGGGTTGTCGCAAGCGGCATGTGGTGGCCGATTCGCGGCTTCTTTCAATGGTGGCATTTCGGCAACAGGCCCGGTCGTCGCCAGGTATCCACACTTGATGGTACCAATGTACCATGATACCAATAGGTTATGAACATCGAACGCGTTCAGACCGGGGTCCGCCTGGAAAAACGACTGGTGAAAGTGCTCAAGGCCTTGGCCGAGCATCGCGACATGAGCCTCGGCGATCTGATCGAAGGCATCGTGCTGCATGCTTTCGAAGGGCAGGCGCCGTTTTCACCAGCAACCCTGGAAACGATCAGCCAGTTGAAGCGCATCTACGGACTGGAGCTCGGCGCGGCGGACAGCCACCGCCTGACTGAGGGGGAAGGCGGATGACGAGCCATCTTGAGCGCAATCACAGCATCGTTCTTTCCGGGCCGATCGATCGCGTCTTCCCGTTGTTCACGCCGATCGGCGAGACCTTGTGGGTGGATGGCTGGGAGCCGGAGTTCCTGCATCCGCAAAGCGGAGAAACGCAGCAAGGCATGGTCTTCCGGACCGTCCACGGTGGTGAGACGACACTCTGGGCCTGCGCCGACTGGGATCCTGCCGGGCATCGTGTCCGCTATGTCAGGGTCACTCCGGATTCGCGTTTCGGGTTTGTCGAGGTGGCCTGCCGCCAGGTGACCGACGGCGGCACTGAAGCGTCGATTGCCTATACGTTCACGGCCTTGAACGCGGCAGGAAGGTCGTATCTGTCAGAACTGACGCAGGATGCGTTCGCGCATATGATCGAGGCATGGAAAGTCCGCATCGATGCGTGGCTGCTCACCGGCGCGTCAGCCGGACATCGCCACGCCTAAAAGGTGACGCGGCCGAGCACGCGCAGGCCATCGCCCTGCGGCTCGACGACCACGGCCTCGCCTTCGCGCGGCGAGATGCCGGTCAGTGCCACGATGTCTTCCAGATGGGTGACCATGACCAGATTGTCGGAGCCGGAATAGGCGCGGATCTCCTTCATGATCGCGGCGATCTGCGCGGCCTTCTGCGTCTCGTCGCCCTTCAGGAGATCCAGCGGTGCAAACAGTTCCGGCTCGGCCTCGAAGGCGATGCGGGCGGTGTCGAGGCAGCGGCAATAGCGGCTGGACAGCACGCGCTCGATCGGTGCCGCCCGAGCGGCAAACAGAGCGCCGATCTTGCTCGCCTGCTGCTTGCCGCGCGCCGACAGGTTCATCTGGGTGGCGCAGCTGTCGACGTCGAAATTGGCCGGATCGGTCGTGCCGGTGACCATGGCATGGCGAAGCAGCACGACATGGCCGCCATCGCGCAGCAGCGCCCAACCTGCATCCGTGGCGTGAGCCACGCGGGGGACAACAAGCAGGAACAACGCCAAGGCAAATCGAATCATCCGCTATCCTTCTCCGGTTCCCGGCAATGGGTTCCGGTGACAGGACATATAGGGACGGTAAAGCCGGCCGAAAGACAAGGCGCGGTCGGCGGTAAGCCTACTTCTTCGCCATCTGCTTCTTCACCAGATCGATCTTCTGGTCGGTGAGCGGGATGGGGATCGTGTAGCCGGCTTCGGTAAAGCCCTGCTTGGCGTTCTCGAAGAATTCGATCGCCTTTTGATATTCAGCCTTGCCGCCACCATAGCTGCCGCGGTTCCAATGGATGTCGCCGAGATTGTTCTGTTCGAAGGCCCACTGCATGGGCAGGCTTTCCCTGGTGAATACCTTCAGCGTCGCCGTGAAGGCGGCCTCGGCATCACCGAGATATTTGTCGGTGCGTTCGAGATTGCCGAGGTTGAGCAGGCTCATGCCGATGCCGTTCTGGGCGTTGGCCCAGTCGACCGGTGCCGCGTCGACGGTCAGCACTTCGAGTGCCGCCCTGCGGGCTGCGATGGACTCTAGCAAGGTCTTGGGGTCGGCATTGCTCATGCTCAGCCAATGCAGCGTCGATCCGAGGCCGGCCTGGGCCAACGCCCATTGGCGCGGATTCGTCTCGCGCTTATACTCGCGCAATGCATCGCGGTAAGCGTCGACCGCCTCGCTGTAATGCTCGGGCTTGTCGGTGACGCCGCCCAGAAGCTGCAGCGTGTTGCCGAGATTGTAGTGGCTCATTGCCCAGTCGAGAGGGAATTTCCGTCTGACATAGACCTGCCGGGCGGCCTGGAACGCCGCGGCCGACTGCTCCAGCTTGGCCGCGTCGCGGGTGCGCTGGCCAAGCGTCTGGTAGATCGAACCGAGATTGTTCTGCGCCGACGCCCAGTCCATCGGGAAACGCTGCCGGGTAAACACCGTCAGCGCATCGTCATAGGCGGCCGCGGCCTCCTCGAGCGCGCCGGTGCCCATATCGAAGCGGGCGACGCCGCTCAGCGCGTTGCCGAGGTTGAGCCGGCTGGTTGCCCACGAGACCGGGAAGGTTTCACGGGTTCGCACCTCGAGCGCGGCACGGAACGCGTCGGCCGCCTCGTTGATCTTCGCCTTGTCGTTGAGCTGAATGCCGAGCGACACCAGCGTGTTGCCGAGATTGTTCTCGACCATCGCCCATTCAACCGGCGCCTTTTCGCGCGTGTATTCCTCAAGTGCCAGCCGGTAGGCCGCCTCGGCTTGCGTCAGATGTTCGCCGGCGGCTTTGCGCTCGGACAGCGCATAGAGCGCCAGGCCGAGATTGTTCTGCGAAGCGGCCCAGTCGAGCGGCACTTTTTCACGCGGGCGCTTCTCCAATGTCGCGCGCATCGCCACCACCGCTTCGTTCAGGCGCTTCGGGTCGCTCTCGCGTTCGCCGATCTTCAACAGCACATTGGCCAGATTGTTCTGCGCGGCGGCCCAGTTGAGATCGTCCTTCTCGCGCTCGAACACGACGAGGGAATCGCGAAAGATCAGCGCTGCCTCTTCAAGGTGTGCGGTCTCCGTCTCGCGCTCGCCGATGGTCTGCAGCACCACCGCCATGTTGTTGCGGGTGATCGCCCAGTCGCGATTCTGTTCGCCATTGGGGATGAAGTTCAGGATGGTGCGATAGGCCTCGATGGAGCGCTGCAGCGCATCCAGGTCGCCAGTGGCGTAGCCGTAAGCGTTCAGCGCCTCGGCTTCCTGGTTCTTGTAGTTCCAGCGCAGCTTGTCGTCCCATTTTTCGGCCAGCGAAAACGCCTTGGCGTAGTCGCCGGCGGCGGACTTGTAGTCGAAGACCAGCGCCGAGGCACCGGCGCGTCTGGCGTAGATCGCGGCATCGGCAAGGCGCTTCTGCTTGACGAGATCCTCGGCCTCATCGACCGCATCGTTGGTCTGTTCGACCCGGCCGACCGCATCGTCGAGGAATTTCCGCGCCGTCACGATGGCGCCCTGGCCGATGGCCTTGTCGGCGGAGGCGACGAGGCGCTTGATCTCCGGATCGTCGGTGCGCAAAGCGGCGCGCTCGGACATCATCTTCTTCAGGCGCTCGGCCTGGGCGTCGAGCACCTTTTGCAGGTCGGATGGATCCTCAGGGATCTTTTCCGTGCCCAGCGCCTTCAGCACACCGTAGAGTGCATCGAGCGGCACGCCTTCCTGCAGCGAGACCAGTTCCACCTGCGCCCGTTTCGGGTCGGGCAGGTCGGAAATCGTCAGCAGCAGCTGGCGCCGCTCGCCGGTGATCAGCCCGTCGTCGCCGGTCGGCTCCGCTGGCGCGACACCGAAATAGAGCAGCCGGCGCAGGCTTTCATTGACCCATGGGCGCTGCCTTGCCTTGGTGTCGAGATAGACTTCTTCGGTCACCATGCGCATGACCGAGCCGAACTCGGTGCCCTTCATCGCCGCGAGGTGGCGCAGCAGGGCGGACGCGTAAGGGCTGTTTTCGCCGGCGGCGCCATCGAGCGCCGGACGACCCGGTTCGGCGGCAAAGCCGACCACCGTACCCAGGCTCGCGTCGGCCGCCGGCGCATTGCCGAGCGCCTTGGCGCCGCGCACCGGTTCCAGCCCGCCGGCACCAATCGGCGAGGCGGAAGCGGTCGGTGCGCGTCGCACCACGGCGTCCTGCGGGAACGGATTGGTGCGGCAGGCGTCGAGCAGCACGATCGTCACCGGCACGGTCTTTTTCAACGCGTCCATGACGGCGGAAATCGGCACCAAAGCCGCGTCGGCATCCTTCAGTGACGACACGTCGGCGTCGACCGGAACCAGATAGTTCTCGCCGCCGGCCTCGATGCCGTGACCGGAATAATAGATGAAGGCGACATCGGCGCCTTCGGCATCTTCCGTGAAACGCTCCAGGTCGCGCTTCAGCTTGGTGGCGTCGCGATCGGTGACGCTGCGGGCGTCGAAGCCGAGGTCGGTCAACATCTTGGCCATGTCGCGGGCGTCGTTGGCGGGGTTGGGCAGCGCTGCGATGTGTTCGTATTTCGACTGGCCGATGATCAGCGCCACGCCCTTCAGGCTTTTCGTCTCGGCAACTGCAAGCGCGGTCGCGGCAAGGCAAAGCAGTGCGGCGACGAAAGCCGTCAGCCACGCCTGCCGCAAAAGATTACACTTCGTGGTTTCGACAAAGGCCATTTGTCGTTGATGTCCGCCCTGATGATCCAAGCCCTCTATAATGCTGCCAGCCTACCATGATCAAATTCGGGCATGATCAAATTCGGGCGCGATTGCGCCGCGACCGTGGCTCGCCTATCACCGGAAACTCGCCTGTCACGGTAAAAATGTCTCCGCTCACCGAAACGGTCCTTTTCGTCTTCAGCCTTGTCGCGCTCGGCTATCTCGCCGGGTTCACCGGCTATTTGAAGCCGGCGAGCGGCGAGGGGATATCCGACTTCGCGGTCAGCGTGGCGATGCCATTGCTTTTGTTCCAGACCATGGTGAATGCCGATTTCCACGGCGTGGCACCTTGGCCGCTGTGGGGCGCCTATTTCGCGGCCGTTGCGATCACCTGGGCCGCCGGCCATGTCGTCACCACACGGATATTCGGGCGGGATGCACGCGCCGGTGTCGTCGGCGGCGTATCGTCGGCCTATTCCAATGTCGTGCTGCTCGGTGCCCCCTTCATCCTCGGCATATTCGGCCCGAGCGGCTTCGAAGTGCTGTCGCTGCTGGTCTCCGTGCACCTGCCGATTATGATGATGGCCTCGATCGTTCTGTTCGAGATGTTCGGCCGCGGCGGCGGCGAGCCCATGCATCCCTTGCGCATCATCCGCAGTTTCCTGAGGCGGCTGTTCATCAACCCGCTGATCATCGGCATTCTGGCGGGTCTCGCATGGCGCCTCAGCGGCGTGCCGCTGCCCGACCTTGTCATGCGGCTGGTCGATGCGCTGGCCGATACGGCCGGTCCGGTGGCGCTGTTTGCCATGGGCCTCAGCCTGCGCCGCTTCGGTATCTCCGGCAATGTCCGGCCGGCGCTGGCGCTTTCGGTGCTGAAGTTGTTCCTGATGCCGGCGCTGGTCCTTGCTTTCGTTTGGCTGCTCGGCCTGCCGCCGTTGACGGCCAAGGTCGCGGTCGTGGTCGCCGCGCTGCCGTCCGGCATCAACTCCTATCTCATCGCCGTGCAGTTCAACACCGGCCAGGCGCTGGCGTCGAACCAGATGACCATCGCCACGGCCTGCGCCGCCGTCACCACCGCTTTCTGGCTGACGGTTGTCGTGCAGGTTTTTGGATAGAATATTTGGGGCGATGCATGGCCGCCTGGCCTCGTCTCGCGCTGGCCTAACCCCTATATGCCATCTTGCGATTGCTTGCGGGCCTTGCCCTAGGTAAAGAGCAGTGGCTTCGGCGTGCCGGCTTCAGTCCATTCGCACGCTCACCAAAGAATTCATAGACCGGCCCGTCAGGGCGCCGAAACGGAGGATAGACCATGCTTCAGAAAACCAGCCATTTCATGCGGCAGGCCAATCTCATCAACGGCGAATGGGTGCAGGCCGACAGCGGCCAGACGGTCGACGTCAACAACCCGGCCACCGGTCTCAAGATCGGCACCGTGCCGAAGTCGGGCAAGGCCGAGACGCGCCGCGCCATCGAAGCCGCCGCCGCCGCCTTCATGTCTTGGCGCAAGACCACCGCGCTCGAGCGCTCGAAGCTGCTGCGCAAGCTGCACGACGCGATGATGGACAATCAGGATGTGTTGGCCGAACTGCTGACCATCGAGCAGGGCAAGTCGCTGTTCGAATCGAAGGGCGAGATCGGCTCTGCCGCGGCCTACATCCTGTGGTTTGCCGAGGAAGGCCGCCGCACCTATGGCGACGTCGTGCCGTCGCCATGGGCAGACCGCCGCATCCTGGTGACCAAGGAGCCGGTCGGCGTCATCGCCGCCATCACGCCGTGGAATTTCCCGTCCTCGATGCTGGCCCGCAAGCTCGGCCCGGCGCTCGCCGCCGGCTGCACCGCTGTGGTCAAGCCTGCGTCGCAGACGCCTTACTCGGGTCTCGCCTGGGGTGCGCTCGCCGAGGAAGTCGGCTTCCCCAAGGGTGTCGTCAACATCCTGACCGGTTCGGCCAGCGAGATCGGCGACGAGATCTGCGCCAATCCGCTGGTGTCGAAGATCACCTTCACCGGCTCGACGGAAGTCGGCAAGCTTCTCATCCAGAAGTCGTCGGTCACCGTCAAGAAGGTGTCGATGGAGCTCGGCGGCAACGCGCCGTTCATCGTCTTCGACGACGCCGACCTCGAGCGCGCGGTCGCCGGTGCGATCACCGCCAAGTACCGCAATTCCGGCCAGACCTGCGTCTGCACCAACCGCTTCCTTGTTCAGGCTGGTGTCTATGACAAGTTCGTCGAGAAGCTCGCTGCCGCCAGCAACGGGCTGAAGGTCGGGTCCGGCCTCGAGGACGGCGTGCAGCAGGGACCGCTGATCGACGAGAAGGCGGTCGAGAAGGTCGAGGAACTGATCGCCGACGCCACTTCCAAGGGCGGCAAGATCGTCGCCGGTGGCAAGCGCCATGCGCTCGGCGGTTCGTTCTTCCAGCCGACGGTCATCGCCAACGCGACACCCAAGATGCGCTTCATGAAGGAAGAGATCTTTGGCCCGGTAGCACCCGTGTTCAAGTTCGAGACCGAAGAGGAAGCCGTGGCACTCGCCAACGACACCGAATTCGGCCTCGCCTGCTATTTCTACACCGGCGATCTCGGCCGCGCCTTCCGCGTCATGGAAGGGCTGAAATACGGCATGGTCGGCGTCAATGAAGGCCTCATCACCACGCCGGAAGCGCCGTTCGGCGGCGTCAAGGAATCCGGCCTCGGCAAGGAAGGCGGACATCAGGGCATCGAGGACTATCTCGATACCAAATATGTCTGCATCGGCGGCCTCGGCCTCTGATAGGCTATCCCTGAGATGGGGAGGCCGATGGCCTGCCCATCTCGCGTGGGAAAACCAGCCGAAGTCTTCTGGATCAACTGGCATTTACGGGCATGGCGATGAAGGACGGCGAGGTTTTCGGCACGACGCAGGCAGGCGAGCCGGTGCGTCGCTTCACGATCAGGGGCGGCGGTATCACCGCCAACATCATCGGCCTGGGCGCGATCATCCAGGATTTGCGCCTGACCGGACACGATGCGCCGCTGGTGCTCGGCTATGACCGTCTGGAAAGCTACGAGACGGATACGGCCTTCTTCGGTGCCGTCGTCGGCCGCTATGCCAACCGCATCCGCGATGGCCGCTTCACCATCGCCGGCAATCGCTACCAGACCGAGCCGAATTTCCTCGACAAGCATACGCTGCATGGCGGCTCGCAAGGCTACTCCCACCGGCCGTGGACGGTTTCCTTGCATGGCAGGGATTTCGTCACGCTGACCCTGCACGATCCCGACGGCACGATGGGCTTTCCCGGCGCGCTTGATGTCACCTGCACCTACCGGCTGAAGATCCCCGGCACGCTCAGCGTCGAGCTGACCGCCACCTGTGAGGAGCCGACGCTGTGCAATCTCACCCAGCATTCCTACTTCAACCTGGATGATGGCGGCGCCGGCGACATTCTCGACCACAGGATGATGCTGAATGCCGGCGCCTACCTGCCGGTCGATGGCGACATGATCCCGACCGGGGTGGTCAAGCCGGTTGACGGCACGCCGTTCGATTTCCGCCAGGCGCGGCCGCTGCGCATGGAGACCGAGGGTGAACAGCTGCCCTACGACCAGAATTTCTGCCTTGCTTCGGCACGCGGGCCGCTCAAGCAGGCGGCATGGACGCAAGGCGCCAGTTCCGGTGTCGAGATGGAGGTCTGGACCACCGAGCCCGGCGTTCAGCTCTATACCGGCCAGTATGTGACGCCGCGCACCGGGCTGGAAGGGCGGAACTACAAGGCATTTTGCGGTTTCTGCCTGGAGCCGCAGATTTGGCCGGATGCGCCGAACCGGCCCTATTTCCCGCAGGCAACGCTGTGGCCGGGCGCGATCTACCACCACGTGACGGAATACAGATTCCGCCTGCCCTAGTTTTCAGACCTTAGCCTTCGAATGCCGCTCGCAGCGTCTCGAACGGCGCTAGCGCGCCGCGTACCTGCACCACGGCGGCGGCGACGCGATGGGCACGGCGCGCGGCTTCCAGCGGGTCGTGGCCGGCAAGTCGAGCCGCAAGGTAGCCGCCGTTGAAGGAATCACCGGCGCCCGTCGTATCGGCGGGAGCTGCGACATGGATCGCCGGGACTTCGCGTAATGTTCCTCGTTGGGCAACCAGCGCCGGCGCTTCGCCGTTCTTGACGACGACCTCTTTGACCATTTGCCCTAGCCGTTCCGCGGTCGCCTGCGGCGCTTCATCGCCGAACAGCATCTGCTCGTCGGGGAAGGTCGGCAATGCGATGTCGGTGACGGCAAGGGCTTCGATGATCGCTGCCTGCGCATCCTCGCGCCTGCGCCAGAGCCGCAGCCGGTAATTGGGGTCGAAGGCGACAAGTGAACCGGCCGAGCGCGCCTTGGCGACGGCCATCAGCAACGCGGCGCGCGCGGCATCGTCCAGAATTGCCAAAGTGATTCCGGAAAAGTATACAAGCGCCTGATTTTCCAGGTTTTTCGACAGCGCAGCCGGATCCGAGGCGAGCTGTCGCGCGGCGGCATCGCCGCGCCAATAGGTGAAGGAACGCTCGGCGCCGGTCAGCGTGATGGCATAGAGACCGGGCCGTGCGCCCGCTATGACCGGGCTGGAGCCGATGCCGATGCCGTTCTCGGCGAAGAAATCGATCTGGCCTTGCGAGAAGGGATCGTCGCCGAAGGCCGAGACATAGGTTGCCGGCCGCTCAGTGCTCAACGCATGCAGCGCCCACAGCGTGTTGAACGTGTCGCCGGCGAAGCCCATGCACCAGTTCGGTCCCGTCTGGCCCGACAGTTCGAGCATGCATTCGCCGATCGAGGCGATGCCGGTTCCCGCCATCTACAATCCTCCAGTGATCTCGGTGCTGTAGCTTTTTGCCAACGGCAGCGCCATGCTTGGCAAGCAGGGTTTTTTCCGCCACAGCGTTTTCCCACAGGCTGGCGGGATGCGATCCGTTCGGCAGAGCGTTGTCTGCAGAAGAGGAACCGGTTTGGCATCACTATGGCGCTATCTTCTGGCAGGTCTTGGTCTGGCTGCCTTGCTGGTCGGCATTCTAGCGGTCGTCTATCTGACGGCGCCGCGGTCGGCGCAGCCTGCCGGCCCGGATGTCTCGCGGACGAAGAAAACCGACAACGGGCTGTACATGGCGAGCTTCGTGCCGGAACGGGGCGTGGTGCGGCAGGGCGAACTGGAATCCTGGCTGCTGACCCTGAAAACAAAGACAGGGGCTTCGGTGGAGCGAGCCGCGATCGCCATCTCCGGCGGCATGCCGCAACACAATCACGGCCTGCCGACCAGCCCGCAGGTCACCGATTACCTGGGCGAAGGCCGTTACCGCATCGAGGGGCTGAAATTCACCATGAGCGGCTGGTGGCAACTTCGCTTCGCCATCTCGTCCGGCGCCGGCTCCGACACAGTACTGTTCAACGTGGTGCTGTGAGCGATCGATGAAGCGCCTTTTCTGCTTTCTGGCGCTGATGGTCGCCGTCATCCTCGCCGGTTGCGGCAAGCCTGACTTTTCCGACGCCGAGAAGAAGACCATCGCCTCGCTGGCGCTGTCGAGGTTGCCGCCACTGAAGCCCGACACCACCAACCGCTTTGCCGACGTGCCGGCCGCCGCCGCACTCGGCTCGACGCTGTTCTTCGACCTCGGCATGAGCCGCGACGGCACGGTTTCGTGCTCGACCTGCCACAAGATCGACCGCCAGTTCCAGGACGACCTGCCGCAAGCGGTCGGCGTCGGCCACACCAACCGGCGCACCATGCCGCTGGCCGGCGTGGCGCGCGATCCCTGGTTCTTCTGGGACGGCCGCCGCGACAGCCTGTGGGCGCAAGCGCTGACGCCGCTCGAAAATCCGCTGGAGCAGGCGGGAAACCGCGCCGCCTACGCGCATTACATCAAGGCGCGCTTCGGCGAGCGCTATGAGCGCATCTTCGGTCCGCTGCCTGACTTTTCCGGCATGCCGTTGAATGCCAGCCCATTGGGAACCGACGCCGAGAAGGCTGCCTGGAACGCGATGAGCGGCCCGCAGCGTGATGCCATCAACGGGGTGTTTGCCAATATCGGCAAGGCGATCGCTGCCTTCGAACGCTCGATCGAGCCGGCGCCGACGCGCTTCGACCGCTTTGCGTTGGATCTCGCCACAGGCGCCGAGCCGAAGGGCGATGCGGTCTTTACGCGGGAAGAAATCCTTGGGCTGAAACTGTTCATCGGCAAGGCCAATTGCGTGACCTGCCACGATGGCCCGCGCTTCACCGACAACAGCTTTCACAACACCGGCGTGCCGCCGGTTGCGGATCTGCCGCCGGATCGCGGCCGCATCGATGCGGTGCACCAAGTCGAGGCCGACCCGTTCAACTGCTTCGGCGCCTATCGCGATGGCGACGCCAGCGCCTGCGGCGAGTTGCGCTTCATGGTCAAGGATGCGCCGCAACTGATCCGCGCCTACAAGACGCCGTCGTTGCGCGGTGCGGCAACGCGACCGCCCTATATGCATGCCGGGCAGTTTTCGTCGCTCGACGAGGTGGTGGCGCACTACGCCAAGGCTGCACCCAGCGTCGAGGGAACGTCCGAAGTTCACCCGCTGGAGCTGTCGGATCGTGAGCGCGGGGCTCTGGTGGCGTTTTTGAAGACGCTTTCGGAGTGAGATGATATAGTGGCACCGCTTCACACAGATTGCCGATGTTGGCGCCGCCCCTCATTGTCCTGCCGGACATTTCTCCCCGTATAGTGACGGGGAGAAAGACCCCGCCATGACCGGTTTCGCCAATTTTCAGCGTTGCAGGGAGAGCGCCGGCGTTTGGGCAAGCTCCCTTCTCCCCGTCACTATACGGGAGAAGGTGCCGGCAGGCGGATGAGGGGCAGCGCAAACCTGCAAAAAGGTCTATCTATCCTTGACCGTCTCCATCGCCACGAAGGTCGAGGTCTGGGCGACATGGGGCAGGGCCGAGATGCGCTCGCCCAGGACGCGGCGATAGGCGGCGATATCCCGGGTGCGGACCTTCAGCAAATAATCGAAGCTCGAAGCCATCATGTGGCACTGCTCGATCTCCGGCACGGCCTGTACGGACCGGTTGAAGGCGTCGAGTGCTGCGGATCGGGTGTCGGACAATTTCACCTGGACGAAAGCGACATGGCCTTCGCCCATGCGCTCGCGGTCGATGATCGCCTGGTAGCCCCTGATGTAGCCGTCCTTCTCCAGCCGCTTCACCCGCGCCTGCACCGGCGTCTTCGACAAGCCGACCTTCGCCGCCAGTTCGGACATGGAAAGCCGGCCATCGCTTGCCAGCGCTGCGAGGATATTCCTGTCGATGCGGTCCAATTGGTCTTCTGTCATCGAAAGCGCAGTCCATATGTCAATTTCAGGCCACCAGGATAGATTGAATGACCTGCAATGTCGATTTCTTTGGACCGGCCGAAATTTCGCATTTGTGCTAGCTTGCGCCATTCGGTCCGGTGCCCGCCGGCCCGCTCCCTGATGCTCGCTCCGCAGGACCGCCATGCCGCTCGATACCATCCGCCAGCAGATCCGCGCCAATTACCTGCCCGATGAAGACGAGGCCGTGAAGCGGCTGGCCGAGGCGACGGGCCTTTCAGTGAAAGACCGCAAGGCGATCTCGGCCCGGGCCGCCGATCTGGTGCGGGCGGTGCGCGGCTCGTCGGATCCTCGCCTGATGGAAGTCTTCCTCTCCGCCTACGGTCTTTCCACCAAGGAAGGCGTGGCGCTGATGTGCCTGGCCGAGGCGCTGTTGCGCGTGCCCGACACCGAGACCATGGATGACCTCATCGCCGACAAGATCGCGCCGCATGACTGGTCGGCGCATTCGGGCGGTTCGAGCTCCATCTTCGTCAACGCCTCGACATGGGCGCTGATGCTGACCGGCCGCGTCCTCGATGAGGGCGAGGGCGGCATCGAGGGCACGCTGCGTTCTATGGTGCGGCGGCTGGGCGAGCTGGTCATCCGCAAGGCGGTAGCCGCCGCCATGCGCGAGATGGGCGAGCAGTTCGTGCTCGGCCGCACCATCGCCGAAGCCGTCAAGCGCGGCCGGCCGATGACGCAGAAAGGCTATCTCTATTCCTTCGACATGCTGGGCGAGGCGGCCCGCACCGAGGCCGACGCCTTGCGCTACCACAAGGCCTATGCCGACGCGATTTCCTCGCTGGATGCCGGTTCCAATGGTCCTGATATCCGGCAGAACCACGGCATCTCGGTCAAGCTTTCGGCGCTGCATCCGCGCTACGAGGTGGCGCAGAGGGATGAAATGCTGCCGGTCATGGCCGAGCGGCTGCTGTCGCTGGCACTGGCCGCGCGCCATTCGCGCATGGGCCTCAACATCGACGCCGAGGAGGCCGACCGCCTCGATCTGTCGCTCGACGTCATCGAGCGGGTGCTGGCCGAGCCGGAACTCGCCGGCTGGAACGGGTTTGGTGTGGTGGTGCAAGCGTATGGGCCACGCGCGGCCTTCGCCATCGACTGGCTCTACGCGCTGGCGAAGAAATACGACCGCAACATCATGGTGCGGCTGGTCAAGGGGGCCTATTGGGACACCGAGATCAAGCGGGCGCAGACGCTCGGACTGTCAGGCTATCCCGTCTTCACCCGCAAGACCAACACCGACGTTTCCTACATGGCTTGCGCGAAGAAGCTGCTGTCGATGACCGACCGCATCTATCCGCAATTCGCCACCCACAACGCCCACACCGTCGCCGCCATCCTGTCGATGACGGAGAATCGCGATTCCTTCGAGTTCCAGCGCCTGCACGGCATGGGCGAGGCGCTGCACGAGACGGTGCGACGGTCCGAAGGCACGCGCTGCCGCATCTATGCACCGGTCGGTGCGCATTCCGATCTGCTGGCCTATCTGGTCCGCCGGCTGCTGGAGAATGGCGCCAATTCCTCCTTCGTGCACCAGCTGACCGACGAGGACGTCGAGCCGGAGGACATTGCGCGTGATCCGCTCGAAACGGTCGAAAGCCAGGGTCCGGCCGCCAATCCGGCGATCGCCCGGCCTTCCCAGATTTTTGGCGCCGGCCGTCGCAACTCGAAGGGTTTTGATATCACCGACACGGTGACGCTGGCGGCGATCGATAAGGCCAAGGCTGCCTTCGCCGGGCCGGATCGTTGGCATGCCAAGCCGATCACCCGTGCCGCCGGCTACGGCAAGCAGCGTCCGATCGTCAACCCGGCAAAGCCTTCCGAGGTGGTCGGCACGGTCAGCGAGGCTACCGCCAAGCAAGTGGCGACCGCCGTGCGCATCGCGGTGGAAGCGCAACCTGCCTGGGCGAAGCGTCCCGTGGCCGAGCGCGCGGCCATCCTCAACCGCGCCGCCGATCTCTATGAGGCGAATGCCGTCGAGTTCTTTGCACTCGCCACCCGGGAAGCCGGCAAATCGCTGGCCGACGGCGTCGCCGAAGTGCGCGAGGCCGTCGACTTCCTTCGCTACTACGCCACTGAGGCGGCCAATGCGGAGGCGGGCACGCAAGCGCGCGGCGCCATCGTTTGCATTTCGCCGTGGAATTTCCCGCTCGCCATCTTCACCGGCCAGATCGCCGCGGCGCTGGTCACCGGCAATTCGGTTATCGCCAAGCCGGCCGAGCAGACGCCGCTGATCGCCTTTCGCGCCGTCGAACTGCTGCGCGAGGCCGGCGTGCCGGAAGACGTCATCCAGCTTCTGCCCGGCGACGGCCCGTCGGTCGGCGGGCCGCTCACCGCCGATCCGCGCATTGCCGGCGTCTGCTTCACCGGCTCGACCGAGGTCGCCAAGCTGATCGAGAAACAACTGGCCGAGACCGCCGCGCCCGATGCCATGCTGATCGCCGAGACCGGCGGCCTCAACGCCATGATCGTCGATTCCACCGCGCTGCCCGAACAGGCGGTGCGCGACATCCTGGCCTCGGCCTTCCAGAGTGCCGGTCAGCGCTGCTCGGCGCTGCGCGTGCTCTACGTGCAGAAGGACGTCGAGAAGAAGATGCTGGAGATGCTGAAGGGCGCCATGGAAGCGCTCAGCATCGGTGATCCCTGGCGGATTTCGACGGATGTCGGCCCGGTTATCGACGACGAGGCGCAAAGCTCGATCCGCGACTACTGCACGAAAATGGGTCTGCAGGGCAGGCTGATCGCCAAGCTCGAGGCGCCGAAGGAAGGCCGCTTCGTCGCTCCGCACGTCTTCCGGGTCAAGGGTATCGAAGACATGGAGCGCGAAGTGTTCGGGCCGGTGCTGCATGTCGCTACCTTCGACGCCGACGAGATCGATGCGGTCATCGCTGCCATCAACCGCAAGGGCTATGGCCTGACCTTTGGCCTGCACACCCGCATCGAGGGCCGGGTGCAGCATTTCGTCGACGGCATCCATGCCGGCAACATCTATGTCAACCGCAACCAGATCGGCGCCGTCGTCGGTTCGCAGCCGTTTGGCGGCGAGGGGCTTTCCGGCACCGGTCCGAAGGCCGGCGGTCCGCACTATCTCAGGCGCTTCCGCAAGGGGCCGGAGGCCGGCACCCATTTGCAGGATGGCCATAAGGTGACGGCGACCGAACTTGCCGACAATCTGCCCGATCCCACGCTTGGCGGCTGGTCGACGCGGCCCGACCGGATCGCCATTCTGAGGAAGCATCTGCGCGGCAAGGGTGCCGCGGCCATAGGTGCCGCCGCCGGGATCGACTTCGGCCAGGTCGACCTGCCCGGGCCGACCGGCGAGGCCAACACGCTCTCGCTGTCGCCACGCGGACGGGTGCTGTGCCTCGGTCCTGATGGCGACACGCTGCTCGCGCAGACCATCCAGGCGCTCGCCGCCGGCAATGCGGTGCTGGCGGTGGCGCCCGGCGCACCGGCAGCCCTTTCCGCATTGACCGGCAAGGGCCTGCCGCTTGCCGCAATCGACGGGCGGCCGGATCCGGTCGAAGCGCGCTCGCTGCGCGTCGATGTCGTCGCTTTTTCGGGCACGCCCGAGGCCGCGCGCATCGTGCGCAAGGTCATCGCTGATCGCACGGGCCCGATCGTGCCGCTGGTCAGCGAGGTGCTGAATCCGGCCGCCTATGCACATGAACGGGCTGTCTGTGTCGACACCACCGCCGCGGGCGGCAATGCGAGCCTGCTGGCTGGAGCTTGACCCCGGCCAGTATCTACGCGCCTTCGACGACCGAAAACCCCTCGAACTGGGGGTGGCCGAGATAGTGGACTTTCGTCGTGCCGACATTTCTATGGGCGGCACGGAAATTCTCCGACTTGGTCCAGGCGATAAAATCATCATGGCTCGCCCACACGGTGTGCGACGCAAACAGCGTGTAGCCTTCGGTCTCGTTGACCGGGCCACGCAACAGGTGGAATTCCCGAAAACCCTTCATCTCCGCGAGGCTGGAATCGCGGTTTTTCCACACGGCTTCGAAGTCGTTCTCCGAGCCGGTCTGCACCTTGAAGCGGTTCATGGCGATGTACATAGGGTTCCTTTCAGCGGTTTTGAACTTTGACGATCGATGGATGGCATAACGCGGCGATGGAGGCTCAGAACGGGCCGATTGGTGCTTTGAACCGCCAGCTTGACATTCCGGTCTCCGGCGGAATGGGAGGGAAGGGTGCCTGTTTTCGCACCAGCTCCAACGCGAATTGATCGAGCTCCGGAGAGCCTGAGCTTTTGGCAAGTTGCAAGTCGCTGATGTTTCCGTCGGCCAGCACCACAAATGCCACCATAGCGTTGTTGCGGGCTGTCGTTTGCGCCGCTTTCGAAACGCGGCGATTGGCGCGAGCCAATTTGCTGGCCACCTCGCCGCTATAGCGAGACGCCGCCGCGTTGCCGGTATCGGCTTGTTTTCTGCCTTTGCTGGCAATTGCCGCCTTGATTTCCTGGCCATCCGCTGTGCCGCGCTTCTCATATGGTTCGCTTGCAGTTGCCGGGGCAACTGCCGGAGTTGGCCTGGCGCTGGGTATCGGCGGCTGCTCCGGAACGACCACAGGCGCCTCGGCGCTCCCGGCCTGAACGGTCGGCTGCGCCGGCGTTTCGGTCTTGGGAGCCACGCTCTGGTCATCGGGGCGTGGGGCACCGGCCACCAATATGTCCGGCGTCACCGCTGGCTGTTTGACAGGTTCCGGCAAAGGCTTGAGCGGCGGCTTCGCCGCTTCCTTCGCGGGTTGGGAGGGCTCCGTTGGCGGCGACGGCTTGGCTGGCTTTACCGGCTCTGGTTTCGTCGGTTGCGGGTTCGGCACCAGCGCAACATTTATGGCCGCAGGGTCCTTGTCCAGCGCGCTGCCGACCACGTTGGCGCCCGACTGATCACTGCCTTCCGACTGCATTGCGTCCTGGAAACTGGATGTCCCCGAGGGCGAGATCAGAAAAGTCGCTGCCACCGCGGCATGGAGCAGGCAGGAGACGACGATCGCTGCCGTCCATTTGCGATTCCAGGCCGATGGCCGCGGCAGCGCAAGCGGCTCGGTCGGTTTTATGGCCAGCTCGGCGCTGGCGTCTGGGAGGGGGCTGATATCCTGCATGTCTCGCCGCGAGACCTGCAGCGACAAGAGCAGAATTGTCAAATCAAGATCGTTCGCCGGCGGCGGCAGTCGGCCGTGGCCGGCGATTGGCCGCGCCACGGTATTTTGCTGGAATGCGGGATGCAGTCCCACCTTAGACGCCGAAAGCGATACCGGTCTTGGTGTTCGTCTTCAGCTTGCGCACGCAGGCATTCGGTTCGACACCGGTTCCGGTGCATTCGGTCGCGCTGTTGATCAGCACGCGGCTGACTTTCGAGCACTCGGCGCCAGCCAGATCGAAACGCGTCACCTTGGTCTTGCCCGCCGGCAATTCCTTGAAGTCGAGCACGGTCAGCCGCTCGACGACGCCGGCCTCGTTGAACAAAGCGATCTCGAACGCAGCCTTGGACAGGTCGGCGCCGAGATTGTTGTTGACCACGAACGTCAGGCGGCAACCCTTGTCGGAAGGTTGCGCACCGTTGAGTTCGAGGGTCAGCGCGGGGACCGGCGCGGACTCTTGTGCCCACGCCGGAACCATCGCAAGCGACATCGCCAGCGTCGAGGTCAGCAGACAAAGGGATGTCGTCAAGCTCGTCATTGTCGTCAGCCTCCAAACCGCATGGTTGCCGCCAGCTTCAATGTGATGCCGGGCTCATAGGCCGCGAAGACCGGGGTTGGGCCTGACGTGTTGATATTGAGCGGGTTGGCATATTTCACGTCGAACAGATTGTCGGCGCGGAAATCGATCTTCAGATTGTCCGTGGCCTGGTAGCTGGCGAAGGCATTGACCAGCGTGTAGTCCTCGGCGATCGGATTGCCCCTGGGCTTGCCGTTGTATTGCACTTCGCCGCCGACAGTCAGCTTATCCTCGAGGAAGCGCAGCCCGAGCTGCGCGGTAACCTGGGAGGAGGGGATGGTCAGCAGGTCAGCCCGAACGCCCTTGTAGGAAATGGTGTGACCATTGGTGATTGAAGCCGAGAGCCCGGCATAGCCCCATCCGGCATCATAGACGCCCTCCAGTTCGAAGCCGTCGATCTTGGCCTTGGCAAAGTTCTGGTACTGGAAGCATATCGGGATACCGGGTCCGCTCGGGCAACCGGCGGTCGGATCAAACCGCGACAGGGTGACACCACCGATGTAGTCGTCCACATCGTTGTTGAAATAGGCTGCCTTGATGCGCAGCGCATCGCCAGCTTCGAGGATGTCGTTCTGCTTGTAGTTCACACCGAATTCGACGGTCTTTCCGGTTTCCGGCCGCAGATTGGGGTTGGGCAGGAACGGGAAGGTGACGCCCGCCGGATGGCGACCGCTGATCAGTGTTTCCGACAGGGATGGCGACCGGTATCCTTCGGCATAAGTGCCGTAGAATTGCAGGCCGGCAAGGCTGGCGCTTTCGAAAGGCGAGACGCCGACGGTGATGCGCGGCGACAACCGGTCCCCCGATGTTTCGTGTGTGTCATCCTTGAGGCTGTAATTGTCGTAACGCAGCCCGGCGATGACTTCGAGCCACTCCCAGGTGAGCTTGTCCTGGACATAGGCGCCAGAAACGTTGCGCTTGCCCGACGGCGTGTAGAAACTGTCGCCACCGGCGGTGCCGCCGGTCTTGACGTTGTCGCCAACCCAGTCGCCGCCATAGGTCAGTTCATGCGCGATGGCAGCAGTCTCGAATCTGGACGTGTTCCAGATGTCGATGCTGGTCGTGCCGATGTCGAAGGTCGACGTTGAGCCTGCCGGCAGCACTATGGGAAGGCCGGTGGTTGGATCAAACCGGTTGAGAGGCACGAGGCTGGTCAGATCGAGATTGGTCTTGTTGTAAGAGGTGTTGATGTGGAGATCGAGCCAGCTCTTGTCCTCATCCGTGATGTTGTAGCGGGCCGTGAAGGTGTTCGACTTCAGGTCGACGTCATTGACCGGCACGCCGCCGCTGATCTCGTTCCAGCCGTCGCTTGAGCCGACCCAGCCGAGCTTCAGTTCACTGTTGTCGGTCGGCCGGATGGTGGTCTTGAGCAGGCCGCTCAGCACGTCGAAGCCGGTGCCCTTGACCGTGTCGCCGCCGCCATCCTTGTAGTCGTCATAGTTGCGGTAGACGATGTTGCCCAGCGCATCCCAGTTCTCGTTGAAGCGATAGGCGCCGGATGCGCTGGTGGTCCAACCCTTGCCGTTGCTCTCATAGCGTCCCGTTACCGAAGCGCCCCACGTTTCTTCCGGCTTGAGGAAGTCTGTGGCGTCCTTGGTGTCGAAGAAGACGACGCCGCCGATGGCGCCTGAGCCGTAGGTGTTGGCGACAGGACCGCGGATCACGTCGACGGATTTGACGAGCTCGGGGTCGATGTAGAAGGTCGACTGGGTGCCGTGGTCGGAACGCTGGAAATTCTGACGGGCGCCGTCGACGATGACCGCGACACGACCGAAATCCTGCAAGCCGCGAATGTTGATGCTGGTGCTGACGCGCCTGGCGTCGGCTTGCGCGGCGACACCGGGCACGCCGAGCAACATCTCGTTCGGCGTTGTCGCCATGCGGCGGTCGAGCTGTTCCTGATCGACATGGCTGGCCGACGCGAGCGATTCGATCGCCGTCTCGCCGGTGCGGCTGATGACGAGGATCTTGTCGAGCAGCGTTGCGCCCGCTTGTGCCGCCTTTTCTTCGTCAGCCTTCTTCGTTTGATCTGTCTGCTGGTCCGCCGCCTGCTGAGCGTTGGCCAGTTGCGCCGACAAGGCGATCGCCGCCACACCTGCCAGCAAAGCCGCCGCGCCGTTCGCCGCCGACCGGCCGCGCCATTCCCAAGTCATCAACCCCATGCCCCAACTCCAAAGTCCAGGTTTCATGCTGGCTGGCCCGGGGCTGGCTGGCATTTTTGATCGTGTCCGGCGTCTTAAATCTTGACTCATTTAATCCGGTATTGCACTGACTAATAAACATGATTATTCAAGTCAAGAAATGAATCGGATTACGCAACGCCTAGCCAGACGCCCGGCACAGGAAAGGGATCGATCCAGATGAACACCCACAATCCCAACGATTTTCGCTATCGCGTCCGCCGCGCCGACGATGCCTCCGCCCGTTTCGACCGGGTTCCGCTGTCGGTGCGAACCCTGTCCAGCAACACCCTATTCCAGGGCGAGCACGAGATCGGCATCGAGCATCATGGCGCGCTCTACCGGCTGAAGATCACCCGCCAGGGCAAGCTCATTCTCAACAAGTAAGACAAGCAGTAGGGACGAGACATGGACCAGCGCGTAAAACCCGCCCCGCATGAAATCCGGCGGGCACGGACAGACAATCCGAAGACGCGCGAGCGTGATCTCGCTGCCCAGCTCGGTATTTCGGAAGCCGAGCTGGTCGCCGCGTATTGCGGCGACGGCGTCGTCCGCATCGAGCCGCGCGTCAACGATCTTTTGACCGGCCTCGAAGCCGTCGGCGAGGTCATGGCGCTGACCCGCAACGAAAGCGCGGTGCATGAAAAGATCGGCGTCTATGACAAGGTCGTCACCGGCAACCACAATGCCATGGTGCTTGGCGAAAACATCGACCTGCGCATCTTCCCGAAAGTGTGGGCACACGGCTTTGCCGTGGAAAAGCGCGATGGCGATGAAATCCGCCGCAGCCTGCAGTTCTTCGACGCGGCAGGCGAGGCCGTGCACAAGGTGCACCTGCGGCCGGCCTCCAGCCTCTATGCCTATCAGAAGCTGGTCGCCGCGCTCGAATCGTCCAACCAGGAGCCGACGTCCGACATTTCAGGGCCGCTCCCCGATGACGAGATCCATGGCGACGAAGCGACCGCCAATCTCGACGATCTGCGCGACCGCTGGAGCCGGCTGACCGACGTGCACCAGTTCTTCGGCATGCTGAAGACGCTGAAGCTCAGCCGCCGCCAGGCGGTGCGCATGGTCGGCCAGGACTATGCCTGGCTGCTCGACAATGATGCGGTCAGGGCCATGTTCCATCATGCCGCGGACGGCGAGATGCCGATCATGTGCTTTGTGGGCAACCGCGGCTGCATCCAGATCCATTCCGGTCCGATCAAATCCATCAAGCCGATGGGGCCATGGATCAACGTGCTGGACGAAACCTTCCACCTGCACCTGCGAACCGACCATATCCATGAGGTCTGGGCCGTGCGCAAGCCAACCAAGGACGGTCATGTCACCTCGCTCGAGGTCTATGACGCCGACGGCAAGATGATCATCCAGTTCTTCGGCAAGCGTCATGAAGGCGAAAGCGAGCGTGACGACTGGCGGTTCCTGGCGGAAAACCTGCCGCGCATTCCAAGCCCCACCGCAGCCTGAGGACTATAGAAATGGTTTCCTTTTCCAGACTGGCGCCTGTCCTCAGCTTGGCGCCCGTTCTAAGATCGGCAATGGGGCCGGCGATCGGTCTTTGCCTGGCTTTTGTGGCGCTGCAACCTGCTGGCGCCACCGAAGGCACGGCCGTGTTTGCCGATCCCTCGAAGATTGCCGCCATTGGCGGCTCGATCACCGAGATCGTCTATGCGCTCGGCGAGGAGAAGCATCTGGTGGCGCGCGATTCCACCAGCCGGTACCCAAAGGCAGCGCTTGAGCTGCCTGATGTCGGCTACATGCGCGCGCTGTCACCGGAAGGCGTGCTGTCGGTCGACCCGACCGGCATCCTGGCGCTGCATGGCAGCGGTCCCAAGGAAGCCGTCGATGTCTTGAAGAAGACGAGCGTTCCGTTCATCGAAGTGCCCGAGCACTATAGCCACGAAGGCATCCTCGAGAAGGTCCGCATCGTCGGCAAGGCGCTCGGCGTCGATGCCAAGGCCGAGGTGCTGGCCAAGGAGCTCGATGCCAAGCTCACGGCAGCCGAACGGCAGACGGCGTCGATCAAGGAGCGCAAGCGCATCCTGTTCGTGCTGTCGATACAGGGCGGTAAGATCCTGGCGGCCGGCAGTGAGACCGCCGCCGACGGCATGGTCAAGCTGGTTGGCGGCGTCAACGCGGTCGAGGGCTTTTCCGGTTACAAGCAAATGTCCGACGAGGCGATCATAACCGCCAGGCCGGACGTGATCCTGATGATGAGCAATGCCGGGCCTCCGGTATCGGACGACGAATTGTTCGGTAATCCGTCTGTTGCCTCGACGCCGGCCGGAACGGCGCGCAAGCTGATCCGCATCGATGGCGGCTATCTGCTCGGCTTCGGGCCACGCACCGCCGATGCCATCCACGACCTCGCTGTCTCGCTTTATGGCGGGCAGGTCACGGACTGAGCAGGCAGATCATGGTCGATCAATCGATCGCCGGTCCGGTGACGGCGAGCGCATCCGAAGGCGACCGGTCGGGCCGCGCCCGTATCGTCATTCTTCTGCTGTGCCTGGGGCTCGCGGCTGCCGTTTTCCTGTCGCTGACATCGGGGGCGTCGGACGCATCGGCCGTCAACGTCATCGGCGGCTGGCTGTTCGGCACAGTGCCTGATAACGCCGCGTTGAGCGCCCGCGACAGCCTGATCGTCTACGACATCCGCTTGCCGCGCATCATCCTCGGCATGCTGGTCGGCGCGGCGCTCGCAGTCTCCGGCGCGGTCATGCAGGGGCTGTTCCGCAATCCGCTGGCCGATCCCGGCCTGATCGGCGTTTCGGCCGGGTCGAGCCTTGGAGCGGTTGCCGTCATCGTGCTCGGCGCCACAATATTGGCTCCGGTGACAGCCTTGCTCGGCACGCTTGCGCTGCCGCTGGCGGCCTTCTGTGGCGGGCTCGCCACGACGCTGGTGCTTTATCAGGTCGCGACGCGGCGGGGGCAAACCTCGGTTGCCACGATGCTGCTCGCCGGCATCGCACTGGCGGCGCTCGCCATGGCGCTGACCGGCATCCTCATCTTCATGGCCGACGATCGCCAGTTGCGCGACCTGACCTTCTGGCAACTCGGATCGCTCGGCGGCGCGACCTGGGCGAAGATCGCCTCCGTCGGGCCGATCATCGTGCTGGCGCTGGCGGCGATGCCGTTTCTGGCACGAGGCCTCAACGCGCTTGCGCTGGGCGAGGCGACCGCCGGCCATCTCGGCATTCCGGTGCAGCGGCTGAAATACACCGCCATCGTCGGCGTCTCGGCGGCGGTCGGCGCATCCGTTGCCGTCAGTGGCGGCATCGGCTTTGTCGGCATCGTGGTGCCGCATCTGCTGCGTCTGCTGATTGGTCCGGACAATCGCTACCTGCTGCCGGCGTCCGCACTGCTCGGCGCCTCTCTGCTGCTGCTGGCCGATGCGGTCGCGCGCACCATCGTGGCGCCGGCCGAACTGCCGATCGGCATCGTCACCGCGATTGCCGGGGCGCCGTTCTTCCTTTGGATCCTGCTGCGCAAGCGCGGCGTAGTCGACCTGTGAGGCCTGGATGATCGAGGCAAGGGACGTTTCGGTTGATATCGCCGGCAAGCCTATCGTCGCCGGTGTCGATTTCCACGCGCGCCCCGGCGAGATCGCCGCCATCGTCGGCCCCAATGGTTCGGGCAAGACGACCTTCCTCAAGGCGCTTTCCGGCGAACTTGCCTACACCGGGCGTGTCGCGCTCAACGGCCGCGATCTCTGCGCGATGAAGCCGGTCGAGACCGCCGTCCAGCGCGCGGTGCTGCCGCAGGCGACGACGCTGTCGTTCCCGTTCACGGTGCGAGAAGTGGTCAAGCTTGGTCTTGTCGGCGGCCGCTCGGGCGTCTTGCCGGGCGAGGATGCGCGGCTGCCGGAACGGGCGCTGGCGCGCGTCGATCTCGACGGCTTTGCCGGACGTTTCTACCAGGAACTTTCGGGTGGCGAGCAGCAGCGCGTCCAGCTTGCGCGCGTGCTGTGCCAGGTCTGGGCACCTGTGCTCGACGGCAAGCCGCGCTATCTCTTCCTCGATGAGCCGGTTTCCAGCCTCGACATCAAGCACCAGCTGATCATCATGAACATTGCCCGCGACTTTGCCAGAAGGGGCGGCGGCGTGGTTGCCATCCTGCATGACCTCAATCTCACGGCCATGTATGCCGACCGGATCTTCGTCATGCATCGCGGCCGGCTGGCCGCCACGGGGTCGCCGCAGGACGTGCTGAGCGATGATCTGATCGAAAAAGTGTTCGACTGCCGGCTGAGGGTCGGCGTGCTACCGGCAGGCAACATGCCGTTCGTGCTGCCCCAGTCAGCGGCCTAGGTTATTGCAGTAGGCCTAGCCAGGCCACGACGTGGCCAAGTTCAGGCAGCCGGGGCGCGGCGCTCCATCAGCATGTCGATGCCGAGCAGGTTGCGCACATTCGGGCGCGCCGCCACCAGATCGGCGATGGTGTAGCGCGACAGCACGGCGAAGAACGCGTTCAGCGCCTCGCGTAGCGCCGAATTCAGCGCGCAGCTGTCGACCAGCGGGCATTCAGCGGCATCGTTCTCGAAGCATTCGGCCATGGCGAAGCTCTCTTCCGTCACGCGCACGACATCGAACAGGCTGATGGTTTCGGCCGTCCGGCCAAGCTTGACGCCGCCATTCCTGCCGCGCACGGTCTGGACCAGGCCGTGCTCGACAAGCGGCTGCAGGATCTTGAACAGGAAAAGCTCCGACACCGAATAGGCGGCCGCGATCTCGGGGATGCGGCTCAACCGGTCATCATTGGCCGCGCAATACATCAAGATGCGCATGGCATAGTTGGTCTGGCGCGTAAGCCGCATTTTGTCCTCACAAGGCACTGGTGCGGTGCAACCACGCCAGATCTGGAAATTTTGCTGATGCGGCTTTGACCCGAAATTCCGGATTCGCCACATTGGCCTCGTCCGAATATGGCCTATACCTTGGAACAATTCCAGACTAGCTTCGACCAATAGATGAATTTTCTCCTCAACTTTGTGTGCGCGCCCGAGCAAGATTCGGCGCGAAACCGGCTGTCGCGGGTATTTTGGCAGTCAAACCACTAAATAGGCTGAGATCGACGAGGAGCGGCTCACCCCATGTCACAATCGGCTTCGTCCCTGGCGCCTGTTCGTTTCGATGCCGACGCGGATGCCAAGCTTTCCGCGTTGCGACGGACAAAATTCGTCGCGGCGGCGGCGCTGGCGCTTTGCGTGCTGGTGTTTGCGCTCGCCAAATCATTCGAGCACACCTATCCGTGGCTCGGCTTCGTCGCTGCCTTTGCCGAGGCGGCGACCATCGGCGGGTTGGCCGACTGGTACGCGGTGGTGGCGCTGTTCCGGCGGCCGCTGGGGCTGCCGATCCCGCACACCGCCATCATCCCCGAGAACCAGCACCGCATCGCCGACAATCTTGGCCGCTTCATCGAGGTCAACTTCCTGGCGCCCGAACCGGTGCGTGAAAAGCTCGCCGAGGTCGATTTTTCGGCGCTGGTCGCCGACTGGCTGGCCGATACCGAACGCGCCGCCGGCCTGTCGCGCTTCGTCGTGCGGCTGGTGCCGCAGACGCTGGCCGCCGTCGAGCAATCCGGCCTGCGCGGCTTCGTCACCAGCCGCATGCTCGAACAGATCGAGAAGGTGCCGCTGGCGCCGCTGGCCGCCGAGCTGCTCTCAGCCCTGACCGATGATCGCCGCCACCAGAAACTGTTCGACGAATTCACCAAGGTGATCGGCCGGTTCCTCAACGACGAACAGGCGCTGGCGACGATGCGCGAGAAGATCCGCGAGGAACTGCCGTCGCTGTTCAACCTATTCAGAGCCGACGCCTATCTCCTGAAGAAGATCGTCGCCTCGGCCGGCTCGCTGCTCGATGAGGTGAGGGCCGATCCCGACCACCCGATGCGTGCCGAGTTCGACCGTTTCGCTCAAGGCTTCATCGAAAAGCTCAGGACATCGAAGCAATATGCCAAGCGCGCGGAGAAGCTGAAGCGCGATTTCCTGGCCCGGCCGGAAGTCAAGGGATTGGCCGGCGACATGTGGGCAAGCCTCAGCCAGTTCATCGAGCAGGACGCCAAGGCGCCGAATTCGGTTATCCGCGCGCATCTCGCCAACATGTTCGTCGAGGTCGGGCGGCATCTTGCCAGCGATGCGCAGATCAGGGCCGACATGAACCAGGGGTTCGTGGTGGCGCTGGCGTCGTTCGTGGAGAGCCAGAAGAGCGGCGTGTCGACATTCATCGCCGACCAGGTCAAGCGCTGGGACCTTGCGCAGCTGACGCGGCTGATCGAGATGAACATCGGCAGGGATCTGCAATACATCCGCTTCAACGGCATGATCATCGGCGGGCTCGCCGGTGTCGTGCTCTATGTGGCCGAGCGGCTGTTCCTCGTGAATTGATGCGCGGCCAGACTGGTGTTGATTCCACCGCGTCCGAATGGACACACGGCAAGCGAGTGCTATTCTGCGGCTGAGGGCGCCCGCATTTGCGGCAAAGGGGAGCAAACGAGCATGGCAAAACAACCGGAATCCGATTCCTTCATGGACATGTTCGGCAGGTTCGGCCGCGACCTGAAGGTGCCCAATGTCGATGTCGAGGCGATCCTCGCCCATCATCGCAAGAACCTCGAAGCGCTGGAGAAATCGGCACGAGCCGGTGCCGCCGGTGCGTCCTCGCTGTTGTCCAGGCAGCGCGAAATGCTGCAGGACACGCTGCGCGAGGTCACTGAGATAGCGCAAAGCTACAGGGCGCCGGGCAATCCGCAGGAATTGATGGCCAAACAGACGGAGTTTGCCAGAAAGGCCTTCGAGGCCGCGTTGAAGAATGCCGGCGAAGTGGCTGAACTGGTCAAGAAATCCGGCACCGAATCGGTCGACATCCTCCGCACGCGCATCAAGGAGGCGATGGAGGAAATCCGCGCCGGTTACGAGAAGAAGTAGCAGAGGTGGCCGGGGCCGGCCCGTTGCCGCCGGCTGCTCTGAAAGCCGAGAAATCCCGATTTGACCTGCCGTTGCGCTGGGAGGCATGGCGCGATTGCGGCTGGATTCGGCGGAACGGATTCGCGCAGGGCGAATTGACAGAGGCCGTCAGTTTGTGGTCCGGAGGCTTTGCAAGCGATCGGGAAACCAGGAATGACTGAAATACGGCCTAAAACGCCGCCGACCTTCGACCAGTTGAGGACGATGGCCGGGCAAGAGCTCGGTGTGTCGGAATGGACGACGGTCGACCAAAACCGCATCGACCAGTTCGCCGAATGCACCGGCGACCATCAATGGATTCATGTCGATCCTGAAAGGGCACGGCGGCAAAGCCCGTTCCGCACGACGATCGCGCACGGCTATCTGACGCTGTCGATCATCGGCGCGTTGGCACTCGGCATGGGCATCGTGCCTGAGAACACACAGGCCGCCTTCAATTATGGCTTCGACAAGGTGCGGTTCCTGGCGCCGGTCAAGGTCGGCGCGCGCATCAGGTTGCGCACCACGCTGCTGTCCATGGAGGACAGGGGGCCTGGCCAGTATCTGATGAAAGCGGCCAACACGGTCGAGATCGAAGGCGAGGAAAAGCCTGCCCTGATGGCAGAAACGCTGGTCATGCTCTATGAGCGCCGCAAGCGGGCAGGCGCCTGAGAGACTATTTGGAAATTCTACTCCGGCGGCCATCTGATGGCGTTTTCTGCGCTTCCGGTGCTCACGGACCTAGTGTCCGCTCCGCTCCGGTTCTCGAAACCACCACCATATGACTCGCCAGAGCGAATTTCGAAACAGTCTCTAAGCGGTGTGCTTCGATCGTCTGCCGCCAAACAGGTGGCGCGTCACGAAACCCTGGCTGTGCGGCCTACGGCGCGAACCGAGAGCAGCGCGAGGAACAGCGCGACCAGCGCCAGCGCCGTTGCCGTCTGAAAGGTGACCTGCATTCCCCGGGCGGCGGCCTCGGAACTCAAAAACTTCTGACCAATGCCTACGTGCCCTTCGGCCGATGCGACGGCAAATATGGCGCCCATCAACGATGCGCCGGTGATGAGGCCGAGATTGCGCGAAAGGTTGAGCAGACCGGAAACGACGCCGCGCTGGTTGGCGCCGATACCGGTCATGACGGCTGCATTGTTCGACGTCTGGAACAGCGCGTAGCCGATGCAGGTGACGGTGATTGGAACGACATAGCCGGCAATGCCGAGTTTGGTCATGGCGAGCGACAGCAGGAACGTACCTGTCGCGAGGCTGAGCAGGCCGGCGACCATCATCTTTTGGGCGCCGAAGCGGTCGGTCAGGCGTCCGGCCACCAGCGCCGACAGGGTCGAGACGAGCGGCCCGGTCGACAGCACGAGGCCGACCATTGCGGCATCCAGCCCGAGCCCGCGCGACAGGTAGAACGGGGCCACCACCAGGGTCGCCATCATTACCGTCGCGACAACGAGGCTCATGGCGAGACTGGCGCTCAGCTGGTAGTCACGGAAGCTGGCAAGCTGGATCAACGGGTTTTTCACTCTCGCCTGCGCGGCGGCGAACAGAAAAACGCCGATGCCGGCGGCGACCAGCAGGCTGATGTTGAGCGCGCCGAAATTGCCTCTGCCAAGCGTCATGGCCAGCGCATAGGCGGCCAGTGTCAGTGCCAGCAGGACGGTGCCCATGACATCGAACGTGCTTCGGTCGACCTGCGCGGTTTTATTGCGTGCCGGCAAGGCACGCCAGGCGAGAGCGAAGGTGAGCACACCCAGCGGGACATTGACGAGGAAGATCGCCCGCCAGCCGAGGCCGGCGATCAACAGGCCGCCGAGCGAAGGACCAAGTGTCGTGCCGATCGCGGACATGGCGCCGAGCAGGCCCATGGCACTGCCGGTCCGTTCCTTGCTCACCGTCTCAGCCACAAAAGCCAGCGTCAGCGCCATCATCAGCGCCGCGCCAAGCCCTTGCACGGCCCGCGCGGCGATCAGCAGCCAGAGTGTCGGCGCCAGGCCGCAAAGCACCGATGCCGATGTGAACAGCGCGATGCCGCCAAGCAGCAGCGGCCGGCGCCCGAACATGTCGGCCAGCCGTCCGGCGCTGACGATCAATGTGGTGATGGCGAGCAGATAGGCCAGAACGACCCATTGTACGGATTGGAACGACGCGCCGAAATTTTGCATCAGCGACGGCAGCCCGACGCTGGCAATGCTGGTTCCCAGCGACGACAGCAGCGTTGCGAGCGACAGGCTTGCCAGCGCCCAGCGGGCGGATTGCATCTGTGGCAGCGCCGATGCGCGCCCATCCCGATTTTGCTCAGCGATTGTCACGGCGATTTCCTCTTTCCATCAGCTCCAGTACCGGAGCTAGCGGAGATCTAACCCCTTGCCTGATGTGGCGGAAGGCGCAGCATTTGCATCATATTCGTGCGTCAAACGCCATGTCTTGTGCTATGCTGCGGCAATGGCACCGCCCGATCTCAATTTGCTCTTTGCACTCGACGTTTTGCTGACCGAAGGCAGCGTGGCGCGCGCCGCCAGCCGTCTGCGCCTCAGCCCCTCGGCGATGAGCCGCACGCTGGCGCGGCTGCGCGAAGCGACGGGCGACCCGCTGCTGGTTCGCGCCGGTCGCGGCCTGGTGGCGACGCCGCGTGCGGAAGAACTGCGACAGCAGGTTGGCCGTGTTGTTCTGGACGCGGAGGCGCTGCTGCGTCCTGCCACCCTGCTTGATCTCCGGAGCCTGGACAGGGTTTTCACGCTACGGACCAATGAGAGTTTCGTCGAGGAATTCGCGCCGCGTCTCGTTGCCCGTATCCAGGCCGATGCGCCCGGCGTGCGGCTGCGCTTTGCACCGAAGTCCGACAAGGACGTCATGTCGCTGCGCGACGCGGCTATCGACCTGGACATAGGCGTCGCTGGTGAAACCGGACCGGAGGTGCGCATTCAGGCATTGCTTCGCGACCGTTTCATCGGCGCCGTGCGAACGGGCCATCCCTTGAGTGAGGGCGTGGTGACGCCAGAGCGCTATGCGGCAGGCCGGCACATCAGCGTTTCACGGCGTGGCCGCGAGAAAGGGCCGATCGACGAGGCTTTGAACGGGCTGCGGCTGCAGCGGACAGTCGTGTGCATGGTTTCCGGTTTCTCGGCAGCCCTTGCCATGGCCCGCACATCAGACCTGATCGCCAGCGTGCCCGAGCGGCATACAGAAGGCGCACGCGCCGGCATGCACAGTTTTCCCCTGCCGGTTGCCACCGCTGGGGTCATCATCTCGATGCTGTGGCACCCGCGCCTCGATGCCGATCCGGCGCAACGCTGGCTGCGTGACTGTGTGCGGGAGGTCTGTGCGGCGCGGTGACCGGCAATCTAACGCGCCATCGCCGCCTCGAGCACCCTGAAAATCCGCTCGTCCGCGCATTGGGCAACGTTGAAGCGCAGGAAGCGGCTGGCCGTTCCGGACAGGCTGAATGCGTTGCCGGGCGCCAGCACGATGTTGTCGGCCAAAGCGCGGCGGGCCACTTCGGCCGCATCCACCCCATCCGGCAGGCTGCACCACAGGAACAGGCCGGCCGGCTGGTCGATCCAGGGCGTGACGCCGATCGCCGTCAGGCGGGCGCTCGTTTCGCCCATGGCGCGGGCAAGCTTCGCGCGCAGCAAATCCATGTGCTTGCGGTAGCTGCCGTCCTTGAGCAAGGTCAGCACCAGTTCGGCCGCCAGCCTGCCGCCGCCGAAGGTCGTGGCGATCTTGAGGTCGGTCAGGGGCTCGACCCAGTCGCGCGGTGCCGCGATGAAGCCGCAGCGAACCGACGCTGACAGCGTCTTGGAAAAGCTGCCAATGTGGACGACGCGGCTCAGGCCATCGAACGCCGCCAGCCTGGGGGCCGGTGCATGTTCGAAATCGGCAAAGATATCGTCCTCGACGATGGTCAATTCCGATTGGTCGGCGAGCTTGAGCAGCCGGTGTGCGGTGACCGGCGACAGGACCGCGCCGGTCGGGTTGTGGATGGCGGAGTTGGTGATGTAGAGGCGCGGGCGATGCTCGGCCAGCGCCTGCGCGAACAGCTCGATATCCGGCCCCGACGGTGTGTAGGGGACGCTGACGACCTTGGCCCGGTGGGCGCGCAGCAGAGCGTGAAAATTGAAATAGCAGGGGTCGTCGACCAGCACCGTATCGCCGGGTTCGATCAGGAACCGGCACAGCAGGTCGATGGCCTGCGTGCCCGATTCCGTCAGCATGATCTGCTCGGGGGAGGCTTCGATGCCATGCCCGGCCATGCGCCGCGCCAGCAATTGCCGCAGCGGCGGCAGGCCGAGCGGCGTGCCGTAGTCGGCCAGCGCGATATCGTCGGCACGCGCCACCGTGCGCAGCGCCCGGCGCAGTCCTGTCTGAGGCATCCACGAGGCCGGCAGCCAGCCGCAGCCGGGTTTCAGCATGTCGTCGCCGGCCTCCAGGGACTGGCGTGAGATCCAGAGCGGATCGACGGCGCGGTCGAGGCGGGGTCCAATCTGCGCCAGGGACAGCGGCGCCAGCGAGCCGGCGGCATAGAAGCCGGAGCCCGGCCGCGAGCGGATCGCGCCTTCGGCGGCGAGCCGCTCATAGGCTTCGACCACGGTGGATTTGGACACCTGCATGGATTTGGCGAAGGCGCGGATCGACGGCAATCGCGCTCCCGGCGTCAGGCTGCGCGCGGCGATCCGCTGGCGGATCGTCGCCATGACGCCTTCGACCAGCGTTCCGCTGCTCTCGCTTCCTGTGGTCTGTTTGTCCATCCGTACTGCTCGATTGCCCATGACAGTTTTGTACAACTGTATCGCATTGTCTCTGGCAATGCCACGGGCTCCGCTCGATACAGAGCCGACAAACGGAGCATAAGATGGACAAGACCGCGGGCGGCTGGGTGAACGGATTCATCGGCGTGTTGATCTTCAGCGGCTCGCTGCCGGCGACGCGTGTGGCGGTGAAGGATTTCGATCCGACATTCCTGACGTCGGCCCGAGCGGCGATTGCCGGACTGCTTGGCCTGGCACTGCTGCTCCTGTTCCGGCAGAAACGCCCGGAGCGCGGGGATCTGCTGTCGCTGGTGATCGTGGCACTTGGCGTGGTTGTCGGCTTCCCCTTGCTGACCGCTCTGGCGCTCAAGCACGTCACCACGGCCCATTCCATCATCTTCGTCGGGCTGCTGCCGCTGGCGACCGCGATCTTCGGCGTGCTGCGCGGCGGCGACCGGCCAAGGCCGGCATTCTGGCTGTTTTCGTGTATCGGCAGCGCGCTGGTCGCGGGCTTTGCCCTGACGCAGGGCGTGACCGCCTCGCCGGTGGGCGATGGTTTGATGCTGGCCGCCATCATCGCCTGCGGTCTGGGCTATGCCGAGGGTGCCGCGCTGTCACGCAAGCTCGGCGGCTGGCAGGTGATCTGCTGGGCGCTGGTGCTGTCGTTGCCGATCATGCTGGTGCTGACGCTGATGACCATGCCGCCGTCGTTCGACAGGGTCGGCGTCAGTGCGTGGATCGGTCTCGCCTATGTCTCGCTGTTCAGCATGCTGATCGGCTTTGTGTTCTGGTATCGCGGGCTGGCGCAAGGCGGCATCGCCGCGGTCGGACAGTTGCAATTGCTGCAACCCTTCTTCGGCCTGGCGCTGGCGGCGACGCTGCTGCACGAGCAGGTCAGCTCGCTGATGGTTGTCGTCACGCTTGGCGTGGTGCTTTGCGTCGTCGGCGCCAAGCGATTCGCGAAGCAGGAATTGCCACGACGCGCGATCGCCGGATGACGGTGCCGTCCTTCCTCGCCTAGAACTTCGTCACCACCCCGATGCCAATCCCCTCGAAGCCGCCCATCGCCATCAGTGCCGCCGGCGCCTCGTCGAGGCTCATCCTCTTGCCGACCAGCAGTTCGGGCTTGAGCTTGCCGTTGCGGATCATGTCCATCATCGCCTGGTAGCGGTAGGCCTGCATACCGTGGCTGCCGAGGATTTCGAGTTCGAAGGCGATCACCTTGTCCATCGGCACCTGCGGCCGGGCATGCTCGCCCAGCATCAGGCCGACCTGCACATGGCGGCCGCGCCGGCGCAGATTGGATATCGAATTGAACGAGGTGGTGGGGTGGCCGAGCGCGTCCATCGACATATGCGCGCCGCCATTGGTGATCTGCTTGACCGCCTTGACCACATTCGGCGTCTTCGACGCATTGATGGTGGCGACGGCGCCGATCTTTTTGGCGAAATCCAGCTTCTCGTCGGTGAGATCGATGGCGATGACATTGGCGCCCATGGCACTGGCGATCATGATCGCCGACAGGCCGACGCCGCCGCAGCCATGCACCGCGACCCATTCGCCCGGCGTCACCCGGCCCTGATCGACAATGGCGCGAAACGAGGTGACGAAGCGGCAGCCGAGGCTGGCGGCGGTGGCGAATTCCATCTCGTCGGGCAAGCGCACGAGATTGGTGTCGGCGTGTTCGATGGCGACATATTCGGCAAACGAGCCCCAGCCTGTAAAGCCAGGCTGCGTCTGGTGCTCGCAGACTTGGTGATTGCCCGAATTGCACTCGAAGCAGCGGCCGCAGCCGACGGCGAACGGCACGGTGACGCGTTCGCCGGCCTTCCAGCGGCTGACCTGCTTGCCAGCAGCGACCACGATGCCGGCCAGTTCGTGGCCCGGCACGTGCGGCAGCGTGATGCCGTCGTCATGACCCATCCAGCCATGCCAGTCGCTGCGGCAGAGCCCAGTCGCCTCGACCTTGATGACGACGCCATCGGCGGCCGGCTTCGGATCGGGAACGGTCTGGATCGTCGGCGCTTCACCGAATTTCTCAAAGACGACGGCTCTCATCGGTCACTCCACCCTGCTGCAACTGGGAAACGATAGCCGATTCCCTGTCCGGTCAAGCGGAAATCGATTCCGTCAGGCATAGCGGGGCGCAAGCGCCTATTCGGTTTCCCGGTTACGAAAGTCGGCAAGCCTGGTCTCGCCGGGGGCAAGCTGCCGCCCGTCCTCCGCATGCACTTCCAGTCGCTTGATCGGCCGGCCGGTGAGCGTGTCGACCATGAAGGTGTATGGCTCGCCCGGTCCGGAGAAGTAGGTCTCGCCCCATTGCCGCAGGGCAACCAGGACATAGAACAGGCCGCGTCCTTTTTGCGTCAGCACATATTCATGGTGCGCGCTGCCGTCGGGCGCCGGGACCGTTTCGAGGATGCCATGCGCGACGAGATTGCGCAGCCGCGCCGACAGGATGTTCTTGGCGACGCCGAGGCTCTTCTGGAATTCGCCGAAGCGCCGCAAGCCGTCGAAGGCGTCGCGCACGATGAGCAGCGACCACCAGTCGCCGATCGCGTCCAGCGGCCGCGCGATGAGGCAATCCGCCTCGTGGTGGCTCGTTCGTTTCACCATGGCAATCGTTGGTCCAGCGTTGGATTTTCGGTTGCAACATAAAACTGTTCTGCCTATCCAGCAAGCGGTTTCAATTTGAAACCTTTGTGGAGAGCGACATGGATGTGCAGGTGGTGAATGGCGGTACAACAAGCCTCAAGCAATCCGATGGCCCGCCTCGGGTGGCGCCGTCGCCGCCTGCGGGACTGTCACGATTGACCGCGCTGGTTTTCGCCATCGCCTGCGGCCTGAGCGTCGCCAATGTCTATTTCGCCCATCCGCTGCTCGATGCCATGGCGCATGATTTTGCCATCGCGCCGGCCTCGGTCGGCATCGTGGTAACGGTCACGCAGATCGGCTATGCGCTCGGCCTGTTCTTCATCGTGCCGCTTGGCGACCTGTTCGACCGCCGCAAGCTGATCGCCGGGCAGGCGATCCTGTCCGCCGTGGCGCTGGTAGCGGTCGGGGTCGCGCCCAACGCGGCGATGCTGCTGGCGAGCCTCGCGGTCGTCGGGCTGCTGGCGGTGGTGGTGCAGGTGCTGGTGGCTTACGCCGCAGACCTCGCCGTAGCATCGGAGCGGGGGCGGGCGGTCGGCACCGTCACCAGCGGCGTGATCCTGGGCATCCTGCTCGCCCGCTTCGCTTCGGGCGTCGTCGCCGATTTCGCCGGCTGGCGCTGGGTTTATCTTGTCTCGGCCGCGTTGACGCTCGTCATGGCATTGGTTCTCTACCTGATGCTGCCGCGCCACGAGCCGGAGCGGCCACGCACATCCTATCCACGCCTGCTCGGTTCGGTGCTGCTGCTGTTCGTGCAGGAGCCGCTGCTGCGCGTGCGCGCGGTGCTGGCCATGCTGATCTTCGCCAGCTTCAACGTGCTGTGGGCGCCGCTGGTGCTGCCGCTGAGCGCACCACCCTTTTCACTCTCGCATACCGAGATCGGGCTTTTCGGCCTTGCCGGCGTGGCCGGTGCACTGGGTGCGCGCTGGACCGGTGGCCTCGTCGATCGCGGCCGCGGCCAGTTGGTGACCGGCCTCAGCCTGCTGCTGATGATGGCGGCCTGGCTGCCGATCGCCTTCATGGGCCTGTCGCTGTGGCTGCTCGTCGCCGGCATCGTCATGCTGGATCTGGCGATCCAGGCCGTCCACGTCACCAACCAGAGCCTGATCTTCGCGCGCCGCCCTGATGCGCGCAGCCGTCTGGTCGGCGGCTACATGATCTTCTATTCGGCCGGCAGCGCCCTGGGCTCGATCGCCTCGACCATGGCCTATGGCGCAATGGGCTGGAATGGCGTCTGTGCGCTTGGGATGGGCATCGGCCTGTTGGCGCTGCTGTTCTGGGCGCTGACGCTGCGTGTGGGCAGATGAAGCCTATTCCGCATCGATCTGGTTCTGGGGCGCGGCTTTCTGGAAGGCCGGCAGGGCCATGCAGGCGGTGTTGATGCGCGCGATCGTCGGGTAGGGCGTCAGATCGACACCGAAGCGGGCGTTGCTGGCAATCTGCGCGGCCAGGCAGATGTCGGCCAGGCCCGGCGCGTCGCCATGGCAGAATGTTCCGGTCTCGGGCGAGGAAGCCAGGATCTTTTCAAGCGGCTGAAAGCCTTCGTTCACCCAGTGGCGGAACCAGTTGGCGATGTCCTCGTCGCCGGCGCCGAACAGAGTGCGCAGCGAGGTCAGCACGCGCAGATTGTTCACCGGGTGGATGTCGCAGGCGATCATCTGCGCCAGCATTCTGACCCGTGCCCGACCGGCCGCATCCCTCGGCAACAGCGGTGGTTCGGGTCGGGTCTCGTCGAGGAATTCGATGATCGCCAGTGATTGGGTCAGCAGCGTGCCGTCGCCGAGCACCAGCGCCGGCACCAGACCTTGCGGATTGACCGCGAGATAGGCGGGTTCCAGATGCTCGCCATGGCGCAAATGATGCGGGACGTAGTCGTAGCTCAGCCCCTTCATCTCCAGCGCGATCCGCACCCGATAGGAGGTGGAGGAGCGATAGTAGTTGTGCAGGACGAGTTCGCTCATGCGCTCACTTCGGTTGGCCGATGGTTATTTCGATGGTGCCGATGCCGTCGACGCCGCCCGTCATCGTGTCGCCAGGGCTGACCGCACCGACGCCGGCCGGCGTGCCGGTGAAGATCAGGTCGCCGGGCTCCAACTCCATCGCCTCGCTGCAGATCGACACGATATCTGATATCGGCCAGATCAATTCGGCGAGGTCGGCATCCTGCCTGACCTGGCCGTTGACGGCGAGCCAGATGCGGCCCTTTTGCGGGTGGTCGGATTGTTGTGCTGACGTCAGCGGGCCGCAAGGCGCGGAGCGGTCGAACGCCTTCGACCAGTCCCACGGACGGGCGGCCTTCTTGGCCTCGTCCTGCAGATCGCGGCGGGTGAGGTCGATGCCGACGCCGTAGCCCCAGACGTGGTCCAGCGCCTGTTCGCGGGGAATGCGAAAACCGGGCTTGCCGATCGCGGCGACCAGTTCGATCTCGTGGTGCAGATTGGCCGTCAGCGGCGGGTAGGGAATCGTCGTGCCGGAATCGACCACCGCGTCGGCCGGCTTGGTGAAGAAGAAGGGCGGATCGCGCTCGTCATTGCCGAGCTCGCGGGCATGCGCGGCGTAGTTGCGGCCGACGCAGAAGATGCGGCGCACCGCAAAACGCTCGAGCGAGCCCGCAACGGCCACCGATGCGATCGCGGGCGAGGGGAGGACGAAGTCTGTCATGGAGGTCTCTGTTTGGTTGCCGGAACATTCGACCGATTTGGGCGTTCCGGCAAGGCGATTGGTCGAGAAAGTGCCGGCGGCACTTTCCGCCGGAGATGGCGATATACTATTTGGCAATAATCTGGCCATGGTGGCGAGGTTATTCTCATCGCCCACGAACTGAAATGAACCCCATGACCGCAATCCACGATCGCGCCCGGTTCCTGATCATCGACGACCACCCGCTGTTTCGCGAGGCGCTGCACAGCGCGGTGCAGATGGCCTATCCGGAAGTCGACACGGTGGAGGCGCGCTCGATCACCGAGGCGCTCGACCTTCTGGCCGGCGCCAAGCCGTTCGACCTCGCGCTGCTCGACCTCAGCATGCCCGACGTGCACGGCTTCGAAGGCCTGCTGCAGCTGAGAACCCGCTATCCGCGCCTGCCGGTGGTCATCGTCTCGGGCTATGAGGAGCCGAAGATCATTTCCGAGGCGCTGTCCTATGGTGCTGCCGGTTTCATTCCGAAATCGGCGCGCAAGAGCGACCTCGCCGCCGCCATCCGCTCGGTGATGGAAGGCGCGATCTATGTGCCGGAAACCTATGAAGGCCGCACGCCGGACGCCGAAAGCGTCGACCGCGCCGACATGGTGCAGCGCCTGTCGACGTTGACGCCGCAGCAACTGCGCGTGCTGCAGATGCTGCGCCAAGGCCTGCTCAACAAGCAGATCGCCTACGAGCTGCAGGTGGGAGAGACCACGGTCAAGGCGCATGTGTCGGAGATCCTGCGCAAGCTCAATGTCTATAGCCGCACGCAAGCGGTGATCGAGGTGTCGAAGCTGGACAATGCGGAGCTGTTTCGGGATCAGGCTGGGTTTTGAGTTTTGCCTTCTTTGCATGGCGAGGGTCGTCCTGCGGAGCGGGGGCGCTCCCACAACGGTAGTCGGGCGACTTAGAGAAAAAGTTCACTGTCACCGTAATTCCCTTAACTACGGTGACATTGTCAAATTTTCTTTTCGTGTCACGTGAAAATGGAAAATATAAGCAATTGACGAGGCACTATAAATTTCTCGCCATCAGCGACAGTAGGATATGCATTCTCGAACAGCTCGTCCCAAATCACCTAAATCACCGCTAGAAAATAGCGCCATATCCAAAGGCTCAGCCCCAACCTCCCCTTTTTTGTTAAGTCTTGCATAAGGAGTTAGCTTATACTTATCTGCCATCTCCCTCTCCACAGACATCTGCAAGCATTCCTTGAAAAGAGCTTTATATGTTTTTATTCCGTACGGAGAAACAGATTTGATAAGTAAATCTGGATTGACAGCTTCATCAGGAAAATCCTTCGCGTGCGCCTCTACCGTCTCGCGTGTGGAGACACCAATCTCCGTGTCTTTAGTCGACGACAATTCTCCGACGAGGGTCGCTGGTCCGACAAACATTTCCCACCCGGCCCTGGTGGCAACCATAGGAACGCCAAAAATTTTTTCTTCTATAATAAACAAGAAACATTTTTTCATCTTATGGGACCACAGTTGTTTTCACGTCAACGCCAGATGTTTTTCCTTCGGCCTTGACAGCATCTATAGCAGATTGCTGAGCTTTATTCGGCAATCCAGGAATTACGGTGACAGTGCACAATTAAGGGTAAGGTAGGCCCCTAAGCCAGCAGATGCGCCAGCAGCGCCCTCAGCTGCGCCGGCTTCAGCGGCTTGCGCATCAGTTCGATGCCGCCGGCGCGTGCCGCCTTGGCGACGGCTTCGGAGCTGTCGGCGGTGACGATCAGCGCCGGCACGGCGCGGCCGAGATAGTCGCGGACTTCGGCGATGGTGGCGGTGCCGAGATCGCCGCCGTCGAGATGCTGGTCGGCAATGACGATGTCGGGCACCCAGTCGGTGTCGCCCAGCATGTCGAGCGCATCGTCGGTCGAGGTCGCGGCCCGCACCAGGCATTGCCAGCGTTCGAGCAGGAAGGTCATGGCCTGCAGCACTTCGACATCGTTCTCGACCAGCAGCACCTTGGTGCCGAACAGGCCATAGCCGCGCGGCCGTTCCATGTCGGCAAGGCTGGCGATGGCGTCGGCCGGGGCGCCGATGCCGACGGGAACATCGATGTGGAAGATCGTGCCGCGCCCGACCTTCGATGAAAATGTCACGGGATGGCCGAGCGCGCTGGCCATGCGGCGCACGATGGCCAGCCCCAGCCCGAGACCGCCGCCGTCCAGTTCGGCATTGGCCGGCGAGGTGCCGCGGTGGAATTCCTCGAACACCGCCTCGCGCTGGTCGTCGGGAATGCCGCAGCCGGTGTCGGCGACGTCGATGCGGATGGTGTCGCCACGATGCCTGGTTCCGACCAGCACGCCGCCCGAGCGTGTATAGCCGAGCGCGTTGGAGAGGATGTTCTGCAGGATGCGGCGCAGCAGCGTCCGGTCGGAGCGGACCACGGCATTGACCGGCCGGAATTTCAGCGACAGCCCCTTCAGTTCCGCCACCGGCAGGAAATCCGAGCGCAGCGACGAAAACAGCGCCTCCAGGCTGACGTCGCCTATGTCGGGCTGCACAACGCCGGCATCGAGCTTGGAGATGTCGAGCAGCGTGCGCAGCAGGTCCTCCATCGTCTCCAGCGAGCGCTCGACCTGCCGCACCAGCTTCTTGCCCTCGTCGCTGGTCTGCACTTCGGCGAGCGCCGAAACCGAAAGGTGGGCGGCGTTCAGCGGCTGCAGCACGTCATGGCTGGCGGCGGCGAGGAAGCGGGTCTTCGACAGGTTCGCCAGTTCGGCGTTTTCCTTGGCGGCGCTGAGGTCGATGTTGGATTGCTCCAGCCGGCGCAAGGTCGAATGCAGTTCCTCGGTGCGCGTGCGCACCCGGTTTTCCAGCGAAATCGCGGTTTGGAACAGCGAGAAAGCGTTGCCTTGCTGGTCCATCGAGCGCTCGACGCGGCTGACCAGCGCCGCATTGATCTTCTTCAGCTTTTCAAGATCGTTTATGTCTCTCAGCGGCATCTTGTTGCGCCGTCCTATTCCGCCGCCTGGCGCTCGCCAAAGGCGATGCCGGTAAAAGTCTGGTTCAGATGCATCGACCGGTATTGTTCGCCATAGGTGCCGAAGCCGATGACATTGTTGACGCGGTAGAGCTCCGAGATATCACGAAACACTTGCCGGTTGCGCGCATCCAGCCGGCGCAGCACGCAGTCGAAGCCGAGGATCATGTCGATGCTACCAAGCCTCTCCTCGACATCGCGCAGTGCCGCGCGCGTCGATTCGACCATGTCCTTGGGTTGGGCGATCGACAGCACGACGCCATCGTCTATGGCGCAGAAGAACGACAGCGAGCCATCGGGGTGCATCTTCTGGATCGAGCGGCAATAATATTCGCCGCCCACCTTCACCACCACCGGATGCGAGGCAAAGCTTAGCGGCGTCAGCGTCTGCGGGACGATGCCGACCGAGGCGGCATATTCCTCCGCCGCATTGGTGGCGTTGAACTCGCGCACGATGCGGTGATCGGGATCGGACGCCGTCACCACCAGTTTTTCGTCGGTGGGAACGAAATTGTCGGTCTTGAAGACATGGAAGGGAATTTCGGTTGATATCAGCACGATGATGGCGCTGTCGGAGGTGACCCGGCCGTTCGAGATCAGGCGCGTCGTCTCGAATTTCAGGTCGTCGCCGGCCGAGCCGCCAAGCAGCGGTATGTCGTCGAGGCCCCAATGGATGGCCGAACTCACCGCTTCCTCGGCATAGGAAAGCCCGTCGATGAAGCAGAGCGCGAACGTGCCTTGGGTGCGATCGCAACCCAGCCGCGCGCGCAGCGACCGCCGCAAGGCCTCGACCTCGCTGGTGATCCTGTCCATGCCCGACGACGACAGATTGTCGACCATGACGCTGACGGCGGTGAACGCGGCGGACGGAAGCAGCATTGCGAGCACGTGGCCATCCTCTAGGCCTTGCGGCGTGATCTCGCCGGCGGTCGAGCAGCCGGCGTGGTGGAGCCCTGGCGCATGGGTCATGAGCGCCTCGGAAAGGGTGCTGGCCTCGACCAGGCTCTGGGAAAAGAACAGCAGCGCAAAGCCGGCGTCGATGGCGGCTGCCTCCTGCGCGATCGCCCTGGCGAACGCCTCCATGTCGGGCTCATCCGTGGTGAGCGCCGACAGGCCGCATGCATAGCGCGTCCGTGAACTGGCCAGCGATGTTCTCCGCATTCCTCCAACGCATTTTGTGCGCGTCGGGCGCGCGAGCGTCGACCAACATTGTTGCCCTCAATCGGTAGTTTGGCAATGGGGCGACCGGGATTGCACGTTTGGGCCCGGCCATGACCGAAAGTACAATGTGCCGCGTTTGCGACGTGCTGTTTTTTGTGCGTTGTGCGGTGTACGAATAACGCATGACCGATGCGCCAACACCGCGTCGGCAGCGTGATGACCAAGGTTGATACCCAGGGAGGGACCATGTCGGACGTTTCGTTGATGGTGAACGGAAAACGGGTCAGCGGTGCTGCCGAGGACCGAACGCTTCTGGTTCACTTCCTGCGGGAAAATCTCGGCCTTACCGGAACGCATGTCGGTTGCGACACCTCGCAATGCGGCGCCTGCGTCGTCCATGTCGACGGCAAGGCGGTCAAATCCTGCTCGATGCTGGCGGTACAGGCCTCCGGCTCGACCGTGGTGACGATCGAGGGCCTGGCCGACGGCGCCGACCTGCATCCGGTGCAGGCCGCCTTCAAGGAACATCACGGGCTGCAATGCGGCTTCTGCACGCCGGGCATGATCATGACGGCGACCGACATGATCAGCCGCCACCCCGAAGGCCTCGACGAGGCGACGGTGCGCGCTGAGCTCGAAGGCAACATCTGCCGCTGCACTGGCTACCACAACATCGTCAAGGCGATCCTCGCCGCATCGAAGACGATGTCGAAGGTGGCGAAGGGCAAGGCGAAACAAGCTGCGTGATATGAAGTGAGTAGCGAATAGTGAGTAGCGA
>NZ_SMYZ01000062.1 GCF_004919685.1 Mesorhizobium norvegicum | reverse complement strand
TCGGAATCAGGACACTAGATCGCCTTGACCAGCCGCAGCAGCCCCAGCATCTCGACATACGTCCCCTTGCGGAAGGCGATGTAGACCGGCTCCTCGACACCATGGAAACGGCGCTTGAACGCTGCCTGGCCCTGCAGGTTGAACCTGCGCCGGTTGACCCAGGGCGAGTCGTAGGCGCGCTGGAAGGTGTTGCGCCAGAAATCGCTTTCGGCAAAGCCGCTCGGGCCGATGTCGACGAGCGGCGACAGGCCGAGCGTGACCACCGAGATGCCCTCTTCGCGAAAACGGTCGACGGCGAATTTGGTCAGGCCGATCTCGGCGTGTGGCGAGGCATCGAGATGCTTGCGCTTGAAGGCGGTGGTGTAGCCGATGACCTTGCCGTCGGCGAACAGCGGGTCGAAGTCGAGCAGCGCGACCAGTTCGCCATCGGGGCCGTGCAGCACGAAACGGCGCATGTCGGTGCCGAGATGGTCGACGAACGGGCGGTTGAGGAAGCCCATCTCCCAGCGCTTGACGATGCGGTCGCCGCGCCAGTTCTGGGAAAGCCGGGCGATCTCGTCGAGATGGATCGTGCGCCTGTCCTCTTCGAACGAAAAGCCCTTCTTCAGCAGCCAGCGCTCGGAGTAGCGCACGGTTTCGTTGCGCTTTCCGGAAAAATCATGCTCGGGCAAGGTGAGACGAGTGTCGATGCCGAACCGATTGACCTTGTAGCCGAGCCCGGCCAGCACGCGTGCGGTCGCCTCGCTGATCTGCACGAACCACGGGCTGCCGGCGGTCTCGACGAAGCGTCTGATATAGTCGGGCCGCAGCATTGGAGCCGCCACCGGATCGCCGAGCGCGAAATGATGCTTCATCTTGGTGCCGAAGGCGATGTAGCCGTCGGCGTCGCCGAAATAGGAAAGCTTGTTTTGAACGGCGGTGGAGTAGGCGAGCGAGAAGTCGCCATGGCGGCGAACAAGCGCCAGTCGTTCGACATGGGTCAGCGCCTGCCGCTCGACCTTGGGCGCGGCGCCCTCAAGGATGTTGTCGAAATAGATCCGCAAGGAGGGCATGGTCGAGATTCCGCGTGCCGCCTACAGCGCCGCGCGTCCAAGACGCGCAAAGGTGCTGTAACACTTTGATTCTGCGCATGGCCTCGAAAATCGAACCCGATTTCGGGCATGCGCGTGGGGGATAACAGAGACCCGCCAGCCCCCCAGGGCCTCGAATCAATCACATTGCCGCGACCTGATTACCGTTGATATCGCGCATATGCCATATAGAGCGCAACCGCGCGCCCGGCGTATGGCTGGAAAATCGTATGGCTCGAAAATCGGCAGCGGTTTGCGAATATGGATCCTGCGCGGGATCAAACGGTTACAGCGTCATGCGAGCCTTGCGGCTGGGCGGTCGAACGGGATTCAAGAGTGAATGGCTGATACGACAATCAGATGGGTGGCGGACCAGACGGTGATGGTCGAGCCGGCGATCGTCGTCGGCGCCGGTGCTGCCGGACTGGCCGTCGCGCATGCCTTGATGAACGCCGGCGTGCCGACGGCGATCCTGGAAAGGGAAAGCCGGCTGGCCGAGCCCTGGCACAGGCGGCACAAGCAGCTGCATCTCAACACCCACCGCGATCTCTCGTCGCTGCCTGGTCTCGCCTATCCCCCGGGCACCCCCGCCTTTCCGCAAAGGATGGTCGTCATCCGCCATATGAACGATTTCAGGGACGAGAACCGGCTGCCGGTGCAGTTTGGCGTCGCTGTCGAAGAGGTCGCCTTCAAGGGCGATCATTGGGCGCTGCGGACCAGCGCCGGACCGCGCCTGGCCCGTAACGTCGTCATCGCCACCGGCCGCGACAGGCAGCCGTTCACCCCTGAATGGAAAGGCATGACGGATTTCGGCGGCCGCATCATCCATTCGGCGGATTTCGGCGACGTGCAGGACTATGCGGGCCAAAAAGTGCTGGTTGTCGGCGCCGGCAATTCGGGCTTCGACGCGCTCAATCATCTGGCCGACATAGACACGGCCGCCATCTGGCTGTCGGCCCGCAACGGCCCCGCCCTGCTGCCCAAGCGGATCGGCAAGATCGCCGTGCATCGGCTTTCGCCGTTCATGGCGCGCTTGCCGTTACGGGTCGCCGATGTGGTGATGGCGGCAACGCAGCGCCTGGTTTTCGGCGACCTGACCAAATTCGGCATGCCGCCCGCGCCGTCGGGCGGCGCCAGCCGCCTGACCTCGGACTACACCGCGATCGCCGCCGACGACGGTGCCGTCGACGCCATCAAGGCCGGCAAGATCACCGTCGTGCCGGCCATACGGGAATTCACCCGCGACGGCGTGATCCTGGCCAATGGCAGCCTGATCGATCCCGACATCGTCATTGCCGCGACAGGCTATCGCACCGGGCTGGAGCCCATGGTCGGCAAGCTCGGCGTGCTCGACGGCAAGGGCGTTCCGCTCTTCAACGGCGGGCAAGCCGATCCGAAATTGCCGGGCCTGTGGTTCACCGGCATGCGGCCAAGCATTCGCGGCTGCTTCGCCAATGCCGGCATCCTGGCGAAGGCTATCGCCAAACGGATTGCCGGCTCCGCCGGCGTCTCCCACTAGTTCGGTGCTTCAGGCTGATTTCGGCTCGAGCCGGCGGGGCGAGCTTCTCTGGTGGCATGGGTGGCATGGTTTTTTGGCTTGCCGGCCGCCGGCAGCAAGGTGAGATCAGCGGCCCATTCCACATTCGTCAAATTGCTTGCGTAGCGCAGCGCTTCGCGCCGATAGTGCCGCCGGATGGTTTCAGTCCAAGCCATCGTGACCTCCAATGCGCTTCGCGACCCAATGGAATCACAACCGATTGAAATCACCCAACTTCTTTTTTAGTCAGCCCCTTAGTCAACGGAGCAGTTCCGGTGATCAATGACTTTGACCGCCTCATCGACCGCCGCCACACGAACTCGGTGGCCGAAAGTGGGTACGAGGATTACCTTTTTGGCGGTTCGGAACTGCCCCGACTCGATATGCCACGTTCGGATATCATATCAATGTGGGTTGCCGACATGCAGTTCGCCGCGCCGCAGGCTGCATTGAACGCTATAACCGAGCGAATGCAACGTCCGATCTTTGGCTATACGATGAACTTGGACGACGAACTGTATGAGGCCTTCCACGATTGGAGCCGCGATCGCTACGGCTGGAGCTTTCGCCGCGACGAGATGCAAACTTCGCAAGGCGTCGTTCCAGCGCTTTACGCGTTGGTGGAGTATGTCTGCAAGCCAGGTGAGAAGGTCCTGAGTCTCTCGCCCGCCTATGGCTACTTCAAACGGTCCGCCGACTATTCGGCGCGAGAATTCGTGACATCACCATTGCGCAAGCATGATGGCAGCTACACCGTCGACTTTGCCGATTTCGAGACCAAGGCGAGGGACCCGGCAGTCAAGCTGTTTTTCCTTTGCCATCCCCACAATCCAACAGGACGAGCCTGGAGCGAGGGCGAGCTACGCCGCATGGCCGACATATGTTTCGACAACGGCGTCATGATCGTATCAGACGAAGTACATTGCGATCTGCTCCGTCACGGAAAGCGGCATGTGCCGCTGGCGCGCCTATTTCCAGACCGCAAAGACATCGTGACCTGCATGGCGGTTAGCAAGACCTTCAACATGGCAGGGATGATGATCGCGACGATCATTATCCCTGACCCGGACTTGAGGGCGATCTGGAAGCAACGACACTCCCCTTTCTTGAATCCACTCAGCCTTGCGGCGGCGACCGGCGCTTACCGGAATGGCGCTCCGTGGCTGGACGAGCTGCGAACCTATTTGGATGACAATTTCGCCTGGGTTGAGGCCTTCTTGCGAGCAGAATTACCAGAGGCCCGCTTCCGCATCCCCGATGCCACTTATCTGGCTTGGATCGACCTCGGCGCCTATTTCCCGGATTCCATCAACCTGACAAAGTTCTTCCTCGAGAAAGCTGGCGTCGTCCTCGAAGGCGGAGAGATGTTCGTAAACAACGGGGAAAACATGGTCCGCCTCAGCCTTGCCTGCCCGCAGTCCCAGGTTCGGGCCGCGATGGAGCGGATACGAGACTCCGTCAAAGCGAAGGTGCTTGAGACGGCCTCCTGATGCAGCGCGGAACGTTCTCAAGCCGACTTCGGCTCGAGCCGCCGGAAACCGACGGCCTCCATCAGCATATCCTCGTCGACCATGCCGGCATTGTGCAGGGCGAGCAGGGTCAGCGCCAGTTCGCGCGCCTCCGTCGATTCGGGGTGTGCTTCGCGCCGTCGGCAGGCTTTGTCGAACACACGCTGCAGCCTTGCGATATCGTCAGGCTTGAGCAGGCCACGGTCATAGACGGACTTCGGCATGGCGATCTCCTGATAAAGACCTAGGGCGCCACGTTTAAATTGCCAATCTTTCCCGAGGCTTGAATGATTTCGCCCATCGCTTCGTCATCCTGGGGCGGAGCAAGGAGCGCAGCGACGCGGCGCAGACCCCAGGATCCATGCCGCGACTTCTAAGCGTTGCAGCGGTGCAGAATTCTGTTCCGCTGCATTCCTCGACGCGCGTCGCGGCCTGGATCCCAGGGTCTCCGCGACGGAGCTTCGCTCCTGCTTCGCCCAGGGATAACGAAGGTGGGTGAGGCTTCGGCCAATCGCGAATCCATGTGCCGCACTACCAGCGTCGACAAGCGATCAGACCGCGATCTTGCCGCCGCCCTGTTTGGTGATGGCGACCACCGACGGCCGCACCGGCATGTCGGGCTTGAAGTCGGGCCAGCGTGTCGACAGATCCTCATAGTAGGACGGGCGGCCGAACGCTTCCCAGTCCTCGCCGCCGTCGCCCGGATGCTGGACGGCGACGAAGGCGGTCTGATCGTCGGGCGCGAACAGCGGACCGCACATTTCGGCGCCGATCGGCACGCGGAAGAACAGTTTCGAGGTCGCCCGCGCCGCGCCTTCCGTATCCACCGCCCACAGGCCGTCGGTGCGGCCGGTGGCCTTCGGCCCCTGGCCGTCGGTGGCCACCCACAGGCGCCCGGCCGAATCGACAGCGCAATTGTCGGGCATGCCGAACCAGCCATTGGCCGTCGTCGCCGTCGAGAAGGTGGCGCCGACATCGGCCACCGAAGGATCGCCGCATTTCAGCAGCACTTCCCACTTGCCCTTGGCAGCGGAGAAATCGCCGCCGTCCTCCGAGATCTCGATGATGTGGCCGAAGGCGTTTTCGGCGCGCGGGTTGGCGGCATCGACCTGGTCGGCCTTGCGCTTCGAATTGTTGGTCAGCATGACATAGACCTTGCCGTTGACGGCATTGGGCTGGATGTCCTCGGGGCGGTCCATCTTGGTGGCGCCGAGCAGGTCGGCGGCGCGGCGCGTCTCGATCAGCACGTCGGCCTGGCCAGTGAAGCCGTTCCCAGCCGTCAGCGGCCCCTGGCCGAAGACGATCGGCAGCCATTCGACCGTGCCGTCTTCGGCGAATCTGGCGACATGCAGCGTGCCGTCGTCGAGCAGGTCCTTGTTGGCGGCATGGTCGTTCGGATTGAACGCGGCCCTGGTGACGAACTTGTAGACATAGTCGAAGCGCTCGTCGTCGCCGAGATAGAAGACGACGCGGCCGTCCTTGGCGACGATCGATTCGGCGCCCTCATGTTTGAAGCGGCCCATGGCGGTGCGCTTCCTCGGCGTCGAGGTCGGATCGTTGACATCGACCTCGACGATCCAGCCGAAGCGGTTGGCCTCGTTGGGCTCCTTGGCGAGGTCGAAACGGTCGTAATGCGCCGCCCATTCATAGGCGCCTTCGGGAATGCCGAGGCGCTTGTAGTTGGCGGCTTCCTTGTGACCTTCCGGCAAGTCGCCGGAGAAATAGCCGTGGATGTTTTCCTCGGCCATCACATAGGTGCCCCAGGGCGTAACGCCGCCGGCGCAGTTGTTGAACGTGCCGAAAACCTTGGTGCCGGACGGGTCGGCATTGGTCTTGACGCGGTCATGGCCGGCGACCGGACCGGACAGTGCCATTTCGGTGTTGGAGGTGATGCGGCGGTTGAGCTTGCCGTCGCGCACCACCTGCCATTTGCCAGCGTCCTTGCGGATCTCGACGATGGTGCCGCCGTGGGCTGCCATCTCGACATCGACCTGCTCCTTCGACAGGGGGACGACTTCGGCCGACTTCTTGCCGTCCTTTTCGACGATCTTCACGATGCCCGGGAACATCAGATGCGGGTTGGTGTATTCGTGATTGACGACCAGCAGGCCGTGTTCGGCCGAACCGTCGATCGGGAGATAGCCGACATAGTCGTTGTTGTAGCCGAACTGTTTCGCCTGGGCCTGCGCCGACTGTTTCGTCGGGTCGAAGTCGGGCGAATCGGCAAACAGCGGGTCGCCCCAGCGCAACAGCACATCGGCATCGTAGCCCGGCGCGACATGATGCTTGTCGTCGATGCCGGCCTCCAGCTCGTCGAACACGAAGGCCGAACCTTCGGCGGCCCGGGCCTCGTCGGCGCTGATCAGCGCCAGCGGGCTGACGGTGGCGGCAATGGCCGAGACCGCCAGCGAACCCTTGAGGAAGCCACGGCGCGAAAACCGCGCGGCGATGATCTCGCCCATGGTGCGGTTGTCGGTGGGGTTGGTGGCCGGGCCGTCGTTTTGCTCAAGCAGGCTGGTGCGGAATCGGGCGTCGGGGGAGCGAGGGTCAGTCATTTGGGGCTTGCCTCTGGCTTTGGGGATGGCTGGAGCGTGTTGCCTGTTTAACCCCTTATATCCGGTCGATCACATTTTCGTGACATCCCAAACCGCTTTCAACCGCATTCCCCGATCTCGGCAGCCGACCCTTCGCGGCCGCGCAACGCAGGGGACCAAAGTCCCTGGTCAGGCCAAGCAAAGGTCCCTGTTTGGCGCCGCATCGGTCGTAGGCCCCTTATGCCAAGGCAGCCAGGTCGGCAATGGTCGGCGGCTTGCCAATGCCCAGCATCGGCCTGATGAAGAGGAGGACCGAGATGCGCGGATCGATCCCCGCCCGCTATCGGTGGCTGGCTCTGAGAGCGACATCGGCATTGGCGCTGGCCATCGCCCCCTGTCAACTCGCCTTCCACGGCTCCGCTCCCGGCATCGTTGCCGCAGCCGCGCACGCCAAGGATGGCGGAAGTGGTGGCGGTGGTGGTGGCGGAAATGGTGGAAACGGTGGAAGTGGCAGCGGAAACAGCGGCAATTCCGGGTCCGGTGGCGGCAACGATGGCGCCGGTAACGATCATGACGGAACCGACAATTCCGGATCCGGCAACGGCGGAGCCGGCCATCATGTCAATGCAGCCACCGGTGACAAGGTGGATGTGGACGGCAACAAGATCGAGGTCGAGCATCCCGACGGCATCAGGGAAGAGATCGAGAACGGTCGTTTCGAGATGAAGGATGCCCTCGGGCGCACGATCGTCGAACGTCCGGCGACGGCGGACGATTTCAGTCGCCTCGAGGCATTGTGAGGCAAGGCCAGCATGTAGCGGCCCGGCTTCACAAGTCACCTCCGCCGCCCCCGGCGGAGGTGACTTGATGTCCGGCGTCTGCCGTTGTCCGGCATCGGGAAAGCCAGTCTCCCGTTCGGCGATGGCGGTCGCGGCGCCGTTCATGCGAAGCTAATATAGCACAAATAGGACTTTAGTCCAACCTTGCGCTTGCAAAGGTCCTGGGTGACAACCGCAACGGTCGGAGGTCGCTTCCGGGAACCGCGTCTTTCAGCGATGTTGGCTGCTGCTGCGACGTTGAGGGTGGGCGCGCCGGGCTCAATCGACGGGGATCAGGATGCACAGATCGGTCACGACCCGTTGTTGCCGGCTGGCGCTCAGATCGGCCGCCGCGCTGGCGTTGACCATCGCTCCCTATCAGATTGTCCTCCATGGCTCTGCTCCCGGAATCTATGCCGCCAGCGCACAGGCGGGCAAGGGCGGCAATGGCGGCGGCAACAGCGGTGGTGGAAACGGCAACGGTGGTGGCAACGGTGGCGGAAACAGCAGCGGCGGCAATTCCGGGGGCGGCAACAGCGGTAACAGCGGCGGCAACAGCAGCGGCGGTAATAGCGGCAATAGCAGCGGGAATGGGAATAGCAGCAGCGGGAACGGCAACAGCAATGGGAATAGCAGCGGGAACAGCGGCAATTCCAGCAACGGCAACTCGGCCTCCGGCCAGAGCAGCAATGCGACCAGCAGTCACGTCAACGTCGCGACCGGCGACAAGGTCGACGTGACAGGCAAGAATATTACGGTCCAGCATCCCGACGGCATTACGGAGACGATAGAGAACGGCCGTTTCAAGATGCGAGATGCGCTCGGACGCACGATCATCGACCGGCGGGCCACGCCGGCCGATGCGAGGCGTCTCAAGGCTATGTGAAGCTGGCCAACAGGCAACGGCAAGCTTCACGTGTCACCTCCGCCGCCCCCCGGCGGAGGTGACTTCATTTCCTGGCCGGCGCCGCGCGATTTCCGGCACCGCAATGGCTGAGCCCCAACTATTTGTTTTATGCGATTCCCGACGGTGCCTGCGGCGCACTTTTCCTCTAGGAATGGTTCCTGTCGCCGTCGCGCGCCTCACGCATCATCAAGGCTGCTTCGGTGCGGTTTCGCACATTGAGTTTCGACAGCACGCCGGTCATGTGATGCTTGACGGTCTTCTCCTGAAGCTCCAGCCGCAAGGCGACTTCCTTGTTGCTCAGCCCCTCAGCCACCAGCCGCAGGATTTCCGTCTGCCGCTCGGTGAGTTGCCGCAGCCGGTCCGCTATGCCGTTGGTGGGTTTCTGGGATTGGAGATCCGAAAGCAGTCGGGCCGACAGCGTCGGCGAAAGATAGCTCTCGCCAGCCGCCACGTTGCGCAGGATGTCGGCAAGCGCGCGCGATCCGATACCTTTGAGGACATAGCCGCGCACCCCTTCGTTCAGGGCCATGGTCACATCGGCATTGCCCTCCGAAACGGTCAGCATGACGATCTTCTGGGCGGGATGGTTGGCGAGGATGCCTGCAACCGCGGCCAGACCGCCGCCCGGCATGGAGATATCGAGCAGCAATATGTCGGGCCGCACCGTCGAGGCGATGCGTTCGGCATCCTGCGCCGTGGCACCCTCGCCAACCATCTCGAAGCCTCCGATCTCCGACAGGCTGCGCGTCACACCTTCGCGAAAGAGGGGATGGTCGTCGACAATGGCGATACGAATGACGTCAGTCATGCTTGCTCCTCAACCGATAGACGGATCACCAATCGCGTGCCTTGCGGCCCGGTCAAGGTTTCGAACTGGCCACCAATGCTTTCGACCCGCTCTCTGAGGCCGGCGAGCCCGAGGCCCTCGACCCGTGCCGGATCGAAGCCTGGCCCGGCGTCCGATACTTCAACACAAAGCCTGCCACCTTTCATCCCGGCACTCACTGCCTGATCCTTGCCTCGCCCGTGGCGGTAGGCGTTGTTCAGCCCTTCCTGCACGAAACGATAGATGCTGATCTTCTCGGAGGCGCCGGGCTCCGGCAACTGTCCGGCCAGCGTGAGTGTCACCGACGTTCCCGTCCTCAGCTGGTGTTCGTTGACGGCCAGCCGCAGAATGTCCGGTGCGGCTGCCGTCTCTATCTGTGGCAGGACGAGGCCGGTGCAGATACCGCGTATTTCGCGCAGCGCATCCTCCAGCGTCTTGCGGATCATCGCGACCTCGGTCGAGCGGCTTTCGCCCGAATGGCCGTCGCCGGAAAATATCGGACTGTCCATGCGCAGCGCCGCCAGGGCCACGAGTTGGGCCGGACCGTCATGGAGGTCGGCGCCGATACGGCGCAAATATCTTTCGTTGAGCGCGGTGGCGCGGCGGGAGGCCCGCTGCACGCGCAGTCGCAGGGCGCTGTTTTGCGTCACCAGACCCTGCAGCTCCGACACCTGGCGGCGCAGTGCCCCGCGCTGATCGTCGATGGTGCGGCTGCCGCGCAGGACGATGCCCGACAGGAGCAGGAATGCCGCCAGGGTCGCGCCGGCCACGATCAGCCAGCTAGACCACAGAGCGGAAGACAGGGTGGCTTTGAATTCGTCGGCGATCTCGTAGAATTCGGTGACGGCCACCACCTCGCCGGACCAGGGCTCGCGCACGGGATTGTAGATCTCCAGCAAAGGCACGCCGGTCGCCTCTTCCTTGCTTTCGTTTTCGTCGAACGTGTCGAATTGGGCGACGACATTGCCTTGGAAAGCGGCGCGCAGGCCGTCGCTCGGTTCGAAGCGGCGGCCGATCAGTGCCGTCTCCTTGGCATAGAGAATCGTGCCGTCGCGGCTCCACAGCTTGAACGATACGAGGCGCTTGCCGAGCGCGCCCTGGCCAAGCGTCTCGTCGAGCGCCTGCTTGACGGAGTCGCTGAGCTCCTGCTGCTTGCGCAAATCGGGAAGCAGCGGCGCAATCACGCTGTCGACATACAGCGCCGTCGTGGCGGCTGAATTGCGAATGACGCCCTCCCGGATCTGCCCCGTCACCCAGGCGCCCACCACCAGCATGACGGCCAGCAGGCCAAAGCCGCCGGCAACGACGAATTGCAGGGCAAGAGAAAGTTCGCTCCAGCGTCGCACCAGGTTTTGCAGAATGCGTATCATGAGCCCCTGACCGCCCTTGAATCGACAGACTGGGCGATACCAGTACATTGACCCTCCCTCTTGCCGTTGCCAAGAGCTACGTTTGATCGAGGTCGCTTGACGTCCCGGCGCGCTTCGGAAACAAGGTCCGCGACACATGCGGCCGACGCCGCTTCGAGAGGGGACGGGACGTTGAGTTTTTCGGGATTGCTGCAGCTTGGCTTTTCGACTGTCATTTTCCTGTTGGCGGCGACGGCCGCCAAGCAATGGGGCCTGGCGCCGAGCCTGGGCAAGATCCTGCTGACGTTGGCGCTTTATTCTTTGGGCAATCTGATCATGCTGCGGCTGATCCGCGAATTCGGCATGTCGGTGTCGTTCAGCCTCTCGGCCGTCATCCAGCTGGTCTCGGTGAATGTCGTCGCGCTGGTGTTCTTCGGCGAGCGCGTCAACGCGCTGCAGGCGACCGGCATCATGCTGGCGATCGCCGCCGTGGCTCTGATCACGCTCGGACCCTATCTGCAAGGCCGATTGTAACGGGCGAATTGCCGATGAAGAACGCCGCGAACGCGCTGCTCAACCGGGTCGAATTCCCGGTGCTGCTGGCCGGCCTGGTCATCGCAGCCGGCCTGTGGGGCTTCGAGGAATTGATGGAGGTGGCGCGGGCCACCACGCCGCACGCCTTCGACACCGAAATCCTGCTCGCCTTCCGCAAGGCCGGCCAGCCCGACAGCCCGATCGGCCCGCTCTGGCTGGAAGGGGCGATGCGCGACATCACCAGCCTCGGCAGCTCGGCCGTGCTGGTGCTGATCACAGCGGCGACGATCCTCTATCTGCTGCTGATCCGCAGGCCGGCAACGGCGCTTTTCCTATTTGTCGCGGTGGCGGGCGGCCAGGTGCTGTCGAGCCTGCTGAAAGTCGGCATCGACCGGCCGCGGCCCGAGCTCGTTTCGCACCTGGTCACCGAAACTTCGCTGTCCTTTCCCAGCGGCCACGCCATGCTGTCGGCAGTGACCTATCTGACGCTCGGCGCGCTGGCAGCGCGCTTCCTGCCGGGGCGAACGACGAAGATCTATGTGCTGTCGCTGGCGGTGCTGACGACGCTGCTGGTCGGCATCAGCCGCATCTATCTCGGTGTGCACTGGCCGTCGGATGTGCTGGCCGGCTGGTGCGCCGGCTTCGTCTGGGCGATGTTGTGCTGGCTCACTGCCCGGGCGTGGCAGCGATGGCACGGGCAGCGCCTGAACGGTGACATCGAGACTACAGATTAGATCAGCCGGTTGATTAGCCCGTGCCCACAACCCGCCAACAGGAAAACCGCCGACAGCAAAGCTGCCGATGTCATCAAAGCCCTGAAAATCTTCAACTGCTCACCCCCTGGTCGATGCTGAAAAAAGGAAGGCTGCATCGATATCATTCCCGGCAATGACGACCAGCGTAGCATGCCTGTCTTGCTCCCCGCCATCCGGCTTTCCGAGAGGGTACATGTTTCATATATGCATTATGATGGTTGAAACATCACCATGACTGTATTATACGTTGATACCGCAGACTCAGACGGGGGTTTTGGCCGATGATCACTGCCGCGCAGATGCGCGCCGCAAGGGCGCTGGCCGGCATCGATCAGAAAACGCTCGCCGAGCGCGCCGGAGTTTCGCTTCCGACCATCCAACGCATGGAAGCGAGCGACGGTGTGGTCAGGGGCGTGGTCGATACGCTGATGAAGGTCATCCAGGCGCTCGACGAGGCCGGGGTGGAACTGATCGGCGAGAACCAGGCCAGCGAGCGCGGTGGCAGGGGCGTGCGCCTCAAGCAGACCGTGCCGCGCTAGCCTCCCGCAACCCGAGTCGGCACACATTAAGTCGCGACGCGACCGCCGACGTTCCTGCCGACGATCCCGCCGCCTTCACGGAGCGGAAGGCACATTCATGGACCAGAGCCATCCGGCAAGCCACCATCCGGCAAGGCCGACATTTTCCGAATTGTTCACGCCGAAGCTGGTGACGGTCTGGCGCGAGGGTTACACGCTCGCAAACTTCAAGGCGGACGCCATCGCCGGGCTGACGGTTGCCATCGTCGCGCTGCCATTGTCGATGGCGATCGCGATCGCCTCAG
>NZ_SMYZ01000061.1 GCF_004919685.1 Mesorhizobium norvegicum | reverse complement strand
ATCCGGTTCGGACACCGGCACCTTCTCCCCGTATAGTGACGGGGAGAAGGTGCCGGCCGCAATGCCGACGCCTATTCTGCAGCGATGGCGATTGGCGAAACCGTCCGCGACAGCCGTCTTTCTCCCCGTCACTATACGGGGAGAAATGTCCGGCAGGACAATGAGGGGCAGCGCTGACCTCGGCAACTGATATCAACGATTGCTCTAGCTTTGGCGCCTCTCATGGTTGCCGGACGTGCAAACGTCGAGTAAGCCGCCCTCTGCACTTTCATTGACAAAGATAGCCATGCCCACAGTCGCCCCCCTAGACCTCGAAGGCCATTGCATCGCTGCCGTCTTCCTCGGCGACGTGCCGCATTTCGCGCTGGCTGACGGCGCCATCCATCGGCTCGACCATGGCCACAAGACGGTTCAGGCGAATGACGGGCTGCTCGCCGCTTTCCATGATGCGGCCAACGACCGGCTGATCACCGGCGGCGAGGACGGCAAGGTGTTTGCCGTGAAAGCAGGCGGCGAGATCATGGAACTGGCGAGCGCCGGAAAGAAGTGGATCACCAGCGTTGCCGCCGGACCGCAAGGCGCCATCGCCTATGCCTCGGGCAAGACCGCCTACGTGCGCTTTGCCGACGGCAAGACCAGGGAATTTGTCCATCCGCGTTCGGTGGAGGGGCTGGCCTTCTCGCCCAAGGGCATGCGCTTCGGCGTTGCCCGCTACAATGGCGCGACGCTGCATTTCCCGGCCGCCGAGGGCAAGCCGGTGGAGCTCGAATGGGCCGGCGCCCACACCGGCATCGCCTTCTCGCCCGATGGCGCCTTCCTCGTCACCACGATGCAGGAAAACGCGCTGCATGGCTGGAAGCTCGCCGATGGCAAGCACATGCGCATGACGGGCTATCCCGGCAAGGTCAAAAGCCTGTCGTGGAGCGTGAAGGGCAAGTGGCTGGCGAGTTCCGGCGCGCCGGCGGCGATCGTCTGGCCGTTTTCAGGCAAGGACGGGCCGATGGGCAAGGCGCCGCTGGAACTCGGCACGCGCGGCAACGCCATGGTGACGGCTGTCGCCTGCCACCCGAGCCAGGACGTCGTCGCCGTCGGCTATGATGACGGCATGGTGATGGCGGTGCGTTTTGCCGACGCCAAGGAAGTGCTGTTGCGGCGGCCGGGCAAGGGCGCCATCACCTCGATGATGTGGGACAAGGAAGAGCGCCGTGTCGCCTTCGGCAGTGCCGCCGGCGACTGCGGCGTCATCGACATCACGGCCTGAACTCACCGCGCTCGCGCGGCCAGCCGAAGCGGCTTCCGCCGCAGCGACAGCCCGTCGCGCATGTTGAGCGACAGCAGTGCGATATTCGTCGCGCCGGCCACCAGTTCGATCGTCTGGACGATTGTGAAAAGGCTGTCGAAGCTACCGGCCGCGGCAAGGCTGCTGAGCAGGAAGGCCGAGGGCACGAGCACCAGAAGTCCGTTGGCGGCGATGATGCGCATGCGCCACTTCTTGCGTGCCACGACCGGACTCTTCCAGCCCTTGCCTAGCGAAAAGCCTGACGCGCCGGCAATGATCATCGCCGGGATAAGCACAGCCATGCCGGCCAGCACATAGTTTTTGACCGTTGTGATCGCGGCCGCGTCGCCGAGCAGTTCAACCGTGACTGTCGACAGCCAGAAGGCCGAGACCGTGATCAGCGCAATGGCGCCCGCCGCTGCATGAATCCTGGTTTTCATTTTTCATCTCCATAGCAAGCTATATATCGTTGCATAGCATGCTATTCAACTATTATCTGGCGGGCATGACATTTCAGAAGGAACGATCCGCCGGATTCCTGGCCAACCACATGGCGCGGTTGTTTGCCAACGGGCTGCAGCAGCGCATCCGGCCGCTCGGCCTGGCGCCGGCCCAGTTCATGACGCTGCTGGCGCTGTGGGATGAAGATGGCCTGACGCAACGCGAACTCGTGCAGCGTCTCAACGTGGAACAGGCGACGATGGCCAACACGCTGATCCGCATGGAACGTGACGGGCTGATCGAACGACGCCTGCACCCCGAAGACGGGCGCTCGCAGTCGATCCATCTCACCGCGAAAGCCGTTGGCCTGCGCGAGCCGGCGACGCAGGCCGCGCGTTCACAGAACGAGGCGGCACTGACCGGCTTCAGCGAGGACGAGCGGCTGATGTTTCTCGACCTGATGCGACGCGCCATCGCCTCGATGCAGGCAGGCTGACACAGCCGATTGGCGAGCCTACTCGGCCCCGCACGACACCTTGCCCGTCAACTCCGCCGGCTTGCCGTCCTTGTCCGTGTCGGCGGCATTGTCATAGACGGCAAGCGTATACTGCCCGTCATAGACGCCTTCGTCGCTGGCCTTGGTCAGGATCGTCAGCTCAACATAGTTGTAGGCATCCGCGAGCTGACGCTCATGGTAGATGTTCAGCCGCAGCTCCTTGCCGTCCAGCCAGTACTGGGTCAGGTTGGAATCCTCGAACACCGTCTTGCGCAGATGATCGCCGACCGGCCTCGCCTTGATTTCGAGATCGCCGCGAAAGTTGAAGGTCGGGCCGCCCATGCCTCTGGTGACGCCGGCGCCGACGTCGAATGTCACCGCCGCGTCGTCAACGTCGCACCAGATGCCGCCGGAGGCAAAGGCCGCGCTGGCCGACGACAGAAGCATTGCCACACAGATGATCGTCCGCATCTTTGCCCCTCTACCTCAATTCCCACTCATATTGGCGCTGACTTCGGCAGCACGGTCAAGCGCCGCAGCCAAAGGCTGAGCCAACGCAGGACGGACGCGCGGCCAATTGCGGATGCGGACACGGATTGTCTAAGAGGGATCGACCAGAGGGGTTTTCATGCATAGCGACACGTCCAAGACGTCCATCGGCGGCATCGGCCGCGACCGCATTGCCGATCTGCGCGAAACCGAGGGGGCGGCCTTCCGCAAGGCGCGGCCAAAGTCGCAAGCCAAGGCCGGCAACGGCCTGCCCGGCTTCTTCGGCGGCGTGCCAATGCACTGGATGAACGACTGGCCGACGCCGTTTCCGATCCTGGTCGACCGCGCCAAAGGCGCGACCATCACCGACATCGACGGTATCAGGCTTGACGATTTCTGCCTTGGCGACACCGGCTCGATGTTCGGCCATTCGCCGCCGCCGGTGGCGCGCGCCATCCGCCGCCAGGCAGGACGAGGCCTGACCTATATGCTGCCTTCGGAAGACGCGCTCGCCATCGGGCCGCTGCTGCAGCAGCGTTTCGGCCTGCCGTTCTGGCAGATCGCGACGACGGCGACCGATGCCAACCGCTTTGCGCTGCGCGTCGCCCGCGCCATCACCGGCCGGGAGAAAATCCTGGTCTTCAATGGCTGCTATCACGGCTCGGTCGACGAGACGATGGTGCGGCTGATCGACGGCAAGCCAGTCAACCGGCCGGGGTTGGCCGGCGAGTTCCGCGACCTGACCCGTACGGCCAAGGTCATCGAGTTCAACGATGTTTCAGCACTCGAAGCAGCCCTCAGGGACAAGGACGTCGCCTGCGTCATCGCCGAACCGGTGCTGACCAATTCCTGCATGGTGCTGGCCGATCCGGGCTACCATGACGCGCTGCGCAAACTAACGCGCCAGGCCGGCACACTGCTTCTGATCGACGAGACGCATACGATCTCGACCGGCCCGGGCGGCTACACCAGGAAATACGGGCTGGAACCGGACTTCTTCGTGCTGGGCAAGCCGATCGCCGGCGGTGTGCCGGCAAGCGTGTGGGGCATGAGCGACGACGTCGCCTCACGCTACGCTGACTACAACAGGACCAAGGAGCCGGGTTATTCCGGCATGGGCACGACGCTCTCGGCCAACCCGCTGCAGTTCGCGGCGATGCGCGCCACGCTGGAAGAGGTGATGACTGAAGAAAATTATGACCGCATGGATCATCTGGCGCGGCGGCTCGATGCCGGGCTGACCGGCGTGATCGACCGCTACCGCCTGCCCTGGCATGTTTCCCGCGTCGGCGCCCGCGTCGAGTTCATCTGCGCGCCCGGCCCCTTGAGGAATGGCGCCGAGGCGGAAACAGCGCATGCACCGGAACTGGAGGCCGCCATCCATGTCGCGCTGGTCAATCGCGGCGTGCTGATCGCACCCTTCCACAATATGATGCTGATCTCGCCGGCAACGTCAGGCGCCCAGGTCAACCGGCTGATCACCGCCTTCGGCGCGGTTGCGGCAAAGCTTGCGGCATGAGACAAGCGGCGATGGACCATCCCAATGCTATAATGACCTCACCTTCGGGCTCGACACCCACCGAGGCGCAAGCCTTTCTCGACGCCCATCCCGAGATCGAAGCCTTCGATATCGTGCTGACCGATGCCAATGGCGTCGGCCGCGGCAAGATCGTGCGCCGGCATGAGCTGAAGAGCATTTTCGAGGGCGGCCGCCATATGCCGATCTCGATCCTTGGCCTCGACATCACCGGCGAGGATGTGCACGAAACCGGGCTGATCTGGACGACCGGCGACGGCGACCTCAGGGCCTGGCCGATCCCCGGCACGCTGGTGCCGCTCTACGGCACAAATCCGCCACGCGGCCAGCTGCTGATGGCGATGTACATGCTCGACGGCCGGCCGATGTCGTCGGACCCACGGCTGGCGCTGGCACGGCAGGTCGAGATACTGGCGGCCAAGGGTCTTTATCCGGCCGGCGCCTTCGAACTCGAATTTTTTCTCCTTGCCAATGAGCGCGATGCCGACGGCAAGGTGCAGCCGGCGCGCGCCGTGCTCGATGGCCGCGTCTCGGGCAAGACCGAGGTCTATTCCGTCGATCATCTGCACGGCATGGAGCCGCTGTTCTCCGACATCTATGCAGCCGCCAAGGCGCAAGGCATTCCGGCCGAGACAGTGATTTCCGAATATGCGCCCGGCCAGTACGAATTGACGCTGAACTACCGCAAGGATGTGATGCGGGCGGCTGACGACCTGGTCATGCTGAAGCGGCTGGTGCGGGCGCAGGCGCGCCGCCACGGCGTCACCGCCTGCTTCATGGCCAAACCGATCGAGAAATATGCCGGCTCGGGCATGCATTTCCATGTCTCGCTGCAGGATAAGGCGGGCCGAAACGTCTTTGCCGAAGCCGGCGGCGAGAGCTGGTCGCTGCCGTTGCTGCAGGGACTTGGCGGCCTGATCCAGACGATGGCGGAATCGATGCTGGTGTTTGCGCCGCACGCCAATTCCTGGCGGCGCTTCGTCTCGCAATCCTATGCGCCGGTGGCGCCGACCTGGGGCGTCAACAACCGGTCGGTGGCGCTGCGCGTGCCGGCCGGCGACGCCAAGAACCGGCGCATCGAGCACCGGCCGTCGGGCGTCGACGCCAATCCCTACCTGATCGCCGCGACCGTGCTCGCCGCCATCATCAAGGGCCTCGACGAAGGTCTCGATCCCGGCCCCGAAACCACCGGCAACGGCTATGAGGCGGCAGTCACGCGCACGACGATGCCTGTCGACTGGCGCGCCGCGATCGAAGCTGCCAGGGCGTCAACGTTCCTGAAAGACGCGCTCGGCGAGGACCTGCATCGCACCTTCGTGGCGATCAAGCAGTCCGAATATCTGCGCGTGGCACGCACGGTCAGCGAACTGGACTACCACCTCTATCTGCACGAGGTGTGAGCCAAATCGGCGACTGGTTCAACGGATCAGGATCGCCCTGAGATCGTTGACATTCGTGCCGGTCGGACCAGGCACGAAAAGATCGCCGACGGCATTGAAGGCCGTCCAGGCATTGTTGCCGGCCAGCATGGCCTTGGCATCGACACCGGCCGCGCGCATGCGCGATACGGTCGAACCATCGGCGAAGGCGCCGGCATTGTTCTCCGAACCGTCGATGCCGTCGGTGTCGGCGGCCAGAGCGTGGATGCCGTCGACGCCATTGACGCCGATGGCGAAGGCCAACAGGAATTCCGAATTGCGGCCGCCCTTGCCCCTTATGCCGTTAATGGGGGCGCGCAAGGTCACGGTGGTTTCGCCGCCGGACAGGATCAGCACCGGCTTCGAAAATGGCCGGTTGCGCGTTGCAACTTCGCGCGCGATGGCCGCATGGACGCCGCCGACCTCACGCGCCTCACCTTCGATGGCATCGGAGAGGATAACGGCCTCGACGCCCTGTCGTTTCGCTTCCACCGCCGCCGCCTCGAGCGACACGCCGGCCGAAGCGATCAGGTGGACCTCGTTGCGCGAAAAGCGCTTGTCATCCGGGCTTGGCGCATCGGCGGCAGACGAATTGATGTGAGCCATCACCGCGGCCGGCAGTTTCATGCCATAGGCCGATATCGAGGCCAGCGCGTCTTCGCGGCTGCCGGTATCCGGTACCGTCGGCCCGGAAGCGACCAGCGCCGGATTGTCGCCGGGAATGTCGGAAACGACCAGCGACACCACCTTGGCCGGGTACGCCGCGGCGGCCAGCCTGCCGCCCTTGATGGTGGAAAGGTGTTTGCGGATGGTATTCATCGCCGCGATCGGCGCGCCCGAGGCGAGCAGCGCTTCGTTGACGGCGATCTCGTCGGCGAGCGTCAGGCTGCCGGCCGGCGACGGCAGAAGCGCTGAGCCGCCACCGGAAATCAACGCGACGACCAGATCGTCCGCTGTCAGCCCCCGGACCTTGGCGAGCAGGCGCCGCGAGGCTTCGAGCCCGGCGGCGTCCGGCACCGGATGCGCCGCCTCGATGATCTCGATGCGCTCGCAGGTTGCGCCATAGCCGTAACGGGTGACGACCAGCCCTTCGATGGGGCCGTCCCAGGCCTTCTCGAACGCCGCCGCCATCTGCGCCGAGCCTTTCCCAGCGCCGATGACTATGGTGCGGCCCTTGGGCTTGGCCGGCAAATGATCCCTGATGGTTCGTTCCGGATCGGCGGCGGCGACGGCCGCGTTGAAGATGGAGGTGAGGAAGGTTTTGGGATCGAGCACGGTCATTCGGCTTCCCGAGGCAATGCCAGCTCGCGCTTGTCGACGCCCAAATGATGACACAGCGCATCGACCACGACGCCATGATCCTCGCGCTCCGGCAATCCGGAGACGGCGATCACACCAATGACGCCGGCGCCTTTGACCGTGACCGGAAAGCCGCCGCCAGCCAGCACATAGTCGGTGATATCAAGTCCTTCTCCGACCTTGAAGGTGCGGTCGGGGCGCTGCTGTTCCAGCACCATCCGGTAGGTGCTTCTCAGGAACCGCTTGACGACATTGATCTTGCGCCGCGCCCAGTCCGGATTAGAAGCGTTCGAGCCGGGCAGCGCGGCATAGAAGAGCGGCCTATCGAAGGTCCTGATGTCGACGATAACAGGCAGGTTCTCGGCGAGTGCCCGGTCGCGGATGGCTGAACCGAGCTTGAAAGCGACGGCCTCGTCGAACGAGGGGAAGACCAGGACTTCTTCCTGTCTCTTGATCAGAGCGATGTCGTCAGCAACGGCCATGTCGTTCCCCTGTCAACTTCGCCGCACGCTTTGACCGATGGCCGCCGCCGGGTCAAGCAAGGAACGCCTCGTAGTGCTCTAATTCGCCATGTCGCTCTTGGCCGACCGGCCTGCGACATAGACCTCGCGGACAGTGCGGTCGTCACCCAGCGTCTGCAGGAGAAACAGTTCCTGCGCCAGCGTCTCAACCGTTTCCATCCTGAGCCGCATCGCCGGCGTCGCCCTGGCGTCGAGCACGACAATGTCGGCATCGCTGCCTTCATCCAGCGTGCCGATCTTTTCCGCCACCGACAGCGCCTCGGCATTGCCGCGTGTCATCTGCCAGAAGGACTGGAACGGGTTAAGCTTCTCGCCATTCAGCGCGATCACCTTGTAGCCCTCATCCATGGTGCGCAGCATGGAGTAATTGGTGCCGCCGCCGACATCGGTGGCGGCTGCAATACGGATAGGCTTGTCGCGTCGGCGGAAGCGCTGGAAGTCAAACAGGCCGGAGCCGAGGAACAGGTTCGAGGTCGGGCAGAACACCGCCACCGACCCCGAGTCCGACAGTGCATCAGCCTCGCGTTCGGACAGATGAATGCAGTGACCGAACAGGCTTTTGCGCCCCAACAGCCCGTAATGCTCGTAGACATCGGTGTAGTCGCGCGACCACGGATAGAGTTCCTGCGTGAAGGCGATCTCGGCGTGGTTTTCCGACAGATGCGTCTGCATGTGTAGATCGGGATGTTCGCGGCACAGCGCGCCCGCCATCTCCATTTGCTCCGGCGACGAGGTGATGGCGAAGCGTGGCGTGATGGCATAGTGCTGCCTACCCTTGCCGTGCCATTCCTTGATCAGCGCCTTGCTGTCGTCATAACCGGATTGCGGCGTGTCGAGCACGCCGTCGGGCGCATTGCGGTCCATCATCACCTTGCCGGCGATGTTGAGCATGTTGCGGTCATGCGACTCGGCAAAGAAGGCTTCGGCTGACGCCTTGTGCACCGAACAATAGGCGGCAACCGTCGTGGTGCCGTGGCGCACCATTTCATCGAGGAACAGCCGCGCGATGCGGCGGCCGTGCTGCGCGTTGGCGAACTTCGTTTCTTCCGGGAAGGTATAGGTGTTCAGCCAGTCGAGCAGTTCTGCGCCATAGGAAGCGATGATCTGCATCTGCGGAAAATGCGCATGCGCATCGATGAAGCCTGGCAGCAGTAGATGCGGCCGATGGTCTATTTTTTTCACTGCATCGCCGGCCTGCTTTTCGACCTCGGCATAGGTGCCCGAAGCGACGATCCTGCCGTCGCGGATCAGCAGGCCGCCATCCTCCTCGTAGCGCCAGGCGGAATGGTCGTCGATGGTTTCGGGCCAGCGCACAAAGGACAGCGTGCGGCCGCGCAGAAGCGTGGAGGTCATGCTATTTCCCTGCGCCTTCGAACCAGGCCACCAGCAGCGCCCGCTCCTTGTCGGTAATCTGGGAGACGTTGGCGGGCGGCATGGCGTGGCTGCGGCCGGCCTGCAGATAGATCTCGCGGGCGTGGTTGGCGATGTCGGCGTCGGTGTCGAGCATCACACCCTTGGGTGCATGATAGATGCCCTCATAGACCGGCTCCGCCGCATGGCACATCGAGCAGCGGCCGAGCACTGTGTCGCGTACCGCCGGGAAATGCGCTGAAGCGACATAGATTTGCGCCGAGGCAGATTCCTTGGGTTCGCCGGTCAGCACCTTCGGCGCGGTCGACAGCCAGATGATGATGATGAACAAGACAAGGGCTCCCAGCCAGGTCCAGGTCGGATTGCCTTTGCGCGCGTGGATCGAGTTGAAATAGTGCCGAATCAGCACGCCGATGATGAACACCAGCGAGGCGATGACCCAGTTGAACTGCGTGCCGAACGCCAGGGGATAGTGGTTCGACAGCATCAGGAACAGCACCGGCAGCGTCAAATAGTTGTTGTGGAGCGAGCGCTGCTTGGCGATCTTGCCGTATTTCGGGTCGGGCTTGCGGCCGGCGATGAGGTCGGCGACGACGATCTTCTGGTTGGGGATGATGACCATGAAGACATTGGCCGACATGATCGTGGCGGTGATGGCGCCCAGATGCAGGAAGGCGGCGCGGCCGGTGAACAGATGCGTCAGCCCCCAGGCGATGAACACCAGCACGCAGTAGAGCACCAGCATCAACCCGGTGTCGCTTTTTCCGAGCGGCGAGCGGCACAGAAGGTCATAGACCACCCAGCCGACGCCGATAGTTGCCAGCGACAGCAGGATGCCGACCGGCACCGACATGGGCAGCACATTGGGATCGATCAGGAACAGATCGGCTCCGGCATAATAGACGACGCACAGCATGGCGAAGCCGGACAGCCAGGTGGCGTAGGATTCCCATTTGAACCAGGTCAGGTGTTCCGGCATCTCGGCAGGCGCCACCAGATATTTCTGGATGTGGTAGAAACCGCCGCCATGCACCTGCCATTCCTCGCCGAAGGCGCCGACAGGCATGCCCGGGCGCTGGCGCAGGCCGAGATCGAGCGCGACGAAGTAGAAGGACGAGCCGATCCAGGCGATGCCGGTGACGACATGCAGCCAGCGCACGGCAAAACTCAGCCAGTCCCAGAAAATCGCGAAATCCATCATTGAAGTCGTCCCTGCCGATGACGCGACTTTACGGTGTCGTGCGCAAACGGAAAGAGGCGAGGTGTGCGATGACTTTCAAAAAAAAATGGAAAATACTAGGCTGATCGCTGCAAACCGGCGAAGGTGCTCCGCATGGCCTATCTCGACAACATCGCCGTCTTCGTTCGCGTCGTCGAACTCGGCAATCTGTCGGCGGCCGGGCGCGACATGCGCATTTCACCGGCGGTCGCCTCCAACCGCATCAAGGAGTTGGAGAAGCACCTGGGCGTGCGGCTGTTCAACCGCACCACACGGCAATTGATGCCGACCGAGCATGGCACGGTTTTTTACGGGGGCGCCAAGCAGGTGCTGGAGGCGATCACCGAGGCGGAAGCCGCGGTCTCGGCGCTATCCGGCCAGCCGCGCGGTACCATAAAGGTGACGGCGCCGCTCGGCCTCGGCCGCCGGCTGGTGGCTTCGGGCATTCCCGACTTCCACGACAAATACCCCGATATCGAGGTGCGGCTGAGGCTGTCCGACCACAATGTCGACATCATGAAGGAAGGCATCGACGTCGCCTTCCGGCTCGGCATCATCGAGGATTCCAGCCTCAGGATGCGCGGCATCATGGAATGCGAACGCGTGCTGGTGGCGGCACCGAAATATCTCGAGGCGCGCGGCGAACCCATTGAGCCGCAGGAACTGATCGGCAAGAAGCACGACTGCCTGATGCTGCGTTACTCCGGCGCGCGCGAATATGTGTGGACGTTGCAGACCCCCACCGGCCCGCAGAAATTCGAGGTGCACGGGCCTTACGACACCGACGATGGCGACGTGCTGACCGGCTGGGCACTGTCCGGACGCGGCATCATCAACAAGCCGCGCTTCGAGGTCGAGCCGTTCATCCGCGACCAGCGGCTGAAGGTGATCCTGCCCGGCGCCCCGCCGACGCCGGTGCAGTTCGCCGCCGTCTATCCGCACAAGAAGCTGCAGGATCCGAAGGTGCGGCTGCTGCTCGACTTCATGGCCGAGCGCTGCCAGCGGCTGATCAACGACCTGCTTGCTGGCAAATAGGACCGCCTGCGGCAAGGAAGGCACCGGTCGATCCTTGACGCCTGCGTACGAGATTGGCCGAAGCTCCCAAACGTCGTCATCCCAGGGCGGAGCAGGAGCGAAGCTCCGTCGCGGAGACCCTGGGATCCATGCCGCGACCTTCACCAAGCAGTGCGGCGGAGCAGAATTCTGCACCGCAGCAGCACTCTGAAGTCGCGGCATGGATCCCTTGGGCTGCGGAGCAGCTCCAGGGGTCTGCGCCGCGTCGCTTCGCTCCTTGCTCTGCCATAGGATGACGAAGTCATTGATGTTTCGGCTAATCGTCGAGGTGTGTGATCCGCCAAAGCAAGCACATACGACCTGTCCAAATGTCCGCACCCCCAGACCGGCCGGAAACTAATTGCTGGCCGGCAAGTGAGCCGCAGTTGGCCCAGCGCCAGCGGTTGCCTTCGCTGCGGGCGGCGAACATAGTTCCAGCTCCATCTCGTCTCGCAGGAACCATCGATGGGCGACAACGCCAGAATGCATCTTGCTGTTTCGCTGTTGTCAGGAATCGCCGATCCCGGGGTAGAGGCGGAATTCAGCCATCTGGCCAGCTTCGTGCAAAAGGCCGAAGCGGCCGGGCTGGACATGGTCCTGCTTGCCGATTCAGCGCCAGCGTCCGATGGCGATGCAGCGAACAGTCCGATGCCCTTCGAAGCGACGACCTTGCTGGCCGCGCTGGCGACAGTGACAAGCAAGATTGGCCTCGTTGCCGCTGCCTCGACCATTGCCCATCAGCCCTACAATCTGGCGCGCCGTTTCGCCTCACTCGACATCATCAGCCATGGCCGCACCGGCTGGAACGCGACGATGGCGCAGAACCCTCGCGAAACGGCCAATTTCAGCCGGCCGGAGGGGTTTTCGTCAGGCGATTTCCGCCGCCGCACGGAGGAATATATCAGCATCGTCCAAGGCTTGTGGCAGGGCTGGGACGCGGACGCGCTGCTGTTCGACAAGAGCGGCGGCCGCTTCCACGATCCCGAAAAGATGCACCTGCTCGACCACAAGGGCGAGTTCTTTTCGGTGTGCGGACCGCTGAACGTCGCACGATCGCCGCAGGATGCGCCAGTGCTGGTGCTGTCCGGCCTGTCGGAGCCCGACTTGGATATTGCCGCGCGCACCGCCGATGTCATCCTGCTGGACGAGCGACCGATCGACGACGCGAAAGCTCACTATGCCGATCTCAGGCGCCGCGTCGCAGCCTGTGGACGCGATCTGGATGCTGTGAAGGTGCTGATGAACGTCTCGTCTATCGCCGATAGTAAGCCGGCTGCCGTCGCCGACAGCTTGGAAGAAGGATTCCGGGCGAAAAGCTGCGACGGGTTCAACATCATAATGCCGGCACAACTCTCCGCACTCGACGATTTCGTCGATCTGGTTTTGCCGGAGCTGAGGCGGCGCGGCCTGTTTCGGGAGAGTTATCGCGGCGCAACCTTGCGCTCGCATCTCGGGCTTGCCGGTGGAGGTGGCCAATGACCGCTCGCCAGATGAAGCTCGGCGCCTTTCTGTGGGCGACAGGCCACCATATCGCCGCCTGGCGCCACCCCAAGGCGCACGTGACCGCCGGCATCGACATCGACCATTACATCCAGCTGGCGCGCACGGCGGAAGCGGCGAAATTCGACATGGTGTTCTGCGAGGACGCCGCCGGCTTGCGCGAAGCCAATGTCGGCATTGCCAGCCAGACGTCGCGCTCGATCGGTTTCGAGCCGATCAGCCTGCTGTCGGCGCTCGCCGTCCAGACCAGCCGCATCGGCCTCGTCTCGACAGCGTCGACCAGCTACAACGAGCCCTATGGGCTGGCACGAACCTTCCTGTCGCTCGACCATCTGAGCGGTGGCCGGGCCGGCTGGAACCTGGTCACCTCGGCCAGTCCCATCGAGGCAGCCAATTTCGGCTCGACCGGCTTGCGTCCGCATGCGGACCGTTATGAGCGCGCGCGTGAGTTCGCCGAGGTGGTTGCCCGACTTTGGCACGGCAAGCTCGATGGGGCTTCCGGTCACGACGGCCAGAGCTTTTCGGTGCGGGATCCGCTCGACCTGCCGCGTTCGCCCCAGGGCGCGCCTGTGCTGGTTCAGGCCGGCGCTTCGGATGTCGGCCGCGACCTCGCCGCCCGAACCGCCGATGTGGTGTTCACGGCGGCGCAGACCTTCGAGGAAGCCAAGGCCTTCTACGACGATCTCAAGGGGCGTCTGGCGGCCTATGGGCGCGAGCCGGACGACATCAAGATCATGCCGGGCGTAGCACCCGTGGTGGCGGAGACCGAGGCGGAGGCCCGTGAAAAATACGAGGAATTGCAGGAGCTGATCCCCGACGATGTCGGCGTTGCGCTGCTGTCCAGCTATCTCAGCATCTCCGATCTGTGGCGCTGTCCGATCGATGGACCGCTTCCGGAGCTGCCGCCCAGCGAGAGCATGCAGAGCCGTCAGGCGCTGGTCATCGAACAGTCGCGCCGCGACAACCTTTCCATTCGCCAGCTTGCGCGCCATTTCGCCGGCGCGCGGGGCCATTGGCGCATCGTTGGCACAGCGGCCCAGGTCGCCGACGAGCTGCAGGCTCGGTTCGAAGGGGGTGCTGCCGACGGCTTCAACGTCATGCCCTCTTATTTCCCCGGCGAACTCGATGCCTTTGCCACGCTCGTCGTGCCGGAACTGCAGCGGCGCGGCCTCTTCCGCCGGGACTATGAGGGTCGCACCTTGCGCGACCATCTGGGCCTGAAACGGCCGGTCTAGAGCTCCTTGTTTTGACGCAATTCCCAAGGGAAAGCGCTATGCGCTTTTCCCGGGAAAACCAGTTCCCACTTTTCCTGGAATTGCTCTAGCTGCGACGCAAGCTTAGCCCGCCAGCACCTTGTCATGCAGGACCTGATGGTCGGCATTTGAGGCTGCAGCGTGGATGACCAGCGCCGTCATGATTTCGGCGGCCGCCAACGCCGCAATGACTTGCGGGCGCTTGTCCTTGACGGTGTCGCCGCCAATTGGCGAGACGAGGCGGGCAAACTCGGCTTTGCTGCCGTCCGCCGAGTTCAGGAACCAGTTCCTGAACGTCGCTTTCTTGGTCTTCGAGCCGATCATGCCGACATAGGCGGTGTCGCCTCGTTTCAGCGCTTCGGCGACGATCAGGAAATCCAGCGCATGGTCGTGGGTGAGGATGGCGAAGGCGGTGCCGGCGGGGGCGTTTCGCACCTCAGCCTCGGGCATCGGCGTCAGCCGCGTCTCGACGGTTTCCGGCATGCCTTCCAGCGCCTCGGCCCGCGTCTCAATGACGACGCCGTGCACGGGAAGCAGTGCGATCGTCGACGCCAGCGCCTGGCCGACATGGCCGCCGCCGAAGATGTAGACATGCGGCAGGTGCGCCTCCTCGGCTTCCGCAGCCGCAACCAGCTCAGCGGCGAGCACGGCATCGACGAGCCGGATCAGCACTTCGACGCGCCCGCCGCAGCATTGGCCGATCTCGGGGCCGAGCGGGACGTCGAGGGTTGCGCGGCTATCCCTCCCCCTTGAGGGGAGGGTGGCGGCAAAGCCGCCGGGTGGGGTCGGATCGACCGGGCTCAACGCCCTGGCGGTGCCTTCTGATAGGCCCCCCTCTGGCCGCCTTGCGGCTTGCCCTTCGCTATGGCTCCGGGCGCTCGTCGCTGAAAAAGCCAAATCGTTGGCTTTTTCTCGGCCTTCGGCCGATCGCTCCTCTCCCCCCTCGAGGGGGGAGAAAAGCATCTGCCGGGCTTTGTCGATCGCCATGTATTCGAGCTGACCGCCGCCGATCGTACCAAAGATCGCCGTCTGCGAGACGAGCATGAAGGCGCCCTTTTCGCGTGGCGTCGAGCCTTTTGTCCCGGCCACTTCGACCAGGGCAACCCGGCCGACGCTGGCGAGAAAGGCTTTCAGGCTTTGCACTTTCGAGTCCATGGCTCACGTTCCCAAACGGGAAATATAGGTTTTTTCGGCCCGAATTGCACGCATTGCCGACCCTGGGGCCGGACTCAGGCCTTGGCTTCTTTCTTCAGCCGCTCGATCGCCATCAGCACCCGTTCCGGGGTCGCCGGCGCGTCGAGGCGCGGGCAGATCTTGTTGTCGGCGACGCTGGCCACGGCATCCGACAGCGCGTGCAGCACCGACATGCCGAGCGGGAACGGCGGCTCGCCGACCGCCTTGGAGCGGTGGATGGTTGGCTCGCTCGCTTCCGGCCAGTCCGCCAAGGTCACGTTGAAGATTTTTGGCCGGTCGGAGGCGAGCGGAATCTTGTAGGTCGATGGCGCGTGCGTGCGCAGCCGGCCCTTGGCGTCCCACCACAGTTCTTCCGTTGTCAGCCAGCCCATGCCCTGGATGAAGCCGCCCTCGATCTGGCCGATGTCGATCGCCCGGTTCAGAGATCGGCCACAGTCATGGAGAATGTCGGTGCGCTCGACCATGTATTCGCCGGTCAGCGTGTCGACCGAGACCTCCGAACACGACGCGCCATAGGCGAAATAATAGAAGGGGCGGCCCTCGCCCTTGTCGCGATTCCAGTGGATTTTCGGCGTCTTGTAGAAACCGGCCGCCGACAGCTGGATGCGGGCCATATAGGCCTGCTTGACGAGGTCGGCGAAGGCGATTTCCTGGTTGCCGATGCGCACCCGGTTGGGCAGGAACAGCACCTGATCGCGCGGCACCTGATATTTTTCGGCGGCGAAATCGGTTAGCCGATCCTTGATCTGGCGAGCGCCATTCTGCGCCGCCATGCCGTTGAGGTCGGAGCCGGACGACGCTGCCGTGGCCGAAGTGTTCGGCACCTTGCCGGTGGTGGTCGCGGTGATCTTCACCTGGTCGAGGTCGATCTGGAACTCTTCCGCCACCACTTGCGCCACCTTGACGTAGAGGCCTTGCCCCATCTCGGTGCCGCCATGGTTCAGATGCACCGAACCGTCGGTATAGACATGCACCAGCGCGCCGGCCTGATTGTAATGCGTGGCGGTGAACGAGATGCCGAACTTGACCGGCGTCAGCGCCAGGCCACGCTTGATGAAACGGCTGTTGGCATTGAAGGCCGATATTTCGCGCCGCCGCCGCGCATAGCTGGCGCTTTGCTCCAGCTCGGCGACGATGCGCTGGATGATGTTGTCCTCGACCGTCTGGTGGTAGGGCGTGATGTTGCGGTCCGATGTGCCGTAGAAGTTCTTCTTGCGGATTTCGAGCGGATCCTTGCCGACGGCAAAGGCCACCTCGTCGATGACACGCTCGGCGCCGACCATGCCTTGCGGGCCGCCGAAACCACGAAACGCGGTGTTCGACACGGTGTTGGTGTAGAGCGGCGCCGATTGGGCATGCACCGCCGGCCAGAAATAAGCGTTGTCGCAGTGGAACAGCGCGCGATCGGTTACCGGACCGGAAAGGTCCGACGAGAAACCGCAGCGCGCCGCGAACATGAAATCGACGCCGAGGATGTTGCCCTCGTCATCAAAGCCCACCTCGTAGTCGACGAGGAAGTCATGGCGCTTGCCGGTGGCGATCATGTCGTCGTCGCGGTCGGGCCGGATTTTGACGGCGCGATGGTGTTTCTTCGCGGCGATCGCGGCCAATGCGGCAAACTGGTTGCCTTGCGTTTCCTTGCCGCCGAAGCCGCCGCCCATGCGGCGGATTTCCACCGTGATGGCGTTGCTCGGCACGCCGAGCGCATGGCTGACCATATGCTGGACTTCGCTCGGATGCTGGGTCGAGGAATAGATGGTGACGTCCTGATCTTCGCCCGGAATGGCCATGGCGATATGGCCTTCGAGGTAGAAGTGTTCCTGGCCACCAATGCGCATATTTCCTTTCAGCCGGCGCGGCGCCTGACGGATCGCTGTAGCGGCATCGCCGCGCCTCAGCGTGAGAGGCGGCGTGACGAGCTTGCTCTTTTTCGGATCGAGCGCGCCTATGTCGGTGACGAAAGGCAATTCCTTGTATTCGACCTTGGCCAGCCTTGTCGCCCGCCGTGCTTGCTCGCGCGTCTCGGCGATGACGCAGAAGATCGGCTGGCCGTAGAATTGCACCTTGCCGTCGGCAAGCACCGGCTCGTCGTGGCGGCCGGTCGGCGAAATGTCGTTTTCGCCCGGCACGTCACTGGCCGTCAGCACGTCGACAACGCCGGGCGCTGTACGCACCGCCGAGAGATCCATGCTGGTGATCGTGGCATGCGTGGCGGCAGAAAGCCCGAGGCAGCCATGCAGCGTGCCGGCCGGTTCCGGCATGTCGTCGATATAGACGGCGGTGCCGCTGACATGCTTGTGGGCGGAGTCATGCCGTTGAGAGGTGGCGACGCCGCCGGCGATCTTTTCAGCCTTGAGATTTGATGTGGCGTGCTTGTTCATCGAGGACCTCTTTTCCCTTCTCCCCGTTCACGGGGAGAAGGTGGCCCGAAGGGCCGGATGAGGGGCGGCGCTGACCGTGACGGGCTTGCGGATATCGATCGACGACGGCGCCGCCCCTCATCTGCCTGCCGGCATCTTCTCCCCGTGAACGGGGAGAAGGACGCTATTCGTGATCGCTCCGCTATTTGTTCGCTGGCGTTGATATGCATCACGCCGCCTCGTTCCGGGATACCTGGAACGGCGCCTTGGTGCCGCTCGTCTCTGCAAAGAAGCGCAACAGAAGGTTTTTCGCCGCCAGTGCCCGGTATTCGGCCGAGGCCCGCATGTCGGTCAGCGGGGTGAAATCCCTGGCATATTCGGCCATCGCTGCCTCAACCGTCTCTTCGGTCCACGGCTTGCCGAGCAGCGCTTTTTCGACAGAAGACGCCCGCTTCGGCGTCGCCGCCATGCCGCCATAGGCGATGCGCACATCCGCGACCGTGCCATCCTTGGCCAGGGTCAAGAAGAAGGCGCCGAGGGCCGCCGTGATGTCCTCGTCACGGCGCTTGGTGATCTTGTGGACGGCGAATTTCGTACCCTTGGCAGGGATGGGCACGTGCACGGCCTCGACGAATTCGCCTGGTAGCCGGTCCTGCTTGCCGTAGGCAATGAAGAAGGTTTCCAGCGGAATCGTGCGCCGCTTCTTGCCCTTGCGCAGCGTCAGCCGCGCGCCGAGCGCGATCAAGGGCGGCGGCGTATCGCCGATCGGCGAGCCGTTGGCGATGTTGCCGCCGATGGTGCCCATGTTGCGCACCTGTTCGCCGCCGATGCGGTCGAACAATGGCCCCAGCGCCGGGATGCGTTTGGCCAGCGTCGAGAACGCCTCGCTGTAAGTGACGCCGGCGCCGATCGAAATGACGCCCTTGTCTTCCGAGATGGTGCAAAGCCCGTCGAGATTGCCGATGAAAATGGCCGGCGAAATATCGCGCATGTGCTTGGTCACCCACAGCCCGACATCGGTCGAACCAGCAACGATGGTGGCGCCGGGTTCCTTGTCCAGCACGGCGGCGAAATCGTCGACGTTGGCCGGCACGACCAGCCGCGCCTTGGCCGAACCGATCTCGACCCGGGCGCCGTCATGCATGGCCTTGAGCCTGGCCGTGATTGCCTTGCGCTCCGCGGCCAGCGGGTCCTTTGCCGCCTTGCCGTAGCTGGAGATGGCATGCGCCGCGCGCATAATCGCCTCGTAGCCGGTGCAGCGGCAGAGATTGCCTTGCAAAGCCTTTTCGATAGAGGCGTTGGACGGGTCGGGTGATTTCATCCACAAGCCGTAGAGCGACATGACGAAGCCCGGCGTGCAGAAGCCGCATTGCGAGCCGTGGAAATCGACCATCGCCTGCTGCACCGGATGCAACTGGCCGGGTGAACCACGCAGATGCTCGACGGTCACGACATGGGTGCCGTCCAGCGAGCCGAGGAAGCGGATGCAGGCGTTGACGCTTTCATAGACCAGGCCGCCGGCGGAAAGCTTGCCGACCAGCACGGTGCAGGCGCCGCAATCGCCCTCGGCGCAGCCTTCCTTGGTGCCGCGCAGCGACCGGTTGAGCCGCAGCCAGTCGAGCAAGGTCTCCTCGGGCGCCACTTTTGCAAGCACGATGTCCTCGCCATTGAGGATGAAGCGGATCTCGTTGCGGATCTTGACCTTGGCCATGCCTCAGCTCCCCCTGTAGGTCGAGTAGCCGTAGGGCGAGACGAGCAGCGGCACATGGTAATGCACCGGTTCGGCCATGCCGAAGCGGATCGGTATCACATCGAGAAAGGCGGGTTTCGGCAGGCTCAGCCCCTGCTGGCGCAAATAGTCGCCCGCGGCGAAGACCAGTTCGTATTCGCCGGTGCGGAACTCCGCTCCGGCCAGCAGCGGCGCGTCGCACCGGCCGTCGGCATTGGTGGCAACAGTCTTCAAATGTGTCCGCGCGTCGCCCTCAAGATGATAGAGTGCAATCGACAGTCCCGCCGCCGGCTTGCCGGTCGCGGTGTCGAGGACATGGGTCGTCAGACGCCCGCCATCGGCTTTCGACGTTTCTGCCATTGGCCGCCTCCCATTTCCGGTACGAGCGAATTGGCCCGGTACGATCAAGTATCAACAGTGAATTGTGCGCCAATTAAAGGCGATGCATAAGTCCCGGTCGAGCGGAGTGCGACAAAAACACTTTCAAAAATTTTCGGGGGAATGCGAGAAGCACCCTTTCGATATCCTGATCATACTTCGGGCCATGCCCGGCGGGAGGGACGATGCGTTACATCAGAGACATGCGCGGCTACGGAGCCAATCCGCCGGACCCGAAATGGCCTGGCGGTGCGCATGTCGCCGTGCAGTTCGTCGTCAATTATGAGGAAGGCGGCGAAAACTGCGTGCTGCATGGCGACAAGGCGTCTGAAGCCTTCCTGTCGGAAATCGTCGGCGCGGCACCCTGGGTGGGCCAGCGCCACTGGAACATGGAATCGATCTACGAATACGGCGCCCGCGCCGGCTTCTGGCGGCTGCTTCGTCTGTTTACCGAGGCGCAGGTGCCGATCACCTGCTATGGCGTCGCCACCGCGCTCGCCCGTTCGCCCGATCAAGTCACGGCCATGCAGGAAGCCGGCTGGGAGATCGCTTCGCACGGGCTGAGATGGATCGACTACCGCGACCACAGCGCCGAGGATGAGCGCCGCGACCTCGAAGCGGCGATCAAGCTGCATTACGAAGTGACCGGCGCGCGCCCGACCGGCTGGTACACCGGCCGCACATCGGTCAACACGGTGCGGATTGTGGCGGAAGAAGGCGGTTTCGACTATGTGTCGGACACTTATGACGACGAACTGCCCTACTGGTTCGAGCATGAGGGCGGCACGCAACTCATCATCCCTTACACGCTCGATGCCAACGACATGCGCTTCGCCACCCCGCAGGGCTTCAACTCGGGCGACCAGTTCTTTGCCTATTTGAAGGACAGCTTCGACACGCTCTATGCCGAGGGCCAGGCCGGCCGGCCGCGCATGATGAACATCGGCCTGCATTGCCGCCTCGTCGGGCGGCCGGGCCGGGTGGCGGCGCTGAAGCGCTTCGTCGACTATGTGAAGTCGCACGACAAGGTCTGGCTGGCGCGGCGCATCGACATCGCCCGCCACTGGCAAGAGGTCAATCCTTATCAACCGGCGGCGCTCCGCCCATCGAAGATGGAATTCGAGACCTTCGTCCACACATTCGGCGGCGTGTTCGAGCACTCGCCCTGGATCGCCGAGCGCGCCTACGAGCTGGAGTTGGGCCCGGCGCACGACACTTCAGGCGGCCTGCACAATGCGCTTTGCCGTGTCTTCCGCTCCGCCAGCGAAACCGAGCGCCTTTCGGTGCTCAACGCCCATCCCGACCTTGCCGGCAAGCTGGCCAAGGCAAAACGGCTGACGGCGGAATCGACCAGGGAACAGGCCTCGGCAGGGCTCGACGCGCTGACCGACAAGGAACGCGAACTGTTTTCCAAGCTCAATGCCGCCTACGTCACCACCTTCGGCTTCCCCTTCATCATCGCGGTGAAGGGCAAGACGAAGGAGGAGATCCTCGCCGAATTCGAGGCACGCATCGGCAACAGCCGCGGCGTCGAATTCGAGACCGCCTGCAAACAGGTCGAGCGCATCGCGCTGCTCCGCCTCAAGGACATGCTTCCGCAATAGGTTTGAACCCATGGATACGATCAGGATGCCCGACCGAACCTATTACGCACCGCATGGCGGCCACCCCGGCCAGAGCGAGCTTCTGACCGGCCGCGCCGTCTTCACCGAGGCCTATGCCGTCATTCCGCGGGGGGTGATGCAGGACATCGTCACCAGTGCCCTGCCATTCTGGGACAAGACGCGCGTCTGGATATTGTCGCGACCGCTATCCGGTTTTGCCGAGACGTTCTCGCAATATATTGTCGAGGTCGCGCCCGGTGGCGGCAGCGATCGGCCGGAACCCGATGCCGGCGCCGAGGGCGCCCTGTTCGTGGTCGAGGGCGAACTGACGGTTCTGCTTGCCGGCAAGAAGCATGTCTTGCGGCCCGGTGGATTTGCCTTCCTGCCGCCGGCCAGCGGCTGGACAGTTCGCAACGAGCGCAAGGCCGACGTCCGCTTCCACTGGATTCGCAAGGCTTACGAGGCGGTCGACGGTCTCGATACACCGGAAGCCTTCTTCACCAACGAACAGGAGATCGCGCCGACGCCGATGCCTGGCACCGAGGGCCGGTGGGCGACGACACGTTTCGTCGATCCGGCCGATTTGCGCCACGACATGCACATGACCATCGTGACGCTGGAGCCCGGCGCGGTCATTCCCTTCGCCGAGACCCATGTCATGGAGCACGGGCTCTATGTGCTGGAAGGCAAGGCGGTCTACCGCCTTAACCAGGACTGGGTCGAGGTCGAAGCCGGCGACTATATGTGGCTGCGCGCCTTCTGCCCGCAGGCCTGCTATGCCGGCGGTCCGGGAAAATTCCGCTATCTGCTCTACAAGGACGTCAACCGGCACGCCAAGCTCGGCGGCGCCGGCATCGCGAAGCGCACGCCATGACCCGGATCGTGGCGCGGCCGCTGACCCGCGAGAGCTTTGCCCCCTTCGGCGATGTCATCGACATGGCCGGCGACAACCACTACCCGATCAATGGCGGCAGGGCCGAGCGCTACCACGATCTCGCCACCGCCGAAGCAACCGGACCGAACGCCCGCGTGCTGATCTCCATGGTGCGCGGCACGCCCTACGAACTGCCGTTGAAGCTGAGCATGGTCGAGCGCCACCCCTTCGGCAGCCAGGCCTTCATCCCGCTGTCGTCGCGCCCCTTCCTGGTCGTCGTCTGCCATGACGGCGATGAGGGGCCGGGCGAGCCGCATGCCTTCATCACCGCACCGGGCCAAGGCATCAACTATTCCCGCAATCTCTGGCATGGCGTGCTGACGCCGCTCGGCGAGGCGCAGGATTTCCTGATCGTCGACCGTGGCGGTGACGGCTCCAATCTCGAGGAGTTCCATTTCTCGCACGCCTACGAGATCCATCTCCCTTAATTTTTTTGTGCATGTCGTTACCCCAAAACCGGGGGCACTTTTGGGCAACATGCAGCAGGAGACCCCGTAATGACCGACATTTCACTGATCGACCGCTTGCTTGATGTGATCGAGCACGACATCGTGCCGAAGACGGCCGACGGCGTTGCCCACGGCAACAAGCTGTTCGGCGCGGCGATCCTGAGGAAGGATGATCGTTCGCTGGTGCTGGCCGAGACCAACAACGAGATGGAGAACCCGCTCTGGCATGGCGAGGTGCACTGCCTGAAGCGTTTCTACGAAATGCCCAGGGCTGAGCGCGTCGATACGAAAGACGCCATCTTCATCGCCACGCACGAACCCTGCTCGCTGTGCCTGTCGGCGATCACCTGGACCGGCTTCGACAATTTCTACTATCTGTTCAGCCACGAGGATTCGCGCGACAGTTTTGCCATCCCGCACGATCTGAAAATCCTGAAAGAGGTCTTCACCCTCGACCCCGGCGGCTACAATGCCGAGAACGCCTATTGGAAGAGTTTTTCCATCCGCAGGCTGGTGCGGGCGTTGCCCGAGGCCGAGCGCCAGCGCCTGGAAACGCGTATTGGCGCGATTTCGGCGCGCTACGATGACCTGTCCGGCGTCTATCAGGCGAACAAGGACGATAACGACATTCCGCTGAACTGACGCGGATTGACCAGCCGAATTCGTTGGCTGGCCCACGACGCGGTACGGCAGGCTCCATCATCTGGCGATCCTGGAGCACGCCATGAAAACCGTCACCGAATTTCCCCGCAAGATCGTCGAATTCCCGGATATGGGGATCGTCATGCCGGATGGCTGCCGGCTGTCGGCGCGGGTGTGGATGCCGGAAGATGCCGGCGATGATCCGGTGCCGGCGATCCTCGAGCATCTGCCTTACCGCAAGCGCGACGGCACGATCTTTCGCGATCAGTTGACGCATCCCTATTTTGCCGGCCACGGCTATGCCTCGATCCGCGTCGACATGCGCGGCAATGGCGATTCCGAAGGGCTGATGGACGACGAATATTCCGAGCAGGAATTGCAGGATGCCTGCGACGTCATCGCCTGGGCGGCATCGCAGCCCTGGTGCAACGGCAATGTCGGCATGATGGGCATTTCCTGGGGCGGCTTCAACTGCCTGCAGGTGGCGGCCAAGCAGCCGCCGGCGCTGAAAGCGGTGATCAGCCTGTGCTCGACCGTCGACCGCTATGCCGACGACATCCACTACAAGGGCGGTTGCCTGCTGATCGAGAATTTCGGCTGGGCCTCGACCATGCTGTCCTATTCGTCGCGGCCGCCGGACCCGCTGCTGGCCGGCGACAACAGATGGCGCGATCTGTGGCTGACCCGGTTGGAGAATCAGTCCTTCCTGGCGCCGCTGTGGCTGAAGCACCAGCACCGCGATGCCTACTGGAAGCGCGGCTCGATCTGCGAGGATTTTTCCGCCGTCAAAGCCGCGGTGCTGTCGATCGGCGGCTGGCATGACGGCTACCGCAACACCGTCTCGCATCTGGCCAGCAACATCGAAGCACCGGTCAAGGGCATCATCGGGCCGTGGATCCACAAATACCCGCACTACGCCGGGCCCAAGCCTGCCATCGGCTTCCTGCAGGAAGCGTTGCGCTGGTGGGACCGCTGGCTGAAGGGCGTCGACACCGGTGTCGAGGCCGACCCCGCCTACCGCGCCTATGTGATGGACAGCGTGCGGCCGGCGCGCTGGCATCCCGAGCGGCCTGGCCGCTGGGTGGCGGAGCAGGAATGGCCGTCGTCCAACATCAAGACGCAAGCGATCGACCTCATCCCCGAGGGCGGCAAGCCTGCCGTCGTCGCCTCGCCGCAAAGCTGCGGCCTGGCCGGCGGCGAGTATTTCCCGTTCACCTTCGGCCCCGAACTGCCGGGCGACCAGCGCCCCGACGACGCGCTGTCGGTGTGTTTCGACCAGCCGGAACGCAACGAGGCGATCGACATTGTCGGCGCGCCGGAAGTCGAGCTGCGGCTATCCTCCGATCGTCCGCAGGCCAACATCGCGATCCGCCTCTGCGACGTGCATCCCGACGGTGCCTCGGAGCTGATTTCCTACGGCGTGCTCAACCTGACGCATCGCAACTCGCACGAATTCCCGGAAGCGCTGGTGCCGGGCGAAACTGTGTCGGCTCGCGTTGTGCTCGATCAATGCGCTTACCGCGTTCCGGCCGGCCACCGCCTGCGTGTTGCCGTTTCGAACACCTATTGGCCGATGATCTGGCCGTCACCGGAGCGGGTACAGCTCACCTTGTCGGCGGCGACGCTCAGCTTGCCGCTGCGGCCGCTGGCAACAGGCGACGAAGTAACGTTCGCCGAGCCGGAAGGGGCCACCCCCTGGGCAACAGAGACGATCCGCGCCGCCAATTCCGAGCGTCATGTCGATCGCGACGAAAAGACCGGAATCGTCACGCTTTCCATCGTTGATGATTTCGGCGAGGTGCGCGATCTCGCTCACGGCCTGGCCAATGGCAGCATCGCCCGCGAGATCTGGACGATCCATCCCGACGATCCGCTGTCGGCTTCGGGGAAAACGCACTGGACGCAGACCCTGTCGCGAAATGGATGGTCGGTACGCACCGAGACATCGGCGGAGATGCGGTCGGACGCGCAAAACTTCATCGTCAGCGCCAGAATCGAGGCCTATGAGGGCGAGAAACTCGTTTTCGAGCGCAATTTCGAGGAGAGGGTGCCGCGCGCGCTTCTTTGAGCGCCGATTTCATTGGTCCAATTGCGACGTACGATTTACGCCACGGCATGTCGCATTCGGTCTTGCTTACCGCTTTCCCTTGCGGTCATTATTCTCCTCACAAGAAACAAGAAAAACGACCGCAGAGTCGAACCAACAGAGTGAGGAACTCAAATGTCGAACGAACTGGAATTTCTTAGCCGGCGTGTCGCGTCGGGCAAACTGAGCCGTCGTGATTTTCTCGGCCGGGCGGCGGCGCTCGGTATCTCCGCACCCTTCGCCAACTCGCTGCTTTCAAGTGCTGCGCGCGCGGCGGGCCCGGTCAAGGGCGGCACACTGAAGGCCGGACTTGTCGGCGGTGAATCCACCAACAGCCTCGACCCTGCGCTGATGATGACGCAGGTGCCGTTCGCCTTCGGCAAGTGCTGGGGCGAAATGATCGTCGAGCTGTCCCCCGAGGGCAAGCTCGAGAACCGCATCGCCGAGGAGATCGGCTCGTCGGACGACGCCAAGGTGTGGACGCTGAAAATCCGCGACGGCGTCGAATTCCACAACGGCAAGACGGTGACCGCTGAGGACGTGGCCGCCACACTCGAGCGCCATTCCGACGAGAAGTCGAAGTCCGGCGCGCTCGGCTACATGAAGGGCATCGAAACCATCAAGGCCAGCGGCAAGGAAGTGGTGCTGACGCTGAAGGAGGCGAACGCCGACCTTCCCTACCTGCTGAGCGACTATCACCTGATCGTCCAGCCCAATGGCGGCAAGGACAAGCCGGATGCCGGCATCTCGGCCGGCCCTTACGTGGTCAAGACCAACGAGCCTGGCGTGCGCCATGGCGCCGAGCGCTTCGCCAACTACTGGCAAGGCGACAAGATGGGCCATGCCGACCAGATCGAAGTCATCGTCATCAATGACGCTACCGCCCGCACGGCCGCCCTGCAGGGCGGCCAGGTCAACATGATCAACCGCGTCGAACCGAAGATCGTCGACCTGATCAAGCGCCTGCCGGGCGTTACCATCCGCAACCACGCGGGTCCCGGCCACTACGTGTTCATCATGCATTGCAACACGGCGCCGTTCGACAACGCCGATTTGCGCATGGCACTGAAGCTGGCCATCGACCGCGAGGAAATGCTGGACAAGATCCTGCGCGGCTACGGCTCACTCGGCAACGACTTCCCGATCAATGCGTCCTATCCGCTGTTTACCGAGATCGAGCAGCGCAAGTACGACCCGGACAAGGCCAAGTTCCACTTCAAGAAATCTGGTCATGACGGCTCGGTGCTGCTGCGCACCTCGGACGTCGCCTTCCCCGGCGCCGTCGATGCAGCACAGCTCTTCCAGCAGAGCGCGGCCAAGGCCGGCATCACGCTCGAGATCAAGCGCGAGCCCGGCGACGGCTACTGGAACGAGGTCTGGAACAAGCAGCCCTTCTGCGCCTCCTACTGGGGCGGCCGTTCGACCCAGGACCAGATGTACTCGACCGCCTATCTGTCGACCGCCGACTGGAACGACACGCGTTTCCTCCGTCCGGATTTCGACAAGATGGTGCTGGCGGCGCGCGCCGAGCTCGATGAGGCCAAGCGCAAGCAGATGTACCACGACATGGCCGTCATGGTGCGCGACGACGGTGGCCTGATCCTGCCGATGTTCAACCAGTTCATCGACGCGACCGGCGCCAAGGTCGGCGGCTGGGTCGACGATCCACATCAGGAGTTGATGAACGGCTACGCGCTGGCGAAGTGCTGGCTCGAAGCCTGAGCTTGGCCTTGCGGATATGTCCTCACCCATCTTGAAACTGGTGGCCCAGCGCGTTGCGCTGGGCATTCTCCTCTTGTTGGCCGTTTCGGTCCTGATCTTCGCCGGTACCCAGATCCTGCCCGGCGACGTCGCGCAAGCCATTCTCGGACAGTCGGCGACGCCGGAGTCGCTCGCCAATCTGCGCGAGCAGCTCGGGCTCAACCAGCCGGCCTATCTCAGGTATTTCCATTGGTTGGGCGGCGTGCTGACCGGCGATCTTGGCACGGCCATGTCGAGCGGGCAGGATATCGCAACGTCGATCAAGGGACGGCTGTGGAACACGCTGTTCCTCGCCTTCTGGGCGGCGATCGTCGCCGTGCCGCTGGCGATCATCCTCGGCCTGATCGCAGTGCGCTACCGCAATGGCTGGGTCGACAAGCTGATTTCCGGACTGGCGCTCGCCTCGACGTCGTTTCCCGAATTCTTCATCGGCTATGTACTCGTCTATTTCTTCGCCGTGAAATGGCAGATATTCCCCGGCATCTCGACCGTCTATGACGGCATGCCGTTCGGCGAGCGGATGCAGGCGATCGCACTGCCGGCGACGGCGCTGACGCTGGTCGTGCTCGCGCACATGATGCGCATGACACGTGCGGCGATCCTCAATGTCATGCAGTCGGCCTATGTCGAGACGGCGGAACTGAAAGGCCTGTCGGCCTTCAACGTCATCCGCAAGCACGCCTTCCCCAATGCCATCGCGCCGATCATCAACGTGGTCATGCTCAACCTCGCCTATCTGATCGTCGGCGTCGTCGTGGTCGAGGTGATCTTCGTCTATCCGGGCATGGGACAGTATCTGGTCGACCACGTCACCAAACGCGACGTGCCGGTGGTGCAGGCGGTCGGCCTGATCTTCGCCGCCGTCTACATCAGCCTGAACATCATTGCGGACATAGCGGCGATCGTCGCCAATCCGCGTCTCAGACATCCGAAATAGGGGGCGGATATGCTCGATATCAAACGCATCCCCATCCCTGCACTGATCGGCATAGTCCTGACGGCACTGTTCGTGCTGGCGGCGGTCTTCGCACCGTGGATCGCGCCGCACGGCAATGGCGAAATCGTCGGCGATGTCTGGGAACCGATGTCGGCTACCCATTTGCTCGGGACCGACAATCTCGGCCGCGACCTGCTTTCGCGCATGATTTACGGTGCCCGCGTCACCCTGTTCATCGCGGTGCTGGCCACCGCGCTGTCGTTCTCGCTCGGCGCCATTCTCGGCTTCTCGGCGGCCGTCTTTGGCGGCTGGTTCGACACGCTGCTGTCGCGACTCGTCGATCTGCTGATGTCGATCCCGACGCTGATCATGGGTCTCGTCGTGCTCTCCGTGCTGCCCACCAACCTGGTGACGCTGATCCTGGTGATGGGCGTTCTCGACTCGACCCGCGTCTATCGCCTGTCGCGCGCGGTCGCCGTCGACATCAATGTCATGGACTATGTCGAGGCGGCGAAACTGCGCGGCGAGGGCAGCGCCTGGATCATCTTCCGCGAAATCCTGCCCAATGCACTGTCGCCACTGGTTTCGGAACTCGGCCTGCGCTTCATCTACGCCGTGCTGTTCCTGTCGACGCTGTCGTTCCTCGGCCTTGGCGTCCAGCCACCGGACGCCGACTGGGGCGGCATGGTCAAGGAAAACAAGGACGGCATCGTCTTCGGCATCGCGGCCGCGCTCATCCCGGCGGCGGCGATTGCCTTGCTGGCGATTTCCGTCAACCTGGTCGCCGACTGGGTGCTCAACCGGACGACAAGCCTCAAGGGAGGACGCGGGTGATGGCCGACAGCAAAGCGAAACCCGGCCTTCTGCTCGACATCCGCAACCTGCGCATCGAGGCCACCGTCTTCCCGCCCGGCGAACCGCCGAAGAACATCGTGCTGGTGCACGATGTCTCGCTGACGCTCGAAAAGGGCAAGGTGCTCGGCCTGATCGGCGAATCCGGGGCCGGCAAGTCGACCATCGGCCTGTCGTCGATGGGCTACGGCCGCGGTGGCGTGCGTATCACCGGCGGCGAGGTCATCCTGAACGGCCGCGACATCCTCAAGGGCGGCAAGGATGGCTTCCGCAAATTACGCGGCCGCGAGGTCTGCTATGTCGCGCAGTCGGCGGCAGCTGCCTTCAATCCGGCGCACAGACTGATGGACCAGGTGGTGGAAGCCACACTGCTGCACGGCACCGCGACACGCGCCGAGGCCGAGAAGCGCGCGGTTGCGCTGTTCAAGAAGCTCAGCCTGCCAAACCCCGAAACCATCGGCGAGCGTTTTCCGCACCAGGTTTCGGGCGGCCAGCTGCAGCGCGTGATGACGGCGATGGCGCTGTGCTCCGAGCCGGACCTGATCGTCTTCGACGAGCCGACCACGGCGCTCGACGTGACGACGCAGATCGACGTGCTGGCGGCGATCAAGGACGCCATCCGCGACACCCATGTGGCGGCGCTCTATATCACGCACGACCTTGCCGTCGTCGCCCAGGTCTCGGACGAGATCATGGTGCTGCGCCATGGCCGGCTGGTCGAATGGGGCGGCACAAGGCAGATCATCAAGGAGCCGCGCCAGGAATACACCAACGCGCTGGTGTCGGTGCACGAGATCGAGCATGCCGAGCAGAAGCCCGGCATGACGCCGTTCCTGTCGGTGAAGAACGTCACCGCCGCCTATGGCCGCAGCCACATCAAGGTGCTGAAGAACGTCTCGGTCGACATCTACCCGGGACAGACGCTTGCCGTCGTCGGCGAGTCCGGCTCCGGCAAATCGACACTGGCGCGCGCCATCACCGGCCTGCTGCCGCCCGAACAGGGCACCGTCACCTTCGACGGGCGTCCGCTGGCAAACCGGCTGGCCGACCGGCTGAAGGAGGATCTGCGCCAGCTGCAGATGATCTATCAGATGGCCGACGTGGCGATGAACCCGCGCCAGACCGTCGGCACCATCATCGGCCGCCCGCTCGAATTCTATTTCGGCATACGCGGCCGCGAACGCGATAAACGCGTTGCCGAACTGCTCGACAAGATCGAGATGGGCAAGGGCTTTTCCGACCGCTACCCGGCCGAGCTTTCCGGCGGCCAGAAGCAGCGCGTCTGCATCGCCCGTTCACTCGCCGCCAAACCCAAGCTGATCATCTGCGACGAGGTGACCTCGGCACTCGATCCGCTGGTGGCACACGGCATCCTCGAGTTGCTGCTCGAGCTGCAGAAGGAGGAGAACGTCGCCTATCTGTTCATCACGCATGACCTCGCCACGGTGAAGTCGATCGCCGATTCGATCGCGGTGATGTATCGCGGCGAAGTGGTGCGCTACGGTCCAAAGAGCAAGGTGCTGGCGCCGCCCTTCGACGCCTATACCGACCTTCTCTTGTCATCGGTCCCCGAGATGGAGATCGGCTGGCTGGAAAAGGCGATCAAGGGACGGCGCATGGCCAGCGCGGGGAACTAGAGCAGTTCACCGTTTCACGGAAACGGCGAACCGCTCTAACTCTTTGTTTTGACGCAATTCCGGACGGAAAACCGTTTCACACTTTTCCTGGAATTGCTCTAGCAAGCCAGCGGTCCGCCAGGTCAGGGGGCCGGCGGCCGTCATCCGGATGCAACACTAGAGCGCCACACGTCCTACGGACGGGCGGCGCCCGTACGATTTTTTCTTAAAAGGGGTTGGACATGAAGACTGAACTCGACCATCTCGCTGAGCTCGCCGGCCAGGGCCGGATATCGCGCCGCGACTTCCTCGGCCGCACAGCCGCACTTGGCGTGTCGGCGGCACTGGCAACGACGCTGGCCGGTAAGGCTTTTGCCCAGACCCCCGTCAAGGGAGGAACGATCAAGGCCGGCCTGCAAGGCGGCGAATCGACCAACAGCCTCGACCCGGCGCTCAACCTCAGCCAGGTCACCTACAGCTTCGGCAAGCAGTGGGGCGAATACCTTGTCCGGCTGATGCCGGACAACAGCCTGACAAATCTGATCGCCGAGGAGATCGGCGCCGCCAAGGACGCCAAGACCTGGACGATCAAGGTGCGCGACGGCATCGAGTTCCACAATGGCAAGACCGTCACCGCCGAAGACATCGCCGCCACCATCGAGCGCCACGCCGACGAGAAGTCGAAATCCGGCGCGCTCGGCATCCTCAAGAACATCAAGGGCGTCAAGGCGAGCGGCAAGGAAGTGATCGTCACGCTTGGCGACGCCGATGCCGACTTCCCCTATCTGATGGCCGACTACCATCTCGTCATCCAGCCGAATGGCGGCAAGGACAACCCGAATGCCGGCATCAGCGCTGGGCCCTACAAGGTCACCGTCAACCAGCCGGGCGTACGCCATGGCGGCGAACGCTTCGCCAATTACTGGCAAGGCGACAAATTGGGCCATGCCGACCAGATCGAGATCGTCGTCATCAACGACGCCACGGCGCGGTTGGCTGCCCTGCAGGGTGGTCAGGTGCACATGATCAACCGCGTCGAGCCCAAGGTGGTGGATCTGGTCAAGCGCATCGCGGGCGTCACCATCGAGAACGTGTCGGGCAAGGGCTATTACCCGTTCAACATGTTCTGCGACACAGCCCCCTTCGACAGCAACGAGCTGCGGATGGCGCTGAAACTTGCCATGGACCGCGAGGAGATGCTGGAAAAGATCCTGCGCGGCTATGGCTCGGTCGGCAACGACTTCCCGATCAACGAGGCCTATCCGCTGTTTTCCGCCGACATCGAGCAGCGCAAGTTCGACCCGGAAAAGGCAGCGGCGGCTTACAAGAAGTCCGGCCATAGCGGCTCGATCGTGCTGCGCACCTCGGACGTCGCCTTCCCGGGCGCCGTCGATGCCGCTCAGCTCTATCAGCAGTCCTGCGCCAAGGCCGGCATCAAGATCGAGATCAAGCGCGAGCCCGGCGACGGCTACTGGTCGGAGGTGTGGAACAAGCAGCCCTTCTCGCTCTCCTACTGGGGCGGACGCGCCACGCAGGACCAGATGTATTCCACCGGCTACGTCTCGACCGCCGACTGGAACGACACGCGGTTCAAGCGGCCGGAATTCGACAAGATGCTGTTTGCTGCGCGCGGCGAACTCGACCAGGCCAAGCGCAAGGCGATCTACCACGACATGGCGGTGATGATGCGCGACGAAGGCGGGCTGATCGTGCCTTTCTTCAACCAGTTCATCGACGCTGCCGCCACCAACAAGATCAGCGGCTTTGCCAAGAGCCCGATCGGCGAAATGATGGACGGCTACGCGCTCGGCGAGTGCTGGCTCAACGCTTAGCCGAAATCTGATCGTCCGATTTCATTTATCAAGGACGCCGTGTGCCCAGAACGGCACACGGCGTTCCCGTTTCAACTGCCAAACCGCATGGAGCAGCCCATGGCGCTCAAATCCAAGCTTTTGCTGATCATCCTCGACGGCGTGCCCTACAGGAACTGGCGTCGGCTGATGGGCAATCTCGAAGGCTGGGTGCAATCGGGCGCGGCGCGGGTCTGGAAGATGCGCTCCGTGCTGCCGTCGACGTCAGCCTGCTGCTATGCCTCGATCCACACCGGGGTTTCGCCGCAGGTGCACGGCATCCTGTCCAACGAAAACCGGTTCCGCGTCGCACAGCCTGACATCTTCTCCGAAGTCAGCAAGGCCGGCGGCAAGACGGGTGCGGTGACACATTCCTACTGGTCGGAATTCTTCCGCGCCTATCCGTTCGACCTGGTCGAGGACATGGAATTCGACGAGCCAAGCGGGCCAATCACGCATGGCCGCTTCCACACCATGACCGGCTACAATCTCAGGAACCAGATGACGCCGAGCGACGTCGACCTGTTCGCGACGCTGACCATGCTGACCAAACGCCACGGCATCGACTACGGCATCCTGCACACCTGCACGCTGGATTCGATGGGGCATCGCTTCGGCCATGACTGCCACGAGATGGATCATGCCGTCTATGCAATGGACGGCATGCTGGCGGCCTTCCTGCCGCGCTGGATCGAAGCCGGCTATGAGGTGATGGTCACCGCCGACCATGGCCAGACCGACCGTGGTCATCATGGCGGCCATGACGACGAGATGCAGGATTTCGCGCTGTATTATTTCGGCGCCGGCAAGGGACCTCAGGCCGATACGCTGCTCGACCAGCTGCAGCTGGCGCCGACAGTGCTGAGCCGGCTGGGTGTTCCAGTGCCGGAGACAATGAAGGCGAAGTCTTTCTTGGGGTGAGAAGCGGTCCGCGTAGCGGACGAAAAGCCAATTGCTTGGCTTTTCGAGCTTCGAACGCCCTGAGCCTGCGAAGGGCCGGGCGAACGCGGATCGGCGCGCGGCGTCGATGACGGCGCTGGAAGAAACGCGGCGCGGCCGGCCCTACGCTATGGCTTCGGGCGTTCGTCACTTCAATCGACAAATCGTTGTCGATTGACCCGCCTCCGGCGGGACGCTCCTCACCCTCTGGCAACCTCCCCGCTCTTCGGTTAGCCTCCGCAAAATTCCTTGGCGGAGGATGAACCTTTTTGGGCCGATCAGCGACAGAGCAGACAGGAGCCAGGCGGCTCGACCGGCCATGACGGCAGCGACGGAGACCGATCGCGCGCTTGTCGACCGGGTCGCGAAGGGCGACCGTGCCGCCGTGCGGCTCCTGTTCATGCGTCACCACGCGCGGGTCTACCGCTTCGTGGCGCGCCAGACGGGATCGGAAATGATGGCTGACGATATCGCCAACGAAGTGTTCCTCGAACTGTGGCGCCAGGCGCCAGGTTTCGAGGGACGCTCCGAAGTCTCGACATGGCTGCTCGGCATCGCCCGCTTCAAGGCGCTGTCCCTGCTGCGCAAGAAGAAGGAAGACTGGATCGACGACGAGGCCGCCGCCGCGGTGCCTGACGGCGCCGACACGCCGGAGGTCGTCACCATGAAGGGAGACAAGGCTGCCGCCTTGCGGCGCTTCGTCGACGCCTTGCCCGAAGAGCATCGCGTGGTGATCGATCTTGCCTATTATCACGGACAGTCGGTGAGCGAGATCGGCGAGGTGCTCGACATTCCGGTCGCCACCGTCAAGACCCGGATGTTCTATGCCCGCAAGAAACTCGGTGAGGCCCTCAAGGCCGCCGGTTACGACAGGGGGTGGCCATGAGCGCCGCTGAAAAGATGTCGCGCCGCGACGAAATGGAAACGCTGCTGCCGTTCTATCTGAACGGCTCGCTGGAAGGCTCGGATCTGGAAGCCGTCGAGGAATGGCTGGCCAGCGATCCGTCCGCACTTGCCGCCCTTGGCGAGGCGGAAGCCGAATTCTCCGGCACAACGGCCGCCAACGAAGCGATCCGCCCACCGGCCGATGCGCTCAGCCGCTTCGCCAGGGCGCTCGATGCCGAGGCTGGACCGGCGCGAGCGCCGGCGGGATCGTCCTGGCTGGCGCAGGCCTGGGGCCGCTTCATGGCGGTGCCGGTCGGTGTCGCCTGGGCCGCGGCCGCGGTTCTGCTGGCCCTGGTCATGGTGCAGTCGTTTGTCGAGCCCGGCGGCAAGGGCAATGATTTCGAGATTGCCGGCGCGCAAGACGATCTGGCGAAAATGCCGTTCGCGCTGGTCAAGTTCAAGCCGGATGCAAGGATGTCTGACATTTCCGCCTTCCTCGACAGCAACGGGCTGAAGATCATCGGTGGGCCGACCGCCGACGGTGTGTTCCGGCTTGGCATCCCGGCTGCGACCGCTGCCGACTACACGAAGCAAATCGGCCTTATTGCCGCCCAGCCTTTTACGGAGACTGTGATCGAGGGAAGGAAACCGGTTGATGGCGGCTGAGGCAGTCATTCGATTTGCGGCAATGCTTGCGGCGGCGATGACAATTGCCGCCGTGCCTGCGTCGGCGCAGACCAGCGCCAATCCCGACCAGACGAAAATCGACTGCCGCAACGGGACCAACGCGGCAGGCACCGACTGCGCCAAGGATGGTAGTGATGCAAAGGGCGGATCGGACGCAGGCCAATCCGGCGCTGTCTTCCTGCCGGCGCTGATCGTCGACCTGTTTCCCAATCCGGCGGCGACGCCGGCACCGGTGCCGACGCCACGGCCGGCGCCCGCGACGCCGCCTGCCGGTACTCAAGCCGGCCCCCCGCCTGGTGGCCCGATCGTCTCGCCGACCGATCTCATCGCGGTTCAGCCGCCGCGCGCGGTGATCGGCGATTTCGTGCCCGACGAGGTGCTGGTGACCGTCGACGGCGATGCCGGCGCCGTTCAGCAGATCGCCGCTTCCTTCGGCCTGCAGGTGCGCTCGCAGCGCCAGTCGCGGCTGCTTGGCACCACGCTGGTGCGCTTCGGCATTCCCGACGGCCGACCCGTCGGCGTCGTTCTGGCGCAACTGGCCGCCGACGGCCGCACCCAGCGGCGCGAGCCCAACCATGTCTATTCGCTGCAGCAGGCCGCCGGCATCGTCAATTATGCCTTCGACCGCATCGCGCTCGATGCCAAGCAGGCCAGCGGCGAAAACGTCCGCATCGCGGTGATCGACACCGGCATCGACGACACCAATCCGGCGCTGTCAGGCGTCATTGCCGGGCAGTTCGACGCCATGCCCGACGTGCCGATCGAAAAGCGTGATCACGGCACGTCGATCGACGGCCTGATCGCCGGCGTCGGCGCGCTGGAGGGCATGGCGCCCGGTGCCAAGATCTACCACGCCCGTGCCTTCGAGGGCGGCAAGTCGACCATGGACGTCATCCTGGCGGCGCTCGACTGGGCGGCGGAGCAGGACGTGCGCATCATCAATATGAGCTTTGTCGGGCCGAAGAACGACCTGCTCGGCGTCGCCTGCCGCAATGCCCGCGCGCTCGGCATGGTGCTGGTCGCCGCCGCCGGCAACAACGGGCCCAAGGCGCCCTATGGCTATCCGGCCGCTTTCGACGGCGTCATCGCGGTGACCGCCACTGACGCCAAGGACGGGCTAATGCCGCAGGCCAATCGCGGCGCCTATGTCTTCATCTCGGCGCCCGGCGTCGAGATGGTGGCGCCGAGCGGCGCCGGCTCGGATGTGGTCACCGGCACTTCGTTCGCGGCGGCGATCGTGAGCGGCGCCATCGCCAATCTCATCCATGCCGCGCCCGATCGCTCGGCCGACGACATCGAGAAGGCGCTCGCGGCAACGGCCAGGGATCTCGGCCCCAAGGGACGCGACAATGATTTCGGCTATGGGCTGCTGGACATCAAGGCGGCGGCGGCGAGGGAATAAGGTCAGTCGAAGTGGGTTTGGGTCAAAACTCAATCAACTGACTGCCGCCAATGGCTGAGATGGGTGGGCAGCGGAAGCCCGAGGCTGGCACGAGCAGCAACTACATTAAACCAGAAACAGTCATTCGCCACCGGTTGTCGAATGACCGGGATGGGCCGAGAGCGGACCGGCTGCTTCGGGCTGCCTATCTTCAAGAGCAGACATTTTACTCGTGACCTGACTCAGCGCACCGACAAAGGGTTCCAGCTCTCAAGTGGTCGGGCCTGGTCATCACCAGAATGGCTTTGCAAGTTCAGATTCGACTTCGTCCTTCGTCAAGCCAATATCGTCGATCATGTGCGGCGCTACCCTGGATAGTCGCGCGAGGTCACTGCGGTAGAAATTCCGTTCCCGCCATCTTGAGACATAGTCAGCTATTCTGATTGCTCGAACCGTTTGGACCGAGTGCTGTAACGTGGAGGATAGGAGATCGTTGCTCACCGTCAGGCCTCCGTGCCAATCTCGCTTACAGTGACAGCGTACCGCCGCATCGAGGTGCTTCACTGTCACAGCATCCACGTCTGTTGCAGCAAGTCCTGGTAAGACGTTGGCTCCCTCGCGATAAACGACGGAGGGGGCGGCGAAAGGTGATCGATCTCACCGATATCGCGCCTTAGGTGCGCGGGGAGCTCCGCGATATTGCGCTTTTGGACGGCATCTACGTACCACCGGCAGATGATCCCGAAGACGGCGACCGGCGCGGCGACAATCGCCTTGCCCAGCGGACGGCCGGGAATTTGGGAGGCGACCTGTGCGTCATCGGTGATAGTCATGTCCTATCCTCTTGTTCAGTGAGACGAGAATGCCGCTCTCGCTGTGCGAACGGAAACGAGTTGTGCAAATCCAGCGAATAAGGGAGACTTATCGCCATGCCCCTCGCGGCAAGCTTTGACCTCGACCTGTTGCGCAGCTTTGTCGCCATTGCTGAGGAGAAGAGTTTTACGCGTGCAGCATCTCGCGTCGGCCGGACGCAAGCTGCGGTCTCGTTGCAGATGCAGCGCCTCGAGGGCTTGCTTGGCAAAGTCGTAATCGTGCGCGGCAAGGGTGGTACCGTCGATTTGAACGGCGACGGGCTCCAACTTCTCGAGCGAGCACGGGAACTTCTGGCGCTTAACGATGACATCATGCGCTCGATGCAGGCCACTCCGGTCCATGGCACGATCCGGCTAGGGATCGCTGCCGAACTATCGCCACGGTTCCTGCCTCAAATCCTCGACCGCTTTACGCACACGACGCCTTGGGTGGAGGTAGAGGTGGAAGCGAACGTCTCCTGCCTCTTGGCATTGAAGTTGAAGAACGCCGAGTTCGACCTCGTGATCGTAAGGGAGGGGCTGGAACCCAGGCAATGGCCGGCGACCGAAGTCTGGCGCAGTCAGGCCAAGTGGATCACGTCACAGCAGCACGCCCAGCATATGCGTGAGCCGCTTCCTCTCGCCATCTCTGCCGCAGATTGCCCGGGGCGGCCGGCCGACCTCAGTGAATGCCCTTGGCGGAGCATGCTGCTGCGGGCGCTGGAGCAAGACGGTCGCAGCTACCGTATCGTCTCCACTTCCTCAACAACGCAAGCCCTGCTGGCACCAGTGCTGGCGGGCCTCGCGGTGACCAGTACTCCGGAAGGCTATGCGCTGCCAGAGGGCCTCAGAACTGTTCGCGCCGACGAAGGGCTACCGAAACTGCCTGAGAGTCGCTACTTGATGCTGAAGGGGCGCAACCCGCGCCAGCCCGTAACTGACATGCTGGCCGTGCAGGTGCAAGACGTGTTCAGCGAGAGCCACGCGCCATAGCAATCAGCCGTCGCGATTGTGCATGGGTCTTGCCTCGATTATCTCTGGCGAGACATCAATCGGCAGTGTGCCGAGTCCCGACGTTTATCACGATGATTGCGCCACCCACCGATGGCGCCAAACGCTTCGCCCAGCGCGCGATTGGAACGTCAGGTTTAAGGCAACTGCAAAAGGTACCTGCTACGGCCGAGATGCGGCGCGTAGCGGCCATTCGCGTCGTGGAAGACGGACGTAGGCTTTGGGTCGAGCTCGATCGCTACAGGTGATTGAGTTCTGACCTCAGGCTGGCGCGCCGGCGACCGATCCCCTGACCACCAGGTCGACCGGCCAGACCTCGCCGCGGGCGCCCTCCTCCAGTCCGGAAATCCGTGCCGCCAGCCGCTCGGCGACGCGAGCGCCGGCGAGGCGTATCGATGAACGCGTCGTCGACAGCGGCACCGAAAAATTCTCCGGCCTCAGCCAGGGGAAGACATCGTCATGGGCGATCAGCGAGACGTCGCCCGGAATGCTCAGGCCGAGGTCGCGCACCGCGCGCACGACGCCCAGCGCCATGATCAGGCTGGAGCAGGCGATCGCCGTCGGCGCGTCGCCCTCTTCCAGCAAACGCCTGGTGGCGCGATAGCCGTTCTCCTCGGTCATCACAACCGAGCAGACATGGCGCTCGCCCAATGTCAGCCCGCTAGCGGCAAGCGCCCGGCGCACGCCGCGTTCGCGATGGATGGCGAAGGTCTCGCGATCGTCGCCGTTGATCAGCGCCAGCCGCCGGTGGCCGAGCTGGATCAAAAGCCTGGCCGCCTCGTGGAAGGCGCCCTCATTGTCGATATCGGTGAAGGCATAGTCGAAATCGAAACCTTCGCTGCGGCCATGGACGATGAAGGGAATGCCGAGCGTGTTGACCAGCGCCACGCGCCGGTCAACGGGCCTTGGCGAGGAGATGTAGACGGCGTCGACCTGCCGGTTGGCAACGATGCGCCGGTAGGTTGTCTCCTGGTCGTCGGCGTCGGCCGGCGACAGCACCAGGTCGAGTTCGTGCGAGCGGGCGTAGTCGCCGAGGCCGGACAGGAACTCGACGAAATGCGGATCGATGTCGACGGCGGCCCCCGTCGGCAGGACATAGCCGATCATCCCTGTCTTGCCGGTCGCCAGCCGGCGCGCGCTCGGATTGGGGCGGTAGCCGTGGCGCTTGGCGGCATCCATCACGCGCCGGCGCGTTTCCTCGTTGACCTCGGGATAGCCGTTCAGCGCACGGCTTACCGTGGTCTGCGAAAGTGCCAGCATATGGGCGAGCTGCTTGAGGTTCACGAAAGGTCTCCATTCCCTCAAAGCGCTTTTAAATTGAATCGACCCAAGTGCCGCAAGGGCCGGTCCATAGGAGGATGAAGCATAGACGCGGTTTGGGCCCGTTTGAAACAAAAATTGCTGCTGCACTGCCATAAAAGCATGTTGCAGCGCACTTTTTCTGTCGCAAATACGCGAAGTTAAATCGATTAGCTCGCCGGCCTCTTGACTTCCAAGCGATTCAATGGCGAGATCAAAAAAGCCAAAGCGCTTTGGAAGACTCTTCGAAAGGTTGCGGTTCCTTTCTGACTGAGTCACAGTCCTGCGGCGTCGGCGGGCGGAATGGAGGTTCCGTCCGGTGTGTGTGTGACCCACTGGGAGGAATACCGATGAAGAAAATGCTTTTGCTGGGTGCTGCGTTTGCCACGCTCGCCCTGAACGCGCCCGCGCATGCCGAATTGAAGTTCAAGCCGGGCGAAGACAAGCGCTTCAACTGGGCGAACTACGAAGAGCTCAAGAAGGTCGATCTCAAGGGTGAGACGCTGTCGATCTTCGGACCGTGGCGCGGCGAGGACGAAGGCCTGGTGCGCGGCGTTCTCGACTATTTCTCGGAAGCCACCGGCGTCGAGATCAAATACTCCTCCTCGGAGAATTACGAACAGCAGATCGTCATCGATACACAGGCCGGCAGCCCGCCCAACATCGCCGTGCTGCCGCAGCCGGGCCTGATCCAGGACCTGGCATCGAAGGGCCTTTTGACGCCACTCGGTGACGACACCGCCAAATGGGTCAAGGACAATTACGGCGCTGGCCAGTCATGGGTCGATCTCGGCACCTTCAAGGACAAGGACGGCAAGCCGGGCTTCTTCGCCTTCCCCTACAAGGCCGACGTGAAGTCGCTGGTCTGGTACTCGCCGGACAATTTCGAGGAAGCCGGCTACAAGGTTCCGAAGACGCAGGAAGAACTCGCCGATCTCGAAAAGAAGATCATCGCCGATGGCGGCAAGCCGTGGTGCATCGGCCTCGGCTCGGGCGGCGCCACTGGCTGGCCGGCAACCGACTGGGTCGAAGACCTGATGCTGCGCACCCAGCCTCCGGAAACCTATGACAAATGGGTGAAGAACGAGATCCCGTTCAACGATCCGGCGGTGGTCAACGCCATCGACATCTTCGGCAAGATCGCGACCGACGACAAGATGGTCGACGGCGGCGCCAAGGCGGTTGCGGCTACCGATTTCCGCGACAGCCCGAAGGGCCTCTTCTCGGTGCCGCCGAAATGCTACCTGCACCATCAGGCATCGTTCATCCCGACCTTCTTCCCGGAAGGCACCAAGGTCGGCCAGGACGCGGACTTCTTCTACTTCCCGCCCTACGCTTCCAAGCCTGAACTGGGCACGCCCGTGCTCGGCGCCGGTACGCTGGCGATGATCACGAAAGACAGCAAGAGTGCCCGCGCGTTCATCGAATTCCTGAAGATGCCGCTCGCCCATGAGATCTGGATGGCCGAGGGTGGTTTCGTGACGCCGCTCAAGTCGGTCAACAAGGATGCCTACGCCAGCGACGCGCTGAAGAAGCAGGGCGAAATCCTCGCCAACGCCTCGACCTTCCGCTTCGACGGTTCCGACCTGATGCCGGGCAAGATCGGCGCCGGCGCTTTCTGGACCGGCATGATCGACCTGGTCGGCGGCAAGTCCGCGCAGGATGTCGCCACCGACATCCAGAAGAGCTGGGACGCCATCAAGTAGGCGGCCGACAGGTAAGCGACCGATTGTTCGGCTGGACGTTTGGACCATCCGATCCTGACTGGATCCGGGCCCTGGAGGCCCGGATCCAACCGGCGGCCCGTGCCGCAGCGACTATCATGAGCACACAGACATCCGGCATGAAGCGCGATCAGCAAAAGGGAAAACCCGTCTTGCTTGGCGATCGCGCTCTGAACAACTGAATCGGCGCATCTCACCGCCCGGACCGTTCGGCTTTGGCTAGTGATGCGCAGGGGGAGGGACCCATGGCGGCTCAGATTTTCTCGGCCATATTCGTCATCATCGTCGGCGTCGGCGGTTGCGTCGCCTATTTCTGGGGCGCCAACAAGCTGGTCGACCTGATATTCCCGTCGCGCGGCGTCGCCGGTGCTGCGGCCATCGACAATCTGCGCCGGCAGGGGCTGGTCCGTCCCTGGCTGTTTGTTGGCCCAGCGATGATCATCCTGACCATCTACCTGATCTATCCGGTGGTCGAGACGCTACGGCTGTCCTTCCTCGATCGCGGCGGCATCAATTTCGTCGGCTTGGCCAATTACGAATGGGCTTTCGGCGACCGCGAGTTCCGCAACTCGATCCTCAACAACATCATCTGGCTGGCGGTCGTGCCCGCCGCCTGCACCTTCCTCGGGCTGATCATCGCCGTGCTCACCGACAAGATCTGGTGGGGCACGATCGCCAAAAGCCTGATCTTCCTGCCGCTGGCGATCTCCTTCGTCGGCGCCAGCGTGATCTGGAAATTCATCTACGAGTATCGTGGCGAGGGCCAGACGCAGATCGGCATCCTCAACGCCGTCATACAGCATTTCGGCGGCCAGCCGCAGGTTTGGATATCGCTGCCGTTCTGGAACAATTTCTTCCTGATGGTGATCCTGATCTGGATCCAGACCGGCTTTGCCATGGTCATCCTGTCCTCCGCCTTGCGCGGCATCCCGGAAGAAACGCTGGAAGCCGCCGTCATCGACGGTGCCAATCCGTTCCAGATCTTCTGGAAGATCATGGTGCCGCAGATCTGGGGCACCATCGCCGTCGTCTGGACCACGATCACCATTCTGGTGCTCAAGGTGTTCGACATCGTGTTGACCATGACCAACGGCCAGTGGAACAGCCAGGTGCTGGCCAATCTGATGTTCGACTGGATGTTCCGCGGCGGCGGCGATTTCGGCCGTGGCGCCACCATCGCCATCATCATCATGATCGCGGTCATTCCGATCATGGTCTGGAACATCCGCCAGGCGAACAAAGAGACGGGAGGACATTGAGATGGCCGTTGCGACCGGAAATTCCTTCGCCAGCCGCTTTGGCGTCCACATCGCCGTGCTTGTCTTTGTCGCGATCTGGACCATCCCGACGCTCGGCATCCTGGTCTCGTCGCTGCGCGACAAGAACCAGATCATCGCCTCGGGCTGGTGGAATTCGTTCTCCAGCTCCACCCAGACCGAAGCCGGCCGGCTGCCGGCCGCCTCTACGCAAGTCGAAAAGGACGGCAAGTTCGTCCTTCAGGGCAACATCTTCGGTGACGGTGCTGCCCGCAACATCAGCGCCTTCGGCGTCAAATCGGCGGCACCGACGCAATATCCTGCCGGCACGACAGCCGATCTCGGCGACGGCGTGACATTGCTGCTCAACGCCGACGGCAGCTTCGTCATGGCCTCGCCCAAGGCGTTCGACGGCGATCGCGGCCAGCGCGTCTACTATGCCTCGTCGGCGCCGCCGAAATTCACCACCGACAATTACAAGACGGTGTTGTTTTCGGAGGGCATCGGACGGTCGTTCATGAATTCGCTGACCGTCACCATCCCGGCGACCGTCATTCCGATCCTGATCGCCGCCTTTGCCGCCTATGCACTGGCCTGGATGCGGTTTCCCGGCCGGGCGCTGCTGATCGCGGTCATCATCGGCCTGCTGGTGGTGCCGCTGCAGATGTCGCTGATCCCGCTGTTGAAACTCTACAACGGCGTCGGCTCTTTCTTCGGCATGCCGTCGAAAACCTATCTCGGCATCTGGCTGGCGCATACCGGCTTCGGGCTGCCCTTCGCCATCTACCTGCTGCGCAGCTACATTGCCGGCCTGCCACGCGAAATCATGGAGTCGGCGCGCATCGACGGCGCCAGCGATTTCGAGATCTTCGTCAAGATCGTCTTGCCACTGTCGTTCCCGGTGCTGGCTTCGTTTGCCATCTTCCAATTCCTGTGGGTATGGAATGATCTGCTGGTGGCGATGGTTTTCCTCGGTACAGAGGCAGACCAGATCGTGCTGACCGCCAAGCTCAACGCCCTGTTGGGCTCACGCGGCGGCGACTGGGAGATCCTGACGACATCGGCTTTCGTGACCATCATCGTGCCGCTGATCGTCTTCTTCTCGCTGCAGCGCTATTTTGTCCGCGGGCTGCTTGCCGGCTCGGTGAAAGGAGGCTGAGACGATGCAATCCGCTTTGAAGGCCAACTCGAAGCCTGATCTCGCCATCGATAGCGACTGGTGGCGAGGCGCGGTGATCTACCAGATCTATCCGCGCAGCTACCAGGACTCGAACGGCGACGGCATCGGTGACCTCAAGGGCATCATCGGGCGGCTGCCCTACATCGCGGCACTCGGCGCAGACGCCATCTGGATTTCGCCGTTCTTCAAGTCGCCGATGAAGGATTTCGGCTACGACGTGTCAGATTACTGCGACGTCGATCCGATGTTCGGCACGCTGGCCGACTTCGACGCGCTGACTGCCGAGGCACACAGGCTGGGCTTGAAGGTGATGATCGACGAGGTGCTGTCGCACACCGCCGACAACCACCCATGGTTCAAGGAAAGCCGGTCGAGCCGCACCAACCCGAAGGCCGACTGGTACGTCTGGGCGGACGCCAGGCCGGACGGCACGCCGCCCAACAACTGGCTGTCGATCTTCGGCGGCTCGGCCTGGCAATGGGACACCAGCCGCCAGCAATATTACCTGCACAATTTCCTGGCCGAGCAGCCTGACCTCAATTTCCACAACCACGAGGTCCAGGACGCGTTGCTCGATGTCACCCGCTTCTGGCTGGAGCGCGGCGTCGATGGTTTCCGGCTCGACACCATCAATTTCTACTTCCACAGCCAGGGCCTGGAAAACAATCCGCCGCTGCCGCCGGAAGAGCGCAACGACCAGACCGCACCGGCGGTCAACCCCTACAACTACCAGGACCATCTCTACGACAAGAGCCGCCCCGAGAACCTCGGCTTCCTCGAACGCTTCCGCGCCCTGCTCGATGAATATCCGGCAACCGCCGCGGTCGGCGAGGTCGGCGATTCGCAGCGCGGGCTGGAAGTGGTGGCTGCCTACACCGCCGGCGGCAAGCGCGTGCACATGTGCTATTCCTTCGATTTCCTGGCACCGGAAAAGATCAGTGCGGCCAAGGTTCGTTCGGTGCTGGAATCCTTCGGCAAGGTCGCCAGCGACGGCTGGTCGTGCTGGGCCTTTTCCAACCATGACGTGATGCGCCCGGCCTCGCGCTGGGCCGCCAATGAGGCCGACCCGACCGCCTACCTCAAGGTGATCTCGGCGCTGCTGATGTCCTTGCGCGGTTCGGTCTGCATCTATCAGGGCGAAGAGCTTGGGCTCGGTGAGGCCGACCTGCGGTTCGAGGATCTGCAGGACCCCTACGGCATCCGCTTCTGGCCTGAATTCAAGGGCCGCGACGGCTGCCGCACGCCAATGGTGTGGGACGGCAGCGCCAGCAATGGCGGCTTCTCGTCGGCAAAGCCCTGGCTGCCGGTGCCGGCCAAGCATCTGGCGCAAGCGGTCAATGTCCAGCAGGGCGACGAGACTTCGCTGCTCGAGCATTACCGCCGCTTTCTCAGCTTCCGGCGCGCCCATCCGGCGTTGGCCAAGGGCGACATCACCTTCATCGAAAGTGAGGGGGACACCGTCGCCTTCACGCGCCGCGCCGGCAACGAGCAGATCGTCTGCGTCTTCAATCTGGGCGCCAAGCCGGCCGAGGTTGACCTTGGCAACCGATCGCTGCAACCTTTGCCGGGACACGGATTTTCGGGGCAGACGAGCAGCGGCGCCATAAAGCTCGGCGGCTATGGCGCCTGGTTCGGGCGTATCGACTGAATTTCAAATCACTTGAATTTCAAAATTACTGGGAGGAAACCAATGGCCGATGTCACGCTAAGACAAGTGAAGAAGTCCTACGGCAATCTGAACATTCTCCACGGCATCGACCTCGACATAAAGTCGGGCGAGTTCATCGTCTTTGTCGGCCCGTCGGGCTGCGGTAAGTCGACATTGCTGAGGTCGATCGCCGGGCTCGAGGAAATCACCTCCGGCGAGCTCAAGATCGCGGGCGAGGTTGTGAACGACGTGCCGCCGTCGAAGCGGGGCATCGCCATGGTGTTCCAGTCCTACGCGCTCTATCCGCACATGACCGTCTACGACAACATGGCGTTCTCGATGAAGATCGGCAAAGAGAACAAGGCCGAGATCGACCGCCGTGTGAAGCAGGCGGCTGAAATCTTGCAGCTGACCAAATATCTCGACCGCCTGCCCAAGGCGATGTCGGGCGGCCAGCGCCAGCGCGTCGCCATCGGCCGCGCCATCGTGCGCAATCCGAAAGTGTTCCTGTTCGACGAGCCGCTGTCGAACCTTGACGCCGCACTTCGCGTCGCCACCCGCATCGAAATCGCCAAGCTCAAGGAATCGATGCCCGCCACGACCATGATCTACGTCACCCACGACCAGGTCGAGGCGATGACGCTGGCCGACCGCATCGTGGTGCTCAAGGATGGCCATATCGAGCAGGTCGGCACGCCGATGGACCTCTACAAGAAACCCGGCAATCTGTTCGTTGCCCAGTTCATCGGCTCGCCGGCCATGAACATCCTGCCGGCGACCATCGACAAGACCGGCAACCCGACCGTCGTCAGCCATGTCGGCGGGCGCAAGGCAACCGTGCCGATCACGACGCCGGCTTCGGCGAAGGGTACCGCGGTGAGTTTCGGCGTGCGGCCGGAAGATCTGATCATCTCCAGCGGCGCTGACTATCTGTTCGAGGGAACGGTCGACTATGTCGAGCAGCTCGGCGAGGTCCAGCTGGTCTATATCGACATCGGCCGCGCCGATCTGCCGCTGGTGACCAAGCTGCCCGGCAATGTCGAGGTCAAGCGCGGTTCGACATTGCGGCTGAGCGCCAATGGCGAGGACTTGCATATCTTCGATGCGGACGGACATTCCTTTGCGCTGCAAAAGCCGGAAGCAAAGGCGGCCTGAGGCGGAACCATCTCGACGACGACGTAAAAAAGAGCGGCGGGCCAAGGCCCGCCGCTCTTTTCTGGACATCAGCTTCGGCTGTTAGCGGCCGAAGAGGTTCCGGTCGCTGCCCTGAGGGGCGGACTTCTGCACATCACCCGACGAATTGAGCAGCTTGTAGACGGGCGATTCGCTGTTGCGGATCGAGCCCGTATGCGAGGTGTCGACGTTGACGGTCGCCTGCTTGTTGATGTCGGTGCCGCCAACGTTGTCGTTGCGGGCATAGGCGCTGCCGGCGGCGATCAGAAGAGCGGCGGCAGTAAGAACAATCTTTTCATTTTTGATACTCCGGTATTTTCGAATCTGAGGTGGCGGGCTGACCCGCCGCCTCACGGTCGGATGTTAGTTGTTGCCGAACAGGTTGCGGTCGCTGCCATGGTTGACAGGCGCCTGCGTGGCCGGCTCCGACTTCTTGACGGAAGCCGTGTACGAGCTGTCGACGGCGGTGGTGGCAGGCTGGTTGGCGCCATTGGAGCCAAAATTGTCGCTGCCGGCGAAGGCACTGCCGGTGATGGCCAGAACGGCGGCGGTAGCAAGAATGATCTTCTTCATTTCAAGTCTCCTGAATTTTTGGATTTCGCCAGGGCGGCGGGCGAACCCGCCGTCAATTGGTGATTCGGCTGTTAGCGGTTGCCGAAGAGGTTACGGTCGCTACCCTGAGCAGGCGTCTGAGCAGCCGGTTCCGACTTCTTGATCGAAGCGGTGTACGAGCTGTCGGCAGCAGTGGCTGCCGGGGCGTTCGAACCATAGTGGTCGCTACCATTAGCGAAGGCGCTGCCGGAAATGGCCAGAAGGGCGGCGGCAGTGAGAATGATCTTTTTCATTTTATGTACTCCAGTATTTTTCCCGTCCGTCTAGCGGCGTGTCTTGGGAGGAAATCGCGTCGTTCGGACAGCCCCGATGTGGTAGGGCCGGTCTGCCTTTTCCAATCACGAAGTTGTTCCGTGTGGACCATGAAACCACCACTTGAAATTGCGCCAAGGGCGTCTACGCCATATATTTTTCTCTTTTATTTCAAATATTTAGGCAAAAACTGCGCATGGATCACCAACTGTTTCGGAGGCCCAGCGTTCACACCGTCTTGCACGCACCGTCAACAGAAACGAACCGTTCGGTTCGATTTTAGAACGAGCTAATAGTCACTTTTCGAAACTGTTAACCTTTTTTGACCCCGGTCAGGGATCGGTTTCGAGGAGATTGCGGACGGGGAACGGCCGCCGCGGAGATAGGATATCAGCTCCGCAATCGCCAACCGGAACGTTTCGCGTCCCGTGTCGCGCCGCATGGATACGATGTCGTTTTCATGCCGATGGCGCGTCCGCGATCGTGGTTAGATCATGCCATCTCAGGTGCCGCTTCGTGACGACGGGGCGGAGAATTGGGAAGCCGGTCAGAATCCGGCGCTGCCCCCGCAACGGTGGTGGAGTTCAAGTCGCAACGGGAGACCACTGGGCAACTGCCTGGGAAGGTGTCGCGATGGTCCGCAAGGACAACTCCAGAGCCCGGAAACCAGCCCGAGATTTCTAGACTCGACTGATCGCGGTGGGCGGTCAAGAGGTGGATAGTGCATGTCCGGCTTATCGCCGGCCTGCGTCCAATCCTTCCTCCGTCACCACCAGTTCAGTCCTTAAAGCGAGGACAGGACATGGATATTCGCAACGACATGCTGAGGCTCTTGAACAGCCGCCGGCAAGGCTTTTCGCTAGAGCAGCCCTTCTACACCGATCCGGATTATTTCAAGCTAGACATGGAGCTGATCTGGTATCGCGACTGGCTGTTCATCGGCCACGATTGCGAACTGCCTAAGCCGGGCAGCTACATCACAGTGCAGATCGGCGACTATCCGGTCGTTCTTGTCCGCGACCAGCAAGGCAAGATCAACGCCTTCCACAATTCCTGCCGCCATCGCGGCAGCCGCGTCTGCAACACCGAGAAGGGTACGGCGGCAAAGCTCGTCTGCCCCTATCACCAGTGGACCTATGAGCTCGACGGCCGCCTGCTGTTTGCCCGCCAGATGGCCGACGGTTTCGACAAGAGTGAGTTCGGCCTGAAGCCGGTCGCCTGCGAGAGCGTCGGCGGCTACATCTTCATCTGCCTGGCCAAGGAGCCGGCGGACTTCGCGCCGATGCGGGCGATGATCGAACCCTATCTTTTGCCGCACCGTTTGCGCGAAGCAAAGATCGCCTTCGAGAGCACAATCATCGAGAAGGGCAACTGGAAGCTGGTCTGGGAAAACAACCGCGAGTGCTACCACTGCGCCGCCAATCATCCCGAGCTGTGCAAGACCTTCCCCGAGGCGCCGACCGTGACCGGCGTCAACGGCGCCGACAGCGACCCTGAGATGGTCGCGCACTGGGCCAAATGCGAGGCATCAGGCCTGCCGAGCAAATTCCGCATCGATCCGGCCGGACAGTATCGCGCCACCCGCGCGCCGCTGCTGCGCGATGCCGTCAGCTACACCATGACCGGCAAACTGGCGGTGAAGAAGAACCTCTCCGACACTGTGTCCGCCGACCGGATCGGCACCTTGATGCACTATCACTATCCGACGACCTGGAACCACATCCTCATCGATCACGCGGTGACGTTCCGGGTGCTGCCGATCAGCGCCACGGAAACGGCGGTGACGACCAAGTGGCTGGTGCACAAGGATGCGATCGAGGGCGTCGATTACACCATCGAAGACCTCACCCATGTCTGGACCGAGACCAACGACCAGGACCGCCGCATCGTCGAGGAAAACGCCTTCGGCATCCTGTCGCCCGCCTATGAGCCGGGCCCCTATTCCGAGCTGCACGAAGGCGGCGTGATCCAGTTTGTCGAATGGTACGCGTCGTTCATCGGGCCACGCCTTGCCGAGGGCGGCCGGCGGGCGCTGCGCAGCGTCGCCTAGTGCACGGCATGCACAGAACAAAAGGGACAAGGGGATGAATGCGATGACGGATCTTGGCCTCTATCGCCATCTCGACCAGATGACGCCGTGGAACGACAGGCTGCAGGTGCTGGAAGTGATCGGCGTCAGCGACGAAGCGCCCGACGTGAAGACCTTCACCTTCCGCTCCGACAACCAGACCTGGTTCCGCTACAAGCCGGGCCAGTTCGTGACGCTGGAACTGCCGACATCAGACGGGCCGCTGATGCGCACCTATACGCTGTCGTCCTCGCCGTCGCGGCCGTTCTCGATCGCGGTGACGGTGAAGGCGCAGGCGGGCAGCGCAGGCACGCGCTGGATGTTCGACCATCTGACGCCGGGCTCGCACGTCAAGGCCTATGGGCCGACAGGCGACTTTTCGCTGCACAGCCACCCGGCGGCCAAGTATCTGTTCATTTCGGCAGGCTCCGGCGTGACGCCGATGATGTCGATGCTGCGCTGGCTGAACGACTGCGCGCCATGGACCGATGTCGGCTTCGTCAACTGCGCGCGCCGCCCGGAAGAAATCATTTTCCGCAAGGAACTCGAGCTGCTCGGCAGCCGCATGCCCGGCCTGTCGCTCGGGTTCATGATCGAGGAGCGGTCGAGCCGCGAGGGTTGGTTCGGCCATATGGGCCGCATCGATGCGATCCGGCTGCCGCTGCTGGCACCCGATTTCCGCGAGCGCGAAATCTTCTGCTGTGGCCCCGATCCCTTCATGCGCGCCGTGCGCGGCATGCTGGACTCCGCCGGCTTCGACATGACGAAATACCATCAGGAGAGCTTTGCGGCGCCTGTCGTGGAAGAAATCCCGGCGCCGTTCACCTCGCCGGCTGAAAACGGTGCCGCAATTATCGTCGAAGCCGCGACGCCGATCCGTTTCGCGCTTTCGGATGTCGACGCCGAATGCGTCGCCGGCCAGACGGTGCTGCAAACGGCACGGGCCTCGGGCGTGCGGATTCCCGCCGCCTGCGAGTTCGGCCTGTGCGGCACCTGCAAGGTGAGGAAGGTCGCGGGCGACGTCGAGATGAGCCACAATGGCGGCATCCTCGATCACGAAATCGACGACGGTTTTATCCTCGCCTGTTGCTCAAAACCGCTTTCGGCGCTCGAAATCGAGGCGTGATCCGCTTGGAGCCGCCGGCGCTCCTTGGCTTGCCAACAAAGAATCGAGTGTTTACAGGCGTTACAAGCTGAGCGACGGTGCCGACCGGCGATTGCTCGCGCAGCTGCGGGGGCCGAGAGCAATGCGTCATACCGACGTCTACGCAATTTCGAGCAAGGACATTGTCTTTGAATCCTTCGACGGCGAGGCCGTCGTGCTCGATCTTTCGAGCGGGAAGTATTTTGGATTTTCCGATTCGGGCAGCAGGATCTGGCAGGCGCTGTCGTCCGGCGTCGATGCCCAGGCTCTGATCGGGCTGACCGCTGGCGCCTCGACGATTGGCCCGGCTGAACTCCAAGGCTTCGTATCGCAATTGCTCGAACTGGGACTGCTGGTTCGCCTGGATGCGCCGCCGCAGCCGCTGCCCGGCGAACTGCTTGCCGAGCTTGCCGCCACGAGCGAGCCGCTCACCGTGAGCGTTCACGACGACCTGGCGGACCTGATCGTCGTGGATCCCATCCATGAAGTCGAGGAACCCGTTGGCTGGCCGGCGGTCAAACAGGCATCCTGACGAGCCGCCGCTTGCATCGCGATAGAAGGGCACTGGACCTGGCCATGTCGCGCGTCACTCTCGAAACCCTGCCGGATTACGCCCGATATCTCATCGCCGCCGCTGAACGTGCGGCCGCGTACAATCCGGTCGCGCGCAAGATCCGCCTGCCCCGGCTGGAGCTTACCGCGCATCTCGGCCCCGGCGTGCTGGCGGATGCGCTCGGCAATGCTTTTGCCGAGACCAGGGATGATCAGCCGGAAACGTCCCGTTGCCGCATTTTCATTGTTCATCCAGGCATCCCCGGCATCCCCGAGCCGGCCAGCTGGGGCGACGCACATTTCACCGAGCACGGCTTTGCCAAGCGGCTCGCCGAGGCCGGGTTGCGTGGCCACCATTTTCACGATCTCGACTTCTGGCAGTTCTACGATCCGCAACGTCGCGTTGGCGTGCAATTGATGGCCTCGACCGACGCCTTTCCACCGTGGGAGCCGGGAGCGCCGCTGCGGGCTTTCCTGCATTGGGAATATGCGGCGCGCGGCATGCGCCTTGCCCATGCAGGCACGCTCGGCGCCAATGGCAAGGGCGTGCTGCTCGCCGGCGCGGGCGGCGCCGGGAAATCCGGGACCGTCGCTGCCGGCCTCCTCAACGGGCTGGACAGCGTCGGCGACGACTATGTGCTGATCGACCTCGCCAATGGCGTGACTGCACGCCCGCTGTTTTCAACACTCAAGCAGGATCCCCAGGGGTTTGCGCGGCTTGGGCTCAAGCACCGCTTGCCGGCCCATGGTCCGCTCAACTGGCAAGGCAAGCATGCTTTTCACATTGGTGACATTGCGCCTCGGCCGGTGCCAGAAACTCTGGACATCGTTGCGCTGGTGGTGCCACATATCGGTGGTGGCGGGGCAAGTTCGATCGTGCCGGTGTCGCGCAGGGATGCCATGATTGCCTTGGCGCCGTCCGGCATAGCGCAGATGCCGGGCGAGCGGGAAAGCGGCTTTCGCTTCTTCAGCGACCTGACCCGCCTGCTGCCATGCTACCGTCTGTCGCTGGGAACGCAGCCACAGGAGATAGCCGGCACGATTGCGGACTTTCTCGCGCGGGGCGCTTCGTGAAACTGAGCGTGATCATGCCTGTCTACAATCGCGAGCGCTATGTCGTTTCGGCATTGCGCTCGCTGGTGCGGCAGCGTGACGCCGCCGATCTCGACATCATCGTCATCGATGACGGCTCGACCGACGGCTCAGTGGAGGCCGTGCACTCGATGATGCGCGAGACCCCCTGCATCCGTCTGTTCCAGCAATCCAACATGGGCGTCGCCAAGGCGCGCAATGCCGGGCTGCGGCAACTGCCGCCGGACGCCGCGTTCGTGTCGTTTCTGGATTCCGACGACATCTCGCTGGCCGGGCGGTTCAAGACGGATCTCGCGCGCTTCAAAGCCGATTTCAGCCTGGAGCTGACCTATTCGCTGATGACGCTGGCCGACCGGATTGACGACGAGCGGCTGGAGCCGACAGTCGACAGCCGCACGATGACACTGCGCGGAATTTCGCTGGCCACCGCCCTGTTCAAAAGGGGGCTTGTCGACCGGACGGGCCAGTTCGATGAGGATTTCGAGCAGGCCGAGGACACTGATTATCTGCTGCGCGTTTTCGAAACGGGACCGAACTACGAATTGACGGACGCCGTCGCGATCTACTACCGCCGCCACGCCGGGAATGTTACCAAGGAGCATAGCGGCAGGGTCCGTAACCACTTGCGTGCAATCCACAAGTCGATGCGACGGCGCAAGGCCGATCCGTCGCTGCGCGCGGTCCAGGGAATCTTCGAACTGAAGAGTCCCGCTGATTGGCAGATGCTATGATGCTCGACGCAATCGGGCCGTATCGGCCAAGCCCGGAACGGTCGTGGCGCCGCCGATGAGGCTGAGCGTCATCATGCCGGTCTACAACCGCGAGGCTTTTGTCGGTTCGGCCCTGCGCTCGCTGCTGAGGCAACGCGACGCAGCCGATCTCGACATCATCGTCATCGATGACGGTTCGACCGACGGATCGGCGGCGGTCGTGCGGTCGTTGATCGACGAGGCCCCGTGCATTCGTCTTTTCCAGCAGACCAATGGCGGGGTCACCAAGGCGCGCAATGCCGGGCTGAAACAGTTGCTTTCGCAGACTCGCCTGGTGTCGTTTCTCGATTCGGACGACATCTCCCCGATAGGCCGCTTCACGGCGGATCTCGCCTGCTTCGAAGAGGATCCTGGCCTCGACCTGACCTATTCGCGCATGACGCTGGTGGACAAGATAGATGGCGAGACGCTGGAACCGGCCGCCGACAGTCACTCCATCACCGTGCGAGGGATTCACCTGTCAGCCGGGATCTTTGCGCGAGACCTCATCGACCGCATCGGCGGCTTCGACGAGGACTTCAAACAGGCCGAGGACACCGACTATCTGCTGCGTATCTTTGAGAGCCAAGCAAAATACGTTATGCCCGATACGGTGGCTCTCTATTACAGGCGTCATCCCGGCAACATGACCAAGGAAGCCGATGTGCCCTTTCGCGAGTTCATGCGCGCCATTCACAAGTCGATGAAGCGTCGCAGGGCCGACCCCAGCTTGCGCCGAGTGGAGGGAATCTTCGACTTCAAGGATCTCGCGCAGTGGCGATTCCTGTAATGGCAGGCTACGGCGTCGTCATTCCGGCTTTCAACGCGGCCACCACCATAGGCCCGGCCCTGAACTCCGTTCTGGCCCAGACGGTAAAGGCGGAAGCCATCGTCGTGGTCGATGACGGTTCGACCGACGATACCGCTGCCGTGATCGACGCGATGAACCTGCCGGTGACGGTTCTGCGGCAAGAGAATGCGGGGCCCGGAAGCGCCACGACCAAGGGGTTTGCCGCACTCTCTACTCCGTTCGTCGCGACGCTCGATGCCGACGACCTGTGGCTGGCGGACAAGATCGAAAAGCAACTGGGCTATCTCGACCGTCATCCCGCAACAGCGGGCGTTTTTACGAACTGGCGGACGTTTCGCGGTGACAGGCCCGATTTGCCCGAGACGGCCAGTGTGGCGGGCTGGTCGCGCACGACGATGATGATCCGCCAGGAGGTGGTGCCGACCGTCGGTCCTATCATCGACCCACCAGGTGGACGCGGCGAGATGATCGACTGGATCGCTCGGGTTCGTGAGGCAGGCTTTGTCCTTGCCATGCTCGACGACGTGCTTGCATTGCGCCGCATCAGGCCTGGCAGCCTTTCCTATGGCCGCGATCCGGAACGCGACCGCGGCTATCTCCAGGTGGCAAGGCTCGCCATGCAGCGGCGGGCCCAGAACAAGGCGGGCTCCAGTTGAAAGCCAGGCCCGTTCGCCGCATCGGGCGTCGCTTCCCGGACTATGGTTGGTCCTGGCCGACCGGCCAGCTCGACCAGTTGCTCAAGGCGGCGCTGCTCTCCGATGAAGACGCAGCCGCCGGCTGCGCCGCGCGCTGGCTGGACGAGAACGACATCGACCTTGTCTCGTTTAGAGAACACCGGTTGCTCGCTGCCATCTCCGACAGGTTCGGCAGGAAGCTTGCCGGCCATTCCGCCTATCCGCGCCTTGTCGGCCTGCAGAAGATGCTGTGGACCAAGTCGCGCATGGCGATGCGCGAAGCCGAGCCGGCGCTGAAGGCAATGGTCGACGGCTGCGCCGACATCATGCTGATAAAGGGCGCCAGCCGCATTGCCTTGAATGCGTCGGCGCAGCGCGGCCGGGTCGCGCACGACATCGATATACTGGTGCGCCCGCGCGACATGGCTGCCGTCTTCGACATCTTGCGCGATCGCGACTGGCAGATCGCCTCGGGCGTCAGCGCGCAATATCTGCGAACCCGGTTGGCGTCGCTGCGGTCGATGAACTTCTTCAAGGGCCGTTTCGGCGACGTCGACCTGCACCAGCTCGGCTATGACGGGTCGCAGACAAGCGCGGAAGACGATCTGGCGATCTGGCAAAGGGCGATCCCGGCCGAATTCAGCGGCGTCTCGGTCTTCGTGCCGTCGCCGGCCGATCGCATGGCCCTGGCCATCGGCCATGGCGGCCTCGACGCCCACACCCATAGCGACTGGCTTGTCGATTGCGCCGTCGCCATCCATAGCGGAGACGTCGACTGGGACGTGTTCCTCGACATCGTCGGCAGACGCGGCCTGGCCGTTCCGGCGGCGGTGGCATTGTCCTATCTGGCGTTTGAGATCGGCATTGCGGTGCCGGAGCCGACATTGGCCAGAATCTTCGAGATGGCCGACCGGGCTGGCCTGTCGCGCTGGTCGTCGGTTCTGCAGGCCAAGCCGCGCACGGATTTCGGCGGCCTTGTCTGGCTGTCGCGCGGGCTTGCCAAGCAATTGCGCCTGAAGCGGAAGAAGGGCCGGTTGCAACAGGAGCCGCCCGCCAAGGCCTGGCGCGGCAGACCGGCCGCGCGCAAACGGCAAGCCGCACCGGCGCCATTGGCGTTTTCGCAGGCCATCGCCTGTCCGCAAACGACCGGCGACATGATGCTTGATATCACCGTCAGGATCAGTGTTCCGCCGGTCCGACGCCGCATCGAAATGGAAATCAATGCCGGTGACGACCATATCGCTCGGCTGCGCGCCATGGCCATCAGCCGATCCGGTAGGGAACGCGTGCTGCATTTTCGCGGCAAGGTGACGCTCGACGGCGCGCGGGATGCATTGACGCTCGAAGCGCGGCCGTCGCGCCAGTTTCGCGAATGGAACGACGAGGCCACGGTGGCTGCTTATGGCGCCTTGCCTTTCCAGCTGCTGTCGGCGGAGTTCTCGCCGGTTGGCTGAAGAGCGAAGGCCCCTCCGGCAGCCATCAGGGTCCGGAGTGATCAGCCTCAAAGATGGGAAATAGGTCCGGTAGCGGCCGACATCACGGGTCAGGAGCGGAAGCCTGGCGACGGTGGCATGGGCTGCGCGACCGACCAGCCCGCCCAATTCGGGTCGTCCGTGGCAAGGTCGAGCAGAATATTGGTGTCGACGAGCGTCACGCTTCGCCACGCGTCAGCGCCGTGATCGCGTCGGTCGTGAGCCCCTCGCCGGCATGGCCGCGCAACTTGGCGAAGCGGCTCGCAGGCGGGCTTTTGTCAGCACGAACCAGCACCACGCTGCCATCGGCGGCGCGTCGGAAATCGACCCTGCTGCCCGGGACGATCCCCAAGAGATCGCGGACCGGTTTGGGAATGGTCACTTGTCCCTTTGCCGTAACGGTGGTGGCCATCTTCACTCCTTGGCTCGAATTTCAATGCTTGAACCGCCGGGCCTCGACCGAACCGTCAGCTCCAGGGGCAGCGTCCGTTCAAACTCCATACCGTTCGGTGCGAATGTTTTCCGCTGCAACGCCGGCATCGATCAGCGCCTGGGCGGCGGCAGAAACGAACGCATTCGAGCCGCAGACAAAGGCGAGACCGGGCGGCTCGGGCAGCCGCACCATCGCTTGCGCCATCATCGCAACATCCACCCGCCGCGAATAATCGGCGGGACGACGTGCGGCCTCGCGCGTCAGCGTCAGCACCAGATCGAAGCCGTGTTGGCGATCGTCGAGGGTGATCAGTTCGTCACGAAAGATCACTTCGTCCCAGACCCGGGCTGAAAAGACCAGGACGACGGGCACGCTTGAATTCTGCGCGGCGCGATGACGGACCATCGACATCAAGGGAACGACGCCCGAACCGCCGCCGACCAGCACAAGCGGACCATTCTCATCTTCTGGCCAGACGAAATGCCCGCCGAGCGGTCCGCGTAGTTCGATTTCGTCGCCAATTGCCGCGACCTCGTGGAAGAATGGCGAAACCTCGCCATCGTCGAGTTTTTCGATCGCCAGTTCGATCACGCCGCCACTCTCGGGTGCCGAGGCGATGGAATAGGAGCGGCGCGCCTGATAGCCGTCCGGCGCCGTCAGCCTGACGTCGACATGCTGCCCGGCGCGATAGGCGAAGGGCCGAGACGGCTGGAAAAAGAAGCTGGTGACACGCGGCGTGCGCTTTTCGATGCGGACGATCTTGGCCATCTGCCAAGGCGATTGCACTGCTGCCGCATCGCTCATGGATCGTCCGTGTAGCGCTGCTCGCGCCATGGATCGCCATAGATATGGTAGCCGCGCAATTCCCAGAAACCGGGTTCGTCGCGCGTGGTGAATTGCAGGCCGTTCAGCCATTTGGCCGACTTCCAGAAATAGAGATGCGGAACGAGCAGCCTTGCCGGGCCGCCATGGTCCGATGTGATCGGCTTGCCTTCGTAAAGCAGCGCCACCATGGCCTTGCCGGCGGTGAGATCCTTGACCGGCACATTGGTGGTGTAACCGTCGAACGCGTGCGCCAGCGTGAAGCCGGTCGGCGGCTCCAAACCCGCGTCGGCAAGGATGTCGTCGACCAGCACGCCCTGCCACGGCGTGTCGAACTTGGTCCATGCGGTCACGCAATGGATGTCGCGCGTCATCTTGGTCAGCGGCAGCGCGTTGAACTCGGCCCAGCTCCATTTCTTGATCGGGCGTGGCCCATGTTTCAGCGTGAAAGACCAGTCCTCGGTGCGCACGCGCGGCGTGGGACCGGCCGACAGCACTGGAAAACCCTGTTCGAGATATTGGCCCGGCGGTATGCGCGCATCGCCATCGGTTGGCGGGCGCCGTCCTGAAGAGAAACCCCGGGTGACCATCGCGGCAATCCCCATTGCATCAGGCCACTATCGGCCTGATGCAATGTTCTCGAAGATGTCGTGGCGGGCAACCGAAATCTTGACGGCAGAGGCCGCCAGGGATCGTCACCGACCAGCCCTGCCGATCCTGCGTTGACGTCAACGTTGCGGTTCAGCCATTGGCGAAAGGCACCGCGACATAGATCTGGCCGCCATCGCGCTCGACCAGCAGAAGGACAGATTTGCGGCCGGACCTGCCGGCCTGGGCGATCGCCTGCGTCACTTGCCTGGCGCTCTTCACCGGCACCTGATTGACGGCGACGATGATGTCACCGGCCTGGATTCCGGAAGCCGCTGCAGCCTTGTCGGGATTGACGCTGGCAACCACCGCGCCGTGCTGATTGTCGGCGAGATTCATCTGCTGGCGGATGTCAGGGGTGATGTCCATCAGGCCAAGCCCCATTGCCGGAACGCGCGAGCCTTGCTCGGCGCTTGGCGTGCCGGACCCGTCGTCCAACGACGCGGTCTTCACGTCGTCGGTGTTGCGCCCGACATCAACGGAAATATCCATGGCCTTGCCTTTGCGCCAGACGTCCAGCGTCTCCCTGGCGCCGGCAGCGACATCGGCGACCGCCCGCGACAGGTCCTTAGGATCCTTCACATCCTGCCCGGCAAAGCTGGTGATGACGTCGCCGGTCTCGACGCCGGCCCTGGCCGCCGGCGAACCGTCATTGACTTGCGAAACCAGCGCGCCGCCAGGATGATCGAGGCCGATGGCGCTTGCCACGTCCGGCGTCACCGGCTGGATCTCGACACCGAGATAGCCGTACTGGATGGAGCCGTCCTTCATCAGCTTGGCGACCACCTTCTCAGCCTGGTCGGACGGGATGGCGAAGCCGACGCCAACACTACCGCCATTGGGCGAATAGATCGCCGTGTTGATGCCGACGACATTGCCGTTCACATCGACCAGCGGACCGCCGGAATTGCCATGGTTGATCGGCGCGTCGATCTGGATGAAATCGTCAAACGGCCCGCTGTGCAGATCGCGGCCGCGGGCCGAAACGATGCCTGCGGTGACCGTGGTGCCGATGCCGAACGGATTGCCGATCGCCAGCACCTGGTCGCCGGTCATCAACCTGTCGGAATCGCCCCATTTGACGGTGGGCAGGGGCTTGTCGGACTTGATCTTGAGCACGGCGAGGTCATTCTTGGCGTCGCGGCCGACGAGCTTGGCGGGAAGCTCCGTGCCATCGTCGAGCGTCACCTTGATGGAAGAAGCGTTGTCGACGACGTGATTGTTGGTGACGATGGTGCCGTCGGCCGCAACGATGAAGCCGGAGCCGAGCGCCTCGGAACGCTGCGCCGGCTCCTGCGGCGGTGTGCGCGGGGCGGGCATGCCCTGGTCGCCGAAGAACTGACGGAAATAGTCGTCGAATGGCGAGTTGCCGAGCGGCATGCCGTCATCGGCGCTTGCCGGCTGCGCCTTCATGACGGTGGTGACCGTCACCACCGCGGGCTTGTCGGCCGCCACGATCGGGGCGAACGAGCCATTGGGTGCCGTCACGCCGGCCATAGGGGTCATGGTGCCTGCCTGGGCATGATTGGCCCTGACGACGGAGAACGCGACAGGGCTGATGATGAGGGCGGCGCCGAGCAGCGCGGCGACGCGATGTCTGCGAAGAATTCGAAGGGATGACATGATCGTTGTCCGTGCGAGACATTGGTCCGGCGCCGTGGCCTGTTCCTGGGAGGGGAACGGCCCATCCAGCGTATCGGCCTTCGCGGTTGCCGGTCTCGCTTCATGCGGCAGCCGGTCGGGTCGACGAACCCCGATCTAGGGCGCCGATGCGGGCAAATTAGGTTTTTTCGCCGATATTACAAAGATTTAATTCTTTGGGGATGATGAGCGGGCCTACGGCTTGACGGCTGCTGCCAGCTCACGGTCGCGGCGAGGCTCAGACCTTGCCGGTCTGCCTGACGTAAGCCGTTGCAATCTCGCGCATGCGCTTGCCGTCGAAGCTCGGTCCGTGGCCGCCATGACCAATGCGGATCGGCAGGTCGAGCAGGCGCTGCATCGTGCTGATATAGGCGGCCCGGTCGGAGTCCGGCAGGCTGTCGATCAGCGTGTCGTCATAGATGGCGTCGCCGCTGAAGAACAGGCCGTCAGCCTCATCGAACAGCGCGATCGAATCCGGCGAATGGCCCGGCAGATGCAGCACGCGAAACTGCCGGTCGCCGAGATCGACCACATCGCCCTCGTCGAGGGTTCGCGTCAATGGAGCGGACGGGATCTTGTAGTCGGCCGCCTTCCAGCCCGGCGCCGGCAGTTTCGAGACGGCGCCTTCGAGATCGTGGAACATGTAAGCGTAGGTCGCCGCCTCATCCATGCTCTCGAATTGTTCTGCGCTCATCCTTGGCCCGGCCCGCAACGGAAATTCGTGCAGCGAGCCGACATGGTCGAGATGGATGTGGGTGGCGACGACCAGCAGCGGCTTGCCGTCGGGCGTCTCGATCTCGGGCGCCAGCGGACAGATGCCCATGCCGGTGTCGACCAGCAGGTCGGCATCGCGGCCGCGCAGATGCCAGATGTTGGCACGCACATAGGCATGCACGAACGGCTCGGTCAGCATTGTCGTCTTGTCGTCGACGATGCGCCTGCTGAACCAGTCCGGCATCAAGTGTGAGTCCGGCATGAGAAGTGAGCCAGGCATCAGACGAAGGGCTTCCCGACCTTGTACTTTTCCGGCACCAGCCGCTTGAGATAGGCCATGCCGGCATCCGACAGCTGATTGACATCGGGCTTCATGAAATCGTCCGGCATGTGGCGGGTCTTGCCGGCGACGTTCTTCAACGGCACCTTCTTCAGCACCGTTTTGGTGCCGTCATATTGCAGGGCCACCGAGCCGCCGCCCTGTTCGGCGACAGTGACGGCGAAAGCGCCGGCATCGAAAGCCTCCTGCGCGTCGACCGCGCTGATAGCGCCGATATAGCCGCGCGGCATGTAACCGAGCGCGTCGACGCGGGCTCGCTTGCCCGGCAGCCCTTCGGCCAGCGCGCGCTCGAGTGCGGCCGGCAGGTCGCTGCCCGACAGCTTGACGTTGCCATGGGCGTCGCGCTCAAGCTTGTCCGGCGGCACCAGGCTTTCGACCAGCGCCTTGCCATCGGCGGTGCTGACACCTTCCGACACGGCGACGATGCAACGCTTGTGGCGATCGAGCGTGGCGCGGACGTCGTCGATGAAGCCGGCGGCCGAGAATGGGCGCTCGGGCACATAGACAAGGTGCGGGCCGCTGTCGGGGTCGAGCTGCCAGGCAGCGGCCGCGGCGGTGAGGAAGCCGGCATGCCGGCCCATGACGATGCCGACATAGATGCCGGGCAGGGCGCGGAAATCGAGATCGACGGAGAGGAAGGCGCCAGCGACGAACTCGGCCGCCGAAATGAAGCCCGGCGTGTGGTCGTTTTCCTCGAGATCATTGTCGATGGTCTTTGGCGCATGGACGAAGGCGATCTTGCCGCCGGCGGCGTCGGTCAGGATTTGCTGCGTGCCCGACGTGTCATTGCCGCCGATGTAGATGAAGGCGTCGGCGCCGGCTTTCTTCAGGCCGTTGAGGATGACATCGCAATAGGCGGCATCCGGCTTGTCGCGGGTCGAGCCAAGGGCCGCACTTGGGGTTCCGGCAATCAGCCGCAGACGCTCCTCGGGAATGGCCGAAAGGTCGACATAGTTGCCGTCACGGATGCCGCGCACGCCGTGGATGGAGCCCAGGACCTTGGCGCCGGGATGCCGCTTGCGGATCTCCAGCGTCGCCCCGACCACCGTCTGGTTGATGACGGCGGTTGGGCCGCCGCCCTGCGCGATGACAAAAGTTCCGGCCATTCCTGACGTCTCCCGAGCGATGAATCCTCAGGCACATTCGCCTGTCTTGCAGCATCGTGCAACGGGAGAGTCGGCGGACTAAACGATCAGACGACCACGACCGGGTTTTTCTTGGAGACGCGGCTGTAGAGGTCGATGATGTCCTGGTTGATCAGGCGCACGCAGCCCGACGACATCGCCTGACCGATGCTCCACCATTCGGGCGAGCCGTGGATGCGATAGCCGGTGTCCTTGCCGTCCTGGTAGATGTAGAGGGCGCGTGCGCCGAGCGGGTTGGTGAGGCCGCCGGGCTGGCCGGCCTGCCATTTCACCAGTTCCGGCTTGCGCGCGATCATCTCGGGCGGCGGCGTCCAGGTCGGCCATTCCCTGCCGTACTGGATGTTGGCGCGGCCGGACCAGCGGAAGCCGTCCTTGCCGATACCAACGCCGTAGCGGATGGCATCGCCGCCCGGCTGCACGAGATAGAGCATGCGCTCCTGCAGATGAACGACGATGGTGCCGGGCGCCTCGCCTGTCGTGTCGACGACGATCTGGCGGCGGAATTCGGACTTGACCTTGAGATAGGGCACTTCCGGCAGATTGAAGCCGCCATCCGTCATCGCGGCATACATGACGCCGGGGCTGGTGATGTTCTTGTCGACGCTGATGCTTGGCCGGATCGGCCGCACGGAGCCGGTGGTAACGTCGTCCAGCTCGAGCGCCGGCAGGCCACCACCCGAGGTTGAGCAACCGGCGGCGCTGAGCAGCGCGAGCGCCCCTGCCCCGGACAGGATGGCGCGGCGGGAAAGATGATGATCGGTTTCGAATGCGTCGCCGTTTCGCGGCGGCGTCAGACCTTGCGGCAACTCACGCATATACCCAAACCCTACGCTGTCGGCGGGAAGCACGGTCCGGCCGGATAGCAGGTATTTTCATCATTCATGGTTGATAAAGCGTGAAGACCTTGCATGGCCTGCGTTTGCGCGTGGCCCGCGGGCGCTCGACCTTCCTGCCTGACCATTGACTGGGAGCTGCTGCACAAAAAGACCTCGGTCGGGTCATAATCCCGGCACTGGTGTTTCCTACCCCTCAAGCGATCAGCGAGGGGCCTCCATGTGCAAGACGTTAAAAACCGACATCAAGCTTTTTGCCGCTGCCATTGTCGCGGCAGCAACCGTTCTCGGTGCCAATGTCAGCCTGGCCGATATCGTGAGCACGCTGAGCGGCGCGAACTGACGCCGATCTGCCGTTGGCGCAATTGATACCGCAGCAATTCCAGGAAAAGTGCTTGGCGGTCTACCGTCCGGAATTTGCGTAAAAACAAAGAACACGCCTCTTTACATTCTCCCAGGGCTCAGGATTTATCCTTTTCTTTAACCCAAGGGAGACAAACATGTCCTTCGAAAACTGGGCCGCCTTCACCGCAGCGTCGACGATCCTTCTCATCATTCCGGGTCCGACCATCCTGCTGGTCGTGTCGTACGCGCTGGGCCAGGGCTGGCGCACAGCGCTGCCGATGGCCGTTGGCGTGGCGCTGGGCGACTTCACCGCGATGACCTTGTCGATGCTGGGCATCGGCGCGCTGCTGGCGGCTTCGGCGACCGTCTTCACCATCCTGAAGCTGATCGGCGCAGGCTATCTGATCTATCTCGGCGTGAAATTGTTTCGCGCGGGCGGCGCGCTGAAAGCCGAACCGCGCACCGATGCGGTGTCGTCGGCCAAGATGATGGCGCATGCATGGCTAGTCACCGCGCTCAACCCGAAAAGCATCACCTTCTTCGTCGCCTTCCTGCCGCAGTTCCTCGACCGGCACGCCGATTTCTGGACGCAGATGCTGATCTTCGAGACGACCTTCCTGGCGCTCGCCTTCGCCAATGCCTTCGGTTATGCGCTGATCGCGGCACGCGCACGCAACGTGGTGCGCAATCCCAAGGCAATCCGCATCTTCAACCGCACCGGCGGCACGCTGCTGGTCGGCGCCGGCATCGCCACAGTGGCGATGCGTTCGGGTAACTGAGCATCGGGTTGGATTCGCTTAGGACGCGGCGTTAGCGCTGCCCCTCATTGTCCTGCCGGACATTTCTCCCCGTATAGTGACGGGGAGAAAGACGCCGTCATCCACGGTTTCGCCAATCATCAGTGGTGCAAAAAGGGCGCCAGCGTTGCGACAGTCCCCTTCTCCCCGTCACTATACGGGGAGAAGGTGCCGGCAGGCGGATGAGGGGCGGCGCAGACCTTGCTGCAGAAAACAGATGTCGCAAGCGGCATCATACGACTCCATCATGGCCTGTTTCACCATTTGACGCTGAAGCCGAGATTGCCTTCGAGGATACGGCGTTTGTCACCGCCGAGATTGGTGGTGTAGCCGCCGGTGGCGAAGATGCTGACCTTGTCCGTCACCTTGGCGATCACGCCGCCGCCGAATTCGAACGAGGTCGATTTGCCCTCGGTCGAGATATCGGTGGTGTCGAAATTGACATGGCTGGTACCGCCGAAGTCGTGCCAGATGTTGGCTTTGAGGTAGGGCTGCAGCGGCACGCCGTTGATAGCAGTCTCGCCCTGCAGCCGCACGCCCAGCCGGCCGGTGACGCTGTCGTTGGAATCGAAGGAAACCGACGAGAAACGGTCCGAAGCATCGTCGAGCGCCAAATGCTGCCAGACCAGTTGCGCCTGCGGTTCAAGCGTCCAGCCTTGCGCCAGCGCAATCGGATAGCCGCCCTCCAGCGAAGCGGTGACGCCGGTTCCGCCGATGTCGATGCCGACGTCACGCGACGATGTTGCGTTGCCGCCGAAGAAGGTGGCCATGAGGACGCCGTCCAGATACCAGCCGCTTTGGCCGATACGGGTCCAGTAGCCGCCGACACTGGTGCCGGTGAGATCCATGCTGCCGACGGACAAATTGTTCCAGCCCAGCGCCTGGCCGCGCACGTCGCCATTCATGCTGGCATAGGCGATGAACAGGCCGGCGCGGTCGGTCTGGCCTGACGACGTTTCGCGGCCGAACACGTCGAAGCCCGCCTGCAGGCCGAACAGGGTGCCGTCGAAGGACGGCGACACCGTTCCCGAATACGCCATCTTGCTATCCTGGCCGAAAATGCGGCCCCAGACCGGCGACAGCTCCGTGTTCGACAGCAGGCTCTGCTCGCCGCGCCGTTCGTGGAAGGTGCCGAGCGTCGTCATCGCCAGATGTTCGGCGACCGGCGGCAAGGCCGAATAGACCGGAACCTCGATGCGATAGAGCAGGATTTCCTCTCCCGCGGCCGGTGTTGGCAGGTCGGGCGCCGCCGTCGGCACCACCGGTGGCGGGGGTGGCGGATCCGCCACCGGTGCCGGCGGTGGCGGCGGTGGTGGCTCGGGCTCCGGATCGCTTGCCTGCACCGGCGGCGTCGGGTCGACAGGCGGATTGTTGATGTCGCCCTCGGTCGGCGGCGGCGTCGGCGGCAGCTCGGAAGGCGGCGGGGGCGGTGGCTCGACCGCCGGCGGCTCCGGTTCCGGCTGCGGGGTGGGTTCGAGCGCTGGCGGGGCTGCGGCCGGCGGGGCCGGCGTGTTCAGCGTCGAGCGCAGGTA
>NZ_SMYZ01000060.1 GCF_004919685.1 Mesorhizobium norvegicum | reverse complement strand
ACCACGAGCATGATCACCTCACCCGGCGAAATGACGCCGCCGACCGTATGAACGGCAAGCTGGTGAACCACGCCATCCTGCGGACTGCGAATATCGATGCGTTTGAGCTGGTCTTCGGCTGACACCTTGCGTTCGACGAATTCGGACATTTTCCCCTGGACATCGCGAAGCTCGGTCGCAACCTCGCTGCGCAGATCCTGGTCGACCTGGATGATCTGCAACCGGGTCTCGGCGATCCGGCCTTTCGCTTGTGCAATCGATGCGGTCAGCTGTCCGTGTTCGCCATCGAGCCGAACCGCGTCGCGCTCCAGCGCCGTCATGCGGTCGATCGAGACAAGCTTCTTGAGCCAGAGCGTGCGGATGCTGTCGAGTTCGGTGCCGATCAGTTTTATTTCCTGGCTCTTGGCCTCCCGTTGTTCGGTGAGCCCCGAGGCCTCTTCGGTAAGCTGCGCGATGCGTTCCTCCAACTGAGCCTTCTGCCCGGCGCGAGCCTGCCGGCGAAACTCGAACAGCGACTGTTCGCCGGCCATGGCGCGCGCAACGGCGGCGTCATCCCGCCGCGAGATCAGCGAGGTTGGGAAGGCGATGTCGGCATGGTCATCACGCTCGGCTTCGAGACGGGCCAGGCGCGCGTCGAATTCGTCGAGGCCCTTGGTGACGATAGCGAGGTTGGCGCGGGTGACGGTTTCGTCGAGACGGATCAGGACCTGGCCGGATTTCACGGCATCGCCTTCGCGCGCCAGAATGTCGCCGACGACGCCACCGGTGGGATGCTGGACCTTCTTGACGCTGGAATCGACGACCATCTTTCCCGACGCGATTACGGCACCGGAAAGCTCCGTGACCGCCGCCAGACTGCCCGCGCCGCCGACGAGAAGGATGCAGGCGGCCACGCCACCAAGCAGATAGCGCCGAATGGTCCGATCGATGGTGGGGGCCACGGCCATCAGGACGCAGTCTCCTCAGGCCCGGATACGACCTTCAAGGGAACGCCACTCGGACGGGTTACCTTGTTCAAGACTTCGCTCTTCGGTCCGAAGGCCTGGACGCGGCCGTTGGCCATCACCAGAACCTGATCGAGGCTTGCCAGCGCGCTCGGCCGGTGCGCCACGACCACGGCGATGCCGCCGCGCGCGCGAACCCCCTGGATGGCTTCCGTCAACGCGGCCTCGCCTTCGGCATCGAGGTTGGAATTCGGCTCGTCGAGGATGACAAGGAAAGGATCGCCATAAAGAGCCCGCGCCAGCGCCACCCTTTGCCGCTGGCCTGCCGAGAGCGCCGACCCGGCCTCACCGATGCGCGTCTCGTATCCCTCCGGCAAATGCACGACGAGATCGTGAACGCCCGCCGCCCGGGCCGCTGCCAGTATCTTATCCGAAGCAGCCTGAGGTTCGAAGCGCGCGATGTTTTCGGCGATGGTGCCGTCGAACAGCTGCACATCCTGCGGCAGATAGCCGATATGACTGCCGAACTCTTCCAGCGACCACTGGTCGAGCGTCGCTCCATCCAGCCTTACGGTCCCACGCATGGGGAGCCATATCCCGGCAATCGCGCGGACCAGCGAAGACTTGCCCGAGGCGCTCGGGCCGACGATGCCGAGCCCAGCGCCCTTCTCCAGCGCAAAGCTGGCGTCCTGGACGACAACGCGGCGCTCCCCCGGCGGCGTGACGCTGATGGCTTCGACCTTAAGAGCGGAGGTCGGCGCCGGCAGGTCGACACTGGTTGCGGTTTCGGGAAGCAGTGCCAACAACTGGGTCAGCCGGGCCCAGGCCTGGCGGGCATTGACGAAGCCTTTCCAGTGCGCGATCGCCAGTTCGATCGGCGCCAGCGCCCGGCCCATCATGATCGAGCTGGCGATCATGATGCCGCCTGTCGCCTCCTGATGGATGACGAGCCAGGCGCCGATCGCCAGTATGCCCGACTGCAGCATCATGCGCAGGATCTTCGAGACCGTTCCAAGCGTGCCGGCCAGATCGCTGGCTTTCGCATTGGTGCTGAGATAGTCGGCGTTGATATCAGACCAGCGCTCGGCGATGCGCGAGCCGAAGCCCATCGCCTGCAGCACCTCGACATTGCGGCGCGTGGCCTCCGCCAGCGTGTTGCGGGCGGCCGCCTGGCTGTTGGCTCTTTTGGCGGGCTCGCGTGTGCGGGCCTCGGCAAACAAGGTCAGGCCGAACAGAATGACGGCGCCGGCCAGTGCCGTCATGCCGATCCAGAAATGGAAGAGGAAACATATGCCGAGGTAGAGCGGCATCCACGGCAGGTCGAAAAGGGCCGTTGGGCCGACGCTCGACAGAAATGACCGGACCTGATCGAGATCGCGCAACGACTGGAGCCCATCACCCGCCAGCTTGGTGCGCAAAGGCAGGCGCATGAGGGCGGCATAGACCTGGCCGCTCATGCGCGCGTCGAGCGCCATGCCAATGCGCACGAGCAGACGCGACCGGATGAGTTCGAGCACGCCCTGAAAGACGAACAGAGTGCCGGCAAACACGACAAGCCCGACCAGCGTCGGCACGCTGCGGCCGGGAATGACGCGATCATAGACCTGCAGCATGAAGAACGAGCCGGTCAGCGCCAGGATGTTGACCACGCCGCTCATCAGCGCGATGCCGGAAAATGCGCGGCGAAAGGAAGCCAGAACCGCCGCGAGAGTCGTTCGCGGCGGCTCTGAAGGGCGGGACTGCGGCATCGCGTTCAAGTGCATTCCAGTTCAGGCATCAGGCGGCGATGAACTGGAAGTCATCATGGTGCAGGTTTGCCAAGGCGACGTTCTTCAGGGTCAGCACATTGCTGGAGTCGTGTGTGATCACTGTGTCGGAGCCGACCTGGGTGGCTGCGGCGAGGACCGAAGCGAAGTCGTCGAAGACGTTGTCGGCGAACTGAATGATATCTGGAGAACCGGCTCCGACAAAAAAGTCAGTGATGTTGTCGAGACCAAAGGCAGCTTTGAAGACGAAGATGTCATTGCCCTCGCCACCGACCAGAATGTCGTCTCCGGTCCCGCCAAGCAGCACGTCATCGCCGGCGCGGCCATAGAGCGTGTCATTGCCTTCACCGCCATCCAGCGTGTCGTTGCCCGCCACGCCGACCCTTACCTCCGAGCCCGACGCAACGCCAACAGAGACGTTCAGTTCGTAGGTTTCGCCGGTGGGGACGGCATCGTTATCCTCATAGCTCCCCACCACGATGTAGTATGTTCCGTCGACCGTCGCGGTGTAGGTCAGTGAGGAATCGAGACCTTTGGGCGAGCCCGGATCGCCGCCATTATCGTCCTGATACGCGACCTCGGTGCCCGAACTGCCGTCGGCCAGGATCAGTCTGACATAAGTGTCCAGATCTCCCGATGTATGGTCGATATCGGCGGTGATGGTCTCGCCAGTTTTCAAGGTGATCTTATAGTAGCCAGCCGCACCGTTGCCGGTGGCGTTGATCGTGGAATGCGGCACGGAGGTCGAATCCGCGATATCGCCATCAGCAAGGTAAGAGAAGCTGTTGCTGATGTCGTGGGCATTGGCGATCGAATTGTTGGTCGCGGTCGAACTCAGCGTCGCATAGCTTTCGCCGAGACCGACGTCGACGACCACCTCGGGCACGAAATCGCCGTCGATCGTATCGTTGCCGGCGCCGCCGGAGATCGTATCGCTGCCGCCCTGGCCGACGAGCTCGTTGTCGCTGGCATCGCCTGTCAGATGATCGTCGAATGCAGAGCCCGTCAGGTTCTCGATCGAAATGAAGGTGTCGGAGCCCTCACCTGTAGTCAGGTTCGCGATAACCGCCTCCGATCGGGTGTGGAAGGACGCTGTGTCGATACCCTCACCGCCGTCGATCTGGTAGCCGGTGCCATCCGTGAAGATAAACGTGTCGTCCTGGCTCGACCCGGTATAGCCCTCCCCGTTTTCGGATCCCACAAGGATGGTCATGCCATTGGGACCGTCGCTCTCTCCTACGGTGATGGTGAAGATATCATCGATGGTATAAGTTCCGTCGGAGACTTCCAGACGTATGACGAAGGCGCCGGCAACATCAGGCGTACCACTAAATGTCCGCGTTGCCGGGTCGAAACTCAACCACTCCGGCAGTAGAGAGGCCGAATATATCAGATTTGGTGTGTCGATGTCCTGAAAGGTATCGGCCGGTACGGTGAACGTGAACTGCCCACCTGCTTCTGCTTCCTGGTTGGCAAGGGGATTGACGAGAACCGGCGCGAGATTGACGCCTGCCGCTATACTGATCTCCGCAGAGTTCCACTCCTCGCCGTCCGAAAATATAATCTTCTCGATACCTGCATCCACAGGATGAACAAAGAACTGATTGCGTATGGTGATCAATTCATTGCTTTCAAGGATTCGTATTTGCAGATCATTCCCGCTCACAGAAAGCTCGACTCCGCTTGAGAGAATATCGGTAAATATAAGCGCACCGCTTTCTACGTCATTCGGATCATCAAACCATGGATCATATAAGGAGTAGGTATCGTTCCCGTCGCCCAAAGCGTAGACGAACCTGTCGTCCCCCATTGTAGGGCTGAAATAATCATCGCCCTTGCCTCCTTGGAATGTAACGGACCACCGGCCGCTCTCGTAAAGAATGTCGTCGCCGTCCGTTCCACGTATCCAGGCATTGGCCTGAATCTCGGCGAGATTCCACGATGAACCATCGGCGAATTCGATCTTCTCAATACCGAAATTCTCGCCGGGCCGCGAAAACTGCTCATCGACCATAATAGTCTCGCCGGTCGAGAGCACCGTGATCTTCAGATCGCTACCATCGTGAGTAAGCTCAACATCGTCAGCGTTCAGATTGGCCAGCCGCAAGATGTCGATATCGGTGACCGATCCATCGCCATCGTTGATGTGATCATTGCCGTCACCCGAGGTGTAGATATACGTGTCGTTCCCGGCACGCCCCATCAACACATCCGCGCCCAAGCCACCGGTCAGGATGTCGTTGCCTTCAAGACTGATAATCGTGTCAGCTGCACTGGTGCCAGTGATCGAATTGTTGGCCTGGTCCCCCATGATGGCACCCGACGCTGCGCTCAGAAAATCCGATTTGTCCCAACGCGCGCCGTCGGCAAAGACGATGGTCTCCACCCCTCTCGATGAACCGAACTGTTCCGAGATGGTTATGGTTTGGCCTGTTTGAAGAATCGTAATCTTAAGATCCATATCCGATTTTGTCAGCTCAACGTCATCCATGGTGAGATCGATGAGTTTAAGCGTATCAGTCCCCGCGAAACGAATGTCCCCGCCATAGTCATCGATGTTGTCGTTTCCGTCTCCAGAAGCATAGATATATGTATCGCTGCCTGACCAGTCCCAGAAGGTGTCGTTCCCTTGTCCCGCGTAGTAAGTATCATCCCAATTGCCACTTTCGATGCTGCTGCCGGTCAGAGAATCGTCTCCGGCTGTTCCACGGGTCCAGGCATGCGCGGTGATTTCAGCCTGGTTCCACGACGAGCCATCGGCGAACGTGATTTTCTCGATCCCCCAGTTTTCGTTTTGCCAGAATTGCTTTTCGACGGTAATCACCTCGCCCGTTGAGAGGATTTTCACGGTCAGGGTCTTGTCTTGACGAGCAAGTTCAATGTCGCCAGCGTTGCGGTCCATCAGCTTCAGCGTGTCGACCTCGGTGAGGCTTTTTGCATCTTCGATCACGTCGTTGCCGTCGCCCGACGCGTAAACGAATGCATCATTGCCGGCGCCGCCGTTTAACTTGTCATTGCCGGTGCCGCCCTCCAGCGTATCGTCACCTCCCAGGCCGGTGATGGTTTCACCGGCAGCGGTTCCGATGATCGTGTTATTGCCGGCATCGCCGTGGATACCGCCACGCACGAGGCTGATGAAATCCGAGCGCGTCCACACTTCGCCATCGGCAAACAGGATTTGATCGACACCACGCACGCTGTTACCAGCATCGGAGAGCGCTGCGACGAGTACAATTGAGCTCCCATCGCCCGCTCCAGGCGCACTCTCGCTCACAGTGACCGTCACGTCCGTCCCCGAAAGGGTCAGGTTCACATCGGCCGCGACGATATCGGTGAAGACAAGACGGTCAGATGGCGTTTCCCATCCAAACCCTTCGTCGACAATTTGGTCATTGCCATCGCCACGCGTAAACAAATATGTATCGTCGCCGACGTCACCTCTGAGCGTATCGTCGCCTCGTCCTCCTATTAGCGTATCGTCAAGGGTCCTCCCCTGGAGGACATCTGCGTCATTGCCCCCAAGTAACAGCAAACCGTCATCCACAAGTGAGGCTAAGACGGGGTCGTCACCGCTTGCCGCGTTGAGTGCAGCGGTAACGAGAGTTTCCCACGTATACCGATTACTGTAATATTCATATTGGAGTCCTTCGAGGGCCAACAGAGCCTTCATCGTGTATTCTGTACGAGCACTTCCAGCTTCCGGTATTCGCTGAAACATTGATTCCAATACAAGCTCGCTAACGTGCAAGCGGTCTTGGTCGTGATCGTATCGCACTGGCCAAAGTGATCCGAACGGACTTTCCTCGACCAGCACGGGGTCAACCCCAAGTGCCAAAGCGCTTGTTGAGGATTGGCTGATAAATCGCGTAAGCAATGTGCTGAAGACATCGCCGAATGTGTCTTCGATAGTCCTGCCAAAGCTGCTCGTTATTGGCCCTTCAAATGGGCTGCCAAAGTACTTTTCCAAAAAAGCCGCATGCCGCGGATCCAGGTAAGACCCTTGTGGGCCACTCGGAACGCCATCGACGCCTGCCCACTCCAGCAGCAAACTTTCGAACGAAGCACGGATGGCATACGTATCACCGGTATAGAGCTGTATGACCATGGCCGATGCGTGAGCTAAAAGCTCCTGATCCAGGGACATGGCATAAGCCAAGTCGGGGATTAGTCCATAACCCTTAAGGTTCGGCAATTCTTCAGCCGCGGGAGAAACGACAAAGCCCGCTGGGGGAATCCATCGTGTTATCGTGTTGTCAACGCCAAAATAAATCGCCGCCGCTGTCCCGGTCGCTCCATTTTCGAAAACGTAATTGCCTTCAAATGCGACAATATTGCCCCCTTGCACGCCACCGTTGGGGCTATTGTCAAGGTTGATGGCCGATACGTTGTAGGCCGAAAGACCGAACAGTTCACCGCTGTCGGAGACGCCGTCGCCGTCAAGGTCGCGCCAAAGCTTCAGTGTGCTGAACACTGCGTCGTTGACATCGATCCGACCGTCGTCATTCGAGTCGAACATTCTTAGGGCTGTAAAGCCATCCTGCGTTTCATTGCCGAATAGCTCCGAGACTCCGTCGACAATGGAATTGCCGTTCGCGTCTCGCACCAAGATCGCATCATCGGACGCAACCCAGCCGGTCTTCTCCGCAAAACCATCGCCTGCGAAGTCGAAATGGGCTTGCGACGCTCCAACCGCGATGAGTTCTACCCCATCGCCATCAAGATCCAAGACTAAAGGGTCACGGGGCTGCGAAGGCTTGTAAGGCCGCCACGGCGAATGAGGATCCTTTTCCAACGAGAGGGTAATCCCGAGGTCGCCGTTTGCCCAATTTTGAACCGCTATTGACCCTCCCGTCGCAAAGGTAATAGCCAACGTGGTACCTGACAGAACGCAGCCGTTTCCGGCTCCGTCCATATAAGGGGCACCAGCCGCGGCTAAGCGGTCCTTCGTACCGCCAGAAAACCGCTCGCCGCCACGGAAGACCGCACCGCTGCCGTCGCTGTCATCAACAACGTCCCCATCGCTCACATAGTACCTGTCGAAGCCAGAACCGCCCGAGAGGCGGTCGGCACCGTTGCCACCGTCTATGGTTTGGTCACCATTGTCCGTCAGGATGATGTCATTGAAATTCGAACCCGTTACGATCTCAACATCGATCAACCTAACGCCATGAGCGCCAACAACGACCGAAGTCGTCGCCTGACTAAAGTCGGCGGTATCCTCGCCACCTTTGCCGTCGATTTCCGTTTCCATGCCTGTCAGAGTAAAGATGTCGTCGCCATTGCTGCCCTGATATCGCTCAAAGTTGTCGATGGATATGATCTTCCCACCGGTCCGGAACTCCTTTTGAACGGTGTCTATTTCAACTTTGTCGAGATATACCCCGGTGAGTTGGTCGTTGCCGCCGCCACCATCTAATGCCAGTTCTGTGAAATCTGGCGCAAGGGACTGGACCGCGAATGTGTCGTCGCCTGCAGAACCAATGATTTTCTCAACATTATAGAGGCTATCGATGCCCGCTCCAGAAATTCCGGCCACGAAATGAGCGGTTGATGGCGCAGTTTTTATGGTTACAACCAACTGCGTAGTTAATTCCGAATAGTCAACAACGTCGGTGCCAGCCCCCCCATCCAGGATATCGTTTCCGAGCGATCCGAGCAGTCGATCGTTCCCTGCCCCGCCATTCATGAACTCTCCGCCGTCTACACCTTGGATCCCGGCATCGTCCGTAATCCTTCCCAACACTATGTTGCCATAGTAAGCCTGCGCTACCGTTCCCGCTCCACCGTATGCGCCATAGAGAAAACTGTCGATTTGATTGGAGCCAGAGACGACCGTCGGGATCGAATATCCCCCATTCCAATTGAGACTGACCGTCAAGATCTCCACGAACTTGTCGAATGCCTCGCCATTGTCGTGAGCAGATTTCAGCAACGCGAGGGCGTCATAGGTATCTCCTGTGGTCTCCAGAACATTTGTGAGTAGGGGTGCGGAAACTCCAAGTGCTAGAAACAGCGGGTTTCCCGCCCAACCTCCAGCATCCCCACCGAACAGGCCTTCCGCCACAGACTGCGCATCTCGGACGACAATAGTCGAAATAGCCGGGATCGCTTTGTTTTCTATAATATCACGGAGAACTGATCTCGCGATGGCATTTGAAGCATTTTGGATACGCGTTTCAAGATCACCAACAGGCCCATAGCGAATCATATATTGCTCGGCCGAGTAACCACGAATAAAGCCGCTATAGAAACCGCTGCCCTCATTTACCTCAGCTGACCCATAAAGCCACAATATTGCAGCTTGATCAACGCCAGTCTGGCCATTCGCTAGGCCGCCTGCGTAGCGGTAAGCTTCTGGGTACAGTCCCTGATCTACCAGTTCTTGCAAATGCTGTATTTGCTCTTCTGTGAATTCGAAGTTCTCAGCCATTTCTCTGCTCACTACCTTAGAGTTCGCAAGCGCCAGGGCGCTGATGATACCATTGGAAATTTCCCGCCCCCGGGCTCACAAGCCAGGAACGAAGTTGCCGCTCCAGCGAATCGAACATGGCCGGCATTTCATCTACGGAGACTTGGTAAGTCACGATCTGCAAATGCAGACGAGTAATGTTCGTGAGAGCCGGGGCGAATAAGTAATTTTTGGCATCCTTCGGATACGTCATTTTTGCGAGCGGGTCTTCATAAACCCAACTCGTCGCCAGGCCGCCAAAAACCCTGAAATCATCATCGCTTAAATATACGTCGCCAGCGGTCAGCTTCTCTTCATAGACATAAAATGGCCCATCCTTGCGCACGGCTTTGCTTGGATCTGGCTTTGCGCCTAATCGACTTGTGCTACGGCAGAACAGATCTAGTTCCGGGGCCTGCACATTGGCATCAATGGCTACAACAGGGCCTCGTTTCCTCTGCTCCATTGGCCATATCCGATCCAGCTTTATGAAGATTGTATCGACCTGACGCACTCGCCCCGTTGCTGGCGAATACCGCGCATAGTCGAACCGTGGCTTTTGGCTTGGGGATTCCGGATCGAAGGACGCGCTCACATTGTCGGGGATGTTCAGAACAAGATCCCCGACTTGGACAAGTTGCGATGCATTGGCTGCGAAAGAAGAAACCATGAAAATTATTGCGAGAGCGCCCAGTCGTACTGACAGGTGTCTGCCTGATCTGTAATTCATATCTCACACCTCGGAGGTTTCGACGCTGGTCGCAGCAGGCTAGATGCAGACTGTCCTTGACGGATCATACCGGGCTCCGCGGGAAGCAGGTGCTAGGATTGACGAGTGCCTTTTCGGTGTTTGGCGAGCAACTGGCCAGACGTTGCCCGCCCGCCTTCAATGCAACTCGAAGTTTGGTGGGCAAGCTCGGTCGGACTTCGCTAGGTTCGCCGTGCGATTCAGCCGGACTGGCGCGTTTTTCGTTCACGGCCGCTGCCTTCCGTTCGCCTCTGGCCTCGGGGGCTTCACAGGCGAGAAATAGATGATTGCCAACGCACGACCCGAAGTGAGCAAGCCATGCTTCGACCACTGCCAAGCGTGGCGCCCGACACCATGAAACTCTCCGCCGCTCTTCTGGGTTTGAGGCGATGATCGCCGCACTACCCCCGCAAGCAAAATCGGTAACACATCCGTGATGGCCTGTTAAGAGCCCGTGAAGAAACGGATCAAGAAAATCTTCGCTCTATTCATAAGACGAATCTAATTTACACTTTGATGCATTGTACATGTATGGATAGGACTCATTTTGGCACGATGGGGCCAGATAACTCCCAACGGAGCCAAGTATTTATGCGGCTTGGCGTCAGCGCGGCTATTGGCGGCCCCAAAGGCGGCGGCCTGCCGGATGTTCATGCCGAAGGCTTTGGGACAACTCCAACCCGATTGGCAGTGGCGACCGAACCTGGCGAACGGTTGCAGGCCCTCAAGACAACAAAGCTGTGACTAATCGGCCTCCCGCGCCTTCGCTAATATCCGCATCGCATCGGCATTTGTAGTGATCTCACCTTGAAAACCTTGGCCGAGAGCTGCCGACAAGCGAAGAGCGCCTGCGATTTGGAGAGCGTGTACAGTGCACAAAACGGCAGCCGTACGAACACGGCAAAACGTGCACTGTCACCGTAATTCCCCGAAATGTGTCCCCCATCACGCCAGTGCCGGGGTCGTCCAGAAGAATCGCGCCACTCAACGCGGCCATGGTCTCAACAACTGGCGTCAGGTGCTCAACGATAGCAAGACTAGGAGATGCAGCAATAACCCCAGCGGCCACCGCCGACGCGATATCCAAAATCGTCGCCAAATCATTCCAATTGATTTGCTTATTTTGCGTTGGCACTTATTTCTCCGATCGACGGCTATTTCTAAATATGGAAAGCAGAGCGCCAACGATAAAATATGCGCATACGGCAAACAACAAGGGTTGAATGATTAATATAAAGCTGCGATCTTCACCATCGCAAACTGCAGAAATAAATCTCCTGGGTAAAAATACCTCTTTGCCGACAAACAAAAACACAAACGGCGCGGCCGCCACGGCGGAAATCGTAGAAATTGCGTATGTTTGCTTATCTGATTTTTTTGACGTTGCCGCATAAATGACGCTAAATAACGCTGCCGGAACCATGAGGGCAGAGAGCAAGGAAAAGAACGAAAAATAGAGATCAAGAACGTACTTACCCGGGTACAGGCAATCTGCCAATGCCGCGGGCATCAAGTAAAAACCACCAATATCTATTTTATTATATTTGAAGTTATATCCAAGTACAGATGTCACTAAAAAAATTACGAACGATATTAGTATTGGAAGGAAGCCAAAGGTTAGAAGGCGCGGCTTTTCTTTTGGAACTGTCATCCGGACCACCAAGCTCACAAGATCAGTCGTGCTAGCATTGTGCCCGACGCCATCAAATTCCTGCAGCTTTTCTGAGTTCGCTACGGTGGTCGCCGCGCTGCCCACACCGTAAAATCGGTAACACATCCGTGAAGGCCTGTTAAGAGCCTGTGAAGAAACAAACCAAGAAAATCCTCTCTCTATTTATGAGAATTTTCTAATTTACACTTTGATGTATTGTACATGTATGGATAGGACTGATTTTGGCACGATGGGGCCAGACAACTCCCAACCGAGCCAAGTATTTATGCGGCTTGGCGTCAGCACGGCCATCGGCGACCCCCAGGGCGACGGTTTGCCGGATGTTCATGCCGAAGGCTGTCGGACAACTCCACCTGCTTAGCATCGGTAACCGAACCTGGCGAACGGCCGCAGGCCCTCAAGACAACAAAAACTGTGATTAATCGACCTCCCGCGCCGTCGCGAATATCCGCATCACATCGGCATTTGTAGTAATCTCGCCTGGAAACCCTCGGCCGAGAATCAGCCGGGGTGGCGGGCGGCTGGTTGTGGCGACACTCAACGCGCAGGTTCTGGATTTCCTCGACTGGTGGCTCGATGAGCTGCGAGGGGTCTGGACGCGGATTGTTCCCAGGCAAAAGCAATCTTCCACAAGCGACTGGATCGTCACCCTGGCGGATGACGGCATCCGCGCCCGGGAAGTCAATGCGCCGGAGTTCCAATCGATCCCGTTGGCGCTCACGGCATCCTCGGACGAAGTTCTGGCGCTTCTCCAGGGCGGGCCTCGGCGCAAGCGGCCGACCTTCGATATCCGGGTCCTGCCCGGGCTGTTCCTGACCCGGCAACTGGCGGCGCGGCGGCTGCCGCTTCGCCAGGCCCGGGACATGGCCGAACTCGACCTTCTGGCCACCACGCCGATCGACCCGGCGCAGGTGCATGTCGTTTTCGCCAGGCACGCTGAGCAGGACTGCCGCTACCATGTCGTCAAGGCGAAGACGCTTGGCCCAGTACTGGACGCGGTGCGCCGGGCCGGCGGGTCCGTCCGCTGCCTGTCGCTGTCGCAGCCTGACAGCACGCTGCGGGCCGATCCGCTCAGCCTGGCCGCCATCTGGCCGCCCACCGCGCACGACCGGCGCGGCAGAACCGCCTGGGTCGCGGCCTGTTCGGTGCTGGCCGGAGCGGTGCTGGTCACCTTCGCCCATGCGCATTGGCGCAGCTGGCAGGCTGGCGCAGAACTCGACGCGCAGATCGCCGATGCGCAGGTGCTGGCCAAGGCGGCACGCAGCTCGCTGCAGAAGCGCCAGGCCGGCATCGAGCAGATCGAAAAAATCCGTCAGGAAAAGAAGACGACGGCGTCGCTGGTGCGTGTCTGGGCCGAGCTGACGCACCTGCTGCCCGACACGGCCTGGCTGACCGATCTTTCCGCCAAGGGCGACGACCTGACCATCACAGGGTTTTCAGCCTCCGCCGCCGAGCTGATCCAGCCGCTCGACGCCTCGCCGCTGTTTTCGGCGCCCGAATTCGCCGCGCCCGTGGTCAGGGTTCCCGGCCAGGACGGCGAACACTTCACCATTTCGGCAAAGATCGGAGCGCTCTGACGATGCTCTCCGCCATCCTCAACACAAGGCCGCTGGTCCGTCGCCTGATCGCCTTGGCCCTTGCAGCGGTGACGGCCTGTGTCTTGGCCTGGGTGGCGTTCGCGGCGCTCGACAGCGTCGCCTCGGCGCAAGCCGGGATAGAGGAAAAGCGCGAGCTTCTCGGCCAGCTGCAGAGCGTGGCGGCCCTGGCCAAGCGCCTCGACAGCGCCGCCAGCCCCGTGGTGGCGGCAAATCCCGAGTTCCTCACCGGCGAGAGCGAAGCGATCATTCGCGGCGGGCTGCAAAAGCGGCTGAATGCGATCGCCGTCGCCAACGGGGTCAGCGTGCTGTCGGCCGGCAATGCACCTGTGCTCAGCGAAGCCGGCGTCGATTTCATCGGCCTGCGGGCCAACCTTTCGGGACCGCTGGAAGGCATTCACAACGCCGTTCTCGCCATCGAAACGTCGCTGCCGGTGCTGTTCATTCGCGAGGCCACGCTACGCACGACCGATGTCGGACCGGCTGCAGGACGGACCGGCGATCCCGAGATCTTTGCCGAGATCCTGTTTTACGGCCCGCTGCAAACGCAGGCCGCGCCGCCGCCCGGTGGGGTCAAGCCATGAGCCGGAAATTCGCTGGCCTGGCGATCGCGGCCATGATTGCGGGCCTCGTCCTGGTCAATGTCGCGCTCTACAACACGCCGGTCGACACCACGCCGGTCGCCCCCGGGAAAGGGCATGACGGCGCACTGGCATCAGCGGCGGGATCGCTGCAGTTTCCCGAGGCCGGCGATTTCAGCGAGACGTTCCAGCGTCCGCTGTTCACGCCGACCCGCCGGAAAATCGTGTCGCCGCCGGCAGCACCACAGCCGGTGGAGGTTGCCGTCGCACCGGCCGAGCAGCCGGCGCCGCCGCCGCCCGAAGCCGCACCGGCCGTCGCGCCATCGCTGCTGGGCATCAGCAGAAACGGCGGCGCGGCAAAGGCGCTGCTGCGCGTCGCCGGCAGCGAAGCCGCGGCCTGGTATGGCAGTGGCGAGACCGTCGACGGCTGGAAGGTGTCGGCGATCGACAAGGATCAGGCCGTGCTCGAGCGGGACGGCAAGGTGGCGCGCATCCTGCTTTATCCGCCATGGAAGAACGTCCCGCCATCCGCAACGCCCCCGCCACCTCCGCCTGAACCGCAATTATGAGCAGCCGCGCACCTCATGAGAGCGCGAACACAGGGCACGAAAGCGCCAGCAGCGGCTTTTCGCTGGTCGCCGTGCTGGTGTTCATGCTGATCGTCTCGGCAATCGTCGTTCCCTTTGCCGTGACGGCGAAGACGCGGCTGATGATCGCCAACAACGAGGTCGAGCAGGAGCGCCTGTCGCTGCTTGCCGAAGGCCTGGGCAATGTGGTTGCGAGCCAATTGACCGGCGGCTCGGGGACGAAGACATTTGCGCTGGATTCCACACCGGCAGCGTGCCGGTCGGGTGCGTTCAGCTTCGATGTGCGCGTCCAGGATCATGGCGGGCTGATCGATCTCAATGCCGCCGACGATCATTTGCTGGCGCTGGGCTTCGCATCGCTCGGCTTCGAGCAGCAGGCGGCGCAAGCGCTGGCCGAGGCCGCGATCCGGTTTCGCGACAACGCTAAGCTGTTCGCCGGCCAGCCCGGGCCGAGAAGCGCCGTCGGGCCGCCGCAAGACAAGCAGGCGCCGTTCGAATCGGTGTCTGAACTGCAGGAGTTCGCGGCCCTTGGGTCAGTGCCCCTGCAGGCCCTCCATGCCACCTTCACGGTCAACTCGAAGCGCGGCACGATCAGCGCCGATCGTGCGCCTAGCCGTCTTCGCGCTGCTCTTGCCACGGGTTCCAGCGCCGCGATCGTTCAGGCGGCCGAGGCATCGGCCTATACGGTCGACGTGGTCGTCAGACGTGACGGATCCGGGATCACGGGCGAAGCCGGGTTCATCATCGAGAAATCTCCGGTCAGCGACACCGCATTCTGGCGCGTCTCGCGAAGCCCGGCCCGTGACGCCGGCACATTGCCGGCAGTCGCCGGCAGTGCCGGCTGCGAGGTGCTTTTCGGCACCGAGGCCGCACAGCTCCTGCAGGGGTGGAGTTCATGAACGCTCTCGTCCAGCCCCAGGGAATAGAGGCGTTTCTGGCCTTTCTCGAGGGCGAGAAGGTGCTGACCGCGCACGCGGCCCAACGCGCCTTGGGGGCATCGCGAACATCAGGACACCCGTTTGACACGGTGATGACCGAACTCGGGCTGATCGGCGAGCAGGAGCTTGCCAACAGCCTCAGCCGCTACCTCCAGGCACCGACGTCGGTCGAGATTCCCGAACAGGTCAGCCCCGAAATGCTGGCAAGCGTACCGTTGGTCTATCTCAGGGAAAACGCCATCCTGCCGCTGCAGATGGATGCCGAGCGGCTGGTTGTCGCCGTGGCCGATCCGTTCTCCTCGGCAACCATCGACGCGCTCGCCTTTCACTATGAGCGGACACTGGCGTTACGCATCTTGCCAAGGCGAACGATCACCGAATGCATCGATCGCATCGAGCAATCGGCCCTGGCGGCCGTTTCAAATGGCGGCGGCGGTGGCGAAATCCTGGATTTCGGCCCCGACGACCTCGAACGGCTGAAGGATTTTGCCCGTGAAGCGCCGATCGTCCGCTTCGTCGCCGAGACCATCCACAAGGCGGTCGATGCGAGAGCCACCGATATCCACATCGAACCGCTCGAGGATCACGTCCGCATCCGCTTCAGGCATGACGGCATGCTGTCCACCGTCGACACAGCATCGATTGCGATGCTGTCCGGCATCTCCACCCGCATCAAGATCCTGTCGCGGCTCAACATTGCCGAACGGCGCTTGCCGCAGGATGGACGCATGCGCATTGCCGTGCGCGGCCGCGACGTCGACCTGCGCGTCTCGGTCATTCCGTCGATTCACGGCGAAGCCATCGTGCTTCGAATTCTTGACCGCGCCGGCGTCGAATTGAAGCTGGAGAAACTGGGTTTCGACGGTGCCGCGCAGGCCAAGATCCGCTCCATGTCGCAAGCCGCCAACGGCATCGTGCTGATCACCGGGCCGACCGGCAGCGGCAAGACGACGACGCTCTATTCCATCCTCGCCGAGCGTTCGCGGCCGGACGTCAAGATCTTCACCGTCGAGGACCCGGTCGAATACCGGATGGCGGGCATCACCCAGCTGCAGGTCAATCCGGCGATCGACCTCGACTTTGCCGCCGCGCTGCGTTCGATCCTGCGGCAGGACCCCGACATCATCCTGCTCGGTGAAATTCGCGATCGCGAAACGGCGCAGGTCGCGGTCCAGGCGGCCCTGACCGGTCATCTGGTGTTTTCGACACTTCACACCAACAGTGCCGCGAGTGCGCTGACGCGGCTTCGCGACATGGGCATCGACGGCTACCTGCTCGGCGCGACGATCAGGGGCGTCATCGCACAGCGGCTGTTGCGCCGCATCTGCCCGACCTGCCACGGCGCGGAACAGACCGGCCCGGCCTGCCGCACCTGCAATGGCTCCGGCTACAGCGGGCGCACGGTGACCTACGAAATGCTGCAGGTGTCGCCGCGCATCGCCGAGCTCATCGACCAGGGCGCCGGCGAAATGGAGATCGGCCGGATTGCCGCCGAGGACGACCTCGTGCCGATGTCGGTGCACGCAACCGCCCTTGCCCGATCGCAGGTCACCACGATGGACGAAGTCCGGCGTGTCATCGATCTCGCGGGAGGGGGCTGATGCCGGCCTTTGCCTATCGCGCCTATCTCGTCGACGGCAGCACCGAGACCGGCGTTCTCGATGCGTCGACGAAGCAGGATGCGGCGCGCAAACTGGCGCAGCAGGGCCGCCGTTCCTATCATCTTGCGCTTGTGAACGGCGACAGGCTTCGCCTGCCGGGGCGCAGCGCGCTGACGTTTACCCGCAGGGTCGATCTCGGCCGGCTGTTTTCCGAGCTTTCGGTGCTTCTGAACGCCGGTTTCACCGTCGACCGCGCCTTGCATGCGGTTATTTCAGGCGAAGCCAACCATCAGCGGCGTCAGCAGCTGCAATCGGTGCTCGATCTGACGACCGGCGGTCGGCCGATCGCCGAAGCCTTTGCCGGCCTGCCGGGCATCACCTCCGACGTTGCCGCTCTGCTCGCCAGCGGCGAGCGCAGCGGCAAGATGGCCTATATATGCCAGCGGCTGGCGGACACGTATGAGGCAACGGCCAAGCGCCGTGCGGCAATCATCGAGGCCCTGGCCTATCCGGCCTTCCTGCTGCTGGTCATGAGCGGGGCGCTGGTCATCCTGGCGACGGTCCTGGTGCCGGCGCTGGAACCGATTTTCGAAGGCTCATCCGCCCCAAAACCGTTCACCATGACCATGCTTTCGGCGTTCGGCACGGTGTTCCGCGACTATCCGTTCGTGTTCCCGCTGGCGGCGGTCCTCAGCCTGCTTTCCTGGCTTTTTCTGTCCCGGTCCACCGGCGCCAGAAAACGCCTCTCGCATTGGCTGTTGAAGATCCCGCTGATCGGCGCGCTGGTCAGGGATGCCGTGATCGCGCGCTATCTGGAAACGCTTGCGCTGCTGCTCGGCAATGGCGTGGCGATGACCGAGGCGCTTGGCCTGGCCGCCAACGTTTCCAGGCAGAGTTCCCTGGCCGCGAGCTTTGCAGCAATCGAAGAAACCGTCGCCAATGGCGCGCGCCTGCATGGCGCGATCGTCAAGGCGGGGATTTTCGACAATGCGACGATGTCGCTGGTCTCGCTCGGCGAAGAGGCCAACGCCCTTCCCGTGGTCCTGGATCGGGCGGCGAAAATGCTTCAGCTGACGCTGACGCGACGCATCGACACGGTGCTGAAGCTGCTGACCCCGGCGCTGACGATTTCACTTGGTTTTCTCGTCGGCAGCCTGGTCATTTCGGTGATGACCACCATCCTCAGCATCAACGACCTGGCGCTGCAATGACAGCCGCGACGAGAGCCGGCGCGCCGGCACATGCAACGGCCGGATTTACCCTGGTCGAAATGCTGGTCGTGCTGGCGATCATGGCCCTCGTCGCGGCCATCGCCGCACCCGGGCTGGTCAGCAACTATCGCACCAAGAACCTGGAGACACTGGCCGGCGAGATCACCATGCGGCTGCGCCTGTCGCGCACATCGGCGATCGCCACCGCCAGGCCGAAGCAGGTCGTCGTCGATCTCGGCGCCCGCGCCTTCCGTTTTGGCGAGCGGGACACGCTCACTCTGCCGGACGATGTCAAGATGACCGTGACCACCGGTCAGGAGACCGTCATCGCCGACCGGCAGACGGTCTTGACCTTCCTTCCCGATGGCAGCGCTTCCGGCATGGACATCGCCCTCGAGCGAAAAGGGCGGACCGCGCGCATCGCGGTCAACTGGCTGACCGGGCTTTCAACCTGGCGCGCACTGCCATGACCGGCCCATCGTCCCAGCCCTCCCCCGAAGACGGATTTTCGATCCTGGAGATGATCGTCGCCATGACCATCCTGGCGCTGGTGCTTGGCATCGCCAGCCAGTCGATCGTGCTGGCGAGCCGCAGCATCACTGCTGCCAAGCGCCAGGTCGAAGCCGCCAGGACCGTGCGTGTGATGCTGGCAGACTACGAAGCCCGACCCACGGTGCAAACCACGACGCCATCCGGCTGGACCCTGAAGACGCGCACGATAGAAATGGCGAAGGCGAAGGTGACCGCTGTTCTCATCGAGAAGACCGGTGGTGCGTTTCCAGGCGGGCCGTTTCTAACCTTCGTGCCCGTGCGGGACCCGGGCACTCCATGAGCGTGTTCGTCCGCACTCGCTCGAGAATCTACGCCGTCTGCCGGCAGGGACGTCGTTCAGGCGCCCCTCTGCCAGACGCCAGATCGCGGCTGCGGTCGCCGGCATCAGTCGAGGGATTTGCGCTTATCGACGTGCTGGTTGGACTGGCCCTGATCGGCGTGATCACGTCGCTGACGATGGTCTTCCTCGGCCAGGCTCGAACCATGCTGCGCATCGAAAAGGCAACCGAATTCCAGATGGAGGTCGATGCCGCATCGCGCTTTCTGGAAACGGCGATCAGCCACGCCGAGCCGTTGCCATTGTCGAAGTCGTCGCCGGACCAGGTGCTCTATCTCGATGGCGATGGCGCCCGGATCGAATTCAGCGCCGTTCAGGCAATCGGCTTCCAATCCTCCGCACTGCGCGAAACTGCCGTTTCGCTTGGCCAGGCGGGAGGCGCGCTGGCCATTGTCCAGAAAACACGGCGCGGCAGCGATCCCGGCGCATCGACGCAGAGCGAACCGGTACGGCTGATCGGCGGCGTGAACGCCGTAAAATTCGAATATCTCGACGGTTCGACGGCAGCCTCATCCTGGTTGCCGAGCTGGAATGCGCCGCGGCGCCTGCCTGCGGCCGTGCGCTTCACCGTTTCGGTCCTGCGCGATGGTGCTGCCTATTCGGCGAGAGGTTTTGCCCGCCTCGACCTGGCAAATGCACAGATGCCGCGCACGAACTGAACGCAGCCCCAGCAGAAAATCAGTTGCTGATGTCCTGGTCTTCGCCGGTTCCATCCGGCTTGCCGTCTTTTCCAAGGCTGCGGATGACCACGCCGCTCGCATCGGCCTTCACTTCGTAGGAATAAGGCCTCCCCCAGGGATCCTTCAGGCCGGTTGTTCCCTTGAGATAGGGTCCGTTCCAGCGCGCTTCGCCGGTGGGCGCCGTGACCAGGGCCGAGAGCCCCTCCTCCGCGGTCGGATATTTCGCATTGTCGACATAGTAGAGTTCGAGCGCGCTTTCGATGTTGCGGACTTGCGCCTTGGCCGCGTTGGTCCTGGCCGAGCCGAGATAGCGCAGCACCTGAGGTGCCGCGAGCGTGGCGATCAGCGCGATGATGGCGAGCACGACCAGAAGCTCGACCAGGGTGAAGCCGCTTTCGCGGCCGTCGCTTTCGCCGACAGATTTTCTGGCGCGGCGGGATTTTTCAGAGGTGAATCGCAGAGTGATCATCAGAGCAGTCCCATGTCCAAACCTGCAAATTGCTCCAGCGCCCAGCTGCAGCCGAGGCCGATGGCGATAAACGGACCGAAGGCGACACGCGCTTTCGCCACCGCCGGGCCTGTCGCAACCACCTGCCCGCCGACGAACAGCAGAGCGCTGGCGCTGGCGATGAACAGCAGCACCGGCAACAGCAAAGGGCTGATCCAGCATGCGGCGGCGGCCAGCATCTTGACGTCGCCGAGGCCGAGACCAATCCTGCCGGTCATGAGGAAATGACCGCGCCGGATCAGCCAGGCAGCGGCAAACATCGCAGCGGCGAACAGGATGTGCATCGGCAGGCCATCTGCGTCCGTCGCCATCTGATAGGCAAGGCCGATGCCGGCCAGAGCCAGGTTGAGCCCGTCCGGGATGATCTGCCGGCGGAAATCGGCGATCGAAATGGCGGCAAGAACCACCGCCAGGGCGATCGTGGCAGCCAGCACGAGGGATGGGTGCGCAGCCATCGTCAATACGCCAGCCTCTTCAGGTCCTGTTGCAGCTTGGTGCCGCCGCGTCGCTTCTGGATCGGCGTCTGCAGGCTGATCTTGCCGCGGAATTCATCCGTCACTTCGCGGGCTTCGTTGATGTCGCGGACAACATGCGGCCTGATGAAGATGATCAATTCGGTGCGTCCGATGCTGTCCGTCTTTTGCTTGAACGCGTTGCCGATAATCGGGATATCGCCGAGAATCGGCACTTGCGTGCGATCGACATTGTTGCGCGACTGGATGAGGCCGCCCAGCGCCAGGCTCTCGCCATCGTTGACCAGAACGCGGGTCTGGATCTTGCGCTGCTGGATGGTCGGCGAATCGATGCCGGAGCTGGTCGTCTTGGTCACATTGCTGACCTCCTGCTCGATATCCAGCATGACCCTGCCGGCATTGTTGATGCGTGGCGTCACCGTCAGGATGACGCCGGTGTCCTTCATCTCGACCGAGACCACCGGCGAACTGCCGAGCGTCTGGTCGACCACTTGCCTTGTGGCGATCGGCACCTGGTCGCCGACCTGCAACACCGCTTTCTGGTTGTTCAGCGCCATGATGGTCGGCGCCGAGATGACATTGACGTCGGTGATGCTGGACAGTGCGTTCAGCGTCACCTGGATGTTGTCGGTTGCGTAGCTCCAGTTGAAGCCAGGCAGTGCTGCCGCGGCAACGCCCTTTGCCACGTCGGACACCGAGATCTTCATGCCGCCATTCTCGAAGAACCAGCGCAGGCCGTATTTCAGGTCGTCGTTGAGCGTGACTTCGGCAATGACGGCTTCCAGCATGACTTGCGTCGGCAGCACGTCGACCTTGGCCAGGATCTGCTCGATGCGTTCGTAGTCGCGCGCCGTGGTCTGGATCAGCAGCGCATTGTTTTCGATATCGGCGACGACCGTGGCGTGGGCGGGCGGCTGTCCGTCCTGCATTGGCAGCGAAGGCGACGGCCCGGTCAATGGCACCGGCGTGACGCCATCCGATTGCATGGCGATCGGCGTCTGGTCGGGCGACACGTTCGAGCCGCCTGAGTCGCCCTCGGTCTTGACCGAGGTGCCGAGGACGGAGCTCAACACCGCGGCCAGTTCCTTGGCCGGGCGGTTCTGGATCTGGTAGACGAAAAGCTGGTCTTCGTTGGTCTCGGCCAGTCTGTCGAGCTTGTTGATCCAGGTCGCGGCACGGGCGAGATAGGCCGGGCGCGACGTGATCACCAGCACCGAATTCAGCCTGTCGTTGGGGATGAACTGGATAAGCTTCGCACCCGGCCCTTCCTTGGTGCCGAAGATCGAATCGAGTTCGGCGGCAACCGCCTCCGGTTTGGAAGTCTTCAGCGGATGCAGCGCCACCGACATGCCGCGCATCCAGTCGACGTCGAACACCGAGACCGCTTCTCTGATGGCATTGAGGTCGCTGTCGTTGCCGGCGACGGTGATCAGATTGCGGGTGGAATCGACCCGCAGCACCGAGCCCTGTCGGGTGATGGGTTCGAGAATGGTCTTCATCTCGTCGGCGGCGATGAATTGCAGCTGCAGCACCTGCACCTTGACGCCGGGGCCGGACGGCGAAACCGAAGGCACGCTGACCGGGGGTGTGCTGGACATGATCTCGGAAAGCGGCACGACCTGGTAGGTGCCGGCGCGATTGGTGATGCCGGCGCCATTGACCGCAAGCGCCGATTGCAGGATGTCGACCAGCGCATCCTTCGACACCGGCTGCGAGGTCTGCAGCGTCACCGTGCCTTGCACGCGCGGGTCGACGATGTAGTTGAGGTGCAGCGCGTCGCCGAGCACCGCCTTGGCCGCTTCGGTAATCGGCGCATTGATCAGGTTGAGCTCGAACTGGCCCGAACCATCGGTCGTCACCTTGGTGACGGGCGCGCCGGAGGAGACGAACTGACCCGAGCCCTGATACTGCGTGCCGTTGAAACGCTGCGCCTGGCCGGCGGCCGACGTGACCGCGCTGGGTCCGGTGTAGCCCGCCCGCAAGGGCGAGTTCTTGGCGTGCAGGCTGTCGATGGTTTCGGTGAAGAAGTCCTTGCCCGGCGCGGAGGTGCAGCCGGCAATCGCCAGCAGCGTGCACAACACGACGCGATGACCGGACCCAATTGCCATACACCTGATTCCCCTGAAACCAAGTCTAGGGCTTCTTGCAAGCCGATGTCGGGAATGATGTGGGTCTTGGGGGTCTATCCACAGGGTAGGTGGCGGAGAGTGGTAGATGTCGGAGCGGGAGAAGAGGGCGTGCGACGGGGCGTGCCAGGGTCTGGAGTGCTGGGATCAACCAGCATAAGGTCAACGAGCATCAGATCAGAGGGGTTGGTTGCAACATAACGCGGCTGACATGTTATAGAGGTTGTATGAGGCTGCTCGCTCTTTCCGCATCTGCCGTGTTCGCTGTGGTCAATTCCGCCAACGCCTTATCGTATTGTGCGCCGGGCGAAGCATGCAGACATTCGTATTTGTTCGATTATCCGGTCTGGGCCGTTCTCATTGCAGCTATTGGTGTGATCGTGTTGGGCTCGAAAGTTCTCGCGTATTTCAGGGTGAGATCGAAGTAGCAGAGAACCCGCTACCTTTCAGTCGGAGTGCAAGAATTACGGTGACAGTGCACTATTTTCTTTCGGCCGCCTGCCTCGCTTCCACGGTTTCACGGCTTTCCGGTTGGCCGAATACTCGGTTGGCCACAATGTGACCAGCTGGGTGCTTTTGGTCATTGCCTGATGAATACGCCTGTGTAGGTCTGGCCGGCAAGCATAACGGTTCCGGCCAGGGTTCCGTCGGGCAGCATCATAAAACTGACGTCCGCACCATTCGGGAGGCGTCCAAGCTTCAACGTAGTCCCTACAATTTTTCCTGCTCCTGCGGCCTCTCCCGGATTGTTATCGCCCAGCATTCCCCACGCAAAGGTGACCGTCACTTTGCCGTTTGGAGAAATCGTCTGCACAGCGACTTTGGCTGCATCCGTCCCCCCCAATCGTCCAACCCACATGCCCGAAAATGCGGCGTACTTTGTTGGAACGCCCTTCGCAGGGGGAGTGATTGTCACGGATTGATCCATGATTGCGGAGCCAGGAGGAACGGCGACGGGAGAAACAGTAACAGGATCTGACGCAGGTTCGAGAGCGGCTGATTGCGGCGCTTCAGGAGCCGATTGGCACGCGGCCAGGGCAAGTGCCGCGAAGCCCAGCATCGTGTTCCGCATCAAATTCTCCACCTCGTTCGCAAGCTGTCGGTGGGCAGCAGACCCGCCGAATTCCACATCATTCTACACCACCGCCCTATGCATTGCGTATAGCACTTTGCATCGCCGCAAAGCATGGACTCCCGCGCACCGAGCTTGTCGGCAGCTCAAGCACCGGTCTCAAATTACGGCTTCTTCCAGGAACGGCTCGTTGCGCTCTATGCGCTCATAACAGAACGGCGACAGGTCGAGCGTCTGGAAAGCCCCATGCACGATGAGTTCTGAAACGGCCCGACCCACGGCTGGCGACTGTTGCAGCCCGTGCCCCGAGAAGCCGTTGGCAAACATGAAATTCGTCACCTGCGGGTGGAAGCCGACGATGCCGTTGTGGTCGAGCATGTTGTATTCGTAGTGGCCGGTCCAGCTCGTCTGGACCTTGAGTGCATCGAAGGACGGAATGCGGTGCCAGAGCGCCGGCCAGATGTAGTCGTCGAACTCTTCATGGTGCATTTCGAAGTCATCATAGCCGGCTGGCCCGTCGCCTTGCGGCGTGTTGCCGGTGAGAAAAAGTTCGCCTTCGGGACGCACGAATGTACCGGAAAGGTCGATGACATTGGGCATACGGCCGGGGATCGGATTGGCGCTCGCGAAGACAAAGCTGTAGCGCTTGTAGGGCGCGACCGGGATCGACAGGCCGGCCATGGCGGCGACCTGTTGCGCGCGCGGGCCCGCGGCGTTGACCAATGTTCCGCAACGAACCGTCTGGCCGGTCGCGAGGCGCACCGAGACGACCCGCCCATTGGCGATATCCAGCGCCGTCACGGCATTGTCGATATACTCGACGCCGCTGGCGCGGGCGGCCCGGCGGAAACCGTTCATCAGCCCCACGGAATCGAACCAGCCCTCTTCCCGGGCTCCCCAGGAACCGCCGCCGAGATCCTCCACATTGAGCCAGGGGAAGCGATCCTTCAGCGGGCCCGGCTCAAGGAACACCGTGTGGGCCCCAAAACTGCGCTGCAGATCGACGCGCTCGCGCGCCGCTTCGACGCCGTCAGGTGAGCAGCAGTAAAGATATCCATGCTCCTTGAAGCCGAGGTCGGGTGCCGGTTCGTCCTTGTAGAAGGGCGCCATCCGTTCCTGGAATCCGCGGATGATCTCGATGCCGAACTGGCTGATCTTCACATTGATCGGATTGGAATATTGCTGCCGGATCGCGCTGGTGGACAGCGCCGTCGACGAAAACTCGTAGCTCGAGTCGCGTTCGACCACGAGGATCGAGGCGCTGCTGCCAAGCGCCTGGCTCAGCCAGTAGGCGGTCGACGAACCGACGACGGCGCCGCCGACGATGACGATGTCATATGCGGTGCGCGACGGCGCTTTGTAGGAAGGGATCGCCATATTCTGTCTCCGGCCTATTGGTTGAACGAAGCGATCAGGGCATCCGAGCCCCGCGCCAGCAGGCCGAGGTCGGAACCGACGGCAACCACGGTGAAGCCGTCGGCGAGGTAGCGGTCGGCATCGGTCTTTGCGGGAGCCAGGATCCCGCTGGCCTTGCCTGCCGCTGTTGCTGCCTTGCGCACCGAGGTGATCGCTTCTTGAACGTGTGCTGCTCCGGGATTGCCCATCGCGCCCATATTGGTCGAGAGGTCGCCGGGCCCGACGAAGAGAATATCGACACCATCAACCGCCGCAATCTCGGCGGCATTGGCGACGCCCAATTCATCCTCGATCTGCACGGCGAGAAGCTGCTGCTCACGCGCCTTGGCATGGTAGCCGGCGATACGGCCGAACGCGTTGGCACGATGACCGACCGAGAAGCCGCGAAACCCGCCAGGCGCATAGGTCATGGCCGCGACAATGGCGCGAGCCTGATCGGCCGTCCGCACATTGGGGATCATCAGGCTGCGTGCACCGATATCCAGGGCCTGCTTGATCAGATTGGCATCGTCGGAAGGCAGCCTGACGACGGCCTCGCTGTCGAAGCCGCCCATGACCTGAAGCTGTGCCATGATGCTGCGCAGATGGTTGGGGCTATGCTCGCCATCGATCAATACCCAGCCGGCTCCGGAGCCCGCGACGATCTCTGTGGTGAGGGCGGAAGCCAGCGAACACCAGATGCCGATATGGGCTCGCCCGGCCGACACGGCAGCCTTCAGCGTGTTGAGGCGCTCTTGCATTTTGCGGTCAGTCTCCGATCAGCGAAAGGACGTTGAAATTTGTATGATGTCCTATATCATATGGCAATAATTTGCTGCAAGATGCAATGCGCACCAACCTTCGTACAGGGGTTTGAGAATGAAGATCGGGTTCATCGGGCTTGGTGTGATGGGAGCGCCGATGGCGCGCCATCTCGCCGACGCGGGACATGAGATCGTTACGGTTCTCAACCGCTCCCCTCTGCCGAAGGACTTCAAGGCATCGGTCGTCGGCTCGCCTGCCGATGTGGCGCGGATGTCCGACGTCATCGTGACCATACTGCCCGACACGCCTGATGTGGAGCGCGTCCTGCTTGGAGGCAACGGCGTCCTGGAAGGACTGTCAGCCGGCAAGCTGGTCATCGACATGAGCTCGATCAGCCCCATCGCCACGGCGGAATTCGCAGCAAAGCTGCGGCAAGCGGGAGCTGGCTACCTCGACGCCCCGGTTTCGGGCGGTGAGGTCGGCGCCAAGGCGGCGAGCCTCACCATCATGGTCGGCGGGCCAACTGCCGAGTTCGAGCGCGCGCTGCCGATCTTTCAGACGCTGGGCAAGAACATCACCTTGATCGGCGAGCACAATGGCGCCGGTCAAACTTGCAAGATCGCAAATCAGATCATCGTCGCGCTCAATATCGAGGCCGTGGCGGAAGCGCTCGTCTTTGCCAGCAAGGCCGGCTGCGACCCGGCAAAGGTGCGCACCGCGCTGATGGGCGGCTTTGCCTCGTCCCGTGTGCTGGAGGTGCATGGCGAGCGCATGATCGCCCGGACCTTCGCCCCGGGCTTTCGCATGCGGCTTCACCAGAAGGATCTCAACCTCGCGCTCGAAAGCGCCCGCGCGCTTGGCGTCTCGCTGCCGAACACCGCGATGGCGCAGCAACTGATGAATGCCTGTTCGGCTCGGCCCGGCGGCGCGGAGGCCGACCACTCGTCCCTCGTCCAGGCGCTGGAGATCCTCAGCGCCCATGAACTGTCAAAAGAAAAGGAGTGAACAGATGCGCGGAACCGGCAAGGCCGACATCTTCGTGATGCTGGCCCATCCCGTGGCACACGCCAAGAGCCCCGGCATATTCAACGAGATCTTCGAGCAGAAGGGCCTCGACAGCCTCATGGTGCCGTTGAGCTGCCGCCCGGAGGATTTCGAGACCTTCTGGGCCGGCATCACGGCAGCCGAGAACATAAGGGGCGTCATCATCTCGGTGCCGTACAAGGTCGCGGTCTATCACAAATGCTCTGCCGCTCACGACCGCGCCGCGCGGGTGCAGAGCGCCAATTCCGTGCGCCGGCTGCCCGATGGCAGCTGGTACGCCGACAATTTCGACGGCGTCGGCTTTATCGATGGCCTCAACGCAGGCGGGCATAAGATTGCCGGCCGCCGCATCCTCCAGGTCGGAGCCGGCGGCGCCGGCGCGTCCCTGGCCTATTGTCTCGCCGAAGCCGGCGCGGAAGAGATCCGCCTGGCCGACATCGATACCGGTCGCGCCGAAAAACTGGCGGCGCTGGTTGCGCAGGTCTTCCCGAAATGCCGCATCCAGGTCGGAGAGGCCGAGCCTTCCGGCATGCATATGGCCATCAACGCCACGCCGGTCGGCATGCATGCGGGCGACCCGCTGCCGCTTGACGTGAGCCGGCTGACCCCGGACATGACGGTCGTGGACATCATCATGGAGCCCGCCGAGACCGCCCTGCTAAAGGCGGCGAAAGAGATTGGCTGCCGCATTCAGCCAGGGCGCCCGATGATGGATTTCCAGGTCCGGGCCATGTCTGAATTCTTCGACATCGAAGGCAAAGGCCGCGGCAATGGCTGAGACATTGACGGCCGTCGTCATCGGCGGCACTTCCGGTATCGGGCGCGCGATAGCGCTGCGCTTTGCCGAGGACGGCTACCATGTTGTCGTCGCAGGCAGGGATGCGGCACGGGGCGAAGAGGCGGCTGGCGCCTGCGAGGCGGCGGGCGCCCCGTGCGCGCTGTTTGTCCAAACCGATGTTGCCGATGCCCACTCTGTGGAAGCGCTGGCGCGAGCCGTCAGCAATGCGTTCGGCACGCCTCAAATCGTCGTCAATTGCGCCGGTATCCTGCAGAGCGGCAAGCACGTCCTCGACCAGGATCTGGACGAAGATGAGAGGATGTGGAGGGTGAATTATCGCGGCACCCTGCTGGGTTGCCAGGTCTTCGGCCGGCTGATGTCGGCTGCCGGGCGAGGCGCCATCCTGAACGTCGGCTCGCTTGCCTCTTTCGCGCCGCTGTCCCTGCCTGCCTACACGCCCGGAAAGCATGCCGTCCTGGCCTTGACCCAGATCCTGGCCGCCGAGCTCGGCCCGCACGGGGTGCGGGTGAATGCGGTGGCACCCGGCTACACGCTTTCCGATGGACTAAAGGCCAGGATCGCCAAGGGTGAGCGCAACTCCGAAGCCATACAGGCCACCACGGCGCTGCGCCGCTTCGTCGAGCCGCGCGATGTTGCCGAGGCGGCCCTGTTCCTCTGCTCCGACCGGGCCGCGTCGATAACCGGCGTGACCCTGCCCGTCGACGCCGGCTGGCTCGTTCAGGCGCCCTACGCGCAGTATTTGCAAGGAAATCCCATCCGCCCGACGCCGGCAATCTGACCCCATCCGGCGGAGGCCGGAAATCTGACAAGGACAATCCAGTGAGTGACATCAAGCGCTTCGACTTCGACACCCGCATCCACCACGGCGTCATCCACAATGGCACGCTCTACCTCACCGGTCAGGTCGCAAAGCCGGGTCAGTACGCGGCCGACCAGATGCGCGAGGTACTCGGCAAGGTCGACGTCCTGCTTGCCAAGGCCGGTACGGACAAGACCCGCATCCTTCACGTGCAGATGTGGCTGGACGACATCAGGGATTTCGACGAAGTCAACACGGTCTGGGACGCATGGATGCCGAAGGAGCACGCACCAGCGCGCTCGTCCGGCGAAGGACGGATGGCCAAGCCTGGAATGCTGGTCGAGCTGATCGTCACCGCGGCGGTTTGAATGGCCTTGTCGGTTCGGGCATCATCCTGCATCTGGCATCGGACTGGGGAACATTGATGACGAAACGCAAGCCACTTTCCACCGTCGTGGCCGAGAGCCTGTCCGAAAAGATCCGCTCCGGACAGTTGCTGCCCGGCGCGCAATTGCCGACAGAAGCCGAGCTCTGCGCCGAATACGACGTGAGCCGGACGGTAGTGCGGGAAGCGGTGGCGCGGCTGCGATCCGAGGGCATGGTGGTGCCGCAGCAAGGACGCGGCATGTTCGTCAGTGAAACGCCCGCGCCGCGCAACTTTTCGATACCGGACGAGGCTCTCCGGACCTTGCCGGAAACCATCGCCCTGCTTGAACTGAGATTGAGTGTCGAAGTGGAGTCCGCCGGGCTGTGCGCGGAACGGCGCACCGATGCGGAGGCGAGTGGAATCCGGGCCCTAATGGAACAGGTCGACGCCCAGCAAGCGGATCCCGCTGTCGTCCAGATCCACTATGACTATGATTTCCATCTGGCGATCGCCAAAGCCGCGCGCAACGAATTCATCCACGGCTTCCTGAGCTATCTCAGGCCGATGATCGTTCCACGCTTTCAACTGGACTATGTGGTTACATCCGCGCTGAAGGACAGCTACTACGCCCGCATCCACAACGAACACAAAACCATCGTCGACGCCATCGAAAGGCAGGACGGTCGCGCTGCTCGCCAGGCCATGCGCAAGCATCTGCACAACAGCCTCGGGCGCGTACGCGCTTTGGCTCGGGCTTCAGGCGTCGCGGCAACAGAGGCCGAGCAGAAGGCGGCTGCGGCCTCGCTCTTTACCGATATGAAGAGACCTGCTCCGACAGGCGGGTAAGGCCGGCGACTTCGCTTCGTATGCACCGGCGCGTGGACCAGATTAGCCACGCATTGCGAAAGCCTTGTTTTTGTTCTGCCGGCCAGCGGCACCCGTTTTCCCACGCGTTGAAAGCGCCATTCTCCCAGCGTTTCCTTGGGTTTGCGGCTTCCGCGATCGTACGGACCCCCCAGGAGGTTTCGTAGGCTGAAAGGACTTTCGAAAGTTTATCTTTCCTTTTTGCTGGTTTTCTTGGTTTCGCGGCATCGGCCCAGGCCGCAGACTGAAGCCAGACAATCAGGAAAGCCCCACGTGACGACAGCCTTCATCACAGGTGCAACGAGCGGCATAGGGCGGGCCATGGCGATCGCACTGAGCGACGCCGGCTATGATGTCTATGCGGTCGGGCGCAGCCAGTCCGCGCTCAAGGAGTTGCAGGCCGAGCGATCCGGCATCGTGCCCATTGCCGTCGACGTCACCGACCGCGAGGCGCTGGAGGCTGTTCTGGCGGATCTGACCATCGACGTGCTGATCAACAATGCCGGGATCATGCCGCCGCTGGGCAACTTTGCCGATATGAAGATCGCCGACATCGACTCCACGCTGGAGGTGAACCTCAGCGCGGCGATCCTGCTCACCCGCCTCGTCGTTCCGCAGATGCGCGAGCGGCAATCTGGCCACATCTTGTTCACCGGCTCCACTGCAGGCCATGCGGCATATTCCAACATTGCCGTCTATTCGGCCACCAAGGCGGCGATCTCAGGCTTTGCCGCCGCGCTGCGCGCCGACCTCTCCCCATCAGGCATACGCGTCACCGAGATCGTCGCCGGCCGTGTCGAGACGCAGCTCTACCAGGACATCCTCGACGCCAAGGCGCGCGCGGCCATGTACGCCAGCAAAGTGGTGCAGCCGGATGACGTGGCCAGAATGGTGGTCGCGGTACTCGGCCTGCCCGCGTGGGCCGACGTTACCCGTTTCGACATCATGCCAACCTGGCCAACCTCGCCGAGCGGCACCAAGTAAGGAAAAACTGGAATGAAGGATCTTTCCGTTCTGATCGTTGGTGGCGGCGCCGGCCTCGGCGCACTTTTGGCCCGGATGGCTGTAGAGGCCGGGGCGACAAAGATCGGCATCATCGACATCAACCAGGACGCTGCCGAAGCCGCTCTCGCACCGGCAAAAGCCAACGGTCTGCCGACCGCGACCGCCCTATGCGATATCCAGATCGGCCCTCAGTGCCACGCCGCCTTCGACGCCATCGTTTCGAAAATCGGGCGTATCGACACGCTGATCAATTGCGCCGCGATCTACCCTCGCCGCCCGCTCCTTGAGATCAGCGACGCCGATTGGGATGCCTCCAATGGCATCAACATCAAGGGCACCTACCACATGATGGTGGCGGCCGTCCGCCACATGCAGTCGCAGGAGCCGAAGAGCCATGTGCGCGGGCGGATCGTGAACCTGACCTCTGTCGACGCCTTCAAGGCGCATCCGCAGAACGCCCACTATGCGGCAACCAAGGCCGCTGTGGTCAGCCTGACGCGCTCCTTTGCCCATGACGTCGCAAAACACGGGATCCTGGTCAATTCGGTAGCCCCCGCTGGCATGGCCACGGAGCGGGCCAAGGCCCTCGGCTTCCTGGAGGAACTGGCCAAGGCGAGTCCGTTGGGTCGTGGTGCCGAGCCTACGGAGATTGCCGAGTGGGTGCTTATGACGGGCGGCCCCAAGAACACCTATATGACTGGTGAAAACGTAATTGTTTCAGGCGGTTACATATACGCCTGACAACAACTGAACTGTGACAGCGCATGGACAACTGAACCTCAAGCGAGAAGGAGCCAAATTTACAATGACCGGCAAGCTCCGCCTTCCCTCGCTGAATGCGCTTCGCGTCTTTCACGCCGTCGCGCAGCACAAGAGCTTTCGGCAGGCGGCGGATGAATTGCTGGTCACGCCGCAGGCCGTCGGACAGCAGATCAAGCTTCTGGAGGATACGCTTCAGGTAACGCTGTTCGAGCGCAAGGGCCGGTCGGTCGAATTGACCGAGTCGGCCATCCTTCTCTCGCACTATGTCAAAGCCGGGTTCGATGAGTTTTCCGAAGGTGTTCGCCGCGTCACCAAGTCGAATTACCGGGACCGCATCAACCTGAATGCAAGCCCTTACTTCGCGACCCACTATCTGCTGCCTCGGCTATCCCTGTTTCGGGAGATATTGCCGGGTGCGGATCTGCGCCTGACGACGATGGTCGACCTGCCCGATTTCGGACGCGACGACATCGATATGACCGTCCAGTGGGGCTACGGCAATTGGCCGGACTACGAGACCATCCTGCTGGTGCCGGATCCGAAGGTCATCTGCTGCACCCCGGCCATCGGCGAAAGCATCAAGTCGGCGCAGGACCTGACGCTGTTCACGTTGCTGGACACCGTCAAATCGAAGCGCCTTTGGCCAGACATTTTACGCCACCTTGCCATCGAGCAGACGGATGGCAACCGAAGCATCAGCTTCGACGATGCCGCAACCATGCGCCGTGCAACCTTGCAAGGCATCGGCGTCGGTCTGGTCTCCGTCATCGACGCCGAGGAAGATTTGAGGTCGGGCGCGCTGGTCGCGCCGGTCGGCCGCGACGCCCTTGCCGATATGCGGCCGGAGGAAGTCCCTGGATTCTACCTGATCGTCCCGCGCGGGCACCTGCGCGTGAAGGCGGTCGCCGCCCTTCATCGATGGCTCGCCCAGCAGGACTGGGGCAGCGATCTGAAGATTTCCTCCGTGCCGAAACCGACCCCGCTTTCCGACTAGGAGCGGCTTTGAGACCGAGCTCCGAAAGAAACCTTTCGGACCTCCAACAACAAGAAACCAAACAACCTCAACAGTGGAGACGGAACATGAAAACGATGAAATGGGGGGCCGCAGCCATGGCCCTTGGACTTGTGCATTTTGCAGCGCCGGCAGAAGCCGCCGGCGGCAAGACGCTGGAAGCCGTCAAGGCGCGCGGCGTGCTCAACTGCACCGGCCATGACGGATCCTATCTCGGCTTCGCCGAAGTCGACGACAAGGGCAACTGGAAAGGCATGGACATCGATCTCTGCCGGGCGGTGGCCACGGCCGTGCTCGGCGACCCGGCAAAGCTGAAGGTCGTTCCGATCAGCTGGGCGCAGCGCTGGCCGGCCCTGCAGTCGGGCGATGTCGACATCATCATCAAGGCGTCTGGCGGCACGCTCAGCCGAGACACCGAGCTCGGGCTGCAATTCTCCATGTCCTACTACCTCGGAACCACCAAGGTGATGGCGCACAAGGAGCTCAACCTCAAGTCGCTCAAGGATGCCGCCGGCGGCACGATCTGCATTCCCGCGGGCACGTCGCAGGAACAGCAGGTCGCGGCCTATTCGGCCAAGCTTGGCATCAAGCTCGAACCCGTGCTCATCGAAAAGACGGAGGAGCTCGAGCAGGCCTATTTCTCGGGACGCTGCGATCTCTATGCGCAGTGGGGCCCGACGCTGGCCATTGCGCGCATCGCCAAGAGCAAGGTCGACGACCATGTCATCCTGCCCGACGTGCTCGCCGTCGAGCCTGAAGTCATGATCATGCGGCAAGGCGACGACAATTGGGTCGACATTGCCAACTGGACGCTGAGCACCCTGATCTTCGCCGAGCAGGAAGGCATCACCTCCAAGAACGTCGATGAGATCAAGGCCAAGCCGACCTCGCCGCAAGTCGCCAAGTTCCTCGGCGTCACGCCAGGCATGGGCAAGGGTCTCGGTCTCGATGACGACTGGGCCTACAAGGTGATCAAGAACGTCGGCAATTACGGCGAAATCTTCGAGCGCGATCTCGGCAAGGACTCGCCCTACAAGATGGACCGCGAGCTGACCAATCTTTGGAACAATGGCGGTGTCCTGTTCCCGCTGGTGATCGACTGATCCGTTCTTAATTCACCCGCTTTAGGCCCCGCCCGGCACTTGCCCGGCGGGGCCGGCGACAATTCGGCAAGGATCTTTGGATGGTCAGCCTGCTGAGAAATCAAAAGGTCCGCAACGCGCTGTTGCAGGTCCTCTATGTCGGCTCGATCGCCGCGATGGTGCTTGCCGGCATCGTGATCGCGCGCCGCAACCTGGCCGACCAGGGGATCACCTCCGGATTCGACTTTCTGTTCAAGTCGACGGGTTGGGATGTGAATTTCTCGCTGCTGCCCGCCACGGCCAACGATCCCTATTGGTGGTACTTCCTCATCGGCATTATCAACACGCTGTTCCTTGGGAGCGTCGGCCTGATATTGGCGACGATCGTGGGAACAATCGTCGGTCTGGCGCGGACGTCTTCGAACGATCTGGCGCGGCTGCTCGGGCGCACCTATGTGGACATCTTCCGAAACATCCCGCTGATCCTCCAGGTGTTCTTCTGGTACGCGATCATCACGCACCTGCCGACGCCGCGCAGCGCGCACGAAGCCTGGGGCTTCCTGCTGACCAGCCGGGGGCTCTACATTCCATTCCCGAACGTCGGCAGTGCCGCGTTTGCCGCAGCCACACTGGCCGTCATCGCGGCCATCGTGCTGCCGGCCTGGCTGGGCAGGACGTCGCGCCTTGCCCAGCCAATCGGCCAGCGGCGCACCATCCAGTTCGCGGCCGCAGCGGCTGCGCTGGCTTGCGCGGCCATCATTCTGGCCATCGGACGTATGCCGGATACGCCGCTGCTGGACTTCCCCGCTTTGCAAGGCCTCAATCTGAGAGGCGGCCTGCGCATTCCACCCGAGTTCGCCACGCTCGCCATCGCCATCGCGATCTATGGCGGCTCCTACATCGCGGAGATCGTACGCGGAGGCTTCAAGGCCGTCGGCACCGGCCAGGTCGAGGCAGCCCTTTCCCTGGGCCTCAGTCCCTGGCGGGTCTTCACGCTGGTGCGGCTGCCGCTGGCGCTGCGCGCCATGCTGCCTATCCTCGCCAACCAGTATGTCTGGCTGATGAAGGCGACGACGATGGGCATCGCCGTGGGCTTCACGGACTTCTTCATGATTGTGGCGCTGACGATCAACCATTCCGGGCAGACCCTCGAAGCGATCGGCATCCTGATGGCAGGCTTCCTCGCCATCAATCTCAGCCTTGCCGCCGTCTTCAACCGCATCAACAAGGCAATTGCCCTCAAGGGCAATCAACTGAGGGGCTGACAGATGGAGATGGTCGTTGTCGCTCCACCCGCTCCCGGCAGGCTCGAGGATCTGAGGCGACGCTTCTTCGCGACGCCGCTCCAGGCGGTGTTGTCGCTGGCCTGCCTGGCGATCATGGTCTTCCTGGTCTGGAAGCTCCTGAATTGGGCCGTTTTCTCGGCTGTCTTCACGACCAGCGGCGGGCCGGAAGCCTGCCAGGCGGCAGCGGGCGCCTGCTGGTCGGTCATCGCGGCAAGATGGCGGATCATCTTCTTCGGCCTCTACCCTTATGAAGAACAATGGCGCTCGGCGCTGGCCTGCGTCGCCGTGGTGGTGATGACGGTGCTGAGCTGTATCCCGGCATTCTGGACCGGCCGCCGCATCGCGCTGGTATGGGGAGCCGGAACGAGCCTTTTCTACGTGTTGATGAAAGGCGGCGTGCTTGGCCTTGCCCATGTCGGCGAGGAAGCCTGGGGCGGGCTGGCATTGACCCTGTTCATCTTCGTGACCACCTGCCTGATCGGCTTTCCGCTGGCAATCTGCCTGGCCTTGCTGCGCCGGTCGGAACTGCCCTGGATTTCCCGGACCACCGGCCTGATCATCGATGGGGTCCGTTCGCTTCCCCTGATATCGATCCTCTTCACCTTTGCCGTGGTTCTGCCGTTCGCGCTGCCGCAATGGCTGCAGGGCGACAAGCTGTACCGGGTGATCCTGGGCTCCGCTTTGTTCTTCTCCGCCTATCAGGCGGAGATCGTGAGAGGCGGCATGCAGGGCGTCGCGACAGGACAGGAGGAGGCTGCCATGGCGCTTGGCATGCGCTATTGGCAACGCGTCAGTCGAATCCTCCTGCCTCAGGCCATGCGCAACGCGATGCCGGCCACGATCAACCAGTTCGTCATCTCGTTCAAGGAAACCTCGCTGGTGGTCATCGTCGGCTTCTTCGAGATCCTGGCTTCCGGCAATGCCGCCTACGGCACCGGCGAATGGCGCTTCGCCTATGTCGAAGTCTATGCCTTCATCGCCTTCATCTACTTCATCTTCGTCTTCAGCCTGTCCCGCTATGGCGCCTTTCTCGAGCGCCGCATGTCGGTCAGCGAACGGTAAGGAGGCGTGCAGGTGATCTCAACCAATTCGACCGGTGAGCCGGCGCTCCGCATCGAAAACCTCGACAAATATTACGGCACGTTCCACGCGCTGCGCGGGATAAACCTTTCCGTGAAGCGGGGCGAAAAAATCGTCGTCTGCGGACCCTCCGGCTCCGGCAAGTCGACCATGATCCGCTGCATCAACCGCCTCGAACAGCACAATGGCGGCCGCATCGAGGTGCTCGGCACCGAGCTTAACGACGACGTCGGCAACATCGACGAGATCAGGCGCGAAGTCGGGATGGTGTTCCAGCACTTCAACCTGTTCCCGCACATGACGGTGCTGGAGAACTGCATGATCTCCCCGATGATCGTGCGCAAGCAGCCGCGGGCGCAAGCCGAGGCAACCGCCAGACTCTATCTGGAAAAGGTGCGCATTCCCGAGCAGGCCATGAAATATCCCAGCCAATTGTCCGGCGGTCAGCAGCAGCGGGTCGCGATTGCGCGCGCTCTTTGCATGCAGCCGCAGATCATGCTGTTCGACGAGCCGACCTCGGCGCTCGATCCGGAAATGGTCTCCGAAGTGCTCGACGTGATGGTTACGCTCGCTTCGGAGGGCATGACGATGATCTGTGTGACCCATGAGATGGGCTTTGCGCGCCGGGTCGCCGATCGGATGATTTTCATGGATGGCGGCGATATCGTCGAAGAAGCGTCTCCGGACGAGTTCTTCACCTCGTCCCGCAACGAGCGCACTCGACAGTTCCTGTCGCAGGTGCTGGGTCATTGATTGGAAGCAACGAGCCGAATGAGTCACGCCGCACGCCCTCAGGCATCTCCATGATTGATCCCGCCACCGCGTTGCACGAGATTCTCGGGCCGAAAGGCTGGCTTTCGGGCATTGACGCCGAGCCCTACCAGCGCGATTGGCTCAATCGCTATGGCGTCGCACCTCTGGGCGTTGCCAGGCCCTCGGATACGTCGCAGGTTGCCGGTGTCGTCAAGCTGTGCCGAGAGGCCGGACTGGCAGTGGTGCCGCAAGGCGGAAACACCGGGCTTTGCGGCGCCGCCGTCGCCCAGCAGTCGAATGCGGTGATCGTCTCGCTTTCCCGCATGACGGCGATCGGCAAACCGGATCTGGACAGCGGATCGATCGTCGTCGAGGCCGGCGTCGTGCTGGCCGCGCTGCACGAGGCGCTGGAACCGGATGGCCTGATGTTTCCAATGCATCTCGGCGCGGAAGGCAGCGCCAGGATCGGCGGCCTGATCGGCACCAATGCCGGCGGCAGCCAGGCTTTCCGTCACGGCATGATGCAGGATCTCGTTCTGGGTCTCGAAGTCGTGACGCCTGACGGCAGGGTCTGGGACGGACTGCGCGCGGTGCAGAAGGACAATGCCGGCTATCAGTTGCGCAAGCTGTTCTGCGGCGCGGAAGGTACGCTCGGGATCGTGACGCGCGCGATCCTGCGGCTGTATCCCAAGCCGCGGCAGCAGGCGAGCGCCCTGCTGGTCCTGCCCAATTTTGCAGCCGCCGTTTCGTTCGGCGCCTTCCTGCGCGGCGAGGCCGGGGAATTCCTGACTGGCCTCGAGTTCTTCTCCGATTTCGGCCTGCAACTGGCGCTCAAGCACTTGCCCGACCTTGCCTACCAACTTGAGACACGGGGCGACGTTTATCTGCTGGTCGAACTGGCATCGGGATCGCTACGTGTTCCCTTGGACGAGATCCTGGCTTCGGCGCTGGAATTGGGCATGGAACAGGGCCTGGTCTGCGACGGCGCGCTGGCGGCGACAGGTGCGCATCGGGCACAATTCTGGCGGCTGCGCGAGGAGCAACCCGAGGGACAGAGGCTGGAAGGCGAGCAGCTCAAGCACGACATTTCGGTGCCTCCAGGTGCAATCGCCCGTTTCGTCGAGGCAGGCGCGAAGATCTGCGGCGGCACTCTTCCCGGCGTGCGGATAAACCCGTTCGGGCACCTTGGCGACGGAAACATCCATTACAATTTGTCTCCACCGGAAGGTCGTGCCGATTTCGACGGCAAGGCCGAGCTGTTCGCCGAGGCGCTGTCATCTCTTGCCACGCAGATGGGCGGCAGCTTTGCAGCCGAGCATGGGCTTGGCCGGGCAAAGGTCGTCATGGCCGACCGCAATCGCGGCCTGGTGGAGCGAGAGCTCATGACGCGGCTCAAGGGTGCGTTCGATCCGCTGGGCACGATGAACCCGGACGTCCTGGTGCGCGTCTCTCAGTAAAGAAAAACTTTCGAATAGACGGCATTTCTTGGTTTCGTCTAGATCCGCCAGCGTGCACGTATGAATCCGAAAGGCAGGCTCGGTCCGCTTGCCGTCTGAATGAAGGATGTCGAAGCATGATCCGCAATGGCGGTCGCCTTCTTGTCGAATGCCTGCTGGCGCTCGGCGCGACCAAGAGTTTCGGTGTGCCGGGCGAAAGCTACCTGGCCGTGCTGGACGCGCTGCACGACACGCATGGAAAGCTGGACTACGTGCTGTGCCGCAACGAGGGCGGTGCGGCATTCATGGCCTCGGCCTATGGCAAGCTGACGGGCTCGCCAGGCCTTTGCTTCGTGACCCGTGGCCCAGGCGCAACCAATGCGTCCATCGGCGTGCACACGGCGATGCAGGACAGTTCGCCGATGATCGTCTTCGTCGGCCAGGTCGGCACCGACATGCGCGGCCGCGAAGCGTTCCAGGAAATCGACTACCGCGCCGTGTTCGGCACAATGGCGAAATGGGCCGTGGAAATCGACGATGTCGAACGCCTGCCGGAAATCATTGCCCGGGCCTGGACCACGGCGCTCACCGGCCGGCCCGGCCCGGTGGTGATCGCCCTCCCCGAGGACATGCTGACGACGCTGACCGACGTCGCGCCACTCAGCGGACCTGCCAGGGTGTTCGAGGCCGCGGCCGATGCCGATGCGCTGGCCGAGGCCCGGTCCATGCTGGCCGCCGCCCGCAGGCCGGTCGTCCTGATCGGCGGCGCCAACTGGTCCGCTGACGGGCGCGCCGCGCTCCAGGCTTTCGCCGAAATCTCCGACATTCCGGTGGTCGCGGCGTTCCGCTTCCAGGATCAGTTCGACAATGGCTCGCCGGTCTTCGTCGGCGAGGCGGGTGTCGGCATGGTCCCGCATGTCAAGACGCTGATCCGCGACGCCGATGTGATCCTGGCGATCAATGTGCGCTTTGGCGAGATGACCACGGATGGCTACACGCTTTTGTCCGTGCCCGAGCCTAAGCAGAAGCTGATCCATGTGCACGGTTCGGATCGCGAGATCGGCAAGATCTACGTACCCTCGCTTGGCATCCATGCCGGGCCGAACGCCTTCGCCAAGGCGCTCTCACCGGTCAAGGGCGACTGGGCAGCGTGGCGGTCGCAGGCACGCCAAAGCTATGAGGGCACGTTTACCGCGCCGGCCCAGCCGGGCCCGGTCGACATGGTCGAGGTCAGCCGCTGGCTGCGCGAGACGCTGCCCGAAGACGTCATCCTGACCAACGGCGCCGGCAATTTCACCGTGTGGCCAAACAAGTTCTTCAAATTCGGGCCGAAGGCACGGCTGCTTGCACCGCAATCCGGCGCCATGGGCTACGGCCTGCCGGCGGCCATCGCGGCCAAGGTGGCCTTTCCCTCACGCACGGTGGTCTGCTTTGCCGGCGACGGCGATTTCCAGATGAACTGCCAGGAGCTGGGGACGGCGATGCAGGCAGGCGCGCAGCCGATCGTCCTCATCCTGAACAATGGCATCTACGGCACTATCCGCGCGCATCAGGAGCGGCATTATCCGGCGCGCGTGTCGGGAACGAACATCGAGAACCCGGATTTCGTCGGCATCGCCCGCGCCTATGGCTTCCATGCCGAGCGGGTCGGCGCGACCGAGGATTTCGCCGGTGCTTTCGGCAGGGCGCTGACGTCCGCGACCGGCGCGGTCCTGGAGCTGGATATTTCGCCTGAGGCCCTCACGCCGCGTCAGACCCTTTCCCAAATGCGCGACGCAGCGCTCGCTTCGCAGAAGGCCAACGCATGACCAGCACGGCAAATGACATCCGTCTCGGCGCGGATATCGGCGGCACGTTCACCGATATCGTGGTCGATGTGCGCGGCACGATCTTTTCGACCAAGATCCTGACCAACTATGCGGCGCCCGAACAGGCCATCCTCGACGGCATCGAGATCGTCGTGCGCGACGCCGGCATCACGCTGGCCGACCTCGACATCGTCATCCACGGCACCACGCTGGCGACCAACGCGCTCATCGAGCGGCGCGGCGCCAAGACGGCGCTGGTCACCACCGAAGGGTTTCGCGATGTCATCGAGATGCGCACGGAAAACCGGTTCGAACAGTATGATTTGAACCTGAAACTGCCGCCGCCGCTGATCCCGCGCGAGCATCGCTATACTGTGAAGGGGCGCATCGGCGCGGACGGGCAGGAATTGCAGCCGCTGGACGAAGCAGCGCTCGACGAGATCGCCGACAGCATCGCCGCCGGCGGCTTCGGCGCCGTAGCCATCGGCTTTATCCATTCCTACATGGACCCGGTGCATGAACGGCGGGCGCGCGAGATCCTCGCTGCGAAGCTGGACATACCGATTTCCATCAGCGCCGAGGTCTCGCCGCAGATGCGCGAGTTCGAACGCTTCAACACGGTTTGCGCCAATGCCTATGTGCGGCCGCAGATGGCCGACTATCTGGTGCGCCTCCAGGTGCGGCTGAAGGAGATGGGGGCGAACTGCCCGGTGTTCATGATCCACTCGGGCGGCGGCCTGATCTCGGTGGAAACAGCGTCCGAATTTCCGGTGCGCCTGGTCGAGTCCGGCCCGGCCGGCGGCGCGATCTTCGCGGCCGACGTGGCGCGGCGCTTCGATCTCGACTCCGTCGTCTCCTACGACATGGGCGGAACGACCGCGAAGATCTGCCTGATCGAGGATTATTCGCCGCGCACCGCGCGGACCTTCGAGGTTGCCCGCACCTATCGCTTCTGCAAGGGCTCCGGCATGCCGATCTCGATCCCGGTGATCGAAATGATCGAAATCGGCGCCGGCGGCGGCTCAATCGCCTGGGTCGACGCCATGGGGCGCATCCAGACCGGCCCGGAAAGTGCCGGGTCCGAACCCGGTCCCGCCTGTTACGGACGCGGCGGCAGTCGCCCGGCCATCACCGATGCCGACCTGGTGCTGGGCAAGCTCGATCCCGACAATTTCGCCGGCGGCGCCATCAGGCTGGACACCGAGGCATCCGAGCAGGCGATCACCCGCGATGTCGGCACCCGGCTTTCGCTCAATTCCGTTTCCGCCGCCTTCGGCATCTGCGAGGTCGTCGACGAGAACATGGCCAATGCCGCCCGCGTCCATGCGGTGGAAAACGGCAAGAACATCTCCGACAATGTCATGATCGCCTTTGGCGGCGCCGCGCCCCTGCATGCGGCGCGGCTGTGCGAAAAGCTTGGCGTCGAACAGTGCCTTGTTCCGCAAGGCGCCGGCGTCGGCTCGGCCATCGGCTTCCTCAAGGCGCCGTTCGGCTATGAGGCGCTGGCTTCCAAGCTGATGCGTCTGTCGCGCTTCGACGCATGCGAGGTGAATACGCTGCTCGACGGGCTGAAGGCGACCGCCGAGAGCTTCGTGCGGGCCGGCACAAACAGTGCCATCACCCGCGAGATCACCGCCTTCATGCGCTATGCGGGCCAGGGTTGGGAAATCCCGGTGCCGCTGCCCGACAGGGCGTTCAAGCCCGGCGATGAGATCGGCGTCAAGGACGCCTTCCGGGACAATTACGCGCGCTTCTTCGGCCGTGCCATCGATGGCCTCGACGGGTTGGAAATCGAGATCGTCACCTGGTCGGTCAAGGCGCAGGACGTGCGGCCGGCCCCCGCCAGGCACGAGATCACCATGGGGACCAGAACTGTCGCCGCTTCGCAGACGCGCGGCGTTTTCGATCCGGCGACCGGAACGGTTCAGGTTTCAGCCATCATCGAACGCGCTGGCCTCTCGCCGGGGGACCGCATCAGCGGCCCGGCGGTGATCGTCGAGCGCGAGACGTCGACGGTCGTCACCACCCTCTTCGATGCCGTGCTACAGAGCGACGGTTCGATCCTCCTGATCCGCAAAGGGGTCCAGGCATGAGCGATATCTTGGAAATCCGCATGCAGGTGATGTGGAATCGCCTGATCTCGGTGGTCGAGGAGCAGGCGCTGACCCTGTTGCGCACGGCCTTCTCCACATCGGTGCGTGAATCGGGCGACCTGTCGGCCGGCGTGTTCAATCCGCGCGGCGAGATGCTGGCGCAGGCCGTGACCGGCACGCCCGGGCATGTGAACACCATGGCCGAGGCCGTGCTGCAGTTCATGAACGAGATCCCGCGCGAGGAGATGTACGAGGGTGACACCTATGTCACCAACGATCCCTGGAAAGGCACGGGCCATCTGCACGACATCACCATGGTCTCGCCTTCGTTCCTCAACGGCGAACTGGTGGCGTTTTTTGCCTGCACCGCGCATGTGGTCGACGTCGGCGGCCGCGGCTTCGGCGCCGACGGCAAGTCGGTCTACGAAGAAGGCATCCAGATCCCGATCATGAAGTTCGCCGAACGCGGCAAGGTGAACCTCGATCTGGTGAAGATCCTGCGCGCCAATGTGCGCGAGCCGAACCAGGTTGTCGGCGACTTCTATTCGCTGGCCGCCTGCAACGAGGTCGGCCACCGCCGCCTGGTCGACATGATGCAGGAGATCGGTCTGGCATCGCTGGACAGGCTGGGAGAGTTCATCTTCACGCGCACCCACGACGCGACGCTGGAGCGCATCAAGGCACTGCCGAAAGGCACCTGGTCGAACGAACTGGTGACCGACGGCTACGACACGCCGGTCAAGCTGGTGGCCGCCGTCTCGATCGGCGACGACCATCTGAACGTCGACTTCTCCGGCACCGATCCGACAAGCCGATGGGGCATCAACGTTCCGATCATCTACAGCAAGGCCTATGCCTGCTACGCCCTGAAATGCGTGGTGGCGCCGGAGATCCCGAACAATGCGGCCTCGCTCGCTCTGTTCACCATATCGTCGCCGACCAACATCCTGAACGCCGCGCGGCCGGCGCCGGTGTCGCTCCGGCACGTCATCGGCCACATGGTGCCCGATTTGGTGCTGGGCGCGCTGGCCAAGGCGCTGCCGGGCCAGATCCTGGCCGAAGGGGCGGCGGCACTGTGGAACATCCACATTTCGGTCAGGCCGGTCGCCGGCGGCGATGGGCGCCGCGCCGAGGTGCTGATGTTCAATTCCGGCGGCATGGGCGCGCGCCCGACGCTGGACGGGCTTTCCGCCACCGCCTTTCCGTCCGGTGTCCATACGATGCCGATCGAAGCGACCGAGCACACCGGGCCGATCGTCATCTGGCGCAAGGAACTGCGTCCCGATTCCGGCGGCGACGGGGAATTTCGCGGCGGCCTCGGCCAGATCCTCGAAATCGCGGCCACCGAGGGCCACGAGTTCGATTTCTCCGCCATGTTCGACCGGGTCAGGCATCCAGCCAAAGGCCGCGATGGCGGCAAGGACGGGATTGCCGGCATCGTCAGGCTCGACGATGGCACGCTGATGCGCCCCAAGGGCTGGCAGCACGTTCCCGAAGGGCGTCGTCTGGTTCTGGAACTTCCCGGCGGTGGCGGCTATGGCGATCCCTCCAGGCGCAGTACGGAGGCGCGGGCACAGGACGTGTCCAGGGGCTATATTTCGGAGAAAAGCCGATGAGCTACATTTCCTCGCGCCTGTCCGTGGTCAAGCCGTCGGCTTCGATGGCGGCCTCCCAGGCCGCCAAGGCGCTAAGGGCCAAAGGCGTCGACGTCATCGACCTTGGGCTCGGCGAACCGGATTTTCCGACGCCTGCCCACATCACCGAAGCGGCCTATGCGGCCGCCAAGGCCGGCCAGACCCTCTACACCGCCGCGGCCGGCTCACCGGAAGTGCGCGAGGCGGTGGCCGGGAAATTCCGACGCGAAAACGGACTGGACTACACAGCCGACGACATCGTCGTGGCCAACGGCGCCAAGCAGATCATTTTCAACGCGCTGATGGCGACGCTGGAACCCGGCGACGAGGCCATCCTGCCCGCACCCTATTTCGTGTCCTATCCCGAGATGGTGAAGCTGCTCGGCGGCACGCCCGTCACGGTCGAATGCCCGGAAAGCGGCGGCTTCAGGCTGACGCCCGAGCTGCTCGAAAAGGCGATCACGCCGAGAACCAAATGGCTGTTCCTGAACATGCCCGGCAATCCGTCCGGCGCGGTCTACTCGGCCGACGACCTCAAGGCGCTGGGCGCTATCCTTGCCAGGCATCCACAGGTGCTCATCCTGTCCGACGAGATCTATGAGCACATCATCTTCGATGGTCGCGAATTCGTCTCCTTCGGCAAGGCCTGCCCGGACCTTCGGGACCGAAGCCTCATCGTCAACGGCGTCGCCAAGGCCTATGCGATGACCGGCTGGCGTGTCGGCTACGCGGCTGGCCCGGCGCCACTCGTCAAGGCGATGTCGACCATCCAGAGCCAGTCGGTCACCTCGGTGTGCTCGATTGCCCAGGCGGCGACGGTCGCCGCGCTGAACGGCCCACAGGACGAGGTGGCTCGTTTCCGCAATGCATTCGAGGCGCGCAGGAATTTGGTGGTCGATGGCATAAGACGCATCAACGGCCTGACGCTTCCGCCGCCGGAAGGCGCCTTCTATGCCTATATCGGCTGCGCCAGCCTGATCGGCCGCAAGACATCCAAAGGCGTCGTGCTGGAGGACGATACGGCGGTGGCGGCCTATCTCCTGAACGAAGGCCGCGTGGCATCGGTGCCCGGTGCTGCTTACGGACTTTCACCCTATTTCCGCATCTCCACCGCCACCAGCGAGGAGGTGCTCGCCGAAGCGATCGCGCGGATCAATGCCGCCGTCGCGCAAGTGGAGTAGACCATGCCCCATTACGAACGCATCCTGATCACCGGCGCCGCCGGCCGGCTCGGCTCGGAACTGCGAAAGGGACTGGTGCCGCTGGCAAAAACGATCCGCCTGGCGGGTCGCGAACCGTTCGGCGATCTTGCGCCTCACGAGGAAGAAGCGGTCTTCGACCTCGCTGACATGGAAGCGACCATCGCAGCCACCAAGGACTGCGACGCAATCGTGCATTTCGGCGGCGCGCCACTCGAATGCGCATGGCAGACGATCCTGGACTCCAGTATTCGCGGCTCCTACCACATCTACGAAGGCGCCCGGAAACACGGTGTGAAGCGCGTCATCTATGCCTCCTCGGTGCATGCCATCGGCTACCATGAAGTCGAGGCCCATATCGGCGTCGACGCGCCGGTACGCCCAGACAGCCTCTACGGCGTGTCGAAGAATTTCGTCGAGAGCCTGAGCCGGCTCTACTGGGACAAGTTCGGCATCGAAACCGCGTGCCTGCGCATCTTCTCGTCCTTTCCCGAACCGGCCGACCGCCGCATGTTGTGGTCGTACCTTTCCTTTGCCGACTGCGTGCGCCTGGTCGAGGCAGCACTTACGGCGCCGCGCGTCGGGCATACGATCTCCTTCGGCATTTCCGACAACAAGCTGAAGATGGTCGACAACAGCGGCGCCGACCATATCGGATTTGTACCCCAGGACAGTGCCGAGCCGTTCCGCGCAGCGGTGGAGGCGAGGACGCCGGTTCTCGATCCGAAGGCACCCTCGGTGAAGTATCTGGGCGGCTGGTTTTGCGAACTCGGCCACCCGGATGACAAGCCGGCATAAGGGGCCGGTATAAGGGTCAAGAAGCGGGATTGCCCTCGCGGCTCGTCGCGGAACCCGGTTCGCCTAGAGAAAACGCGACGACTCAAGAAGCTCGGCCACGCCGTCCAGTTCCTTGTGCAGGCGATGCCAGCGCCGGTCGAGATAGACCAGCGAATGCGCCTCCGGAGGGACCTCGTCCGGCTGCACCTCGCCGTCCAGAAGCTCGGCCGCGACCAGCGTAGCGCCCTCGATCGGCAGGACGCCGAGTCGGCGGGCGCGGAACCAGGTCGAAACGCCGGTATAGCGCGGCTCGCCCGTGGGCAGACGCGCCCAGGCGCCCCCCGGCGGGAAGCGTTCTGCGCCACTCGACGCGCAGAGTTGCGCCAGGTCGATATCGGTGAAGCGCAGCAGGTGGATCACCATGGTCTCGGCCCGCAGCAAGGGCTCGGACGAGGTGGATTTCATCGACAGCGAGAAGGCGACGACCGGCGGCGCGGCACTTACCGAGATCAGCGAGGACACGGTCATCGCCACCGGTCTGTCGCCGGGATCGGCCGTGATCACGGCAACACCGGCCGGGTGGTGGCGAAAGGCTTCGCGGAAGGCGTTGGTCATCGGATGCGGGTAGCTCATCGGCATCTCTCTTCTGCAGCATGAAAAAGGGGCCGGACGGCGTCCGCTGTCCGGCCCTTGCGACTACTTCTTCTCGATCAGGTCGTAGAACTGCCAGGTGCGATCGCTCCACAGGCCGCCTATGTCGCGGCCGGCCGAGGTGACGATCGACGGCGCGATCGTGAAGTGGTTGGCCGCCACCATCATCTCGCGGAAGGTGCGCTGGATCACGCCGGCGCGCAGCGACGCCCCGCCGCCCGCGCGGTAGGCGAAGTTGCAGATATCGACGCCAACCTCGTGAATCTCGGATTTGGCCAGATGGACAAGGCTGATCTGCCGCGTCGATACGCTGTTGCCGGCTTCGACTGTCGCCTCGATGTCGCGCCAGACTTCGAAGACAAAGGCGCGGGCAGCGCGATAGCGGGCTTCGGCGCGGCCATAGTCGTGCCAGAACTTCTCGCTCTCGCCGATCAGTCCGGCGCGGCCTGACTTCGAGCGGGCGAACTTGGCGATCTCATCCAGCATCCGCCGCCCGGTGCCGAGCGCCCAGCCGGTATGACCGATGGCGGCGAGGCCCACGACACCGAGACTGAAGAACTCCTTCTGGCGCAGCGGCGGTGCGGTCAGGATCGGGAAGACGAGATCGTCGGCGATGAAGACGTCCTCGGCCGCATAGTCGATGCTGCCGGTGCCGCCGAGGCCCAGGACGTCCCAATTGCCGAGCTGCTTATGCTGCGAGATCGGAGCATGGGCGCACATGATAATCAAATTGCCCTTGTCGTCCTTGGCGGGCTTGCCGGTGCCGTCATCGACGAAGGCGGCACTGTGGCTATAGGTGGCGTGGCTGAAGCCGCTGCCATAGCTCCACTTGCCGTTCAGCCGGTAACCGCCGTCGACCTTCTTCAGCATGCCGAGCGGCGCGCCCTGCCCCGAGAAACGGTTGTCGGTGCCCGGCGCGAACAGCCGCTCGACCGCGCTGTCCGGCAGAAAGGCCGCCGACATCGCACCGATGCAGCAATGCACCATTGAAACCCAGCCGGCCGCTCCCGAATACCAGGTGATCGTCTCCAGCAGTTCGAGCCCCTGGGTGGGTCGCAACTGCGCGCCGCCGAGGCTCTCCGCGGCGAAGATATGCGACATGCGCAGCGGCTTCAGCAGCTCGAACGTGGCCGCAGTCAGTTCGCCGCTCTCCTCATCGGCGGTGGCATTGGCTTCCAGGGCCGGCCCGATCTCCGCGATCTTCTTCAGCAGGTCGCGATAGTCGGTGGTCGTCCCCCACGAGCTGTGTTTGATGGGTTTGTTCATTGTCTTCTCCTCCTTTTTCAAATGCGGTCAGCCGGCGAGGAAGTCGCCGATCTTCCTGAGCGTTTCGGGTTTTTCCTGCATGACGAAGTGGCCGGCGTCCTCGACCAGGATCAGCTGTGCGTTAGGCAGCGCCTCGACAAAGAGCGGCGCCTGGCTCGCCGGCAGCAGACGGTCCTTGGTGCCCCAGACGACCAGCGTCGGGTTGGTGATGCGCGCCAGGAAGCGCCGCAGGTTCGGATGGCCCATGCCGAATGGTGTCAGCAGCCGACCGAGCGTCTCGCCTTCGCGGGCGCGATCGGCGCCGAAGGCCTCCGCAAAGGCGGCGTCCGAGCCATCCGGGAAATAGTGCAGCGCCACCGAGACATCGTGCGCCAGATGGGCCGGCAGCTCTTGCGGTGCGACCGCGCCAAGATTGGTGGCCGGGTGCGCGGGATCGTCGAGCCCCGCGGGGGCGATCAGCACCACCTTGGCGAAGCGTTCGCGCGCAAGGCCGGCGAGCTCGGTCGCCATCCAGCCGCCCATGGAAAAACCAATGAGATGAGGCTTCTCCGGCAGGTCCAGAACATCGAGCAGGTTCAGATAGTGCAGAACCATGTCGGACATCCCGGCCACATGCGGCGCCGCGCCTGAAAAGCCGAAGCCCGGATGGCTCGGGCAGAGCACGCGAAAGCGGTCGGCGAGGCCTTCGGCAAAGCCGAAGCCTTCAAGCGTCGAGGCGCCGTGCAGGAACAGCACGGGCTTGCCTTCGCCGATGGCCTTCACCATCGTTTTCGTGCCACCGATATCGTATTCGAGCGTTTCGAATTGAACGGCCATTTACACTCTCCTCAAACAAGGTCCGGCCTCAAACAAGGTCCGGCTGGATCAGCACTTTGCATTGCGTGGTGCGGCGGCGAAGGCTCTCGAATATCTGTGGAACCGGCGGGAGGTCGATCCGATCGGTGATCAGAGCCTGCGGCGCGAAAGGTCCGCCGCGCAGCGCATCGAGGGCAACGCCGAATTCGTTGCGCTGATGGAAGAAGACCGAGAACAGCAGATTCACTTCCTTCATCAGCGCGATGAACGGGTCCCACTGGTCGCCGCCAATGCAGAGGCCGACGCCGACCACCGTGCCCTGCAGCCGGACGGCTTCGACCGCCGCGCCGATGAGGCCACGCTTGCCAACGCATTCGAACACGATATCGGGTGCTCCGCCGCAGAGATCGGCGAGGTTCTCGGTCAGCTTCTCGCCCGAAAGCGCGAAGCCGGTCGCGCCGAGAGCAAGCGCGCGCTCGCGCTGATGGCTGTGGATATCGGCCACCACGACACGCGACGCTCCCATCCGCCGCGCCCAGAAGGCGACGAGCAGGCCGATCGGTCCGGCGCCAAGGATGGCGATCCGGTCTCCCGGCTTCATGCCCGAGCGGACGATGCAATGCAGTGCCACCGTGAGCGGTTCGGCCAGCGCACCATCCTCGAGCGCCACGTCGTCGGGCAGGATATGGCACTGGCGTGCGGCGACGGTCGCGTATTGCGCATAGCCGCCGCCGATCAGCTCCATCTCGCGACAGCGCCCCGGATCGCCTCGCCCGCAGGCCTCGCACTGTCCACAGCCGCGCATCGGCACGATGGCTACACGGTCGCCGATTCGAAGGCCGGTCACTTTCGATCCGACCGCGACGATGTCGCCTGCGAATTCGTGGCCAAGGACGAAGCCGCTTCCGATGCCGAAGGGCACCGGATCCTCGGTGATGTGCAGATCGCTGCCGCAGATGCCGCAGGCGGCGACACGCAAGACGACCTCGTCCGGCGCCGGCGTCGGATCGGGAACCATGCCGATCCGCAGCGGGCTGCCGACCGTATCGAAGATGGCCGCTTTCATGAAATCCTCCCTCTCAATGTTTCGGATCGACGAGCTTGCGCCGGATCGGGAACCACGGCGCATCCCATCGTTTCGAGATCAGGCCCCAGATACCGGTACGGGCGTAAAGCGCGACCATGAGCGTCATCAGGCCGAGAACGACGAAATAGGTTGCGCCGTACTCGCCGAACCAGCGGTCCGCGATGAAGAAGATCAGCGATCCGATCAGCACGCCCTCGATGGATCCGATCCCGCCGACCATGACGATGAAGATCGCGACGTTCGCCCACATCGGATCAAAGGCCGAACCGGGGGTGATGCGCAGCTGCGCCATGAAATAGATCGCGCCCGCAAGGCCGCAGCCGACCGCCGACGCGACGTAGATCAGGAAGCGCAGCTTCACGACATTCACGCCCTGGCTGGCAGCCGCGACCGGATTGTCGCGCATGGCGATCAGCGCAAGGCCGAAGCGCGAGCGAAGCAGCCAGTAGCTGCCGCCCAGCGTGACGAGCAGCATCCCCGCGCAGAGCAGCGACATGGCGACATTCCGCTCGAAGGCCGAATAGTCCTTCATCACGCGCAGCGACATGCCGGCACCGGAATTTACGAGCGGCAGGTTCGAGGCGGTCAGCCGGAAGACCTCGGCCACCACCCATGTTCCGATCGAAAAATAGGGGCCATCCAGGCGATGCAGCAGCAGGTAGATCGGTACGGCCAGCGCGGTCGGCACCAGGAGCGAAAGGAAGACCGCCACAAACGGATTGATGCCGTAAGTCTGCGCCAGCACGAAAAGCGCATAGCCGGCCGCGCCCATGAAGGCGTGCTGGCCCACCGAGACGAGGCCGGCATAGCCGGCGAGCAGGTTCCACATCTGCGCGACGGCGATATAGCAGCAAAGCACCAGAACCGACCGGATCGTGCCGGTCGAGGCCCACCACGGCATGGCCGCGACACCGATCATCGCCAGCACCGCCAGCGTCATCGCGATGCGACCGGACCGGGTCTGGCGCTGGACCAGCACCTCGGGCACCTCGGTTGCCGCATAGGGGATCGCACTCATGACAATGCCTTTCCGAACAGGCCCTGCGGGCGGGTCGCCAGCACGATCAGGAAGACGATATGTCCGGCAAGCACGCCGAAGCCCGGATCGATGCGGAAGCCGATGGCTTGCGAAATGCCGAGGACCATCGAGCCGGCGAAGGCGCCCCATACCGTACCCATGCCGCCGATGATCACCGCTTCGAACGCGTAGATCAGCTGGGCGGGTCCATCGGCCGGCGCAACGGTCGACCGCAACGCCTGGAAGACGGCGGCAAAGCCGAGGATGCCGACCGCCGCCGCTGTCGCCATCGCATAGACGGCGCGCGGGTTTATGCCGGTCATCGCCGCCGCCTCGACATCGGCCGACGCGGCGCGAAGCGCGCGGCCAAAGCGCGTGCGCTTCAGCGTCAGGTCGAGGCCCCATGTAAGCCCCGTGGCGACAGCCAGCACGATCAGCGGCAGCAGGCCGATATAGATACCGCCGATCTCGATGGACTGGCTCTCGATCCCATGGCCGGGCAACGACCGGCTGTTCGCGGACCATATCTGGAGCATCAGGTTCTGCAGCGCGATCGACAGTCCGAAGGTCGCGATCAGCGAGGGCAGCGGATCGCTGCCCACCACGCGGTTCAGCACGGCCTTCTGCAGCACCCAGCCCATCAGCACCGCGAGCGGCACCAGCACGATCAGCACAGGCAGCGGTCCCAGACCCCAGGCCGTGGCGATCGAAATGCCGATCAGCGACAGCAAGATCACCAGATCGCCATGGCTGATGTTGACGATCCGCATGACGCCGAACATGAGCGCCATGCCGAGTGCATACTGGGCATACATGCCGCCCAGCAGGATCCCCTGCACCAAGGCGTCAAACCACTCCATGGCCCGCTCCAAAATAGGCTTTGCCGATCTGCTCGCGCGTGATTTCGGCGGACCTGCCGGTCAGGGTCACGCGCCCCTCCAGCATGCAGTAGAGGCGGTCCGAGGCGGTCCGGGCGAGGCCGACATCCTGTTCGACCACGATCATCGCCGTTCCGGTGGCGCGGATTTCGGGCAAGGCGGCATAGATCTCGCGGATCACCTTGGGCGCAAGACCGAGGCTGATCTCGTCGCAGAGCAGCACCCGCGGCTGACACAGCAGCGCGCGGCCGATCGCCACCATCTGCTGCTGCCCGCCCGAGAGGCTCTGCACCTGCGTGCGGGCCTTCTCCTTGAGGATCGGGAACAGCTGATGCAACCGCGGCAGCGTCCATCCGCCCTTGGCGCCCATGCGCGCGGCCTGGTCGATGGCGACGCGAAGATTGTCCTCGACCGACATGCCGGTGAAGAGGCGGCGGCCCTCCGGCACGATGGCGACGCCCTTCTGCACCATGCGATCGGTGGCGGTGCCGCCGACGGGCTCGCCATGCAGCAGCACCATCTCGCGCCCGACCGGGAGCAGGCCCATGATCGAACGCAGGAGGGTGGATTTTCCTGCCCCGTTGGCGCCGATCAGGGCCACGGCCTCGCCCTGGTGCAGCTCGATGTCGACGCCGTAGAGCGCCTGGAAGTCGCCATAGCGGGCCAAGAGCCCGTGGGTGGAAAGAACGGCCGTCATGCCTCGATCCCCATGTAGACGCGCTGGACCTCGGGCAGCGCGATCACTTCGGCGGGCACGCCTTCGGCGATCTTCTCGCCGAAGTTCAGCACCAGCAGCCGGTCGGCGACCGCCAGCAGCGCGTGCAGCACATGCTCGATCCACACGATGGTGATGCCGCGGTCGCGGATGCGGCGCACCAGCGCCACCAGCGCCTTCGATTCATCGTCGGTCAGCCCGCCCGCGATCTCGTCCAGCAGCAGCAGCCTCGGATCCGACGCCAGCGCGCGCGCCAGCTCCAGCCGTTTGCGGTCAAGCAGAGTCAGAGCGCCGGCCGAGACATTGGCTTTGTCGGAGAGCTCGCAATCGCGCAGGACCTGGGCGCAGAAGGCATAGCTCCTCTTCTCGGACCGGCCGCCGCCGAAAGCGGCGGCGACCAGCAGGTTTTCGAAAGTGGTCATGCCGGAATAGGGACGCGGGATCTGGTAGGTTCGCCCGATCCCCATTTGGCAGCGCCGGAAGGGCGGCTCGCCGCGGAGCGCCGTGTCGCCGAGCTGGATCTCGCCGCCGGACGCCTTCAAATCGCCGCTGATCATGTTGAACAGCGTCGTCTTGCCCGCCCCGTTCGGGCCGAGAATGCCCAGCACCTCGCCCCGATGCACGTCGAAACTCACCTCATGCAGGACGCGGACGGCGCCGAAGGACTTCGACACGCCGCGCGCCTTCAGCAGGATTTCTCTATCCATAACTCCGCCCGCGTCCCCGCTCATGTCACCAGGTGATCGGCTTGATGGCCTGTTGGGGCGCGAAGAGCTGATTGACCGTGTTGTCGACGATCTTCAGGTCATAGGGCCATTTCTCGCCCTTCACCCACTGGCCGCCGAAGATCGGCGTCTTGCAGATGTTCTTGTGGGGCGAGCCGTCGAACTTGATATGACCGACCAGCGTCTGCAGATCGGTAGCGACCAGAGCGTCACGGTTGGCCGTACGGTCGAGCGGATTGGAAGAGCGCTTCAGGATGTCGAGCGCGACCTCGAGCAAGGCATGCGAATAGCCCAGCGGCTGCGTCCACTGGCGCTTCGAATCGGCTTCCCATTGGCTGGCGATGTCGCTGCTGACCTGCCCGGTCAGCGACGACTTGAACGGGAAGGCCGGCGTCCACCAGACCTCCGAGGACATGCCGTTGCCAAGCGGCCCCATCGCTTCGACACCGCCTGGAAACAGCAGCGCTGCCGCCACCGTGACCGCCTTCGGCTTGAAGCCCTGCTGGTTGCACTGGGTGACGAAGGTCTTCAGATCGTCCGGATAGGTGATGCCGCCGATGATCTCGCAGCCCTGCTTCTTGAACTCGGCGATCTGTGCGGAGAAATCATTGGTGCGCGGCTGGAAATAGCCGGGCACCACGACCTCGTAGCCGGCCTTGCGGGTCGGCGCCGGCAGGCCATATTCGTCGTTGCCCCAGGTCTCGCCGTCGATGTTCTGGGGAAACAGCATCCCGACCTTCTTGTTGGTCTCCAGATGGTTCCAGAGTCCGACGAAGGTGTTCAGCGCCTCGTCGAGGCCCCAGAAGAAATGATAGGTCCAGTCGAAGGTCTGCTTGCCGCCGCCGCGCGGCATGATCACCGCTTGCCAGGGAGCGCCGGAGGAAATGCAGGGGGTCTCATAGAGTTCGGACTGCTCGGCCGCCGGCAGGATCGTGTCGGTGGTCGAGGCCGGAACGAGCAGATGCACCTCGTCGTTCAGGATGAGGTTGCCGGCGATTTCCGACGCCTTGTTCGGATTGGACTGGCTGTCGCGATCGAGGATCTCGATCTCGTAGGTATTGCCGTTGGCGCATTGCAGCTGGCCGCCGAGCAGGGCGCGGATCTTCTGCAAGGTATAGCCGTCCGTTTCGCCGAAGAGGGCGAGCGGCCCAGTCGTGGGGCTGAGATAGCCGAGCTTGATCTTCCCCGCCGTCGCGGCGCGCACATAGGCCGGCATGCCCAGCGTGCTGGCGGCAAGGCCGGCTCCAAGCCCCTTCAGGACGCTTCGGCGGCTGGGCAAGCCCGATTTCACAAGTCTATTGTAGTAGGTCATCGTCGTTTCCTCCCTTGGTTAAGCCGGCCCGTCCCCTCGACGAGACCGGCGTCAGTTCACAGCTTGTTCAGGTCATGCGCAGCAGCGAGCCGCCGTCGATGACGATCAGCGAGCCCGTCACGTAGGACGCGGCTGGCGAGGCCAGATAAAGCGCCAGGCCCTTGATCTCTTCAGGGTCGCCGATCCGGCCGATGAGCGACTGGGCCTCGAAGGCCTTGCGGTCCGCCGGATTGCGCAGCCGGCCGCCGGCGATGTTGGTGATGAAGGGGCCGGGCAGGATGGCATTGATGCGGATGTTGTAGGCGCCGAGCTCCATCGCCATGTGGCGAACGAGATGGTTCACCGCGGCCTTGGCGGGCATGTAGGGCGTGCCCACAATGCTCTCGTTGATCAGCGAGGCGATGGACGAGGTGACGATGATCTGGCCGCCGCCATTCGGCTTCATGTGCCGGACGGCATGCTTGATCGTGGTGTAGACCGAGGTCAGGTTGATCTCGATCACCTTGTCCCAGTGCTCATCGGGCAGGTTCTCGATGGCGCCCTCGGGGTTCCTTTCGCCCGTCGGGGTGTTGAAGCCCGGCCCGGCATCGATCCCGGCGTTGGCGAACACGACATCGATCGAGCCCGCCTTCTCGGCCACCTTGTCGAAGGCTGCGGCCATGGCCGCACGGTCGCCGACGTCGACGACCTGGCCCCAGACATCGCCACCCGCCGCCCTGATCGCCGTCACGGTCTGCTCCAGTCCGGCAGGGTTCAGGTCGAAGATGCAGACCTTCGCCCCGTGCTCGGCCATGATCTCGGCATAGGCCTGCCCGATGCCGCTGGCGCCGCCGGTGACGATCACCGACTTGCCCCTGACATCGAACATCTTCTCAAGTGCGGCCATCAGTTTCCTCCCTTGCGCGACAGCACGAAATCGAACTCCACGTCGTAGAACGGGGCCGCGACCTCGACCCTGGCGGCGGCTTCGGCGTCCTCGACCTTGCGGAATTCGGCGAGCAGGCTCTTCTTCACGCCGAAAACGGCATCTGAATCGATGTACGGATCGTCCGGATCGAAGATGTGCGTGGTCAGCACGTCGAAGCCTTCGGCCTCGACGATGTAGTGGAGATGCGCAGGACGATAGGGGTGGCGGCCTAGCGCGCCCAGCAGCTTGCCGACCGGGCCGTCATCAGGGATCGGGTAGTATTTGGGCTTGACGCCGCGGAACCAATAACGTCCGTCCACGCCGGTGCGGAACACGCCGCGCAGGTTGAAGTCGGGCTGGATGCCCTTCTGCTGCACGTCGTAGAAGCCCTCGTCATTGGCCTGCCAGACGTCGATCTTGGCGCCTGCGATCGGGTTGCCCTCGGTGTCGAGGATGCGGCCATGCACGAACATCGGCTCGCCCTTCTGGTCGAGGCAGATGTTCGAGCCCATCGGCAGTTCGGGCGCATCGGCGACGTGGAAAGGTCCCAGCACCGTGGATTCCGAGGCGCCCGACGGCTTGCGGTTGTTGATCGCATCGACCAGCATCGAGACGCCGAGAACATCCGACAGCAAGATGTACTCCTGCCGCCACTCGTTGCAGATCTGGCCCGTCTGCGTCAGGAACATGATCGCGCCGAACCATTCCTCTTGTGTCGGCTCGATCTCCTTCACCGCCTCGTGCAGCTTGCGGGTGATGACCTCCATCACCTCTTTGAGCCGCTCATCCCCAGCGTTCCTGTTTCGCGCCACGACGATTTCGGCCGAGTTCGCTTCGGTGAAATAACCGGATTCGTGTTCGTCGATCATGGGATCCTCCTCAGCGCGCCAGAACGGATTTGAACACCCGGCGCAGTTCGGCCGCCGGATCGGCCGCCAGCGTTTCGGAGCGCCAGGCGACGTGGTGGTCGGGACGGACGATCAGGCAGCCGGTGTCGCGGATCTCCCGCGCGCCGGCCCAGTCGCCGGTGTGATCCTCGATCGCGCGGCGCGGGCCGATCACATGGCTGCGGATCGGCAGACCGAGCTCCGCGCCCACCGTCTCCGCCGCGGCGACCCACGCCTCGCCGCCAATACCGGTCAACAGCGTGAACTCGCCATGCCCGCAAAGATCGAGCGTCGAGACCTTCCTGCCCGAGCGCTCGAAGACCCAGACATGCGGCAAGCGCGCGCCCGGCCACGTCGTTGGCGCATAGTGCAGCTCGCGATCCTTCTCGAAAGCCGGCTCGCCCTGGCCGTCGGTCACCACCGCGCCCGACGCATAGCGCTGGTTCATCTCGACGCCATGGGCGTCGAACTCGTACTTCTTGAAGGCGATGGCCTTGCGGAGCGCCTCACGCTGCGCTTCGGCGGCGGGCGTCGCGTCGGCGCGAGCCTCCATGTTCCTCTGGATCTTGTCGTGATCCACGCCGCCGTCCATGCCGAGCGCCTCGAAGATCGGTCCGAATTCGGCGATGGACTGGTTCGCGCGCGTCACGATCTGGCGCGCGATCGGTGCGCGCTCGGCCGAGAAGCTGTCGAGAAGCCCGACCCCCGCCTGCCCCTTGATGACCTTGGCAAGCTTCCAGGCGAGGTTGAACCCGTCCTGGATCGACGTGTTCGAGCCGAGCCCGTTCGAGGGCGGATGCCGGTGCGCGGCGTCGCCCATGATGAACACCCGCCCCTTCTGCATCTGCGTGGCGAAGCAATTGTTCACGGTCCAGGTGTTGGCGCCCAGGAGCTCGATCTCGAGCGCGGGATCGCCGACCAGCTGACGCGCGACCTCGGTGGCCAGTTCCGGCGTCACCTCCGGCGGCGGCTGGTTGATGTCGTAGCCCCAGACGATCAGCCACTCGGTCCACGGCCGCACCATGCGAACGAGGCCCATGCCGATGCCGCCGACGTCGGCGCCGGGCTGCATGACCCAGTAGAGGACGCTTGGCCGGTGGGCGACATACTTCGAGAGATCGGCCCTGAACAGGATGTTCATCGACCCGCCGACACCCATCTTCCCCTCGAGCGGCAGGCCCAGATGCTCGGCCACCAACGAGTTGCCGCCGTCGGCGCCGACGAGGAACTTCGACCGCACGGTGAAATCCTTGCCCGACAGCCGATCGCGGCAGGTCGTGGTCACGCCGTCCGCATCCTGGACATGGCTGACATATTCCGTGCTCATGCGCGCCTGCGTCCCCCGGGCGCAGGCCGACTTGAACAGGATCGGCTCCATGAAGGTCTGCGGCAGATCGTTCATGAGGCAGGGAGACGACAGGAGATGTTCGGCCTTCGAGAGCGGGTGGATGCCCCAGCTCTTCATGCGGCCGATCTCCTCGCCGGCCAGGCTTTCGCAGAACACGTTCTCGCCCATCAGCTCCTGCGGCGAGGCGTGCATCATGGCCTCTGCCTCGACATCCGGACCGAGATCGCGCAGCACTTCCATGGTGCGCTGGTTGGTGATGTGGGCACGCGGCGTATTCGACAACCAGCGGTAGCGATTGACGATCATGTTGGCCACGCCGTAGCTGGACAGCAGCGCCGCCGTGGCCGAGCCGGCTGGGCCCGTGCCGACGATCAGCACGTCGGTTTCGATATCCGCCATCAAATTCCTCCCTCGATCTTCGGACCGATCAGCCTGCGGCGGACCGGAAACAGGTGCAGGCCATTGCGGGATGCGATCAGCCCCCACAGCCCCTTTGGCGCAAAAAGCATCACGACGACGGCGATGAGGCCGAGCGTCATCAAGTACCAGCTGCCGTAGTCGGCCAGCGCCGAGCGCAGCGCAAAGAAGACCAGCACACCGAGGATCGGCCCCTCGATGGTGCCGATGCCGCCGATGACGACAATGAAGATGACGTTGGCGGTCCAGTCGGTGACGGCAAAGGCCGCTCCTGGCGAGATACGGGCCGTCTGCAGGAAGATCAGCGCGCCCGTCAGCCCGGTGGCGGCCGCGGCGATCAGAAAGACCGCCCATCTGAGCCGGCCGGTATCGACGCCCACCGATTGCGCCGCGTCGACATTGTCGCGCACGGCCGCCAGCGCCAGCCCAAGGCGACTGCGCAGCAGCCAATAGATGCCGCCCGTCACAGCCACGACCAGCGCCAAAGCCAGCCAGTAGGCCAGGACGTCGCGTGCCGCGGCCTCGCGGACGCCGAACAGCGCCCGGATCGCATCGGTGCCCAGGATGCTGCTCGTCGCCTCGCGCGGCAGCGAGGTGCCGGTGCCGCCGCCAAGCGCCTTCCACTGCGCGACCAGCAGGCGCGTCACTTCGGCGATCACCCAGGTGCCGATGGCGAAATAGGCGCCCTGCAAGCGGAAGGCGAAGAAGGCCGTCAGAACCGCCAGCACCAGCGCCGCGAGGCCGCCCAGCGGGATCGCCAGGACCGGGTTCCAGCCGAGCAGGATGACGCCGGCGAACATCGCATAGGCGCCGATGCCGACGAAGGCCTGCTGGCCCACTGAGACCAGACCGCCATAGCCCGCCAGCAGGTTCCATATCTGCGCCAGCGTCAGCATGGTGAGGATGAAGAACAGATCCTGGACGACGCCACGCGAGGCCACGGCAGGCAGCGCGAGCGCGGCGACGATGAAGATCGGCACCGTGATCGCAGTCACGGTTCCGGCGCAGGTGCGGGTTGTCAGTCGATACATGCCGCCCCTCAATCCACTGCGCGCGGAAAAAGCCCGCGCGGCTTGAGCAGCATCACGGCCAGGAAGGCGATGTGGCCGGCCAGGATCTGCCATTCCGGATTCAGCACCGCACCGAACGTCTGCGCCACGCCGATGATGATCCCGCCGGCAAGCGTTCCCCACAGGCTGCCGAGGCCGCCGATGATCACCGCCTCGAAGGCATAGATCAGCCGCGCCGGCCCGATCGAGGGATCGAAGTTCGCTCGCATGCCGAGATAGAGCGCCGCCAGCGTCACCACGACCATGGCGATCCCGGTGGCGATCGCGAAAATCCGCTTCGGCTCTATCCCCATCAGCCCCGCCGTCACGGCGTCGTCCGAAGTGGCGCGGAAGGCACGGCCGAGGGCGGTGTGGTAAAAGAGCCCGTTCAGGGCAATGATCATCACGATCGCCGAGGCAAAGGTCATCAGCGGCATGATCCCCACCGTGACCAGCCCGAGATCGAGCGACGCCCCCTCCAACGCGCCAACCGGAATGCGGCGGCTGTCGGCGGAAAAGACCTCGAGCAGCCCGTTCTGCAGGGCGACCGACAGGCCGAACGTGACGAGAAGCGGCGGCAGGATGTCTTTGCCCAGCACGCGGTTCAAGACGGCGGCCTGCAATAGCCAGCCGAGCGCGAACATCACCGGCATGGCGACCAGGGCGGCGATCCAGGGCGACAGGCCGAGCAGCGTGACGCCCATCAAAACCAGATAGGCGGCAAGAATGATGAGGTCGCCATGGGCAAGATTCACCAGCCGCATGATGCCGAAGACAAGGCTCAACCCTGCTGCAAACAGGGCATAGAGCCCGCCCAGCAGAATCCCCTGCACGAGGGTGTCCAGCCAGATCATCGCCGCGCCACCTCGATCAGGCCACAACAGCACTGCGCGAGCAAACGACGGAGCCTCGGTTCCCGCGTCATGCCGCCACTCCGAAATAGGCAGAATGTATTTCTTCGCGCGTGACCTCTGCCGCCTTGGCGACCAGCATGACGCGACCCTCCATCATGCAGTAGACGCGATCGGCCACCGCCAGCGCCTTGCCGATATCCTGCTCCACCAGCACGATCGCGGCGCCGCCTGCGCGGATCCTGGGAAGGGCTGCGTAGATATCGCGGATGACGACGGGCGCGAGGCCGAGGCTGATCTCGTCGCAGAGCAGCAATTCGGGGTTCGACATCAGCGCCCGGCCGATCGCCACCATCTGCTGCTGGCCGCCCGAGAGTGCGGTGCTGGGGCTCTTACGCCGCTCGCGCAGGATCGGGAAAAGGTCATAGACCGTGTCGAGGCTCCACGGCCCCGGCACCTTGCGCGCTTGCCCGCCGACCAGCAGATTTTCCTCGACGGTCAGCGAAGGGAACAGCCGGCGGCCTTCCGGCACCATGGTGATGCCGCGCTTCATGATCTCTGCCGAAGACAGCGCGCCAATCGGCTCGCCCCTGTGCAGCACCATGCCGGGCTCATTGCCGATCACGCCCGTGATCGAGCGCATCAGCGTGGATTTCCCGGCGCCGTTGGCGCCGATGATCGCCACGCATTCGCCCGCGGCCACGGTGATATCCACACCGAACAGCGCCCGGAACTGGCCGTAATTCGCGGTGAGGTCGCGCGTTTCCAGCATCAGACCTCGAGCCCCAGATAGATTTCGCGAACCGCCTTCGAGGCCATGATCTCATCGGGCGCACCGATCCCGATCACGCGCCCGAAATCCAGCACGAGAAGCCGCTCGACCACCGACGTCAGGGCATGCAGCACATGCTCGATCCAGATGATGGTGGTTCCCCTCGCGTGGATGGCTCTGATCGTTGCGACCAGGGCCTTGCATTCGCCCTCCGTCAGACCGCCGGCGATCTCGTCCAGGAGCAGAAGCTCGGGGCCCGTCGCCAAGGCGCGGGCGAGTTCAAGGCGCTTGCGATCGAGAAGGCTGAGCGAGCCGGCCACGACGTTGGCCTTCCTCAGAAGCTCCGCCTCCTCGAGGATACCAGCGCAATCGTCGACCATTTCGGCCTCGCGTCCGCCCCGGCCGAAGGCGGCGGCAGTCAGGAGATTCTCGAACACGGTCAGCCCCTCGAAAGGCTGCGGAATCTGGAAGCTGCGGCCGACGCCCATGCGCACCCGCTCCATGGCCGGAGCACGGGTCACGTCGCGGCCGAGGAATTCGATGCGACCCTCATTTGCAAACAAATTGCCGGTGATCAGGTTGAAGAGCGTCGATTTTCCGGCCCCGTTCGGACCGATGATGCCCAACGCCTCGCCGCGCGGAACCGTGACGGTCACGCCATCCGTAACCTTCAGGGCGCCGAACGATTTCGAGACGTTTTCCAGCCTGAGCATCATTGCTGCCATTCTTGGGCTACCATTCTTGGGCTACGATCCTTGGATTGCGCCGAACGAGGGCGGCGGCATCAGCCGCCCTCGGCAGCGTCAGGCCAGGGCTTCCATCTTGCCGGCGGCGGGAATCTCGGAAGCGCCGGCGTTTTCGACGATCACCAGATCGAAGCCGCCGCCGGTCTTCTTGCGCCACTGCCCGCCAACGAGCGGCGTCTTGCAGACGTTCTTCGCGGCGAAAGGCGGCAGTCCCGCACCGCTCCAGGCCACCTTGCCCACCACGGTCGTCATGTCCGTGGCCGCTATCGCCGTCGCGATCGCCTCGGCATTGGTCGGATCCGAAACGCGGCCCATGACATTGGCCGCCACTTCGAACAACGAATGGACAAAGCCGATCGGCTGGGTCCAGGGACGCCCGGTCTTGGCGGTGAAATCCGCCGCGAGTTCCGCCGAACTCTCGCCGGTCACGGACGATTTGAACGGATGCGAGGCCGACCACCAGACCTCGGACGAGAGGTTGTGGCCGGCATCGCCGAGCGTCTCGACCGATTGCGGGAAGAGGATCGCCTTGGCCACCGTCACTGCCTTGGGCTTGAAGCCCTGCTGGCGGGCCTGGTTCCAGAAGGTGGTGAAGTCGGGCGGAATGACCACACCGGTGACGATCTCGGCATTGGCCGCCTTGAAGGCGTTGACCTGCGCGGTGAAATCGTCCGAGAGGTTCTGATAGCGACCAGGATCGGCAAGGCTGAAACCGGCGGCATCGAGGCCGGGCTTCAACCCGTTCTTCGGGTCGCCCCACGCATTGCCGTCGGCATCGTTGGGGAACAGCCCGCCCACCTTGCCGTTGGTGGAAAGCTGCTTCCACATGCCGGTGTAGACGGCGATGATGTCTTCGAGACCCCAGAAATAATGATAGGCGAAGTTGAAGGGCTTCCACGAGGACGGATCGGCCGGATTGCCCTGCTGGCCGATGAACCAGGGCTGCCACGGCGCCATCGTCGAGATGACCGGCATGCCCTCCGCCTCGCAGGTGGTGGCCACCGGGTTGGTGTTCTCGGGCGTCGAGCCGACGAGCATCAGGTTGATCTCGTCATCGACGATCAGGCTCTTCGCCACCTCGGCCGCGCGATTGGGGTTCGACTGGCTGTCCTTGACGATGACCTCGAAGTTCTTGCCCGCCTCGGAAGCGAGGAAGGCCTTGATGTTGTAGGCATCGCTCTCCGCGAAGCCGGCGAGTGGCCCCGTCTGTGGCGAAACATAGCCCAGACGGATCTTGGCGCCTTGCGCGATGGCTGGCGTCGCCAGGCGCGAACCGGCCAGCGCCAGGCCTGTCGCCGCCGAGGCTTTCAGTAGGCTGCGTCTTGTGATCATGTGTGGTTCCTCCCTCTTGTTTTGTTCTTAGTCCCCCGGACGGCGTCCCTCCCACGCCGCCTGAAGGAGTTCCCTTATCGATCCCGGGTCGATCGGCCTCGGATTCGCATAGGCATTCTTCACCGCGATCGCCGCCGCGCGGTCGAGATCGGCCTCCTCGATGCCGATCGCCTTCAGGCTCAGCGGCGAGCCGACGGACTGAGCGAAATCCCAGAGCCCCCCGCCCGCCGAGCCGCCACCGAATGCATCGGCGATCGGGCGCAGCAGATCGGGCACCGCCGCTTCGTTGAAGGCGGTCGTGTACGGCAGCAGGATGGCGTGGGTTTCGGCATGCGGCGTGTCGAACGAGCCGCCGAAGACATGCGCCAGCTTGTGATGCAGCGCCATCGAGACATAGCCAAGCGCGATCGAGCAGCACCACGCCGCATAGAGCGCCTGCGTCCGCGCCGCGCGATCCCGCGGATCACCGATCAGCCTTGGAATGCCGTCCCGGAAGGCAACCATGGCATCCCTGCACATCAGCACGATCACCGGATTGCGATCGGGGGCATAGAAGGCCTCCATCGCATGGGCGATCGCGTTCATCGCCGAGGTGACGGTGAGACCTACCGGCAGGCTCAGTGTCAGATCGACGTCGTAGATCACCGTCTCGGGGCGAATGTCCGGCGAGCGGCGGGTGGTCTTCTCGCCGGCCGCCGTCTCACCCAGGATGTCGGTCATTTCCGAGCCGGCATAGGTGGTGGGAATGACCACCTGGTCGGCGCCCGTGCGCACGGCAATGGCCTTGCCGAGCCCGGTGGTCGAGCCGCCGCCGAGGCTGACGACCGCCGAAGCACCGCTGGTGCGGAAGGCATCGACGGCTTTTTCCGTAACCTCGACGGGGGTATGCATGACCGCGCCGGCAAAGATCCCGGCGGCGAGGCCGCCAAGGCTTGCGGCCAGTCTTTCCGCATCGCCCTTCTGATGCGGTGTCGACAGCACCATCACCTTGTCATGGCCGAGCCGCCGGACTTCCTCCTCGACGCGAGCCATGGTGCCGGCACCGAAGACCACCCGTGTCGTCAGGCCCGGAAAGATGAAGCTGTCCATCATCGCGCCGCCTCCATACGCGGGCCACGCCCTGCCGCGAGGTCGTCGAGGATCGTGCCCAGCATGGCAATCTCGGCGTCCGAGACCTCATGGCCGCGGCCCGGGAACAGATCGGCCCGCAGGCTCGCGCCAATCCGGCCCAGCGATTGCGCGGCATCGGCAAACGCCGAGACCGGAATCCAGGGATCGGCATCGCCACCGGAAAGATAGATCGGCATTCCGGCCGGCCCGGCCTCGGACCTTTCGTCCGCCGGAACACCGACACGGCAGCCCGTGAAGGCCACCAAAGCGTCCGGCGGCGGCAGTCCCGCGCAGAGATATTCGATCGAGAGACACGCCCCTTGCGAGAAGCCCGCGAGAAGCAGCGGCAGTCCGGGCAGTTCCGCCCGCGCCGCGACCACGGCGGCCGCAAGGTGGTCGAGCGCGTCGGAAAGCTGCGCGCGGGCGACCGGCGTCAACGGGTCGACGGCACGCGCCTCCCACCACATGCCGAGCGGTGCGCGCGGCAGGATGAAGGCCACGGCAGACGCGGAAAGCCGCGACAGCACATGGGACTGCATCTCTTCGGGCGATTGGCCGCGGCCGTGGACGAAGACGCAAATCGCCTTCGCCTCCGGGCCCCTTGGCCCAAGCCGGAGCGGACCGCTGCCTGAACTCACGCGAAATCCGCCTCTTCCAGGCCGGCCTGCAATTCGCTCTCGCGGTCCTTGAACCATGGCGGGAAGACCAGCGTCTTGCCGATCTGGCCCGGGAGCTCGTCCTTGGCCCAGCCTTCCGGCGTGGTCCAGGCAATTTCGAACAGCGCGCCTCCGGGCGAGCGGACATAGCAGGACTTGAAGTAGTTGCGGTCCTTCTGCTCCGATATATCCGTGAAGCCGAGGCCCTCGATATGAGCGCGCAGTTTCAACTGGTTCTCTTCGTCGCCGGTGTTGAGGGCGAGGTGGTGGATCGTGCCGCCCGCCAGCGTCCAGGTGCCCTGCGGGCTGTCGCGGTCGACAATGACCTCCACGCGCTGCGCGACGCCGGTCGCATCCGGCACGCGGAACACGAGCCCCTCGTGGTCGTCGGCCTCTTTCTCCAGCGGCAACGCGATGGTCAGGAAGTCGTCCATGGCGGTGCGGTCCATCACCGCAACCACGGCGCCGTAGATTCCCTTGATGCCATGGGCCTTGCCGATGCCCTGCGCCTCGTTGGTGATGGGCGTACGTGGATCCCTGTCGCTTTCCACCAGCTCATGCGGGATGCCGCAGGGATGTGCGAAAGCCGCACGGTCGGCGCCAAAACGGGTGATCTTGATGGCCTCGATGCCGCGCGCGTTCAACCGGTCCACCCAGAAATCCGCGGCCCCCTTGGGGATCGACTGCATGATGGTGCGTGACTGGTTGGTCCCGCGGCGGCCATAGACGCCTGGCTTGCGAAACGGGAAGGTAGTGATGATCGTCGAGGCATCACCGTTGGGCGAGCCGTAATAGAGGTGATAAACAGGGATGACGCCGTCGAACAAGACGGTGCGCTTCACCGAATGCAGGCCCAGTGCCTTGGTATAGAAATCAAAATCTTCCTGAGCGCTGTCGGTCGAGAGCGTCAAATGGTGGTAGCCGCTGACACGTGCCATCGGTCATCTCCTCCCAGAGGTTTCGGTTTCGCCCCGCCGCTGCGGGCAGAGCACGAGGTTGAGGTCGAGCGCGTACTTCCGCTTTCCTGCATTGGGCGGCAGCGCGCGGAACTCGGCCATGAGTTCGGGTTTGACCCCGAAGATCGCATCCCGGCCGATCGCAGGGTCCGACCGGTCGAAGATGTGGGTGGTCAGCGTTTCGAAGCCCTCCGCCGAGACGCGAAAATGGATATGGGCCGGCCGCTCGAGGCCAAGGCCAAGCGCTGACATCAATTGACCGACCGGTCCGTCCGACGGCAGCGTGTAGCCCTTCGGCTTCACAGTCGCGAAGCGGAACCGTCCCTGCGGATCGGTACGGAACCGTCCGCGCAGATTGAATTCCGGCTGCCGGTCGGGTTCCTGGTTCTCGTAGAGACCCTCGGCATTGGCCTGCCAGATCTCGACCATCGCATCGCCGATCCCCGCGCCGTCGAGCGCGACGATCCGGCCCGCAACCTCCAGCGGCTCGCCCTTGTGATCGCGCGAGATGTTCGCGCCGGGCGGCATCTCCGGCACATCGGCCCGGTAGAAGGGCCCGGCCAGGGTGTTTGGTGTCGCCCCGGCGGGGCGCGGGCTGTTCTGATCCTCGATCAGCGAAGACACGCCCAGGACGTCGGCGAACAGCACCCATTCCTGGCGCCGCGCATCGGCGTAGTGGCCAACCTCGGTCAGAAAATCGATCGCCTGGCGGAATTCCTCGCCGGAGGGCCGCAACTCCACGATCAGCGCGTGCAAACCATCCACTGCTGCCTGCGCCGCCGCCGCCAGGCGGGACTGGCCCATTGCTGTCAGACGCCGCGAGAATTCCTCGGCCTGCGTCGAGATCGCCTTGGGGAACTCATCCCTCTTCGGGTCGTGCTGGCCGTGCATTCCGCCGGGGCCTCCCTTCCCCTTGCCAAGCGAGATAGCACGGCCCGACGCGATGCTTGATGAGATGTGACGTCCCTTGTATAGCGTTTTGCTATGAAGCTGAACGAGCGCCACCTCATGCAGCTCGCCGCGGTGCTGGATGCCGGCGGCGTGTCGGAAGGAGCCGCCATGCTGGGCCTGACCCAGCCGGCGGTCAGCCGATCGCTGGCCATGCTGGAGGCGCGGGTGGGTGAGCCGCTCTTCCTCAAGGGCCGCCGGCCGTTGCAGGCGACACCGCTCGGCTTCCAGCTGGCGGCGCAGGGCCGCACGATCATCACCGCGTCGCGCAAGGCGTCGGATGCGGTGCAGGGCTTCATGAAAGGCACGAAGGGCGTCGTCCGTGTCGGCGGCGTGCCTTTCTTCATGGATGCGATGATCAGCCGGATGATAGGGGAATTCCAGAAACTCGAACCCGAGGTCACCGTTCAGCAAAGCTATATGAACCTGCCCGAGATGGTCGCGGCGCTGGAGAGCAACCAGATCGACCTCGGCATCGTGCCGATCGGCGTGCTCGACCTTGGACCCGGCTTCGAATTCACCGAGATCCTGCCCGGACGCAACGTCGTGGCTTGCCGGCCCGACCATCCCCTGCTGCGAAATCGCCGCCTCAGGGCGCATGACCTGACCAGCTTTCCCTGGGTGGCTCCCCTGCCCGGCTCTCCGCTGATGTCGGACCTGCAGATGATCCTGATGAGCATCGGCATGTCGGACCTGAACATCCGCTATTCGGGAGGCTCGCTGATGAGCGTGATCAACTTCCTTGCCGAAACCGATGCGCTGGCAGTGCTGCCATTCTCCGTGGTCTTCGCGCAGCGCAAGGAGAACCGGGTTACGGTGCTGCCCTATGAAATCCCGCAGCCCAGCCGCTCACTCGGCATCCTGCGCCGGGTCAGCGGACCACGCTCGCCGGCGGCAGAGCGCTTCGCCGGCCACGTCACGACCGCCTTCGAGAATCTGAAGCACATCATCAAACGGCACGAGAATGCCGTCGTCTGGGGGCGCTGATGCATGTCGCCCGAAAGTAGCCTCTGAAGAAGAGACCGGACCTTAGGCGGCGACGCCGCCTAGATAGGCGCTGATGACCGCTTCATTACTCGCGAGATCGCTGCCAAGGCCCTCAAGAACGACGCGCCCGGCTTTGAGCACATAGCCGTAGTCGGCGAATTTCAAGGCGACTTTGCTGTTCTGCTCCACGAGCAGGATGGTCACGCCTTCGCGATTGAGGCGCTGCACGATGTTCATGACTTCCTTGATCAGTTGCGGCGCCAGGCCCATGGAAGGCTCATCGAGCAAGAGCACCTTGGGCGCGGCCATGAGGGCCCTGCCGATCGCCAGCATCTGCTGCTCACCGCCCGAGAGGTTCCTTGCATCGCCATTCTGTCTGCGCGCCAGGATGGGGAAGAGCTCAAAAACGTGGTCCAGCCGTCGCCGGCGCTCGACGTCGTCGGCAAGCGTAAACGAGCCGAGGTCAAGGTTCTCCTTGATCGTCATGTCGCCGAAGATACGCCTTCCCTCCGGGACGTGGACGAGCCCGCGATGCGGCAGGCGATGGGCAGGAACCCTGGTTATGTCCTCGCCCAGGAAGCGGACACTTCCAGAGGATGCGGCAACAAGGCCCGACAGCGTGCGCAGCGTGGTGCTCTTGCCCGCACCGTTCGCGCCAAGCAGGGCGACGATCTGGCCGCGCTTGACCGAAAGGCTGACGCCATGAAGAGCTTCGATGCCGTCATAGCGCGCGACGATGCGGTCCGCGGAAAGAACGATTTCGGCGTCCATCATTCCTCCGTACCCAGATAGGCTTCGATGACCCTGGGGTCTGCTCGCACGGCCTCCGGCGACCCGTCGGCGATCTTCTGACCGTAGTCGAACACCACGATCTTCTCCGACACTTGCATGACCAGGCCCATATCGTGCTCGATCAGCAGGACCGTGACGCCGGTTTCGTCACGGATGCGGCGGATCAGGTGCACAAGGTCCAGCTTCTCGCGCTCGTTCAAGCCGGCGGCAGGCTCGTCCAGCAAGATGAGTTCGGGCGTCGACGCCAAAGCCCTTGCGAGTTCGAGCCGCCGCTGATCGCCATAGGAAAGACCGCCGGCGCGGCGATGCGCATGCTGCTCGATGCCGACGAAATCGAGCCAGCGCATGCCGGTCGCGCGGATCGCCTCCTCCTCGCGCCGCTGTGCCGGCAAGTGCAGGATCGCCGACACAATGCCGTGGCGGCTGCGGCAATGCTGGCCGGACATGGCGTTTTCCAGAACGGTCATTTCCTTGAACAGCCTGATATTCTGAAACGTGCGGGCGAGCCCGAGCGCGGTGATGCGATGCGGCGGCAAACCGGTAATTGGCCGGCCGCTAAGGCGGATCGAGCCGCCCTTCGGCTTGTAGAAGCCGGTCAGGCAATTGAAGAGCGACGTCTTGCCGGCCCCGTTCGGCCCGATAAGACTGTTGATGGCGCCCTTCTCAACCGAGAACGAAATGTCGTGAAGGACTTTCAGTCCTCCGAAACTGAGGCGCAGATCGCGGACTTCCAGCAAGGCCATGGTCAAACTCGCTTGTCCGGCCAGAGCCCGTTCGGCCTGAAGAGCATGATTGCCAGCAGCGCAACCGCGGTCACCAGCGGACGGTAGGTGCCCGCCCCGCGCAGCACCTCCGGAAGCAGGGCCACGAGAACAGCACCGAGCACAACGCCGGGAATGCGGCCCATGCCACCCAGGACGACGCCGAGCAGGATGAGAAGCGATTGGTTGAAGGTGAAACTCTCCGGCGAGATGGCCGTCATCTTCGCGGCGTAGAGGCACCCCGCCACGGAAGCGATCACCGCGCCCATCATATAGGCCTGCAGCTTGGCCGTGACACGGTTGATGCCGATACCGGCGGCGGCGTCCTCATCATAGCGAACATAGAACCAGGCTCGTCCCATTCGCGACCGCTCGACGCTCAGGCAGACGAAGGCGGTGAGCAGCGCGAGCACCAGGAACGCATAGTAGAAATGCTGCACCTGCATCAGCTTGAAGCCGAAGATCTCCGGCCGCTCGATGCCGATGAGGCCGCTGGCGCCACCGGTGATGTCGAGGTTGCGGGCGATGATGCGCACGATCTCGCCAAAGCCCAGCGTCACGATCGCCAGATAGTCGCTGCGCAGTCTCAATGTCGGAGCCCCGATGATGATGCCAGCCACGCAGGCTGCCGCCATGGCGACCGGGATGGTGAGCCAGAAATTGAACCCGAATTCCGCGGTCAGGATGCCTGACGTGTAGGCGCCCACCGCGAAGAAGGCGGCGTAGCCGAGGTCGAGCAGGCCGGCATAGCCGACGACAATGTTGAGGCCGAGGCACAGAACGACATAGAGCAGCGCCGTGGTCGCCACCTCCGTCACATAGGCGTTGGCGAATTGCGGCAACACCAGCGAAAAGGCGAGCGCCGCCAGGCCAGGCAGCACAACGGACCAGCGCATCAGTCGCGGTTGCGCGGCAGCCGGCATGGTCCTCACTTCATCGGTCATCACACCCGCTCCACGACAGAGCGACCAAGAAGGCCGGTCGGCTTGAACACAAGGAACAGGATCAGGGTCCCGAACACGAAGACGTCACGCCACTCCGATCCGACGAAGGGCAAGGACGAGCCGAAAGCCTCGAGCAGGCCGAGCAGCAATCCGCCGAGCATGGCGCCCGGCACGCTGCCGATCCCGCCTATGACAGCGGCGGTGAAGGCCTTGAGCCCCATGATGAAGCCCATGAAGAAATGGACACTGCCATAATAGGCGCCGGCCATGACCCCGCCGCCGGCGGCGAGCGCCGAACCCATGAAGAAGGTCAAGGCGATCACCCGGTCGACATCGATGCCCATCAGGCGGCTAGCCCCCATGTCGATGGACACCGCGCGCATCGCCTTGCCGTACATGGTGCGTGAGACAAAGGCCTGCATGCCGGCCATAAGAGCGATGGAGGCGGCCACCAGCACCATCTGCGTGTAGGTGATGTGAACGGTGGAAATATCGACGCCGGCAAAACCGAGGTCCGTGTTGAAGGCATAATGCCGCCCGCCTGTCAGGGCGAGTGCGGTGCCGTTCAGCACCATCGACGCACCGAGCGCCGTGATCAGGATGGAGAGGCGCGGCGCATTGCGCATCGGCCGATAGGCGAAGCGTTCGATGACAACGCCGAGCAAGCCGACGACCAACATCGACACCAGCAGGGCGCAGACCACGCCCAACCAGCCATTGCCGACCCATATGCCGACGAAGGAAAACACGATGAGGCCGACGAAGGCGCCATTCATGTAGATGTCGCCATGGGCAAAATTCAGGAGCTTGATGACGCCGAAGACCATGCTGTAGCCAAGCGCGATCAGGGCATAGAACGAGCCGACGATAAGACCGTTCACCAGTTGCTGAATAACCAGGTCGAGCGTCATTGATGCTCCGGGGGCAGAATTGAAAAAGTCTTGCCTGGGCGCAGCGTCGGCGCGCCAGACAATCGGCGGTGACGCCGAGGCCGCCACAAGGCCGGCCTCGGCGTCAATCTGGTTCGCCTTTATTCGACAGCCACCCACTTGCCGCCCTTTGCAATCACCGGGCGGAAGTTTGAGGTCTGGAGCGTGTTCTTGTCGGTGAACTTGATTTCACCGGCAAGGCCCTTGAAGTCGCTCGCCTTGAGCGCCTCGATGATCGCCTTCTGATCACCCGATTTGGCCCGCGTGATCGCATCGACGATCAGGTCGCCCACATCATGGGAGAGAGCCGCATAGGCGCCGGCGTCGCGGCCATAGGCTTCCTTGTACTTGGCCTTGAAGTCGGCGGCGCCAGACAAGAGGTCGACGGTGGGCGGGGACAGCAGATACACGCCCTCACCGGCCGAGCCGGCGATTTCCAGATATTCCGGCGAATTGTTGCCGTCGCCGAGCACAATGCCGCCCTGGAACCCGGCCTGCCGAAGCTGCTTGGTGAGCAGTGCACCGCCGGCATGATAGGCGGTCCAGAAGACAGCGTCGGCGCCGCTTGACTTGATCTTGGTGACGACCGCCGAATAGTCCTGCTCGCCGGCGGTGGTGGTCTCCTTGGCGGCAATTTCGCCGCCTGCGCTCTTGAAGGCTTCGGCGGTCAGCTTGGCCAGGTCGGACGAATAGGCATCGCCTTCGTCCACGACCGCGATCTTCTTGTAGCCGTTCTTCTTGAAGAGCTCGACGGCGGTTGCCGCCTGCATGTCGCCGGTTGAATTGGCGAGGAAGGCATTGCCCTGATTGGCGGCGACCAGCTTGGTCGAATTCGCTCCGATGATGACGAACGGAATGCCGGCGTCACCATAGATCTTCAATGTCGGCAAGACGGCGCCCGAGCAGTAGCCGCCGACGATGGCGGTCACGCCTTCGGAGACAAGCTTGCTGCCCGCGGTCACCGCCTGCTGCGGATCGCAGGCGTCATCGGCGGTCGTGGTGGTGATCTTGTCGCCGTTGACGCCGCCTTTGGCGTTGGCGGCATCGATCGCCATCTTCACGGCGTTCTCCATATCCTGCCCCTCACTGGCCAGTTGGCCAGTCATGGGAGCCACGATGCCGATCTTGATGTCGGCAGCCGCGGCCATCGTGGTCAGAGCCAGCCCGGCAAGGGCGATGGCACAAGCTAGCCTCTTGAAGGAAACAACCATTAATTCTCTCCATTTTCCCCTGTTGGCGCATCCAGGCGGCGTGCCCGAAATGCATTGTTTCGCCCCTCGGTTAGCTGCGGAGCGGTTATGTTGAGCAAGATCGCCAGCCGGCCACGCGATTTGTCTCCGGCAAGGACCGACCCGGCAGATCAGTGACTGCCGCCGGAGGCCCGGGCATAGGCTCCCTGATAGCGGTTCTCCCGAATGCTCTGCATGATCTCGGCCTCGCGGGCCTCCTGCGCCCGGACAGCGGCCAGCAAGGCCGCGGCACCGTCGATTGGAAATGCCACGACGCCATCCTCGTCGCCCACGACGATGTCACCCGGACCGACGACCATGCCGCCTATGCAGACGGGAACATTGATGGCTCCTGGACCATCCTTGTAAGGCCCGAGATGGATGGCCGACCGCGCGAAGCATGGAAACGCGCTGCGGCCGATGGCGCCGGCATCGCGGATGGCGCCGTCGATGACAATGCCTGCGGCGCCGCGCGACGCCGCGACACTTGTCATGATTTCGCCGACCAGCGCGCGCCCCTCATAGCCACCGCCGTCGACGACGATGACGTCTCCGGGTTGCAACAGATCGAGTGCGCGATGGATGAACTGGTTGTCGCCGGGGCGGGTCCTGACCGTCAGCGCCCTCCCCGCCATGACGCCGCTCACCCGATGAAACGGCCGCAACCCGACAGCCCCGGGGACACGAGCGAGATTGTCGCTGATCAACGGCGTCGCAAGAGCGCGGAACGCGTCGATCAGTTCGCTTTCCTGAGGTGCATCTGCCATCTCCCGCTCTCCCGCTGTCGGCGCTCTTTTGTGAATATAGTATCCAATCACAATTAAATCGGCAGAGTCAACCGACTTGCGGATAGTCCTCTGAAAAAAGCCAAGACTGCCACAAACCGCTGTGTGGCGGCCTAATGCGGTCATCCGACAGCCATTCATCCGGGCTTGCAATGGCGTCGAAGTTCAAGATAAGTTGGATAACATATCCATAAATGTCGAAAATCGTAAAAGGGATTTGGGTCGTGAAGCACGCAGGAAAAGTCGTGATCGTTACCGGGGCGGCACAAGGCCTGGGCCTTGCCTGCGCCGAGCGCTTTCATGCCGATGGCGCCAAGGTTGTGCTTGTCGATGTGCAGGCCGATCGCGGGCGCGAGCATGCCGAACGTCTTGGCGAGCGCGCCGTCTGGCTGTCCGCCGACCTTTCCGAAATCAGCAGGGACATGGCCGACGGCATCATTGCCAAGGCCATGCAAAGCTTCGGCGGTGTCGACGTGCTCATCAACAATGCCGGCATCATCCATCTGGACGATTTCGTCGACTTCCCCGAGGAGGCCTTCGACTTGGTTCAGCGCGTCAATCTCAAGGCGCCCTTCCTTCTCGGGCAGGCCGCGGCAAGAGCCATGATCGCGCAGGGACGCGGCGGCTCGATCATCAACATGTCGTCGATCAACGCCATTCTGGCCATTCCCAATTCGGTCGCCTATGCCGTGTCCAAGGGTGGCATCAAGCAGTTGACGGCGGTGATGGCCGTCGGATTGATCCCGCATAACATCCGCGTCAACGCCATCGGCCCCGGCACCATCCTGACCGATATGGTCAAGAGTTCCGTCATGGCCAGCGAAGCGCAGCGCCAGACCATCCTGTCGCGCACGCCGAGCGGCCGCTGTGGCGAACCTTCGGAGATCGCCAGCGTCGCATCCTTCCTGGCCAGCGACGACGCCTCCTACATTGTCGGCCAAACCATCTATCCGGATGGCGGTCGCCTGATCTTGAATTATACGGTGCCGGTAAAGGACTGACCGCCCATGGTTGTCGGTACGCCCCACATCAGTCTTGCGGGATCAGGCGCGCTGCTGCTTGATGGCGCGAAGGGGGCTTTCGATGATGCCACCCAGGAACTGGTCTGGGCGGTGGCGAATGCCGCGCTGAGTCTCGAGGGGGTGCGCGAGGCCGTTCCCGGCATGAACAACCTGCTGGTGGTGTTTGACCCGCTCGCTACGGACGCCCACAGCGTCGGCGGTCAGCTCATGTCGCTCTGGGCCGCCACCGATGCCCACGCGGTTGTGGGCACGCATCATACCATTCCCGTCAGCTATGGCGGCGCGAGCGGCGAGGATCTCGCCGGCTGGGCCGCGCATTGCGGCCTGTCTGTCGACGAGATCGTCAGGCGTCACGTGGCGGCCACCTACACCGTCGCCGCCATCGGCGCCATGCCGGGCTTTCCCTATCTGTCCGGTCTCGACCCGCGGCTTGCCTGGGCAAGGCGCAGCACGCCTCGCCTCAAAGTCATTGAGGGCGCCGTCATCATTGGTGGCGCGCAAGCGGGTATCATGCCGATGACCGCACCGTCCGGATGGCACATAATCGGCCATACCGACGTGAAGCTGTTCAACGCCGAAGCGGAATTGCCCGTGCTGCTCAGACCCGGAGACAAGATCCGCTTCGCAATCGCAGGGATCGAGGCATGATCGAGATCCTCACCACCGGCCTGCCGAACACGGTCCAGGATCTCGGCCGGCCCGGTCATCTGGCGCTGGGGGTCACCCATGGCGGCGCCATGGACAGGCAAGCGCTGGCGATCGCCAATCTCATGCTGGGCAATGATCCCTCGGCTGCCGGGATCGAGGTCGCGCTTCATCCGTTCAGGCTGCGCACGCATGTCGACACCGCCGTCGCCATCACCGGCGCCGATTGCGCCGTCAGCGTCGGCGACCGGCCCTGCCCACCCTGGTGGGCGATGACGATCCGCGCCGGCGAGACCCTTGTCCTTGAAGCCCCGCGCGTCGGTGCGCGTTCCTATGTCGCCTTTGCCGGCGGGCTCGATCTGCCGCCCGTCATGGGGTCGCGCGCGACGGATGTGAAAGGCAGTTTCGGCGGGCTCACCGGACGCGGCCTGTCGCGCGGCGACAGGCTTGCGCTCAACCCTGCGCAATGCCGCCTTCCCGCGGGCGGGTTTGGCGCAGCGCTGGAGGAGCGACGAGGCGCGGCGGCCTCGGTAATCGAATTGCGGGTTCTGCCGGCCGCCGAATTCGACGCCTTCACGCCGGAGGCCCAGGCGGCTTTCACCGGCAGCGAATGGAGCATCACCAACGACGCCAACCGTATGGGATACCGCCTTTCCGGCGAGACGCTTTCGCTCCTTTCACCGCTGGAATTGCTGTCGCATGGCATCGTGCCGGGCACCGTCCAGGTGCCGCCGTCCGGCCAGCCGATCATCCAGCTTGCTGATGCCAACACGTGCGGCGGCTATCCGAAGATCGTTACGGTGATCGAAGCCGATTTCTGGCGGCTGGCGCAAGCGCCGGTCGGCGCGCGCCTGCGTTTCTCAGCGGTCTCGATCGAAGCGTCGACAGAAGCGCTTCGCGCGAATCGGCAGCGTCGTCGCGACTTTATCGCCGCCCGGAACCTCATGGTCGGCGAGCAGAGGGCCCCATGAAAATTCGCCCCTTCACGATCGAGATTGCCCAGTCCGAAATCGACGATTTGAGGAATCGCATCTCAAACTGGCGCGAGCCGGACCAGTTGCAGGCAATAGGCTGGGCGCAGGGAACAGAGCATGAGGAACTGCGGCGACTTATGCAGCACTGGCGCACCGGCTTCGACTGGCGCAAGCAGGAAGCCGCCTGGACCATCCATCCGCACTACCAGACGGATATCGGCGGCGAAACCATCCATTTCATCCATGCGCGCGCCGCTGTTGCGACCGGCAGAACGGTCTTACTCACCCATGGCTGGCCAGGCAGCGTCTTCGAATTTCATAGGCTGATCCCGCTTCTGTCCGACCCGCTTTCGCATGGCGGAAGACAGGCGGATGCCTTCAATGTCGTGGTCCCATCGATTCCCGGCTATGGCTTTTCAAGCCGGCCGACCAGGCCTGGTCTCAACCTGTTCACAATTGCCGACCTTTGGGCCGAGTTGATGAACCGACTCGGCTATGAGCGATATCTCGCCCAGGGAGGCGATCTGGGCGCCAGCGTGTCGACATGTCTGGCACACGCGCATCCAGACAGTCTCGCCGGGGTGCATCTGAATTTCATCCCCGGCTCATTCTCACCCCCGCACGACCCGGGTCCGGCCGGCGACTTGACGTCGGAAGAGCGCGCCTTCCTGGAACGGAAGGCCGCATGGGCGGATCTTCATGGCGCGTACGGCCATATTCAAGGCACGCGTCCGCAAACGCTTGCCTACGGGCTGACGGATTCGCCGGTCGGACTGGCCGCCTGGATGATCGAAAAATTCCGCGACTGGAGCGATTGCGATGGCGATCTGGGCAAGGCCGCTCTTTCACAGGACGACATGCTCGCCAACATCTCGCTTTACTGGTTCACCCGGACCGCCGCTTCGTCGATGCGGCTCTATTGGGAAACGCGCGCCCGCCCGCTTGCATTCCCGCCCGGCACGGCGATCGACGTCCCGCTTGCGGTGGCTTTGTTTCCCAAAGAGCTGCCGATGCCGCCAAGGAGCTGGGTCGAGCGCGTCTTCAAGGACATCCGCCAGTGGACAGCGATGCCGCGCGGTGGTCATTTCGCAGCCCTCGAGCAGCCCGCTTTGCTTGCACAGGATTTAAGAGCCTTTGCCGGTGGTCTGGATTTTTAAAGGCAGCGTTTGCGCGCAGCCAAACCCGAAGGCCAGAAATGAGCAATACCGTTCTCACCGTCGATGCCTTGCATGAGCGCGTCGATGCGATTTTCCGCAAGGCCGGAGTGAATCCCATCCAGGTCAGTGCCATCACAAGGGTCATCGTCGCGGCGGAACGCGACGCCTGCAAGTCACATGGTATCTACCGGATCGAAGGCGCCCTGCGGACGATCAAGGCCGGGAAGGTGAAACCGGAAGCAGTGCCCGAGTTGCTGCCGCAGGACGCGCCCGCCATCGTAAAAGTGGATGCCAAGGGCGGCTTCGCCAACCCGGCCTTCGAGCTGGGCCTGCCGGTGCTGGTCGAGCGGGCCCGCGCCTGCGGCCTTGCCGCGCTAGCGATCAACGATGCGGTGCATTTTTCCGCTCTTTGGGCGGAGGTCGAAGCCTTGACGCAAGCCGGCCTTGCCGGCCTGGCCATGTGCCCCAGCTATGCCACCGTCGCCCCGACTGGCGGCAACAGTCCCCTGCTAGGGACCAATCCCTTTGCCTTCGGCTGGCCGCGAGAAGGACAGCCGCCTTATGTTTTCGACTTCGCGACCTCGGTTGCCGCGCGGGGCGAGATCGAGCTTCATCGCCGGGCCGGCAAGAAGCTGCCGGAAGGCTGGGCGATCGATGTCGATGGCAGGCCGACGACAGATCCCGAAGCGGCCCTGGCGGGCGCCATGCTTTCCTTCGGCGGGCACAAGGGCTCCGCCATCGCGACGATGATCGAGCTGCTCGCCGGGATCATGATCGGCGACCTGACAAGCCCCGAGGCGCTCGATCTGCTCGGCACCACGACGCTTTATCCATCGCATGGAGAGCTGATCATCGCCTTTTCGCCGCAAGCCTTCGCCGCCGGCCGTCCCGGCAATCCGCTGGGCCGTGCTGAAGCTCTGTTCGAGGCGATCCTTGGCCAGGGTGCACGCCTGCCCTCGCAGCGGCGGTTCCTTGCCCGTGCGACATCGGAGAGAGAGGGCATCAGCCTCTCAGCTCAGGAGATCGAACAGCTCGACCGTTTTCTCGAACGAGGACTCGGCAGCGTTTGAAGGGATCCGTTCGCCCTACTCGGGCTCTGGTCATCAAACGGAAAGGGAGAAAAAATGCGCTGGTCAAGAACATTCACGGTCGTCGGCTGCCATGCCGAGGGAGAGGTCGGCAATGTGATCACCGGTGGCGTCATGGACGTGCCCGGCAAGACCATGTTCGAAAAGAAGGAATATCTGCAAGAGCATATGGATGACATACGCGGGCTCGTTCTCTTCGAACCGCGCGGCGCGCCCTACGTCAACGCCAACATCATCCTGCCGCCCTGCGATCGCTCGGCCGACCTCGGCTATGTGATCCTCGAAAGCACCGAATACCCACCCATGTCGGGCTCCAACACCATCTGCGTCGCCACCGTCGCGCTGGAGACGGGCATGGTGCCGATGAAGGAACCCGAGACGCGGCTACGCATGGAAGCGCCGGCCGGCATGATCGAGGTGCGCTGCCTCTGCGAGAACGGCAAGGTGAAGCAGGTGGAGTTCACCAATGTGCCGGCTTTCGCCTTCCACCTCGACACGCATGTCGAAGTCGAGGGGCTCGGCACGATCACCGTCGACACCTCCTACGGCGGCATGACTTTCGCCCATGTCAATGCGCGCGCACTCGGCTTCACTGTCAAACCCGACGAGGCCCACCAGATGTCGTTGATGGGCCAACGCATCAAGAAGGCGGTCAACGAGCAGCTCGTTGTCGTGCATCCGGAGAACGCGAAGATCCGCGACGTGTCCAACGTGATTTTCGAAGGCCCGATCGAGCGCGTCGACGGGCGCGTGGAAAGCATCAACGGCACGGTGTGCCTGCATGGCAGGCTCGACCGCTCGCCGACAGGCACCGGCACCACCGGGCGGCTGGCGGTGATGTCGGCAAAGGGCCAGATCGCCAAGGGCGAGCTGTTCCGCAACAAGTCGATCATCGGGACCCATTTCGATTCCCGCGTGATCGCCAATGCGCGCGTCGGCGATCGCGACGCCGTCGTCGTCACCATCGCCGGACAGGCCTGGATCACCAGCATCGGCCAATATGGCCTCGACCCGACAGACCCTTATCCACGCGGCCATCGCCTCAGCGACGTCTGGTTCTGAAACGGATGCGGCCGAGCCCTTCGGCACGGCCGCGCAACCGTTCGGCCGTGCTCAGGCCGTTGCCGCGAACGCCCTGACGCTGACGCCGCTCGCCTCCAGCCGTTTCCTGACGTGCGCGGCGATGGCGACGGCCGCCGGCGTGTCGCTGTGGACGCAGATCGAATCGATCGGCGTCTGCAGCATCTGCCCGGAAAGCGTCTCGATGGCGCCTTGCTTGACCATCCGCACGACCCGTTCCGCCGCCTTTTCGGCGTCGTGAATGACCGCGCCTTCCAGCTTGCGCGAGACAAGAAAGCCGTCCTCCGTATAGGCGCGGTCGGCGAAGATTTCGGACCTGACCGTCAGGCCCGCGTCACGTGCGATCCTGTCCTGGAAGCCGAGCGCAATGGCCAGGCAGATCAGGCCGGGATCGACGGCCTTGACCGCGCGCGTCACGGCTTCGGCGACGCCACGGTCCGTCTGGGTAAGGTTGCCCAGCGCGCCATGCGCCTTCACATAGCGGATCGGGTGGCCGGCATAGGCGGAAAGCGCCTGCGCCGCGCCGATCTGGTAGGCGACCAGCCTTTCGATCTCATCCATGGAATGCGGGATGATGCGGCGTCCGAATCCCCACAGATCAGCGAAGCTCGGATGCGCGCCAACGGCAACGCCCTTGTCGCGCGCCATCGAGAACGTGGCCGCCATGATCTCGGGGTCGCCGGCATGAAAGCCGCAGGCCACATTGGCGGAACTGACGATGTCGAGGATCGCCGCATCGTCGCCGAGCCTGTAGGCTCCAAAACCCTCGCCCATGTCGGAATTGATATCGACCTGCAATCCTTTGGCCGCCATGGCGCTTTCCTCAGTGGTTCGAACCATCGCCTCTGCCTTCACACCAGCTCGTAGAGTGGCGTGCCGTAACCGACGACCGCTCCGTCCTCGGCCAGTGTCGCGCCCAGCACGCCGTCTGCCGGCGCAACGATGGCTTTCAGGCATGGGCCGACCTGCAGGACGCCGACCGTCTCGCCCTTGCGGACCGTCCGGCCAGGTTCGGCAACCGGACGACCAGTCGTTGGATGATCGAGACGGAACACGCCGACGCCGGGCGCACGCACGCCCTTGAAGACCGTTTCGGCCTTCGGCGCTCCGACCGCAGCCACGGGTGTTTCGGCAACAACGGACTGCACACGCAGGCGCAGCGAAAAGCCGGCCTCCGACAGTTCGATCTCGCCGATGCCGGCGCTTGCGCACCAGGCGGTCAGCCTTTCGATCTCCTCAATCGTCATTGCCGCCTCGTCCCTGGAGCAGACCGCCTTCAATGAGACGTTCAAGATGATGGATATCGAAGCCTCCGGCAGCGAAGCCGGGCTCCTCCATCAGGAGGCCGTGCAGCGGCGCGTTGGTGGCGATGCCGACAGCCTCCATCTCGCCCAGCGCGCCGCTCATGCGCCGGATCGCCTCGGCCCGCGTTGCGCCATGCGCCAGCACCTTGGCCACCAGGGAATCGTAATGCGGCGGCACGGTGTAGCCGGAGTAGAGATGCGATTCGACGCGGATTCCGGGACCGCCGGGCGGCGTCCAGCGCTCGACCCGGCCCGGATGCGGCCGGAAGCTGTAGGGATTTTCAGCGTTGATGCGGCATTCGACGGCGTGGCCCTGAATGCGGATGTCTTCCTGGCTGAATGACAGGGGCTCACCCCGGGCGATGCGGATTTGCTCGCGCACGATATCGATGCTGGTGACGAGTTCGGTGACGGGATGCTCCACCTGCACGCGGGTGTTCATCTCGATGAAAGAGAAGCGCCCATCCTCGTAGAGGAATTCGAACGTACCGGCACCGGTATAGCCGATGGTCAGGCATGCGCGGGCACACAACTCGCCGATCTCGGCGATCGCCTCGCGGGCGATGCCGGGCGCTGGCGCCTCCTCGATGATCTTCTGATGGCGGCGCTGCATGGAGCAATCCCGCTCGCCGAGCCAGACCGCTCTACCGTGCTTGTCCGCCAGAATCTGGATCTCGATATGGCGCGGGTGCTCGAGGAATTTCTCCAGATAGACTTGCGGGTTGCCGAAGGCCCGGTCCGCCTCTTTCACCGCCATGGAAACGGCTTCCATCAGGGCGCGCTCGTCGCGCACGATGCGCATGCCGCGCCCGCCGCCACCGCCCGCCGCCTTGACGATGACCGGATAGCCGATGGCCTCGGCAATGGCGCGGACTGCCTGCTCGTCCTGCGGCAGCGCCCCCTCCGATCCCGCAACGCAGGGGACGCCGGCAGCGATCATCGTGCGCTTGGCGGAGACCTTGTCGCCCATGGTGCGGATCGCCGCCGCGGATGGCCCGACGAAGGCAAGGCCGGCATTCTCGACGGCCTCGGCGAAGGCGGCATTTTCCGAGAGGAAACCATAGCCCGGATGGATCGCGCCGGCGCCGGTGAGTTGCGCGGCCGCGATGATCTCGGCGATGTTGAGATAGCTTTCCGTTGCGGCAGCCGGCCCGATGCAGATCGCCCTGTCCGCCAGCGCGACATGGCGAAGGCTCGCATCGGCTTCCGAGTGCGCCGCCACCGTCTTCAATCCGAGATCGCGGCAGGCGCGCAGGATGCGCAGCGCGATTTCACCGCGATTGGCGATAAGGACGGTATCGAACATCGCCCTCAGCCCAAATCTTCGAGAACGAACAGCACATCGCCGGACTGCACGGCGGCATGGTCGTCGAACGCGATCTGGACGATCCGCCCAGTGCGATCGGATTCCACGACATTGAACGTCTTCATGGCTTCGAGGACGCCGACCTTCTGCCCTTCCGCGATGACATCGCCAACCGCAACCAGCGGCGGTTCGCCTTCGGTGCCGGAACGGTAGAACACGCCCGTCAGCGGCGCGCGGATCGAATGACGCGCGATAGGCGGAGCTGTCGAAGCCGGATCTGAAGAGATGGCGGTGCCTGCGGTTGGCTGCGGCGAAGACTGCGCCTGCGACGCGGATTGCGCCGGCGCCGCCTGCCTGGACATGCGGATGCGAACGCCGTCGCGCTCGATCTCCAGTTCGGCAATGGGCGAACGCGAGACAAATTCGATCAGCTTCTGGACGAAGTCGAGATCCATCGCCGGCCCTATTGCAGCGCTTCGACAGCCTCGGCGATGCGCCCGATCGCTTTTTCGATCAGCTCCATCGACGTGGCTATGGAAATGCGGAAATGCGGCGACAGGCCGTAGGCAGAGCCCTGCACCACCGCGACCCGCGCCTGATCGAGCAGGTAAAGCGAGAAATCGTCGTCGCTGCCGATAGGAGCGCCGTCCGGGCGGCGACGACCGATCAGGGCCGAGCAATTGGGATAGAGGTAGAAGGCGCCCTCGGGCGTCTGGCAGGTGAGACCGGGAACCTTGCGCAGCAGCTGCAGAGCGCGGTCGCGCCGCGCCTGGAATTCGAGCGCCCGCGGGGGAAGAAAGTCCTGGGAGCCTTCCAGTGCCGCTATGGTCGCGGCCTGCGAGATGGATGACGGGTTCGACGTGCTTTGGCTCTGCACGGTCGCCATGGCGCGGATCAACTCTTCCGGCCCGCCGGCGTAGCCGATCCGCCAGCCGGTCATGGCATAGGCCTTCGACACGCCGTTGACTGTCAGCGTGCGGTCCTTCAGCCGCGGCTCGACGCCGGCGATGGTATGGAAGGCACGCCCATCGAACAGGATATGCTCGTAGATGTCGTCGGTCAGCACATGCACATGCGGGTGATCGAGCAGCACCGCGGCCAAGCCTGCAAGTTCGTCGCGGCTGTAGACGGCGCCTGTCGGATTGGAAGGGGTGTTGAGCAGCAGCCATTTGGCGCGCTCGGTAATGGCGGCTCGCAGGGCTTGCGGCGTCAGTTTGAAGCCTTCCGCCTCCGTGCAGGCAACGACCACGGGCTTGCCTTCGCCGAGCAGGACGATGTCGGTGTAGGAAACCCAATAGGGCGCGGGAACCACCACCTCGTCGCCGGGGGCCAGCGTTGCCAGCAGGGCGTTGTAGATGATCTGCTTGGCGCCACCCGCGACGCTGACTTGCGAAGGCTTGTAGTCGAGGCCGTTCTCGCGCCTGAATTTCCCGGCCACCGCCTTTTTCAGTGCGGCGGTGCCGTCCACCGCCGTATAGCGCGTCTCCCCCCTGCGCATCGCCTCGTAGGCCGCCTCGACAATGTGCGGAGGCGTGGGAAAATCCGGCTCGCCGGCGCTCAGGCTGATGACGTCGATGCCGGCTGAGCGCATTTCGATTGCCCGCGCGGTGACCGCCATGCTGGGGCTTGGCTTGATGACGTCGAGACGGGGAGCGATGAGGCCCACGGAACAATCCTCGGCATGTCTGATATTTGGTATCAAATTGGATAATGTATTCTTATTTTCGCGTCAAACCCCTTTTTCTGCGTCGAAGACCGGGTTATGTCTCATTTTGGAGGTGGGCCGACAGAGGAAAGTATCCAATCCTTCGTCGCCACGGATAACATTCGAGATGGGAACACGATTGGAATGGGCACAAACTATGATGTGGTGATCGTCGGAGGCGGCGTTGTCGGCAGCTCGATCGCCTACTTCCTGTCAGTCAATCCGGATTTCGATGGCAGGATCGCGGTGATCGAGCGGGACCCCTACTACACGGCCTCCTCGTCTTCCTTGTCGACCAGCGCCATACGCCAGCAGTTCGGCACGGCGCCGAACATCGCCATGTCGAAGTTCAGCATCGACTTCCTGCGCCAGGTAAAGACCCGGCTTGCCATTGGCGACGAGTTGGCCGACATCGGGCTGCATGAGTCCGGTTATCTCATACTGGCGACGCCCGAGCGGGCTGACGCGCAGCGCGCCAAGAACAGCGTTCAGCGCGGCATGGGCGTCGACGCGGAACTGATCGAGCAGGTCGACCTGGCGCGACGCTTCCCGTGGCTCAACACGGACGATCTCGCGCTTGGCTCACTCGGCCTTGGCAGCGAAGGCTGGTTCGACGGCCCTGGCCTGATGCAGGCATTTCGCCGCAAGGCGCGCACGCAGGGCGTGGACTATCTTGCTGCGACCGTGACCGGACTGACCATGGCGTCTCCTGGCAAGGTTGGCGAAGTGGTGCTCGACAATGGCGACCGACTTGCCGCCGGCACGGTGATCAACGCGGCCGGACCATGGAGCGCGGGCATTGCCAGGATGGCCGGCGCGGAGTTGCCGGTTGTCCCGAGCAAGCGCTGCGTCTTCGTCTTCGAAACGCCGGCCAGGATCGACAACTGCCCCTTCGTCTTCGATACAAGCGGCTTCTGGCTGCGGCCGGAAGGTCAGCTCTTCCTGTGCGGTATCCCGCCGGTGCGCGAGAACGCGCCGGACGATTTTGGCCTGGATGTGGACTACGACCTGTTCGACGAGTTGATCTGGCCGGCGCTCGCCCATCGTGTGCCCGGCTTCGAACAATTGCGCATGCTGCGCGCCTGGGCGGGGCTCTACGAGTACAACACCTTCGACCACAGCGGCATCATCGGCCGGCATCCCGAAGTCTCGAACTTTGTCCTGGCCACCGGCTTCAGCGGCCACGGCATGATGCATGCGGCGGCAACCGGGTCGGGCGTCAGTGATCTCATTGCCTATGGCGAGTACCGCTCTGTCGACCTGTCCGCCTTCCGCTACGAACGGATCGCCGGCAATCAGCCTATCGAGGAACATGTCTACTGAAGCGAAACGGGCGACATGGCATCGCAGTGACAACGGTGCTATGCGTCCACTTCTTCAATCAAAACGGCGCCAGTCGACAAACAAGGCGGCCGCCCCAGGCTGATTCATGCTCGTACAGAAGAAAACCATCTCGACCCAGGTCGCCGATGCCATCAGGCAGAAGATCCTGATCGGCGAATACGAGGCCAACTTCCAGCTACGGCAGGAGCATCTGGCCACCGAGTTCGGCGTCAGCCGAATTCCGGTACGAGAGGCGCTGCATCAGCTTCATTCGGAAGGCTTCGTCACGCTGGTTTCCCATAAGGGCGCCGTCGTCACCTCAATTTCCCTGGACGAGATCCTCGAGCTCTACGAATTGCGAGCCCGGATCGAAACATGGCTACTGGCCCTTGCCATTCCAAGGATGACGGAGGCCGACCTCGCGCTGGCCCGAGAACGGGCAAAGCAGCACCAGGAGCAAGGCAAGACAGGCGAGTACTCGAACCAGCTCAACTGGAACTTCCACGCCGCGCTCTACGCGCCGTCCGGCCGCAAGGCGACGATCGAACTGGTAGGGCGCATCTACCAGCAGCTGGAACGCTACACGCGCATGATGGTGACGCTCACCGAGATCCAGGCCCAGTCCGACCGCGACCACTGGCAACTCATCGACCTGTGCGAAGCCAAGGATACGCTGCGCGCCGTCGGCCTTTTGGAAATGCATATCATCACCAGCGGCAAATTCCTGGTCGACCGGCTTCAGGAATTGCGGGGCAGCTGACGGACAAGTCATTCCCCCACTCGATCCGCATCGGCTTTCCCCTCACGCGATTGGATCATTTGCCGGGCAGATTGGTCGCCCGGGTCAGCAGGATCACCCCCGCCTTATCGGCTGTGTCGTAGTAGGTGAAGCCGGTGCGGTTTTCCCGGCGCCCGCGCATCAGCACGGAAAGTCCGTCGGTTTTCGCCTTGGTTTCGGCTGCGTCTGCATCACTGACTTCAAAGCCGATATGGAAGACGCCTTCACCCTTGCTATCGAGATGAATCCGCTGTGGTGAAGGATCGTGGTTCGGCTGGCACAGTTGCAGCTGAGTGTTCGGCAGGTTGCAGATTCGGTATTGCATCGCCTTGAAACCCTCGGGGCTTGGGACCTGGAGTTCTTCGTATTCGGCCAGCGGTGGATAGGACTCCCATGGCCCGATGCCGATGGAGTCATAGTAGGCCTGCGCCTTGTCGATATCGTGCACGACGATGCAGATGTGATGCAGCTTGTCGAAATTGCCCATATCCTCACTCCTTGATCGGGACCGTATAGTTCAGCACCCGGCGTCCTCCGTCGGGGTAGATCGTCTCGCCGGTGATGTAGGAAGCGTCGTCGCTGGCCAGGAACGCCACGACCGAGGCGATCTCGGCTGCCGTGCCGAGGCGCCCGAGCGGTGTGCGCGAAAGAACCGCCCGCCGCATTTCTTCCGAATCGATGAATGTCCCGTCCATGACCATGTCCGTGGCGATGGTGCCCGGGCCGACACCGACCACACGGATGCCATGGTGAGCGAAGGCGACGGCCGCGGTGCTGGTGACCTGGTTCATGCCGCCCTTGGAGATCGCGTAGGTGGCGACGCGCGGATTGGCGAGGCCCGAATTGATCGACGACATATTGATGATGACGCCGCCTCCACCCTGCGCGATCATCTGGCGGGCTGCAGCCTGGGTACCCATGAACGCGCCCTTCAGATTGACGGCGAGAACCCTGTCGTAGTCCGCCTCGCTGATGTCGAGAAAGTCTTGAACCGGAGCGATGCCGGCATTGTTGACCATGATGTCGACACGGCCGAATTTCGCCACCGCCGCCGCAACCAGCGCATCGACCTGGTCCTTCTTGCTGACATCCGTAACGACGGCCAGGACGCTGTCAGTAGTGCCGATTTCAGCGGCACATTTTTTCAGTTCCGCGGCATCGATGTCGCCGAGCACGAGCTTCGCGCCTTCGGCCAGAAAGCGTTCCGCGCAAGCGCGTCCGATGCCGCGCGCCGCTCCCGTGACAACCGCCACCTTGCCTGCCTGTCTCATGTCCAGTCCTTCGATCATTGTAAGCCGGCCACCGTCTCAGGGAGCGGTGTGCCGAGCTTGGCCACGGATAAGGATAATTCTCCCACCGAAGCCTACCTAGAGCATGATGCCGAAAAGTGTGAAGCGGTTTTCGGACGACATCATGCTCTATCTCTTTGATTTAGAGACGGATTCAGATTTCAGGTCGATTCGACCTGAAATCATCCGGCTCTAGCGGATAACAAAGGGATTGGCGGTCTTGCCGGCCGTGTCTATCCACACCGTTTTGGTCTGCAGATAGGAATTGATGGCCTCCTGCCCGCTTTCGCGACCGATGCCGCTCCTCTTGTAGCCGCCGAAGGGCGCCATGTAGGAGACGGCACGGTATGAATTGATCCAGACCATCCCCGCTTCCATTGCAGCCGCGCCGCGCAGCGCCCGGCCCATGTCGCTGGTCCATATCCCCGCCGCCAGTCCGTAGGGGCTGTCATTGGCAATGGCGAAGGCCTCGTCCTCGTCGTCAAAGGGGATGACGGACAGGATCGGCCCGAACACCTCTTCACGCGCGATCCGCATGGTGTTGTTCACACCCGTGAAGATGGTGGGCTCGACGAACCAACCCTCGGCCAACTCACCGGACGCCGGCTTGCCGCCGCCCAGCACGCAAAGCGCACCCTCGCGGCGCGCTATGCCGAGATAGGACAGCACCTTCTCGCGCTGGGCTTGCGTGGTGATCGGCCCCACCTGCGTCTCGGACAGCGCCGGATTGCCCAGTCGGGCGCTGGCCGCCAGCGTTATGACGGCCTCCACGAACCGGTCATGGATCTTGCGATGCACCAGCAGGCGGGAGCCGGCGATGCAGGTCTGGCCGCTGGCGGCGAAAATGCCTGATATCGCGCCGTTGACCGCGCTCTCGATATTGGCATCGTCGAAGACGATGTTGGCCGATTTGCCGCCGAGCTCCAGCGTGACGACTTTAAGCTGTTCGGCAGCCGCGCGGTAAACGGCGATCCCGCCGGGCTCACCGCCGGTGAAGGCGATCTTGGCGACGTCGGGGTGGGCAACGAGCGGCACGCCGACATCCAGTGGCATGCCGGTAACGGTGTTGACCACGCCGGGGGGAAAGCCCGCCTGCGCAAACAGTTTCACGAACTCCAGCGTCGAGGCCGAGGCGTGCTCCGACGGTTTGATGACGACAGTGTTGCCTGCCGCCAGCAGCGGCGCAAGCTTCCAGGTCAGAAGCAAAAGCGGTGAGTTCCAGGGCACGATTGCCGCGATGACGCCCAGCGGCTCGTGGCGGGTGAAGGCGAACATGCCAGCCTTGTCGATCGGCAGCACCGCACCTTCGATCTTGTCGGCAAGGCCGCCGAAATAGCGGAACCATTCCGGGATGTAGCGCAGTTGCGCGGTCATTTCGGTGATCAGCTTGCCGTTGTCGCGCGTCTCGATGGCGGCAATGCGATCCGCATTCTCGGCGATCAGCTCAGCCAGCCGCACAAGCAGCTTGCCGCGCGCGGTGGCCGTAATGCCGGCCCATTCCCTCGACCGGAAAGCCGCCTTGGCGGACGCCACGGCGGCGTCCACCTCGGCCTGTCCACCGCGCGGGATCAGCGCCCAGGGCCTGCCGGTAAACGGATTATGGCTCTCGAATGTATCGGCGGTCGGTTGCAGCCGACCGCCGACCGTGTTCTGGAAACTGACCAGCGCCATATCGACCTCAACAGGTGGCAAAGCCCAGATGGGCGCGAAAGCGGTTCTTGACCTCGACCGCGTCGCGCGGTGGCAGCGAGCGCGGCAGGTTCTCGGCAGTGATTTTCAGCACGAAAAGGCGTGGACCGTCGGCCGGGCGACGAAGCTCTTCACACAGCGTGTCGATCTCCTCCAGCGAGCGCAACTCGGCGGTTTTCGAAAACCCGCAAGCGGCGGCGACCTTGTCGAAACCAATGCCCTTGCCGGTATGGCTGGACTGCATGCCGGTCTCGCCGAAATGCTGGTTGTCGAGCACGATCAGGTCGAGATTTTTCGGCCGCGCCACCGAGATCGTCGCCAGCGAGCCGAACGCCATCAGCTGTTCGCCATCTCCGGTGATCACCATGACCCGCTTGCCGGGCTGGGCCTGGGCAAGCCCGAGACCGATCAGTGCCGCGCCGCCCATCGCGCCCCACAGATAGTAGTTGTCGTTGCGGTCGCCGGCGGCATGCACGTCGTAGCTCGGCGAGCCGAGACCGGTCACGACCAATGCGCCGTCGCGGGCGTCAAGCAGCTTCTTCACCGCAACCCGGCGGTCCATCGTCGGTAAATTCATGTCGCTCACCACTTCTTCTTGCCGAGCAGCCGCTGCCCGATCAGCACGGCAATCTGCTGGTCGGCATCGAAAGCCATCAAGGCTGCTTGCGCCACCGTCTCCACCAGGTCGGGACCGGTCTCGGCGCGCAGCACCCTGAGGCCGATCGCCTTCAGCGAAGCCTCCGTCGCCTGCCCCATCGGCACCTGCCACGGGTTGAACTCGGCCCATTCGCCTCGCATCGTCACCAGGACGAGCAAGGGAAAGCGCGCCTGCACGGGAAGCGACAGCATGTTGATGCAGTTGCCGACGCCGGAGGATTGCATGAGCACGACGCTCCGCTTGCCGCCGAGCCAGGCGCCCGCAGCAATGGCAATGCCCTCCTCCTCCGTCGTCAGCACATTGGTGACAACCTCGGGATCCGCGCTGAAGCGGCGGATCAATGTGGTATGGCCGGCATCGGGCACATAGGACATATGGCTGATGCCGGCGGCCTTGAGTACGTCATAGACCTGATCTGGCCACTGCTTTTCAGACGCCGCCGGAGCGGCTGCAAGTGCTGCTGCTTGCGGATATTTTGCTTCTACGCTCGCCGTCACCTTGGACCTCCGAGAACTGAATTGCCATTAGATTACCTCGGTCATCCGATCTAATCTTCGTCCCTTTCTCGTGACCAGATATAATGATATTCGATAGCTCATGGAGTTATCGCAGCTGCGCACCCTGATCCACGTCGCTGAACTCGGCAGTCTCAGCAAGGCTGCCGACCGGCTGCACATCGCGCAGCCGGCGCTCAGCCGGCAGGTGCGCATGCTGGAGGAGGAATTGGGCTTTGCCCTTTTCCTGCGCCACGGACGCGGCATGGTGCTGTCCGAGCAGGGCAAGGAGGTGCTGACGCACGCCATGCGCGTGATGGCCGAGATCGACGAGATCCGCGCCACGGCCACGCCCGCCGATGCGCCGCTGACCGGCGAAGTGGCCATCGGCCTGCCACCCACCGTTGCCGACATTATCTCGCTGCCGCTGGCTGCCGCGTTCGGCAAGGCCCACCCCAAGGCCAAACTCAGACTTGTCAGTGCCTACACAGGCTATTTACTGGACTGGATGCACCGCGGCGAGGTGGACGTCGCGGTGCTCTATGACCCACGCATGGCCCGTTCGTTGCGCTCGCGCCCGCTGCTCCTGGAAAACCTCTTCCTGATCGGACCGCCGGACGCGGGGTTTTCGACCGTACGCGCCGTATCGTTCGCCTCGCTCGCCGGCAAGCGCCTGCTGCTGCCCAGCATCAAGCACGGGCTGCGCATCATCGTCGAACGCAGCGCCACGGATGCCGGCATCACGCTCGATGTCGGCATCGAAGCGGACTCGTACTCGGCGCTGAAGGACCTAGTGCGCAATGGCCATGGCTGGACGATCCTGCCGCTCGCTCCCATCCATGCCGACGTGACCGCCGGGCTGCTCACCGCCGCGCCATTGATCGATCCTGTGCCCGTGCGCCGCCTGATCCTTGCCTACCCGGCGGACCGGCCTGCCTCGCGGCTGGCGCGGTTTGCCGGACAAGCGATCGAGGACATCGCCAAGGATCTTGTCGGGCGGGCCGTCTGGGTTGGCCAGCTTCTCGGCCCTCCGCCATAAGCATTCGAATTCCGTTATATCTGCTCACGTCCGCCTTGCATTGCTGACAGGACATGGAGGCGCGATAGTGAGGCCGCAGCAAGACGAAAGCCGGACAAACCTTATGGAATCCTATCAGGACATTCGCGATGCCGTCGCCAGGCTGTGCGCGCGCTTTCCCGGCGAATACTGGCGCGCGCTCGACAGGGACATGACCTACCCCGGTGAATTCGTCGCGGCGTTGACGGAGGCCGGCTGGCTCTCGATCCTGATCCCGGAGGCGTATGGCGGCTCGGGCCTGCCGCTTTCGGCCGCCGCTGCCGTGCTGGAGGAAATCCAGCGCGCCGGCTGCAATGGCGGTGCCTGCCATGCCCAGATGTACACGATGGGCACGCTCCTTCGCCACGGCTCGGAAGCGCAGAAGCAGCGATACCTGCCGAAGGTCGCCGCGGGAGAATTGCGCCTGCAGGCCTTCGGTGTCACGGAGCCGACCAGCGGCACCGACACCGGGGCGCTCAAGACCACTGCTCGCCTCGACGGCGATCATTTCGTGGTCAAGGGCCAGAAGATCTGGACCAGCCGCGCCGAGCATTCGGATTTGATGCTGCTCCTGGCCCGCACCACGCCGCTGAAGGACGGTATGAAGAAGACCGACGGCCTCTCCGTCCTCATCGTCGACATGCGCGAAGCCGTTGGCAACGGCCTCACCATCCGGCCGATCCGCACCATGATGAACCACGCCACCACCGAAGTCTTCTTCGACGATCTGCGCGTGCCGGCCGAAAACCTGATCGGCGAAGAGGGAAAGGGATTCCGCTACATTCTCTCGGGCATGAACGCCGAGCGCATCCTGATATCAGCCGAATGCGTCGGCGATGCGAAATGGTTCATCGAAAAGGCAAGCACCTACGCAAAGGAGCGGCATGTGTTCGGCCGGGCGATCGGCCAGAACCAGGGCATCCAGTTTCCGATCGCCAGGGCCTACGCCAACATGCGCGCGGCCGAATTGATGGTGCGCGAGGCGCTGAACCTCTACCAGGCCGGCAAGAACCCCGGCGCCGAAGCGAACATGGCCAAGATGCTGGCGGCCGACGCCTCGAACGAAGCCGCCAATGTCTGCATCCAGACGCATGGCGGGTTCGGTTTCGCGGAAGAGTACGATGTGGAGCGCAAGTTCCGCGAGACGCGTCTCTATCAGGTCGCGCCGATCTCGACCAACCTCATCCTGTCATACCTTTCCGAGCACGTGCTTGGACTGCCGCGTTCCTACTAAGAGGTGCCGCCGTGAACGTCCTCATCGTCTATGCACACCCGGAAGCGAAATCCTTCAACGGCGCCATGAAGGACCTGGCTGAGGAGACCTTGACCCGCGCAGGCCACGATGTGGTCGTCAGCGACCTCTACGCGATGGGCTTCAATCCTGTCGCAGGGCCGGGCGACATATCAGGCGAGCGCAACGATGCGGACTTCTTCAGCCTGCCGCGCGAGCAGACCGCCGCCTACGAGGCCGGCGCACTGTCGGCCGATATCAGCGCCGAGATCGACAGACTGAAGCGGGCGGACTTCGTGCTGTTCCAGTTCCCGGTCTGGTGGTTCGGCATGCCTGCAATCCTCAAGGGCTGGGCCGATCGTGTCTTCGCGCGCGGTTTTGCCTATCTGCCGGGCCGCAAATACGACACCGGCATGTTCAGGGGAAAGCTCGCCATGGTGGCCGCGACCACGGGCACATCGGCCGACACCTACGCGCCCGATGGCATCGATGGCGACATCCTCACGGTGCTGTGGCCGATCCACAATGGTCTGCTGCGCTACTCAGGCTTCGACGTGCTGCCGCCCTTTGTCGCCTATATGCCGGGCCGCGTCGGCGACGATGGCCGCAAGGCCTATCTGGACGCCTACCGCAAGCGGCTCGAAGACATCGACGGCACGCCACGCCTGTTCTTCCACGCCGCCGAGGATTACGGCAAGAACGAGCGGCTGAAGCCTGGTGTGCTCGCCCGCTCCGGGGTGCAGCGCAATGTCTGATGGCGCACGCCCGCTGGAGGGCCTGTTTGTCGTTTCCATCGAGCAGGCGGTCGCCGCTCCGCTTTGCACGGTCCGCCTCGCCGACGCTGGCGCGCGCGTCGTGAAGATCGAGCGTCCGGAAGGCGAAACCGCGCGTCATTACGATTCCACTGTTGACGGCATGTCGGCTTACTTCGTCTGGCTCAACCGCGGCAAGGAAAGCGCGGTGCTCGACCTGAAGGCCGAGCACGATCTCGCTTTGCTGCACCGGATGGTCGCGCGCGCCGATGTTCTCGTGCAGAATCTCGCGCCGGGCGCCATCGACAGGCTCGGCCTCTCCGCCGATGCAATAGCGAAAGAGTTTCCTCGGCTGATCGCCATCAACATCGTCGGCTACGGGCAGGACACGCCCTACGCGGCGATGCGCGCCTACGACATGCTGGTGCAGGCGGAAAGCGGCATCTGCGCGGTGACCGGCACACCCGACACGCCGAGCAAGATCGGGGTTTCCGCCGCCGACATCGCCACCGGCATGAATGCCCATGCAGCGATCCTCGAAGCCTTGTTGGCGCGCGAGAAGACCGGGCGCGGCCGCATAGTCGAAATTGCCATGTTCGACGCCATGGCCGACTGGATGACTGTGCCGTTGCTGCATTACGAATATGCGGGCCGCGAGACGCAGAGATATGGCCTGGCGCACGCTTCGATCTACCCCTATCGACCCTATGCCTGTCGGGATGGCAGCGTCGTCGTGTCCATCCAGCAGAACAATGAATGGAAGCGCTTCTGCACCCTTGTGCTGCAAAGACAGGATCTGTTCGCCGACGAACGCTTCGCCACCAATGCCTGGCGGGTAGCCAACCGCACGGCGCTCGACGCCGAGATCGAACCGATCTTCGCGGCAATCGACTGCGAAGCGGCCATAAACCGTCTCAACGAGGCGCAGATCGCCTGGGGCCGGGTCAGCGCAATGCACGACCTGCCGCACCACAAGGCGTTGCGCCGGACAGAGGTGGCGCTGCCGGACGGCAGGCGCATCTCCGTGCCGATGCCGGCAGGGCGGTCGGAGGGATTCGCAACGGTCCCCAGGGTTCCCGCCCTTGGCGCCGACACGGACCGGATCCGGTCCGAATTCGCCGCCTGACGAGGGAGCTCATGAGCCTGGACACAACCACGCTGCAGGAATGGGTTGGACGCTCACACGAGGTCGAGGATGTTGTGACCCCGCGCCTGTTGGCAAGCTTTGGCGCCACGCTTGGGGACCACGCAGCGCAAATTGCCGAGGGCGCGGCCCCGCCCGGACTGCACTGGTGCCTGACGCCCGATATTGCCGACAGGGGCGAACTCGGACCTGACGGGCACCCCGCCAAAGGCGGCTTCCTGCCACCGGTGCCACTTCCGCGCCGCATGTGGGCGGCCAGCGATGTGCGTTTCATGGCCCCGATCCGCTCCGGCGACCGCATCCGCCGTCGCTCGACATTGACCGCCATCGAGGAGAAGCAGGGCCGCACCGGCCCGCTCACCTTCGTCACGGTCCGGCACGACATTGCCAACGACACCGGTCCGGTGATCGAGGAGGACCATACCATCGTCTATCGCGCCGCCGAAGCTGCTGCTGCGCGCCCTGCCACGCCAGCAAGTCCAACCCCGGCCGCACCGCACGAGCTTTCGGTTGACGTCGATCCGGTGCTGCTCTTTCGGTATTCTGCGCTGACCTTCAACGGGCACCGCATCCACTATGACGCGCCCTATGCCACGACGGTCGAGCACTATCCCGGGCTCGTCATCCATGGTCCGCTGCAAGCGACGCTGCTGATGAACTTCGCCACCGCCATTGTCGGTCAGTCGCCGCGCCGTTTCTCATTCCGCGGCGTGCATCCGGCGACCGGCCCACAGCGCCTGCTTCTGAGCGCAACATCCCCAGGCCAAGACGGCATGGCTCTCGAGGTACGGTCGGTCGACGGCCATGTGACGGTGAAGGCCACGGCGCAATGGTGAACTTCGTCACGCCTGTCGTGCCGCTTTTCGTGCCGGGCTCGCGGCCGGAGCGGTTTGCCAAGGCCGACAGCAGGGGCGCGGACGCGGTCATTCTCGACCTCGAGGATGCCGTCGCCCCTGGCGACAAGGAGCGCGCTAGGGAAGCAGTTCTTGCTCATGCGACCGCGCTAAAAACTCCGGTCGTCGTCCGCATCAACGCCGCCGGCACACCCTGGCACCAACCGGACATCGACGCCGTGAGGCATCTCGACGGCGTCTCCGTCATGCTGCCCAAGGCCGAGCGGCCGGAAGACATTGCCAATATGACCAGCCAGATGGCACGCAGCGTTTCCGTCATCGCGCTGGTCGAGAGCGCCGTCGGCCTCGCCAACCTGCCGGACATATTGGCCAGGCCCGGCGTTGTTGCCGTCGCCTTCGGCTCGGTCGACTTCTCGCTCGATCTCGGTTGCGCGCATGATCGGCTGATCCTGCTTGTGGCGCGCAACGAAATCGTCTGGCGTTCGCGCGCGGCTGGCCGCGCCGCGCCGATCGACGGCGTGACGACCGACCTGAGCAGTCCCGAAACAGCCGAGGATGACGCCCGCCATGCCATGAAGATGGGCTTCGGCGGCAAGATGGCTGTTCACCCGAGGCAGATCGAGCCGATTCGCAATGGCTTTCGCCCGAGCGAAAATGACATCACATGGGCACGAGACATCATTGGCGCGGCCTCGTCCGGCGAAGCCAGCCAGGTGAACGGCGAGATGGTGGATCGGCCGGTCATCGAACGTGCAAGGCAGGTCCTGCGCCGGGCCGCTTTGGTCTAAAGGACATGCAAAGGAGGAGCAACAGATGAGCACGGACACAGCCGATTGGCCGACCGCCAGGCTCTGCGCCTTCATTGCCGAGCTCGACTTCGAGCAAATTCCGCCGCGCGTCGTTCATTTCGCGAAAGGACTGATGATCGACTGGCTCGGCTCGGCGCTGGCCGGCAAGGGCGCGCACCAGGTCGAGATGATCGACGGCTTCGCTCGTGCGATGGGACCGGCGGACGGTCCAAGCACCATCATCCCGACGCGGCGGCGCACCAGCCCCTATTTCGCAGCGATGGTCAATGCCGCTTCCTCCCATGTCGTGGAACAGGACGACGTTCACAACGGCTCGGTCTTTCACCCGGCCGCCGTGATCTTTCCGGCCGTCCTGGCGGTTGCGGAGGCGGAGAACAAGTCCGGCCGCGACATCCTGACTGCCTGCATAGCCGGCTACGAGACGGGGATTCGTGTTGGCGAGTTCCTCGGACGCTCGCACTACGAGATCTTCCACACCACCGGCACGGCTGGCGCCGTCGCCGCGGCCGCGGCGGTCGGCAAGTTGATCGGGCTGGACGCAGCCGGCCTCAACCATGCGCTCGGCTCCGCCGGCACCCAGGCGGCAGGGCTCTGGGAATTCCTGCGCGATGCCGCCGATTCCAAGCAGCTTCATACGGCCCGAGCGGCCGCCAACGGCCTGTTTTCTGCCTATCTGGCGCGCGATGGCTTCAAGGGGGCCGCGCAGATCCTCGAAGGAAAAAAGGGGATGGCGGCCGGCATGTCCAACGATGCCGATCCGGCCCGCCTGACGGAAGGGCTCGGCAGCCGTTGGGCAACCGAGGAGACGTCCTTCAAATGGCACGCCGCCTGCCGGCACACCCATCCGGCCGCTGACGCGCTTCAGTCTCTCATGCGCCGAGAAGGGCTCGGTCCGGACGACATCACGGACGTGGTGACCCATGTCCACCAGGGAGCCATCGATGTCTTGGGCGCCGTGGTCGCGGCCAGCAGCACAGAGCGCCACAGGATCGCGAGATAGCCGGTGGAGAACACCAGATTGCCGTCGAAATCCTCCTGGAACAGCAGCTGGCGATAGGCGAGCGCCGTGAACGGCATGCGCACGCCGCCATAGGCGCCGTTGGTCATGAAGGAATAGACGACCGCCAGCGCCATCGGCGCCAGCATGAACAGCACCATGGTCACCAGGACCGGCGAGCGCAGCAGGATGGTGGTCAACCGGACGTTCATTCGCTGAGCAGCCACTCGCTGGAGTGATCCCAGGCAAAGTCGGCGCGGTCGCCGACAGCCAGGCCCGATACGGCGCCGCGCACCCGCGCCTTGATGGGCACATCGCCGGCGCAACGCGCCTCGATCAGCGTGTCGGCGCCAAGGAAGGTCAACGCGGTGACGATCGCCTCGACGCTGCGCCTTGTCGTGGCCGGGCGCGAGCGCACCGAGATCTGCTCGGTGCGGATCGAGATCGTATGGCCGTCGGCCAGTCCGACAAGGCCTGCAGGGATCAGGTTCGCCTCGCCGATGAAGTCGGCGACGAAACAGGTCCTCGGTCGTGCATAGATTTCTTCGGGCGTCCCCACCTGCAGCACCTTGCCCTTGTTCATCACCGCGATGCGGTCCGACAGCGCCAGTGCCTCCTCCTGGTCGTGGGTAACCATGACGAAGGTCAGCGACGTCTCCTTCTGCAGCCGCTTCAGCTCGCTCTGCATCGCCTTGCGCAGCTTGAGGTCGAGCGCCGACAGCGGCTCGTCGAGCAGCAGCACGCGCGGCCGCGGCGCCAGCGCCCGCGCCAGCGCGATGCGCTGCTGCTGGCCGCCCGACATCTGCGTGGTGCGGCGGTCGGCGAAGGCCGGCATCTGCACGAGCTCGAGCACCTCGTCGACGCGGCGCTTGATGTCGGCCGGCTTCCAGCGCAGCATTTCCAGCCCGTAGGCGATGTTCTGGCGCACGTTGAGATGCGGAAACAGCGCATAGCTCTGGAACATCGTGTTGACCGGCCGCTTGAACGGCGGCTCGTGGCCGATGTCGCGGCCGTCGAGGAGGATACGCCCCTCGGTCGGATGCTCGAAACCGGCGATGATCCGCAGCAGAGTCGTCTTTCCGCAACCCGACGGGCCGAGCAGCGTGAAGAACTCGTTGTCGGAAATCTCGAATCTGGCGTCGTCCAGCGCGGTGATTTGCCCCTCGCCGAGACCGAAGCGCTTGCCGACATGGTCGATGCCGAGCAGCACCGCGCCCCTGGCCAGTGGGCCGGCGGCCGATTGCGATCCTGTCCTGGTCTGATCCGGCCTGGTTTGATCCGGGCTTGCGACGTTCACTGTGAGATGTCCCCTGTAGCTGGCCGATTTGTTGGTGTGCGTAGGCACTGCTGACCTCTGCGGGCCATTTAGACGAAACGCCGATATGCGAAAACCTGCATGTCCGGAATTCAGTCGTGAAATCATCGAGTTACTCGACCCTCCCGTCAATTTCGCGAATCCCGTTTTTTGTTCTCACCATGACGCATTGTGTGCGTCAGTATGCTTCAAACGCAGAGACGCCTTCCAGCACGCCATCGTCCGCCGCTAGTTGCCAGCAAGGCCGCGTTGGCGTGCGACATCGTCAATCGCCTGTGCCATCGCGCGAGTGCACTCGGCCAGGTCCTCGCGTGTGGCGATCAGCGCCGGCGCGATCTCGATGGCGGTGCCGATCGGGCCTACGATGACGCCGAGTTCGCGCGCTCGCCTGGCGATCGCCACCACCGTGTCATCGGTGAAGGCGGCCCGGCTTGCCTTGTCGGCGGTGAAGTCGATCGCCTGCCAGAAACCGCGGCCGCGTATGTCGCCGACGATAGGGTGATCGCCAAAGGCGTCCTTCATCGCCTGCTGCCATTGATGGCCGAGCACGTCGGAAGTTTCGACAAGGCGCTCACGCTCCATGATCTCGATTACCTTGAGCGAGGCGGCGCAGCAGATGGCGTGGCCGGCATAGGTGTGGACATGACGGAAATGGCTGATGCCGTCGGCGATCTCGTCGCGGGTCATGACGGCGCCGATCGGCGCGTAGCCGGCGCCCATCGACTTGGCCATGTTGAGGATGTCGGGCTCGATGCCGAGCTGTTCGGTGGCGAACCAGGTGCCAGTGCGCCCGAAGCCGGTGATGACCTCGTCCATGATCAGCAGGATACCGTATTTGTCACACAGCGCGCGCACCTTCTTCCAATAGCTCGGCATCGGGATCTGCACGCCGTTGGCCTGCTGGAACGGCTCACCGATAAAGGCGGCGACCAATTCGGGGTCCTCAAGCAATATCTGACGCTCAAGATGAGCGACGCAGATATCTGAATAGGTCTCCTCGTCGAGCCCGTAGGGGTTGCGGTAACGCATCGGGTTGGCGACGAAACTGTGGCCCGGTACGCGCGGATCGGGCACGTCGCGCACCGCCAGCCAGTCGGTGCAGGACAGTGCGCCCATGGTCGCGCCGTGATAGGCGCTCCAGCGCGAGATGACCTTGAAGGCGCGCGGCTTCCTGCCGCTCTGCTGCAGATACTGCTTGGCGATCTTCAGCGCGGTTTCCGTCGCTTCCGAACCGCCGGAGGTGAAGGTCACGCGGTTCAGCCGGCCGGGCGTGATCTCGGTCAGCTTCTCCGCCAGCCGGGCGGCCGCCGCGTTGGTGTTCCGCCCGGCGCCCGAATAATGCATGGTGATCGCCTGGTCGTACATCGCCTGCGCGATTTCGCGATTGCCATAGCCGAGCGAGCCCGCGCGCGTCGTGGCGCTCATCATATCCAGCATCGTCGTGCCATGCTGGTCGGTGACGCGTACGCCGCTGCCAGACATCAGGATGCTCGGGCCATAGGCTTGCATGTCCTCACGCGGCACCAGCGGGAAGATCAGGTGCTTGGCGGCAGCCTCGGCATCCCCGGCGGAATTTCTCAGCATCTGCGTGGTCATGGCCCTGCCTTCCAGCTTGACTTCGGTCTCGATGCCGGAACGATAGGAGACTGGTGACTGTCCGAAAATCGCCAGAAACAGACAAAGTGAGGATACCAGTTTGGGCGAGCCGATCCGCGATATCGCCATCGACCCGACCGGGTTCGAACAGCATGGCCAGGTTCCGATCTTCCAGCAACTCTATCGCCGGATCCGCGACCAGATCACGGCGGGTGTGCTGAGAAGCGGCACGCGGCTGCCTTCCACGCGGGCGCTGGCTGCCGATCTTGGCCTGTCGCGCACCACCACCATCGCCGCCTTCGAGCAGTTGGAGACGGAAGGCTATATCGAGACCCGCAAGGGTGCGCGCGCCAGGGTGCTGCCGCTGCCTTCCGCCGGCGGCGGACGCAACGCCGAACCGCTGCCGCGGCTTCAGGACAGTCTTTCGCGGCGCGGCCAGGCGCTGGTCACCTTGCGTCATGAAACCGGTTTTCCAGGCAGCCATTTCCTGCAGCCCGGCCTGCCTGACGCCGGGTCATTTCCCTTCACCATCTGGCGCCGCCTGCTGTCGAAGCATATGCGCCACACCGCCGGCGAAACCTTCGGCTACCACAGCTATGGCGGCCATCAGGGCCTGCGCGAGGTGATCGCCCAGTACATGCAGTCGTCGCGCGGCGTGAAATGCCAGCCGGACCAGATCATGGTGACCGGCGGCGCGCAGAGCGCTTTCACGCTGCTGGCGCATCTGCTGATCGATGCCGGCGATCCTGTCATGATCGAGGAGCCGGGCTATACCGGTGCGCACGGCGCCTTCGGCGCGGCGGGCGCGCGCATCGCGCCACTTGATGTGAATGGACGCAACTGGAACCTCAACACGATCGCGGCGATACGGCCGAAACTGATCTACCTGACCCCGTCCTGCCAGTTCCCGCTCGGCTCGACCATGCGCATCGAACAGCGTTTGCGTCTGCTGCAGCTCGCCGCCGAAACCGGCGCCTGGGTGATCGAGGATGATTTCGACAGCGAGTTCCGCTTCAGCGGCAACCGTGTGCCCACGTTGCAGTCACAGGATGCCGATCATCGCACCATCTATGTCGGCTCGTTCGCCAAGACGATGCTGCCCGACCTGAGGCTGGGCTTCATCATCTTTCCCGGCGAAGTGGTGCGACCGGTGCGCAAGGCGAACTTCCTGATGGGTACGGCGGCCCCGCTGGCCACCCAGGCTGCCCTTGCCGACTTCATCCGCAACGGCGACTTCGCCCGCCACACCAGGCGCATGAAGCGCCTGTACGCGGCCAGGCGGGCACTCTTGTGCGGACATGCCCAAGCGCTGTTCGGCGACGTGATGGAACAGCTCGACGAAGGCAACGGCCTGCAGACGACATGGCGCTTTCGCACCCCAGTCGGCGATGTCGCCATCGTCGAAAACGCGCTCAGGGCCGGTGTCAACGTCACGCCCCTGTCAGCGCATTATATCCACGGCGCGCCAGAGCACGGGTTGATGATCGGTTATGCGGCGACCGAAGACAAACAGATCCCGCGCGCCCTGCACAAGCTCAATCAGGTGATCCGCAGCCATCTCGGGTTAGGCGAACGACTCGCCTAACGCAGCATCCGCTTCAGCACATTCCTCGTCAGCGTCGAGACGGTGTTGTCGTAGCCATTGTGCGAGAGCGCACTGAACCACTGCATCGAGCCGACCGAGAAGACGAGGCCGCCTGCGGCGGTTTCGAAGCAGACGATGTCGGACCGCACCTGCGGATCGCCGGCAAGCGTCGAGGCTTCGTTGACCTGGCGGCGCTCGTCGATAACCAACTGGTAGTCGGTCGAAAACCCGGTTGCCGTCGCCAGCACCAGCGCATGCGCCGGCGTGCCGAGTGCGGCGTCGGCGCGGTCCACCTCGTCACCGGCCGCACCGATGCCGAGCCCCAGCGTTTCGAAATCGCCGATCGCCTCGCTCTCGCCGACGCCGTAAAGCAGTTCCGCCGCCAGCGGATGGCTGCGGTCGCCTGTCTGCCGGTAGGGGCGCGGCAAGCCGCAATCGTCACGCGAGGTCCATCCTTGCGCGGTGAAGCCGACGCCGACCAGGCGCTGCGGCGCGCGGCCGCGAAACCGCCACAGGCCGCCGGGTTCGCCGGTCAGCGCGTGATGGCCTTCGCCGGGATTGGACGACCAGGGCCGCGTCCCGTTGGGCCGCCGCACCTCGATCATGCTGCCATCCTCGGCCAGCGAGGTGACGCTGTAAAACCCGTTGCCGCCGAGATAGGCGACGCTGCCGCCGGCGCCGAGATAGGCTTCCAGCGCGTCGAGCATCTGGCCTGAGACATATTCGGGATGCGATCCGGTCATCACCGCCTTGTAGCGCGACAGCAGCGCGGCACCTTCGCGGTGCAATTCGTGGTCGGTGATGATGTCGACCGGCTGACCGGTCGCGCCCAACCAGTCCACCACATAAAGATCGGCGCAGAGATGCCGGCCGAAACGCGCGCCGGCTACGGATTTCAGCAAGCCGCGCCCGGGCCGGAAGGTCTTGATCGGGTGGTGCTGCGAGGCAAGCGGCACCCCCGCGCCATCGACATAATGGTCGTAGAGGCAGTTCAGCCCGTATTCGCCCCACATCTCGTTGCCATAAGCGAGATAGGTGAAGGTCGGCACCAGCAGCGCCAGCGGCGCCGTTGCAACCCCCTTCGGCGGGCAGACGAGGAAAGGCAGGTCGTCGGTCTCATCGCCCGCCGTCAGCCGGGCCGCATAGATGCCGCTCGGCAGATCGTCCGGCACGGTGAAGACAAAGCTCGGCCGCCAGCCGGCATCCGACAGGCTGTCCTCGTGGAAATGGATCGCCGAGTAGCCGCGCGGATCGATTCTTGGGTCATCCGTCTCGCCGGTCCAGTGCGGTCCGGTCATGGCGCGCACCGGCGACTGATGCGTGGCGCCGTCCAACCCCAGCCCACCAGCGTCGCGAACGATCGTACCACTGCTGCCGACACTGAAGTCCCAGGCGGCGATGCAGGGCTGCGGCAAGTCCGTGACGTCGACACGCTTCGCCAGAGCACCAAGCTCGGCGTCATCAAGGCATTTGCCGAAGATGCAGGGATCGGCGATCAGCCCGTTGTAGAAGCCGCCGCGCCGGCCATCGCGCATCGACGCGGCAATCAGCAGTGGCGCGTCAGAGGTTGCAGCGTGCGACAAATGCCCTGCCCCGCCGAAATCGCCCACAAGCGACTGATCGCGCGCGGACAAGCCGGCCGAGAGCCGGGCCGAGCCACTGGCAGCGTCGTAGCGCGCGGCAACCCAGTGCCAGCGCTGCTCCAGTATCGGCGATGTCCCTTCGATGCACACCGCGCCGAGGCGCAGGAACAGCCTGCCGGTGTCGGTCAGGCCAAACCCATAGCCGGCATCGCCAGGCCCTTCCTTGGACAGGATCAATTGTTCGCCGGCGGCCAATCGCGTTGGGCGAATCCAGGCGAACAGAGTGAAGTCGCCAGCCAGCCGCAGTTTCGCATGATCGGCAACGATGACGCAGGAGCCAGGAGAAAGCTGCTGCTCAACACCCGGGTACTCGCCATCCACCTCGGCGCCGATAGCGAGTTCGCGGCGGCCGGGGCCACGCGGATCGGTGTCGCCATGCAGCAGCCGCACGATCTCGGCCTTGAACAGTGCCGCGTCGGTGCTGACCATGAAGGACAGCGTCTCGCCCGGACGGGCACTGAGGCGATCGGTGTAGCCAGTCAGCATAGCGCTGTTCCCTTCGTGCGGCATCTACCCCACGGCGCCGCCGTAGGGAACGTTCCTGCCGCCATAGCGCCGCAGCCTTACATTGGCCTGTTCGGCGTGCCCGGCAAATCCTTCCATGATGCAGAGGCGCGAGCAATACTCGCCGACCAGCACCGAGGCCTCGTCGGTCAGGATCCGCTGATAGGTGCAGGTTTTCAGGAACTTGCCGACCCACAGTCCGCCCGTATAGCGCGCCGCTCGCTTGGTCGGCAGCGTGTGGTTGGTGCCGATCACCTTGTCGCCATAGGCAACGGTGGTACGCGCGCCGAGGAACATCGCGCCGTAATTCTTCATCCTGTCGAGGAAATAGTCAGGGTCTGCAGTCATCACCTGCACATGTTCCGACGCGATGCGGTCTGCTTCCGACACCATCTCGTCGAGCGTGTCGCAGACGATGACCTCGCCATAGTCTTCCCAGGCCTTGCGGGCGATGGCCGCGGTCGGCAGGATTTTCAGCAGCCGCTCGATCTCGGCAAGCGTGTCTCTGGCGAGCTTCTCCGAATTGGTAACAAGCACGGCGGGGGAATTGACGCCATGCTCGGCCTGGCCGAGCAGATCGGTGGCGCACAACTCGCCATCGACCGTGTCGTCGGCAATGACGAGCGTCTCCGTCGGGCCGGCGAAAAGATCAATGCCGACGCGGCCGAACAGCAGCCGCTTGGCTTCGGCCACATAGGCATTGCCGGGGCCGGCCAACATATCGACCGGCTGAATAGTCTCGGTGCCGAAAGCCATCGCCGCGATCGCCTGCACGCCGCCTAGGCAATAGATCTCGTCGGCGCCGGCCAGATGCTGGGCGGCGACGATCCGCGGCGCGATCGCGCCGGCAAAGGGCGGCGCACAGGTGATGACGCGGTCGCAGCCGGCGACTTTGGCGGTCAGCACCGACATGTGCGCGGAAGCAAGAAGCGGGTATTTGCCGCCCGGCACGTAGCAGCCGACATTGGCGACCGGGATGTTCCTGTGGCCGAGCACAACGCCCGGCAAAGTCTCGACCTCGATATCCCTGAGAGCGTCCTTCTGTGCCTGAGCAAAACCACGAACCTGGTCTTGCGCGAACTCAATGTCGGCGCGCTGACGATTGGTAAGGCTGTCGACGCAGCGCCTGATCTCCGCATCGGTCAGCCGGTAGGACTGGCGATCGAGACCGTCGAATTTGACCGACAGCCCCCGCACTGCTGCGTCGCCGCCGCGCTCGACCTCCGCCAGAAGGGCTTCGACCGTCCTGGTCACGGCGGTAGCCTGCGCGGCCTCGCCTTCAAGCAGCGCCGACTTCAAATGTCTGATCATGGCAAGGGCCTTTCTGGCAGGCAAAGTTCGGCCATCGCCGCGACAGGCACGACGCTGCAACCGGTCAATTTCTATAGATGACGGGCGGCTTCGCTGCCCGCTCGTGCTGTCCTAAAGGTGCTGTTCGAGCGCGCGGCCTTCGGCGTAGGCCTCCTGCTCCTTGTCGTAATATTCTGGCGACGGGAAATCCCACCAGCCGGTGACGAAGGGACCGGCGGCGTCGCGCGAGGTCGTCACTTCGACCAGCGCCGGGGCGCCGCAGTTGAGAGCCGCCTTGAGCGCCGGTTCGAGTTGATCCGATGCCTCGACCTTCCAGGATTCCATGCCGAAATTCTTCGCCACTTCTGAGATGTTAGCGGTGTAGGGCTCGCCATTGCCCTTGTGGTAGTTGAATTCGCTGGCGACATGGCGGCCCATAAACTTGCGCTGGCCGCCCCGGATCGACATGTAGCCGCGGTTGTTCTGCACCAGGAACACCGCCGGTATGCCGTTCATGACCGCGGTACCCATTTCGGGCAGCGACATCATGAAATCGCCATCGCCGACGACCGCCACCACCTGGCGGTCCGGCATGGCGAGCTTGGCACCAAGGGCCGCCGGCACCGCCCAGCCCATTGGCGAGAACGATCCCGAAGTCAGATGGGTGCGCGGCTCATAGACCGGGAACGTCTGCTTGACCGCGCCTTGCGTGTTGCCCGAGCCGGCCACGATGATGCCGTTGCGATCCATCACCTTGCGCAGCGCACCGAGCGGCCGCTGCGAGGTGAAGGGGCTTTCATGCGAGTCACGGCGCGGCGCCAGCATCGCTTCCCACTCGGTCTTGGCCGCGTGGATATCGGCGAGATAACGATCGCGGCGGCTCATCACCCTGGCTGATTGCTGGTCGGATATCGCCGAAAGGATCGCTTCCAACGTGACGCGGGCATCGGCGACGATACCGACTTCGGTGGCGTAGTTCTTGCCGATCTCGTGATGATCGAGGTCGATATGGATCAGCTTGCCCGGCGGTATCGAGATCGAGGCGCCCTTGCGGTAGCTCGATGCTGACCAGTCGGTGAAGCGGCAGCCGACCGACATGACGACATCGGCGCTGGCGGTGATGGCGTTGCCGCAGGAGGTGCCGGTCTGGCCGATCGCACCGATCGACAGCGGATGGTCTTCCGAGATCGCGCCCTTGCCGTTCCACGTCGTCGAGACGGCGGCGCCGATCTTCTCGGCAAGTGCTATCAGCGCCTTGGAGGCATTGGCGCTGATAGCGCCGCCGCCGGCGAGGATCACCGGCCGTTCAGCCGACAGCAGGAGCGCTGCCGCCTTCTCGACGGCGATCGGATCGGGATAGGCGACGCCGACTGCCATGCGCTGCGCCAGCGGGTGGATGGTGACGTCGGCCGCCTCGGTCTGGATGTCCATCGGCACTTCGACATGCACCGGGCCAGGACGGCCCGACAGCATGGTGTTGAAGGCGCGGTGCATGATGAAGGGCAGTTCGTCGACCCGGCCGGCCTTGTAGGCCCGCTTGGTCACCTGCTCGGTAATGCGCGGAAAGGCGTTTTCCTGCTGACGCTCAAGCTCCTGCATGACGCCATGGCCCTTCATATGCGTTGCCGGGCCGCCCGAGACGTAGAAGGCCGGAATAGAATCCGTGTAGCAGGTGGCGAGCCCTATGATGGTGTTGGCGGCGCCAGGTCCGATCGAGGTCGAGCAAGCCATCGGCTTGCCGCTGGCGCGGAAATAGCCGTCGGCCATATGCACGGCGCTCTGCTCGTGCATGACCTGGATGAAGGGGATGTGCGAGCCTTCGGCGAGGAAGGCGTCGAACAGCGACCAGATGCCGTGACCGGGCACGCCGGCAACATATTCGATCCCATAGTCCTTCAGCGCCCTGGCCACGATCTGGCCGCCAGTCAATCTCATGTGGCTCGTCCCTCTCTTGTTTCTTGCCCGGCAAGGCCCGCGAACCAGGCGAATTCCTTACCGTGATGCCGTTCCCAATCAGCATCCGGCAAGCCGTTTCGGCAAGTTCGCAGCGATTTGATTGTTGAAGCGACGTGAGGCATTGTGTGCGCAAGATTGCTTCAGATTTTGACAGGGACGGACGGTAGGGATGGATCATGACGCCGGCAAGATCGCGGATTTCGCCGCCAATCTGCGTTTTCTGTGCGAACGCCAGGGATCGATCAGCACGGTCTGCCGCAAGATCGGCCTCAACCGGCAGCAGTTCAACAAATATCTCTCCGGCCTGCACCTGCCCTCGCCACAGAACATGAGCCTGATCGCCAATTTCTTCGGCGTCAGCGTCTCGATCTTGTTCTCGCCGGCCTTCGAATTCAGGACACTCGTCGAAGGCAATTTCTTCCAGGTGATGGAGAAGCTGCGGGAATCGCCTGAGGTCACGAAATTCATCGAAACGGCCATCATCGGCGCCAAGTCGGACGGCAACGACCTCGTCGGCGTCTACGACCGCTATCAGTATTCCTCCATCTACAAAGGCTCGATCCTGCGCTCGGCCTACTGCATCTACCGCAACAACGACTTCTACCAGCACTACTACATCGAGCGCTTCCCGAGCTACGACGCGCCCGACAAGATCGACTATGTCTTCAAATATTACGGCTTCGTCTTTCCGGTAGCGGGCCGCGTCTTCTCCGTCGATTTCGAACGCATCCAGCGCAATGAGCTTACCTTCGGCGTGTTCGCACCGGTGCAGCGCAGCTCCAAGAAGTTCATGTTCGGCATCACCAGCGGCATCGCCGCGACCATGTTCCGCCAGCCCTATTCGACCAAGGTGGCGCTGCACTATCGCGGCCCCGGCCTGATCGGCCGTCAGCAACTGGAAAGCCTGACCGTGCTCAACGCGAAGGACCCTTCGATCCCCAAGGAAGCCCTTCAGTTCCTTGGCGACGGCAGCGACATGATCCAGATCATGTAAGCAATTCCTCTCTTTGTCAGAGGTTCTCCTTAGCCTTGATCCTCAGTCGGACAGCTGCCTTGTTCAAGAAGCTGACGTGAATACGCGCCACTGACGACTTTTTTGACGCACATCTGTTTGGGCCAAACCATCCCATTCGCACGTCATTACCGCCGATCACCGCACGGATCGCACGGCACTCTTTCGACGCCAGAATTTCTGTATTACGTGTCACCTGTGTTTTCAGTGAGAAGGAGATTGGGAGCGTAGGCCCAAAATATTTTCCTTCGAACGCCAGGAGATTGGCCGAGTCTGATGAATCAACCTGTGAGAGATTGGCATAAACTACTGATAATTAACATTCTGGTGGGCCCAGAGGAAAGTCGTCTTTTCAAAAAAACAGCCAGTTAGCGGGTGGTTCGCCAAGCCATATACTTCGTATGTTCTCGCATTCGGTGGCGAACCAGGTAAGGGCTCCAAATGAGCACCCCACCCTCTGATTCCTAATCTGTACGTCATAGGTTCGGGATCACCACCGAGAGTACGGACCGCCCCTCAGCATCGACGTCTCCTGGCCGCCGCAGGTTCATCAGACCTGCAGAACGAAACAAAAAAACCGTGCGCCCGGCGCAGGACACGGTCCCTCCGCGTACGGGGTGCCGACGAGCAGCAACACCCGATATCACTGCCAATCCATAACTCTTTAGCTCGCGCCAATGCTCCTGAAAGCCTCGAAGGAGGACTTACCGAATGACGCCGCTCAGGCAAGGACAAAGCCGGCCAAAAGGACCGCAAGAACAAGCGACAGAGGTACGGCAAGAAGCCAGCGAGCCTCCATAATGCTGTTGTGCTGATTATCCATTACGGGAGCTAGTACCAGCGTCCGCGACCGTAAAAACCGCCACCACCCAGCAGAATAACAATAAGAACTATGACCAGAATTGTGGTGATATCCATATGTGCCTCCTGAGCGCGCCCGGCCGCGTTCGCCGTTCGCCCTCTTGCCCTGTAGGGCAGGAATTGTTCCTGCCACTTTGACATCCACCAACGTTTCGCACGGCATTCTTGTTCCAATGGACTCAGGCATGACCAACCCAACGGAACCGCTGGCCTCTCACCTCCGCTGGAAAGGTTTCAGAAACCATGTCCGGGTTCACCAAGGAACCAACCGGCCTGACGAGTTCTTTAGCTGCATGAAAAAACCTGGCACGCTCGGAACGGAAGATCACGACCACACCGGTTCAGTCCGTACGCCGCCCGAATTGCCATCCCGACATCAGGATGCTGAAGGCGATTTCGGCGGTCGATTTGGATATGGGTATCCCGCTCACAAGCCGGATCCTTTTGCCACATACACGTTCTCGGCCGGGGCTGTTCGTCCTCTGCCGATCGATAACAAGAAAAGATGGCGCTAACCGGCTGTGCAAAAACCCTATGAAACAGCCTATTTCGCCAGGAAGCATGGAATCACTCAGGCTCAGGCACGACGGATCACCAAAAACTTTGGCCCTTCACGTTTCAGGTGCGACACAGCCGCTCAGAATTTGAATCTGGCCGAGAATGGCTCATCTTGCATGGGCATCCGTCAGCATCTGTTTCTTCGATGCCGAAGAAGTAAAACCCTCAGCGTAGCCATTTTTTGAACCGCGCGGCTTTGTTCCGCACGAATGCAGCAGCTGCCGCATCACACGTCCTTCGCGACGGTCCATTCGCGGCGATGATGAACTTGGCGTCTCTCAGCGTGAGACCGTACTTCTTTGCAAAGTAGATTGCTCCATAAGGCTCGTCTTGGGGTATGCCCGCGTTCGTGTAGGCCATTTGTGCCTCGCATGACGGATAGTCTGGCTCGGCTTCGGCCTCTTCCGCCCGCCCAGTCTGCTACATCAACCTTCGACGACAGGCGAAGGTTCCGATCAGAAGTGGAACCTCCAACTACAGGGCAAGGTTTAAGCTTGATGTTCGAAGGTTTTCGACTTGAGTCAATACAGCTGCCCGAGGCGACGCTTCGGGTGAGGCACGGCGGTTCGGGACCGCCGGTCCTGCTTCTGCACAGCCATCCTCGCACGCATGCCACGTGGCATCGCGTTGCGCCGCTTCTCGCCAAAAACCATACGGTGATTTGCCCCGACCTCCGCGGTTTTGGGCAGTCTTCGATTCCCGAGGACACACACGATCATGCAGGATCATCCAAGCGCGCCAAGGCAAAAGACTGTGTCGCGCTCATGCGCCATCTGGGTTTTGACCGCTTTGCCGTCGCCGGGCATGATCGCGGAAGCTATACCGCTTTCCGGACAGCGATGGATCACCCGTCCGCGGTAACGCATCTCATCGTTCTGGACGGCGTTCCCATCCTTGAAGCACTCGAGCGATGTGACGCCCGCTTCGCCACCGAATGGTGGCACTGGTTCTTCTTTGCCCAGCCCGACAAGCCGGAACAGGCGATCATGGCCAACCCGCAAGCCTGGTATGGCGGTTCCGCCGATCAGATGGGCGCGGAGGCGTTTGCGGACTACAGGACGGCAATTCTCGACGCTCGTGTCATCCATGGGATGGTCGAGGATTATAGGGCAGGTCTCTCGATCGACCATCTGCACGACGCGGATGACCGAAAGGCTGGACGACGGGTCCAATGTCCCACCATGGTTCTGTGGTCGATGCGCGATGATCTGGAACGGCTTTATGGCGACGTTCTCGGCGTATGGCGCCCGTGGACGACAAGCCTGCGGGGAAAAGGCATCGCCTGCGGACACCATATGGCTGAAGAGGCGCCGGAGGTGCTCGCGGCAGAAATCCTGGCATTCTTGCGTACCATCTAGTCCCGACGTCTGAGGTGAGGCGCAATGTCAGCCGGCCAAACAAAGGAGTCTTCTTTCCCTCGGTCAGCTGGAAAGCAGGCGTTCGAGTGTGGTGGTCAGTTCGTCAAAGCTGAACGGTTTTCGAAGGACGGCACGTTTGCTGAAACCCTCGCGCATATCGCGACCGCTGTTGCCGGTCGAGTAGATGAACGGCACACCACGCTCCGCAAGCGCGTCGGCCACGGTATTGCTGTCGTCGCCATCGAGATTCATGTCCAGCATGGCGGCATCGAAAACCTGCGCTTCGATCAGGGCGATCGCCTTTTCGATCGTAGCGGCTGAGGTCACTGACTGGCATCCAAGATCGCCCAGCATGTCCTCAATCATCATCAGGACCAGAATTTCATCTTCGACAACGAGGAAGCGCCGGCCAGAAAGTAGTTTATCCATCGCGAATTCCCGGTACCGGAATGTTCATCGTGCAGATCAACCCGTCCGGGCGATAGTCGAGTTGCACAGTGCCTTCGAGTTCATGGGTCAGGCCGCGCTCGATCACGCGCGAGCCGAATCCCTTTCGCAGCGGTGGCGTAACTGGCGGTCCGTCCTTTTCGCGCCAGGACAGGAACAGTCGACGGCCTTCCGAGGTCGGCTCGATCGTCCAGTCGATCCGGATCGAGCCCTTGTCGTTGGAAAACGCACCATATTTCACCGCGTTGGTCGCGAGTTCGTTAAAGGCAATGCCAAGCGCCAGCGAGGCCTTTGTCGAGAGGCGGATATTGTCACCTGTTATCACCAGTCGCTCGGCCCGCCCGTCGGTGACGCCGAACGGTTCCAGGGCATCGTGCAGCACGTCGAGCAGCCCGGCGCTGTGCCAATTTTCACGGGTCAGCAAATTGTGCGACCGGGAGAGCGCAAACAGCCGGGACTCGACGGCTTCGCGGATCGCTTTCGGATCGGAATTGGCTCGTGAGGCCTGCCAGACGATCGACTGCACTGTTGCCAGCGTATTCTTCACGCGATGGTTCAGTTCGTCGATGAGCATTTTGGATTGCGCCTGCTCTTCCTTGTGTCTGGTGAGATCGACGAAGGAAGCAAAATACTGAACCACGGCGCCGTTCTTGTCCTGGACAGGACTGGCAAAAAGGCCCGCCCAGAATTCGCTGCCATCCTTGCGCCTGTAAAGGATTTCCGCACCCGTCTCCGCATTGGCTTCGAACTCGACCTTGATGCGTTTCAGGGCTCGGGTGTCGGCGCCGTTCGCCATCAGGAAATTGAAGGGCTGACCCAAAACCTCATCCCTAGCGTATCCGGTCAGGGCGAGGAACGCGTCATTGGCAAAGATGATGGGATTGCCGGGCTCTTTCGCATCGGTGAAAACCATGGCCATTCGTGTTGTCTCGGCGGCAACCACGAACGGGCCAAGGTCGTCCTGAAAGCCCTCGACTTCGGCTTCGGCGTCCTTCTGCTCTTCGGACTTGGCGACTACTCTGGACATGTGCTTGACCGGTCGGCGTCCGCTATGTCGGTGACCGTCATCGCTCATCTCCCATGGAGGGGCGAAAGCGTGATCGACTCTTTCAATCGCCAGCGCCCGTTCATAGGCTGGCGACCCTTGCTTTGTACGCTTCCGACACTCGATTGACTAGTCATTCCACGCTCGCTGAATTGGCCGCCGATACGTTAAAATCCTTGCTGGAACGATTGTTTGGGGCCGGCGTTCCTTGACTGCTGCGGATCGCGTCAACCGGGCGTGGCGGTACGGTGAACAGGATGGTTTTCCCGGTTTCATATCCTGACCACGAATGGCAAAAAGCGCCTGTCCCGCCCGGTCCGCAGCAACAGTGGCGCACCCCGCAGGTTGTCAGTAGCCCACCATAAGTCAACGAAATCAAAGCGATGCAACGAGGTTCGCCAGATAGGGGCTAACCGAGGTCAGAATAGTCTATAAGCCATTGATAAATAACGATAATGGTGGTACTGCCAGTTAGGAGCGAACTGGTCTCTGGCTGACTTTCCCTGATAACCCGCCAAAAACAGGGAAATCTAGCAAAAAAAGAGCGAGCGTGCCAAAAATCACCCGGTATTTGGCAATGATTCCAATAATTTAGATTTGAAATTCCCTATCGCACCTATCAGGGAATTTAGTTTGGCAAGCAGGGAAGAGGTTCTTCGTTGCAACGATCGGATTTGGTTGCTGCCACAGTGCAGCAGCCCCTCGCGACGAGCCAGGCCCGCTCGACCAAATGACCGGTGCGATCCTCAAGCGCCCACCTCACATGCCTTCCAAATTCAACCTCACCGAGTTCGATTGGCTCACCCGCCGATGAGTTGGCCGGTCGAGCTAGGTGGCCCCGCCGGCCTGGACCTGCTCCTCGATCGAGAAGTCCGAGCGAACGGCAAGCGCGACACAGGGACGGCCTTTCGATCTTGGTAGCGGCGAAGCTCGACAATCGAGCCTGCAGTTGTCCGCTGGCGTCGAGATCGTGAGGGCAAAACTCGGATACAATCAGACCACTTCCAAGGAGCGGCGACGTTTGCGCCTTCCCCAGTCTTCTTTCAGCGGAATGATCAATCGATCATTCGGCATGCCGTGCGTGCCTTTGGATCAGTTGGGTTGCCATTGGTGTCGGTTGAGCAGACCCAATCGGTCGGTTCTGCTCATGTCCGCGAGATAGCAACCGGGTTTGATTTGGGTTGCTTCCGTAGGCTTCGCGATAGACCTTGGTAAAGTGTGAAGCCGTGGCAAATCCACATGCTATTGCAATTTCCAAAACTGACAGGCGCGAGCTGATAAGAAGCAGGTGCGCGCGTTCGAGACGAAGCGCTAGGTAGTAACGGCTCGGCGAGCGACCCAGTTCGCTTGCAAATAGACGCTCAATCTGACGACGCGACATGCCGGTTGACGCCACAAGCGCGTCAACCTGCATTGGGTTGTCAACATTTGCCTCCATCTGATCGATGACTTTGATCACCGCCTTATGATTGAGTCTTACGCGAGAATGAAAAGGCAGGCGCTGACGCTCTCCAGCCGAACGCGTCCGGCACGCAATAGCCTTTCCGCAAATTCGATTTACCACAACGGCCCCATGATCGCGCTCCACGAAGCGCAGGAACATATCAAAGGGTGCGTCCCCACCGGAGCAAGTGGACAGGTCCCCATCCTGCTCAAACGCCGTCTGAGTAGCGGCTACCGTTGGGAACCGCTCCAAAAAAAGGGGAAACTGTTCCCAGTGAATTGCGCAACGACGCCCTTCTGCAAGTCCGGCTCGCGCAAGGACTATGCTACCGCTGCCTATGCCGACAAGGCTTGTGCGGCGGTTACGACACTCTCTTAACCACGCATCAAGTTGCAAGTTAGAGCCGGGAAAGGTGCTCCCCCCACAGACTATCGCGGCCGATGTTGGGTTAGGTCTTTGGTTGCGCTCACGTTCAAATCGCAATGCAATGTCAGCGTTAACCACCAGCCGGCTGCTCGAAACAACGGGTTGTCCGTCGCTCGAGATGACTTGCCAATCATAGACGTTCCTTCCAACCACTTCATTGGCAAGCCTCAATACCTCTACTGCCGACGAGAACGCTTGTAGCGAGAACGTCGGCAACAGATAAAAACTGAACGTACGAGCTACGGCTTGCATCTCTAACATCCGCTCTTCTCACTAAATTCGAGCGTCTTGTCCGTCATCTCGTATCCAAGCGCATCGAGGAGACTGCGGCTGACGACGTCTCCCAGCGATGCCGCTTTGAACGCTGCGCGGATTCTGCTCTGCAATCAAAGATTCTGATCGGATTTGCAGCGGCATTCCGCTGACCAATGCGCGTCATTTGGACAGTTTCCATCTTCGGTCCAGCCCCATGAGAATGTCGTTCGGCCAGCAATCCTGAACAGGCGCGTCTAGGTTTCGCATAGGGCAAAGGCATTGTGCGGTTTGGCTGGATTCAACAGTCAATACCTCTCTGCCGCGGACGCTTCTGGCCGGTCACTCAGCGAAGGCACTAGACCCCAGCACTTCGACGCCATATTCCGCCGACGAGTCGAGTATGGTGTGCCAGATGCTGTCAGCGAAGCTGGTGAAAACCAGTATGTTGAAAACTGGCGAGCCTTCGGCGGCATCTGCGTCGCGCCACAAATTGACGCCGGTGTGGTCGATCGAGGTCGCTGCCGCTGCACCGACCGGGAAGACCGCGTCGTCGAGATCGAGCGACGATAGCTTGGCCAGCATGTTGCGCGCGCTCGGGCCGGATATCCGGATCAGCGCACGGCCATCCGACTGATCGGAAAGCGATGCCTTGTCTGCAAAATTGTCGCGCAGCGCCGCAACCGGCGACTGCCCCTGCGCGCTGGCAAACAGCGCATAGAACTGATCGGCACCTGACCAGATCAGCGTCGCAGATTTACCCGCGACGGTCTGCGGCTTCGACGGCGCTTCGACTCCGAACCGAGCCTTCGCTGCCTTGGCGGTAGCCAGCCCCTGCCCGCGCCGGGCAAGGATCAGGACCAGGCTGAAATCGCGCATCTCCGACAAGGCGATGCCAGGCAGTTGCACGGTCGCGCCACGGCGGCCGGGAGTGGTCGCATGCTGCAGTGGCGAACTGGCGGTCCAGGTAAAATCAGGCACGCTGGCGTCCTCCCTCGGGATCGTAGAAGACCGGATTGCAGATCTCGATGTCGTAGTCCTCGCCACGCAGCGGATCATGGGCACGGACGATTTCGCCGAAGCGTTCGCGACCGCGCTCGACCAGTCCAAGGCCAATCCACTGGCCGAGCATCGGCGAGTGGCAGACGGAGGTGACGTAGCCCTGGTCGGTGTCGGGACCCGGTGTCGCGCCCTTGGCGACGACATGCGCGCTAGTCTGGATGCCGGCAGGCCGAGCGCTGGTCGATGCCCTTCGGCAGCGTGCGCATTTCGGCGACGCGATCGGAGATCTTCTGGCGCGACTTTCCGATGCCGGGCTCGCCTGAGAGCAGCACCACACGACCTTCACCACTTCTCGCGCGATGCCAGTGGCGCTGCAGCAGGTCGACCTCCTCCTCACGCCCGACCAGCGGCGTGGGCGTCGTCCCATGCAGCGCCTCGAACCGGCTTTCGACAGCGCTCTCACGAACCACTTGATAGGGATGGATCG
>NZ_SMYZ01000059.1 GCF_004919685.1 Mesorhizobium norvegicum | reverse complement strand
CATCGCGGCTGGGGCAAGTCGGTCGTCATCGGCGTGGCCGGCGCCGGCCAGGAGATCTCGACGCGGCCGTTCCAGCTGGTCACCGGGCGCACCTGGATGGGCACCGCCTTCGGCGGCGCGCGCGGCCGCACCGATGTGCCGAAGATCGTCGACTGGTACATGGACGGCAAGATCCAGATCGACCCGATGATCACCCACACGCTGAAGCTCGAGGACATCAACAAGGGTTTTGATCTCATGCATGAGGGCAAATCGATCAGGAGTGTGGTGGTTTACTGAGGAAGACCACAAGTCGCCGACCAATCGGCCCGCGACTTCTGTGGTTCACAACTGGGAGGAGAAAAGAATGGCGGAGAAACTGCATCCGAAAATCGACAATGGTTTGCCCAGGGAAAGCGCAAGCTTTTCCGGCGGCACACTGGTCTGCGCCTGCACCAGCAAGCCGGTGAAGGTCAAGGTCAAGGGCCAGATCGCCCACAACCATGCCTGCGGCTGCACCAAATGCTGGAAACCGGCAGGCGCGGTGTTCTCTGTCGTTGCCGTGGCCGGCACCGGCGACGTCACCGTCACCGAGAATGGCGACAAGCTCAAGGTGGTCGACCCCTCAGCGCTGATCCAGCGCCATGCCTGCACCGGCTGCGGCGTCCACATGCACGGACCGGTCGAGCGCGACCACCCGTTCAAGGGCCTGTCCTTCATCCATCCCGAGCGCTTCGAGGAGGACGGCTGGTCGCCGCCGGGCTTTACCGCCTTTGTCTCGTCGATCATCGAGTCCGGCGTCGATCCGAAGCGGATGGACGGCATTCGCGCGCAGTTGAAAACAATCGGGCTGGAACCCTACGACTGCCTCAATCCCGGCCTGATGGACTATATCGCGACCTGGACGGCGAAGAAGTCCGGCGCGCTGCCGGCCTGACAGTCGTGAGATTTCAGGTATGGGGCCGGACAAGTTTCCGGCCCCTGCTCGTTCTGGAGAGACAATGCCCTCACCCGCCATTCTGGTCGATGCCGACGCCTGCCCGGTCAAGGCCGAGGTCGAAAAGGTCGCCGAGCGCCATGGCGTCGTCGTCACCTACGTCTCCAATGGTGGCCTGCGGCCTTCGCGCGATCCGATGATCCGCAATGTCGTGGTGTCCAAGGGCGCCGATGCCGCCGACGACTGGATCGTCGACAATGCGCGGACCAACGATATCGTCATCACCGCCGACATTCCGCTGGCCGCCCGCGCGGTCGCGCTCGGCGCGCATGTGCTCGGGCCCACGGGGCGTCCTTTCACGCCGGAAACGATCGGCATGGCGGTGGCGATGCGCGATCTCAAGCAGCATTTGCGCGAGACCGGCGAAAGCAAGGGCTACAATGCCAGCTTCGCCCCGCAGGACCGCTCGCGCTTTCTCGGCGAACTCGACCGCATCTTGCGGCGCGCCCTGAAATCCGCCACACCGCAATAGAAACCGAGCGCCATCCAAGGTTGGAACCGCCATGGCTGCCGAAATCCCGATGAAGCCTCCCATGCAGCGCCACATGCTGTTCGCGGTGTCGGCCTGCTTCGGCGTTTTGGCGCTCCTCACGGCGTTGCTGCTGCACGCCCCGCTCGCCTATTCGATCGGCGCCAACGCATTCTTTGCCGCCTACGTCATTCTGGTCGTTGCCCAGATGCCGAAGTTCACCGGCAGGTATCTGAGCAAGAATGCGCGCGCCACCGACCAGCCGGTGCTGGTCATCTTCGCCGTGACGCTCGTCGTTGTCGGTTTTGCCACCTTCTCGCTGTTCCAACTGATCAACCAGAAGGACAGCACCCACTCCATCGAGCTCGGCTTCGCGCTGCTGTCGATCCCACTCGGCTGGTTCACCATCCATGCCATGGCAGCGCTCCATTATGCCCATGTCTACTGGATGGATGGCGATGCGGTCGACGCCGAGACCAAGAAGAAGATTCCGGTCGGCGGACTGCTGTTCCCAGGCGACAAACGGCCTGAAGGCTGGGATTTCCTCTACTTCTCGACGGTTATCGGCATGACGGCGCAGACCGCCGACACCAACATCTCGACGACGCATATGCGTTGTGTCGTGCTGGTCCATTCGATCCTGTCGTTTTTCTTCAACACGGTCATCGTCGCCGCCGCCGTCAATCTCGCCGTCAGCCTGGGCGCTCCGTAATAAATCCGTGATCGGATGAAACATTGGTTTGGATCGCGACGTATCAGGAGGACAATGAACGCGCAGGCCACGCCGCGAGGCCGGGAGACGAGACAAGATGGAATCCGTTGCCAGAAGCCAATCCGCCGCCGGTCCAGGCGCTTCGGCGTCGAACGAAAAGACGCTGATCTATCGGCAGTCGCGCTGGACGCGGCTGACGCATTGGCTCTGGGCCATCTCGCTGTTCTTCATGCTGCTGTCCGGCCTGCAGATCTTCAATGCTCGCCCGCAGCTCTATATCGGCAAGCAGTCGGGCTTCGACTACAACAACACCATCTTCGCCATCGGCGCCGAGAACACCAACACCGGGCCACGCGGCTACACTGAGATCTTCGGCAAACGCTTCGACACCACGGGGGTGCTCGGCTGGTCGGGGCCGACAGGCCAGGAGACGTCCCGCGCCTTTCCGTCCTGGGCGACCATCCCGTCCTACTATGATCTCGGCACCGCCCGCGTGGTCCATTTCTTCTTTGCCTGGATACTGAGCACGACCTTGATCGTCTGGCTGGTCGCCAGCACTGTGAACGGCCATCTGCGGCGCGATCTCGCGCCACGCTTCGATGATCTCAAGCGGCTGCCGCAGGATATCATCGACCACGCCAAGCTCAAATTCCACCATACGCGCGAATACAACACGCTGCAGAAGATGGCCTATGGCGGCGTGCTGTTCGTGTTGCTGCCGCTGATGATCATCACTGGCCTTGCGATGTCTCCCAGCATGAACTCGGTGCTGCCGTTCCTCAACGATCTGCTCGGCGGTAGGCAGACGGCCCGCACCATCCATTTCACCGTCATGGTGCTGCTGGTCGCCTTCTTTGTCGTTCACATCCTGATGATCCTGGCCGCCGGCCCGATCAACGAACTGCGCTCGATCATCACCGGCTGGTATCGCACCGATCCTCCCGCACAGGACGACAAACCCGTCGAGAGGAGTGCGTGACATGGCGAAGTTTGAGATCAGCCGCCGCAAATTCCTGACCGGTGCCAGCCTCGGCGCCTCCGGCATCATGCTGTCGGGCTGCGACGCTTTCGACAGCCAGCTGAGCATCGGCAGCGGCCTGCGCAGTTTCCTCGAAAACGCCAATGGCCTGACATACCGGGCGCAACGCCTGCTTGCCGGACGCGATGCGTTGGCCCCGGAATTCACCGAGGCCGACATCCGCCAGCCGCAGCGGCCGAACGGCGTCACCGCTCCCGATGACGATGTCTACAAAGGTCTGCTCGCCAACAACTTCGCCGACTGGCGGCTGGAGGTTTCAGGCCTCGTCGAAAAGCCGCTGTCGCTCAGCCGCGAGCAGCTTCAGAACATGCCGAGCCGCACCCAGATCACCCGCCATGACTGCGTCGAAGGCTGGAGCTGCATCGCCAAATGGACCGGCACGCCGCTATCGCTGGTGCTGGACCAGGCGGTGGTCAAGCCGCAGGCGCGCTACGTCATGTTCCATTGCCTCGACACGATCGACCGCAGCCTCTCCGGCGACATCAAATATTACGGCACCATCGACCTGATCGATGCCCGTCACCCGCAGACGATCCTCGCCTATGGCCTGAACGGCAAGCCGCTGCCGGTCGAGAACGGCGCGCCGTTGCGTGTCCGCGTCGAGCGCCAGCTCGGCTACAAGATGCCGAAATATCTCTACAAGATCGAACTCGTCGACGGCTTTGCCACTGTCGGCGGCGGCAGGGGCGGCTATTGGGAAGACAATGGCTACGACTGGTACGGCGGAATCTGAACCCGCGGCTCCAAAGATGGCCAGCCTACGGCGAGCAACGAAACAGCTCGCCTTTTCCGGCAATCTGCTCGGCAATGCCGCCAAGCCGCAGCATATGCCAGGCAAGTGCATGGTTGCTCGAGGTGACCGGTTTCTTCAACTCCTTCTCGACCTCCTCGATGATCCGGGCAACGCGCATGCTGGTGCAGGACACGAACACGGCCTCACACTCGCTCGACGCGCCGATTTCCAGGATGGCCTGCTTGACCGATGCCGGCGTGATGCGTGCTACGACATTGTCGTCCGCCTCATTGAAGGAGCCCATGACCGGAATATCCATCCCCCGCGCCATCAGCGATGCACGCAGGGAATGATTGATTTTGGCGAGATATGGGGTGAGCAGCGCGATCCGCGAGACACCCAGAGCCTTCAGCGCCGCCCGCGCCGCCGTCACCGGGTTGGTCACCTGCACGCCCGGCAGCACCTCGTGAACGCGCGCGGCGACCTTGTCCTCGCCGATGACAAGCGCTCCCGACGTGCAGGCAAAGCCGATCACATCGAACTTGACGTCGGGCAAAAGGCCGACCGTTCCTGGGATCACGGCTGACATCTTCATCAGGTTTTCCGGTGTGATCTCGACATCGCTGTAGAGCCGCGCCTCATACAGAGCGATGTCGCGCGCGGGCAGCACATAGCGGAATTCATCCTCGATGGTCTGGTCGGTCCGCAGCACGAGCAGGCCTAGATTGGCGCGGGTGCCGATACCGTCGTCGGTCTTGAAGGGAATATGTTCCTTGTCGAGGACAAGCATGTCGTCGGCGCGCGTAACCGGGGCGTCCATGGTGCAGTCCCCTTCCTGAAATTCGAATTGTCGACAATAGAAACGGCAACATTGCCGAAACTGTCAAGAGCTCCGTGCCGATTTTGGAAACCGGGAAACGTCCGAATTATAGGCCCGAGTGGATCGCTTGTCAGTCACAGACCCGTGCGCCGTTGACAAGAATCGGCGTCTTCCTATTGAATTGTCGACAATAGGAACGACAGCCATTGGAACGGCAATGCGCGTATTGATCTTGGGCGGGGGCGTGGTCGGGATCACCACTGCCTATCAGTTGCAAAAGGATGGCCACCAGGTCACCGTTCTCGAGCAGGCACCGCGGGTGGCCGAGGGCGCAAGCTGGGCAAATGCCGGCATGATCGCGCCCGGTCACTCTTTCGTCTGGTCATCGCCAGCCGCCCCAAAAATCCTGCTGAAGTCGCTGTTCCAGAAAGACCAGGCGCTTCGTTTCAAACTCTCCGCCGACCCGCATCTCTACAGCTGGTCGCTGCGCTTCCTCAGGGAATGCACGGCCGCCAGGGCGCGTCGCAACACCCTTCTCAAACATCGGCTTGCGGTCCATTCCCAATCGGTCCTTCAGGCAGTCGTCAGGGAGGAAGCGATCCAATACGACAGGACCTCGGCCGGCATTCTTTACTTCCACCGCAGCCGTCAGGCGCTCGACAAGGGCGTCGCCAACATGCGCCTGCTGGAAGCCGACGGCCAGGAAATCCGCATTGTCGACGCGCAGGAAATCGTTAACCGCGAGCCGGCGCTGGCTTCGTCGCGCGGCGGCATTGCCGGCGGCATATTGTGTCCGACCGACGAAACCGGCGACGCCGCCAAGTTCACGCGCGCACTGGCGGCCATCGTCGAAACGAGGGGCGGCAAGATCCTGACAGGCACCAGGGTCGTCGGGATAGAACGCAGGAACGACGCGATCACCCGGGTCGTCACCGACAAGGGTGAGATCCTGGCCGACACATACGTTCTGTGTCTGGGCGCGGAAAGCCCGATCCTTGCCCGCAAGATCGGCCTTGGTCTGCCGATCTACCCGATCAAGGGATATTCCCTGACCATTCCCATCGTTGATCAGGCCCTGGCTCCAAAGCTTCCCATGATCGATGAGCACAACCTCGTTGCCATCACGCCGATGGGCGATCGCATCCGCGTCACCGCCACCGCGGAGTTCGCAGGCTATGATCGCAGCCACAAGCCTTCGGATTTCGCCTTCATGAAGCGCGTCACGCAGGACCTTTTTCCGCACGGTATCGCCTATGATCGCGCCGAAATGCGGGCCTGTCTGAGACCCATGACGCCCGACAACCTGCCGATCCTCGGCCTGCGCAACATCAAAAACCTCTGGCTGAACACCGGCCACGGCCATATCGGCTGGACCATGGCGCATGGATCGGCCCGCATCGTCGCCGATCTGATCGCCGGCCGGGCCGCGCCAGTCGCCCTCGATGGTATCCTTCCCACACAGGCGCGGTTCGCCGAACCAAGCGCCGCAAAGGCTTGACCGACGCCATGCTCCGACCCAGGCAAAGCAACCAGGACAACAACGCGGCGTTGGCATCCAAGCCGATCAAGACCGGCCCGCGTGTCTATGAAGAGATCCGTCGCATGGCGATGGACTATCGCTTCAAGCCGAACGAACGCATCAACGAAGTGGCGCTTGCCGCGAGGCTGAATGTCAGCCGTAGCCCGATCCGGGAGGCCCTCCAGCGGCTGGTCACGGAGGAACTCATCACCTTCCAGACCAATCGCGGCTTCTTTTGCCGCGGCTTCGATGTCGACGAGGTGGTCAATCTTTCCGATGTGCGGACAGTGCTCGAGGAGCGCTCCGTCAGGCTGGCAATCCAGCGCGCGACCAATGAGGAGCTCGCCGCGCTCGTCGACTGGTGGACGATCACCATGGCGCGCGCCGACTCGTTTTCCAGCACTGAGCTGACCGCCAGGGACGAGGAATTTCACATCCGCATCGCCCGGCTGTCAGGCAATCCCGAACTGGCGCGCATGCTCGAAGGCATCAACACGCGCATCCATTTCGTTCGCAAGATCGAAGTGGAGAAGCACCGGCGACTGTCGACGACCTACACCGAACACAGCGAGATCGCCCGGGCCATGGTCAGTCGCGACGCCGACAGGGCCGCCAGGCTGATGCATGACCATATCGCCATCAGTGTTGCCGATGCCATGTCGACCGTTCGGGAAGGCCTGGCACGGATATACATCGACGTCGGCCAGATCTGATCAGGCAACCCTTTACTGGTCAGGCAACCTTGTCGAGCAGCGGCCTCAGCGCCGGATGGATTTCCGGCGAGGCGTGCTTGATCAGCGTCAGCAGGGCGCGTTCGTTCTCGTAGAGTGGCCGGTCCACGCCGATATGTTCGATCAGCCAGCCGGCTTCGCCGGCATCGATCGTCTCGGCGCGGCGCGCCAGGGCCTCGGCCGCCCTGTTCTTGGCTTCCCACTCGGCCTCGATGTCGCCTGGAGACCGATAGGCCTCCATGATGCCGGCAAGGCCGCCGGAGATCATGCGGCTGAAGAAGCTGCCGATTTCCGGATCGGCGTGTTCGAGGAAGGCATCACGGCGCAGCGCCACGTCGCGCGTCGGCGCTTCATAACCGGCCGAGCACATGACGAAATTGGCGATCGCCTTGACGAACAGATCGTTCCAGGACGGATCGTTGCGTCCTTGAGCGGTCCGCTCATTGATCTTGACCAGCACCTCTGCCTCGGCGCGCGTGATGGCAATGTTGCCGTCGCCGCCATGAGCATGGAGGATCCGGCGCAGCAGCTCGACCTCGGCCTTGGCGATCAGTCCGGGAACCAGTGCGCCGCCGAGCATCAGCGGTCCCTTGCCGTCGACAACGGCGTGGGCGACCTGTTGCAGCGCATAGACGCAAAGCTGGCCCGGCGACGATCTCGCCTCTTCCAGCACGTGGGCCAGCAATTCGAGTTCGGTCCGGCTGTCGACCATGCCATCGCGAGAGATCGTACGGATCAGCCAGTCGGCATTGTCCTGCGAGATATAGCCCGACGGCTTTTCCTGGTGGACGATATAGTCGGTAACCGCCTCGATGAAGAAAGGCGGCCATTCCTGGCATTTGTCCTTGGCCGTGGCGTCGAGCGCGAACAGCGCCTCGGCCTCGCCGCGCGTCACCACGCCATCGCCGAACACCTCATGGCGCAGCATCGCCACATCCTCCGCGGCGATGCTGCTTTTCGAGGTCAGCCCCGCCACCGGCGCGCTCATGATCAATTCGCCCATTTGTCGTCCCCGTCCGCTGCCGGCAATGCCGGCCCCAAAGCGTCATACCCGCCAACATATCAGCAGTGTCTTGAAAAACCGGCAAACGGCGTGGTTAGCGAAGACTTGTCGGAACAATGCATGTCGCCCAAAAGCATGCCCTCGGGCTCGACCCGAGGGTGTGCCGCGGTTTTGAGAGAACGACATGCATGAAAACAGAGATCTAAAGCGCATCGCCAGCGCGACGCGCTTTAGATGTCGCTGACAGGTGACAAGCCGTCGCGCACAAGCTATGGATGGCGCGTCGAGGACTCAGGGTCTGAGTCCTACCTGTTTGCGGGAGAGAGCAGCGAAAGCTGCCGCCGAAGGGGAAATCGCCCGAAATCTCTCAGGCAAAAGAACCGTAGACGGGAAAGACACTCTGGAAAGTCGGGGCTTGCCCCCGCGCCGAAGGTGTAAGCGCCGCTGACAGAGTTCCGGTTGCGCGAGTCTCTCAGGCTTCAGACAGAGGGGCACGGACTGGTCGCCATTCGCGACCGATTGCGTGCGACTCTGGAGACGACATGACGGGCGACGACACAAAACACCTTCCTCTCGAAGATATCCACATGGCCGCCGGTGCGCGCTTCGGCGCCTTTGCCGGCTGGTCGATGCCGCTGACCTATCCGGCCGGCGTCATGAAGGAACATCTTCACACCCGCGAGCAGGCTGGCCTGTTCGACATCTCGCATATGAAGCTGTTCGAGGTCAGCGGGCCGGAGGCGGTTGCGCTGCTCAACCGTGCTTGCCCCTTGGATGCAGGCGCGCTCGAGATCTCGCAATCCAAACTGTCCTTCTTCCTCAATGAAGCAGGCGGCATTCTGGACGACCTGATCGTCACCAGCCTTGGCGACACCAGGTTCATGGTGGTCGCCAACGCCGGCAACGCCGTGGCCGACGAAAAGCATTTGCGTGCACTTGCCGCGGATTTCGACGCCAAGGTCGAGCCGCTCGACCGCGTCTTTCTCGCCATCCAGGGTCCTGAAGCCTGGGCGGCCCTTTCCCGCGCCGGCATCGAGACCGGCTCGCTGCTGTTCATGCATGGGGTAGAACCGCGGAAGAACTGGTTCATGAGCCGCTCTGGCTATACCGGCGAGGACGGTTTCGAGATCGGCCTGCCGGAGGCCGATGCGCGCGATCTCGTTGCGAAACTGCTCGGCGACGAGCGCGTGCTGTGGATCGGGCTGGCCGCCCGCGACAGCCTGCGGCTGGAGGCAGGGCTATGCCTGCATGGTCAGGACATCACGCCGGAGACCGACCCGGCCAGCGCCGCCTTGATGTGGGCGATCCCGAAGGAGGTTCGCGCTTCCGGCGCTTTCATCGGCGCCGACGCGCTGCGTGCCGCCGTGGAACGAGGCCCCGCACAAAAGCGCGTCGGGCTTAAGCCGGAAGGCCGCCAGCCGGTGCGCGCCGGTGCTGCGCTCTTTGATGCCGACGGCAATCCCGCCGGCCATGTCACATCGGGCGGTTTCGGCCCCTCGGCCGGCCATCCGGTCGCCATGGGCTATGTCGCGACACCGCTGGCCAAGCCCGGAACACGGGTCTTCGCCGATGTTCGCGGCACGAAAATCCCGGTCGACATCAGCTCCCTGCCCTTCACACCGCATCGCTACCGCAAAGGATGATTTCAATGGCAACGACCTATTTCACAACCGATCACGAATGGCTCCGTGTCGAGGGCGGCATCGCCACTGTCGGCATCACCGACTATGCCCAAGAGCAGCTCGGCGATCTCGTCTTCGTCGAACTGCCGGAGACCGGAAAGAAATTGACCAAGGGCGATACCGCCGTCGTGGTCGAATCCGTCAAGGCGGCTTCCGATGTCTACGCGCCGGTCGATGGCGAGATCACCGAAGCCAACGGCACGCTGTCGTCGGACCCGTCACTGGTCAACTCGGCGGCAACCGGGGCCGGTTGGCTGTGGAAGATGAAGCTTGCCGACGAAAGCCAGCTCGCCGGCCTCATGGATGAGGCCGCCTACAAAGCCCATATCGGTTGACATCAGGACGTATTGACATGACCGCAGCACTCACTCCCTTCTCGGCCCGCCATATCGGCCCGAGCGTCAACGATGTCAGAGCCATGCTTGCCGTGATCGGCGTTCCGTCCGTCGAGACGCTGATCAGCCAGGCCGTGCCGCAGTCGATCCGCCTCGACTTGCCGCTGACCCTGCCCGCACCGGCCAGCGAAGCGGAAGCGTTGGCCGAATTGTCAGCGACCATGGCCAAGAACACGGTGCTGAAGAGCTTCATCGGCGCCGGCTATCATGGCGTCCATGTGCCGCCAGTGATCCAGCGCAATTTGTTCGAGAACCCGGCCTGGTACACGGCCTACACGCCCTATCAGGCCGAGATCAGCCAGGGCCGGCTCGAAATGCTGTTCAACTTCCAGACGCTGGTCACTGAATTGACCGGTCTGCCGGTGGCGTCGGCCTCGCTGCTGGATGAAGCCACCGCCGTCGCCGAAGCGGTCGGCATCGCCTTGCGCCACCACCGCGACAAGCGCACCAAGATCGCCCTTGCCGGCACGCCGCACCCGCAGACGCTCGACGTCGTGCGCACCCGCGCCGAGCCGCTCGGCATCGAGATCGACGGCGAGACGATCGATAACAACACCGCCGCCTTGCTCGTCTCTTGGCCGGATACGTTTGGCGTCTATGGCGACCACAAGGCGGCGATCGACAAGGCTCGGGCGACCGGTGCCATCGTCGTCTTCATCGCCGACCCGCTCGGCCTGGCCCTGACCGATGCGCCGGCCAAGCTTGGCGCCGACATTGCCGTCGGCCCGATGCAGCGTTTTGGCGTACCGATGGGCTTTGGCGGGCCGCACGCCGCCTATTGCGCCGTCTCCGACAAGTTGACGCGGCTGATGCCCGGCCGCCTGGTCGGCCAATCCACCGATAGCAAAGGCCGGCCCGGCTACCGGCTTGCCTTGCAGACACGCGAGCAGCATATCCGCCGCGACAAGGCGACCTCCAACATCTGCACCGCACAGGCGCTGCTTGCCAACATGGCGACCGCCTATGCAATCTGGCACGGCCCCGCCGGGCTGCAGGCGATTGCCGGGCGTATCCATGCGCTGGCCAATCGTCTGGCAAGCGGCCTCGAAGCGGCAGGCGTGTTGGTGATCGGTGCCAGCCGTTTCGACACGGTGACGGTGGAGACCAAGGGCAAGTCGGCGCAGGTCGCCGCTGCGGCTGAAAAGGCCGGTCTGCTGCTGCGCGTCGTCGATGCCAACCATGTCGGCATCAGCTTCGACGAGACCTCGACCGATGCCGATCTCGATGCGATCGCGGCCCTGTTCGGCGCCAAGGCCGCTCCGTCGGCCGACAGCACCGTGCCTGGCAAGCCGCGCGGCAAGGAGTTCCTGACCCAGCCGGTCTTCAACGAAAACAAGTCGGAAACCGACATGATGCGCTTGTTGCGCCGGCTGGCCGACAAGGATCTGGCGCTCGACCGCAGCATGATCCCGCTCGGATCCTGCACCATGAAGCTCAACGCGGCGGCCGAAATGATGCCGGTAAGCTGGCCAAGCATTGCCAATTTGCATCCCTTCGCACCGGCCGCGCACTCGGCCGGTTACCGCGCCATGATCGACGAACTGGAAGGCTGGCTGTCAGAAATCACCGGCTTCGATGCGGTCAGCCTGCAGCCCAATGCCGGCAGCCAGGGCGAGTATGCCGGCCTGCTAGCCATCCGCGCCTATCACCGCTCGCGCGGCGAAGGCCATCGCACCGTCTGCCTGATCCCCTCCTCCGCGCATGGCACCAATCCGGCAAGTGCTGCGATGGCCGGCATGAGCGTTGTCGTCGTGCGCTGCCTGGAGGACGGCAATATCGACATGGACGATATGAGAGCCAAGGCCAACGAGCATTCCAAGAATCTCGCGGCGCTGATGTTCACCTACCCCTCGACGCACGGCGTCTACGAAGAAGGCGCCCGCCACCTCTGCGCCCTCATTCATGAGCATGGCGGCCAGGTCTATTTCGACGGCGCCAACCTCAACGCTCTGGTCGCCCTTGCCCGCCCTGCCGATATCGGCGCCGATGTCTGCCATATGAACCTGCACAAGACCTTCTGCATCCCGCATGGCGGCGGCGGGCCCGGCATCGGCCCGATCGGCGTCAAGGCGCATCTGAAGCCGTTCCTGCCGGGCCATGTCACCGAGGGCTCGGCGCATGCCGTGTCGGCCGCACCGTTCGGCAGCGCTTCCATCCTGCCGATTACCTGGATGTATATCCGCATGATGGGCGCTGCTGGCCTGAAGCAGGCAACGGAGACAGCCATCATCTCGGCCAACTACGTGGCGACACGGCTCTCACCGCACTTCCCGCTGCTCTACAAGGGCCGTCACGATCGTATCGCGCATGAATGCATCCTTGACACCCGTGTGCTCAACGAGAGCGCCGGCATCAGTGTCGATGATATCGCCAAGCGCCTGATCGACTACGGCTTCCACGCGCCGACCATGTCCTTCCCGGTTGCCGGCACGCTGATGGTGGAGCCGACCGAATCCGAGCCCAAGCGGGAACTCGACCGCTTCTGCGAGGCGATGATCGCCATCGCAGGCGAAGCGGCGAAAGTCGCCAGGGGTGAATGGCCTTTGGCCGACAATCCGCTGGTCAACGCACCGCACACGGCCGCCGAGGCACTGGCCGGCCAGTGGACCCATCCCTATTCGCGCCTGGAGGCGGCCTATCCCGCCGGCGACGCCGACACGGCAGCCAAATACTGGCCACCTGTGTCACGCATCGACAATGTCGCCGGCGACCGCAACCTGGTCTGCTCCTGCCCGCCGCTTTCGGACTATCTGGGTGCGGCGGAGTAGCCAATGCATGTCGCCCAAAAAGTGACCCGGTTTTTGGGAGAACGACATGCATAGAACAAACACCTAATGCGGGTCGCCCGCGACCCGCATTAGGTGTTTGGTCCCGGCATTTGATGGATAGGATCGAGCCTGAATTGTTTTGGCTCTTTTTGTCCAGATTTTGCGGGTGAACGCGTATGGTGGGGAGCACAGCCAAGTCGCGCCCTCCACTGGCGCTTCCTGGAATCTCTGGCGCCGGTTCTAGGGGCCTAAGCTCCCCATCACGAGACCGAAAGACTCCGAACTGCATATCCGGCTGAACGTAGCCGAAGAATAGGTCCGGGCTTCACCAGATTACCGACCGGTCGATCTCGCCGATGCGCGCCCTGCCGGTTAGCGCCATTGCCATCTCGAAATCCCGGCGAAGCAGGTTGACACAATGGGCTACGCCCTCGGCACCACCCGTTGCCAGGGCGTAGACATAGGGGCGGCCAATCATGACTGCGCTTGCCCCGAGGGCAATCGCCTTCAAAACGTCGGTGCCACGCCTCACCCCGCCGTCGAGGATGATGGGAATCCGTCCGGCCACCCGCTCCGCGATGGCGGGCAGGGCGTCGATGGTCGCCGGCAGGGTGTCGAGGTTACGCGAACCGTGGTTCGAGACGACGATGGCATCGGCACCGGTTCCGATCGCCAGCTCGCATCGTCAGGATCGAGGATGCCCTTCAGGATAAGCGGCAGGGTCGTCAGCGAACGCAGCCAGGCAATATCCGCCCAGGTCGGCATGGCACGCCGCTGCGCAGTGCCAACTTTGAGCACGCCGGTGTTCCGGTCCTTGAAGTATGGCGTTGCGAGGCTGTCAGGAATTTTGAATCCTGCCCGGAACTGCCTGCGGCGATCGCCTGGCGTTGGCATGTCGACCGTCACGCTGATCGCCTTTGCGCCCAGTGCCGCCATGCGCGATACGAGTTCGCCATTGAAACCGCGATCGCTTTGCCAATAGAGCAGGAACCAGACTGGAGACTGGCTCACCGCCACGCAATCCTCGATCGCCGCCGTCGCCGTGGTGCCCAGAGTGAACACCGCTTCCGCCGCTCCAGCGCCGCGCGCCGCGGCCACCTCGCCTTCCGGATGCACCAGCCGCTGATATGCTATCGGGGCCAGGATGAGAGGATGCTGCAGACTTTGCCTGAAGAGCGTGATCCCGGTATCAAGTCTTGTCACATCGCGCAGCACGCGCGGCCTTAACCTGATGCGGTCGAATGCGGCTTCATTGTCACGCTTGGTGATTTCTTCGCCAGCACCGGCGGCAATGAACTCGTAAACCGCGTGCGGCAATAGCTCCCGCGCCGCCGGTTCAAAATCCGCCAGGCAGAGAAACCGGGTTTCGATGTCAAGCGGCATGGACCAATCTGATCAGCGCCTCAAGAAAAGTCGGCTGTTCCAGAGACATTCGCGCAAATCGCCGCTGGCCGCAAGGCGGCGGCACGGCACGCAGGACAACGCGTTCAGGTTAACGGATGGAACAGGCTCTACGCCGAGCGCAAGGCCGGCTTGACCGGGTCGGCCTTGCCCATTCCTTTGCGGCTGATGACGCAATTTCGTCCTGCGCTCTTGGCGGCATAGAGCGCCGCATCGGCTTCGGCCAGCACTTCGTCGAGACTGCTGCCTTCGCCGCCAAAGCCGATGCCGCCACTGACTGTGCTGCGCAACTTTCCGAGTTGGGTGGGAACGATTTCGGTGCCGAAGGCAACGCCGATCTTGCTGGCGAGATCATGGGCCCGCTCTTCCGTCATCCGCGACATGACGATAACGAACTCCTCGCCGCCCAGACGAAAAGCGTCGACGCCGGTCCTGCCATATCTCTTGATCACCGCGGCGAAGCGGCAGAGAACCTGATCCCCGACCGGGTGACCGTAGACGTCGTTCGTCCGCTTGAAATGGTCGAGGTCGAACATGACGATCGCCATGAACGGGCCGAAACTCCGCTCACCGTAGAGCGACGTCAACGCCCGGCGGTTCATCAACCCCGTCAGCGGGTCGGTCATGGTCTCGGCCTTCAGTTCGATCTGTGCCTGCAGATGGTGGAGGGAGAGCGTCAATGCGCCGAGCCCGGTCATGCAGGCCACCGCCACGACGGAATTCAGCCGTTCGGCCCAGTTGTCGGGCGCGGCCGCGAGCGTCCATTGCCCTTTTGTCAGCAGAACCACGCCGCAGAGCGCAAACGACACCGCGCAGGTGCCGCTCAGGAACGAAACCACCAGCAGGATGCGGCGATCATGGCTGCCGTTGATCCAGAACATGGCGCCGATCGCCGACAGCAGCGCCGTCACCGTGGTGTAGGTGATGATGAAGCCGACACCATCAAGGCCCAGAAAGGTCACGGCGGCACAGATGGCCATGGCGGCAAGTACCGGTGCAACGGCACGTCTGTAGCCGTGCACGCCCAGATATTGCATGGCCGAAACGCAGAGGATCAGGAACCCTAGAGTGAGCAGCGCAAGCACGATCTGACAGAGCAGCGGATCGGGATCCTTGGTGTATCGCCAGAACAGGATCACATGCGCGACGAGCACCAGAATGCCGCATGCCACCGTCAGCACGAAGCCTGCCTTGGGCGCGGTGAACCAGATCGCAAACATGGTGACGCTGAGGCAGATGCCCGACAGCGCGGCTGCGAGCAGGAGCGAACTGAAGTCCAGCATATCGGGCAAGGGCCTCTCGAGCGTCGGCGGTTACGCCGCATTCTAGGTCAGCGGCAGCCCTCAGACATGGTTTTCAGCCGATCTTTCGACGCAACCTGCCGATAGGGTTTACAAAGCGTCGATGCCTTATGTCCCGAAACCGGACCTAGGACGCAACGACCGGATCAACCCTTGTTCAAGAGAGCGAGGTTGGCGTTGACGACGGTGGGATCGGCCATGCCGGCCTTCGCTTCGAGCAGCAGCGCCTTGGCCTTCTTGCGATTGCCGCGCAGCAGTTGCGAATAGCCCATGTTGTTGACGATCTGCGGCTTGCGGCCGGCGACTTTCAAAAGCTGGCCGTAGGCACGGTCGGCGAAGTCGAAGCGGCCGAGTTCGTCATAGGAAGCAGCGAGCCCCATCCAGGCCTCGGCATTGTCGGCCTTCAACTCGACGGCCTTGCGAAAGTGCTTTTCGGCGAGGCCGTAATTGGCGTCGCGAAACTGCGCCTTGCCTTGCGCCAGATCGGAGGTGTCGACGTCCTTTGCCGCCGGTTGGATGGCGGTGGTCTTGGTGGTGTCGACGCCGCCCGTCGTACAGCCAGACATCATCAAGACGGCCGCCATCGCGGCCATTGCCGTGAAGTTATTGTGACGCATGCCCCTGCCTCATCGCCCGATTTGCCGGGTCGTTCTTCAGGAAACACATTACATGAGCGGCGATTAAACTTCGGTGCCGAAACGCTGCTAAAATTTGGTTTCGAGCACACCAGCCATTAACCACGAAGGCTTTTATGGCTCCAAGGCTTTGAGCCCCTCGGGAACCTGGTATTGACTGCCGTCATAGCGCAGCCGGTAGGTGCGCTTCAAGGACTTGCCGGGATGAGACTGGCACTCGCCATTCTCGTCGACGGACGGATTATCCGTATCCGCCCGTTCGGCCACAGTGATGTCGTGATAGCCATGGTGGCTTGCCGGGCTCATCGCCAGGCTGACCTGGCTCGACTCAAAGGATCCCGCGCAATTGGCGTCGCCTTCGCCGCCAAAGCCGGCCACGACGAGGCCGTCGAGCACCAGCCGCAGGGCATCGTCGGCGAGCGCATAGAGCCGCAGGTCGGTTTCCCTGAAAGGGTTGGGCTGCGAATGGTTTGCCATTTCGATGCGCAGGCCGAAGGCGCTGACATCGGGCGCCAGCCTATAGCGGCCGGTATCGAATTCGATCTTGCGGATGGCGATGGCATCGTCGGTGATCAGCCCGGGCTGGAGCAGGCGCTGGCGCACCTGCAGGCTGTTCCTGTCGACGACCAGAAGCTCGATATCGCCGACATGCCCGTCGTCGCGGGATTGGGCGCTGTCGGTCAGCGGCACTGCGACCAACAGCAGGTCGTCATGCGCGGGCCAGATCTTGCAGACCAGGCCAAATGGCGTGTCGCTATCCGGGCGCGTCAGGGCGATGCTGATATGGGGTTCAAGCGTGAACGAGGCGCCGTCGGGGCTCTTTCGAGCCTTGGGATAGGCCTGCTGCACCAAGGCGGCAGCATCGCCGCAATCGTCGGCCGCAGCCCAGGCGGGCCACAAGCTGGTGGCGGCAAGGCCAAGGAAGAGAATACGCAACAGCATTCGCATGGGCTTCTCACGTCGCAGGGGCAGAATGCGGGCAGAACAATGGGTTGTCAGCCCCGCTGGGGCTTTCGTGGGGCGCTCGCTAGTGCGCCGTCATTTTGACGATGACTGGAATCGCCGCAATCATCAACACCACCGGCAGGATGCACACCACCACCGGCACCGACATCTTGGCCGGCAGGGCGTGCGCCTTTTCCTCGGCCAGCGACATGCGCTTGTGACGCATGTCGTCGGAAAAGACGCGCAGCGCTCCTGACAGGCTGGTGCCAAGTTCCTTGGACTGTTGCAGCAGCGTGGCGAAGGAGCGCACCTCGTCCAGGCTGAGGCGGTCGGCGAGCGCCTTCAGCGCATCGTCAAGGCTGCGCCCCGCCCTCAGCTCCAGCGACACCAGCTGCAGGTTCTGGCTGAGCGCCGGATAGGTCTTGGCGAGTTCCTTCGCGACGCGCTCGATGCCGGCCTCCATGCTCATGCCGGCGTCCGAGCAGACGATCATCAGGTCCATGAAATCGGGAAAGCCGTTGCGGTACTCACGCCTGCGTTCCCGCACTTTCTGGCTTAGCACCAAGCCAGGCAGGAAATAGCCGGCCGCTCCCGACAGGATGACGAATGTCCAGCGGCTGGCCATCGTCGCGTCCGGGCTGGCCATCCACCGGTTGAGCACAAACACGCCGATTGCCGTGCCGATCATCGCGGTGAACCGGATCAGGAAGAACATGCCGACAGCGCGCGGCTCCATATATCCCGCCTGGATGAGCTTCATGCGCAGCCGGGCGACATTTTCCGGATCGCTCTTGGCGTAGAATTCCTGCGCCCGCTTCACCGCCTTCTCGCGCACGACGCCGGTATTCTTCTTCTGCACCGGCTCGGGCTTTGCGGCCACGGGACCGTTGTCGACCCTGAGCCGGCGCTTGACCTCGTCGCGATCGCCCTTCGCCGCCATCATCGGCCATGCAACGGCGGCAGCGCCCGCAGCCAGCAGCAGGATGGCCACCGGCATCAACGAGGTCGGCGCGAGCGAGGCGAGGAATTCGATGAAGCCCTGCATGTCAGAACTTGAAATTCGACATTTTGAACATCATCAAATTGCCCAGCATCAGCCAGGTGATCGACCCGCCAAGCAGGTACCAGGTCTTCGGCTCACCCCAGACGTCGCGGTAGAAGCTCGGCATCAGCGCCATGATGGCGGTAAACAGCAACGCCGGCACCGCCGTCAGGATGTAAGCCGACATCCGGCCTTCTGTCGCGATGGCGCGCACCTTGCGGCGCAGCTTGCCGCGCTCGCGGATCGTCGTCGCCAGGCCGTCGAGGATCTCGCGCAGATTGCCGCCCGAACTGGTCTGGATCGAGACGGCGGTGACGAACAGCGGCAGATCCTCCTGTCCAACCCGGTCGAACAGCGAGTTCAACGCCGAAACCAGATCCGATCCGTAGGTCACTTCGTCGGCGATGACGCCGAACTCGGTGCCGATCGGGTCGGGCATCTCGCGCGCGACCATGGCGATCGCCACCGGCACTGGATGGCCGGCCTTCAGGCCACGCGTGATCAGTTCCAGCGCCTCCGGCAGCTGCATGCCGAATCGTTTCAACCGGCGCTTGCGCTTGAAACGCAACGTCAGCACCGGCAGCACCGGCACGAGCACCACAAACAGCACAAGCCCCATCAGCGGCGGCAAGCCGTACCAGATGGCGACCAGACCAGCGGCGAATGCCACGCCGCAGGTGATCATCAGGAATTTCGACAGCGGCATGATCATGCCCGACTGGGTTCGCAGAGCGCGGAACCGGTCCGGCGAAAACAGCGGCGTACCCGCGTCAAGGCCCCGCTCCTTGCGCAGCTGGACGAGCACCTGCTCCTGGCTGATCTTGTTTTCCTGCAGCTTCATGCGCCGGTTGATGGCCGTGCGCTTGTCGCTGCGGCCGGCATAAAGCAGGTAGCAGGCCTCGGCGATCAGGATGCCGGTCAGGGCTGCCGCGGCATAGACGACGTAGATTGCGCTGAGCCCGTCGAACACTTGGCTACTCCTGCGGCCGGCCGGGTTCGAAATATCGCCCGGGGAACTCGATGCCCATGGCGCGCAGATCCTCGAGGAACCGCGGCCGGATGCCGGTCGCCTCGTAGTAGCCGAGGATCTTGCCGTCGGCCTCCATGCCGGTACGCACGAAGCGGAAGATCTCCTGCATCTGGATGACATCGCCTTCCATGCCGGTCACCTCGGCGACGCTGGTCACCTTGCGCTTGCCGTCGGACAGGCGCGTCAGCTGGACGATCAGGTCGAGCGCGCTGGCGATCTGGCTGCGGATCGACTGCACCGTCATCGGCATGCCGGTCATGCCAAGCATCTGCTCGAGCCGGGAAATGGCATCGCGCGGCGTGTTGGCATGGATGGTCGCCATCGATCCTTCGTGGCCGGTGTTCATCGCCTGCAGCATGTCGAAGGCTTCCTCGCCGCGGCACTCGCCGAGGATGACGCGATCGGGGCGCATGCGCAGTGCGTTCTTGACCAGATCGCGCTGCTTCAGCTCGCCATGGCCTTCGATGTTGGCGGGACGCGTTTCCATGCGCGCGACATGCGGCTGCTGCAGTTGCAGCTCGGCCGCGTCCTCGATGGTGATCAGCCGTTCATCTTCCGGAATGAAGGCCGACAGCGCATTGAGCATGGTCGTCTTGCCGGTGCCGGTGCCGCCCGAAATGATCGTCGTCTTGCGGGCATGCACGGCAGCCGCCAGCACTTCGGCCATGTTCTGGGTGATGGCGCCGAATTCGACCAGTTTGTGCAGGCCGAGCTTGTTCTTGGAGAATTTGCGGATCGACACCAGTGGCCCGTCGACCGCAACCGGACGAATGGCCGCGTTGAAACGCGAGCCGTCCAGCATGCGTGCATCGACCATCGGTTGCGATTCGTCGACGCGACGGCCGACCGCGGCAACGATCTTGTTGACGATGCGCAAGAGATGCGCCTCGTCCTTGAACGGAATATGGACCGGCTGCAGCTTGCCCTTCTTTTCGACAAAGCAGTTCAGGTGGCCGTTGATCAGGATGTCGTTGATGTCGGGGTCCTTGAGCAGCGGCTCGAGCGGACCGAGACCGACCATCTCGTCGACGATGTCGTCGACCAGCGCATCAAGCTCGATGGTGTTGATCGCCATCCGCTCCTGCTTGGTCTTTTCCGACACGAAATCATGCACTTGCCGGCGCATCTCATCCTTGGGCAAACGCTCCAGCGCGACAAGATTGATCTCCTCGAGCAGCAGCCGATGGATGCGCACGCGCGCATCGAGCACCTTGTTGGCATTCTTTGCCGGCGCTGCTTCCGGCTTTGCCGGCAAAGCCTTGCGGTTCGTCGGAATGACGACAGCATGATGGGCGACCGGCATTGGCTCGGCAGTGCGCTGCGGACGCGCGTCGCGGTTCTGCAAGGTGGAAAAGCGACTGGTCATCCGGCCTTCCTCTTCAGCAATCCACGGCCCATGCCAAACAGCGAGCGTGATTTCGCCCGGGTTGGGACCGCTTCCTCCGGCAGGATGATCTTCTTCAGATCGTTGATGACATTGGCGTTCGGATCGATCTCGTGCAACGGCACGCCGCGATCGACCGCCTCGCGCACCAGCCGGTAGTTGTTGGCGATGCCGCCGACAAAATGCTCTCCGAGGATTTCCTGAACGTCCGCCTGCTTGATGCCGTTGTCGAACATCTTCTGTTCGAAACGATTGACGATGACGTTCGGCTTCACTTCCTTGCCGGCGGTCTCGTAGACCGCCTGGATCAGCCGCTGCGTATGGCGCAGGCAAGGCACCGTCATTTCCGCAACAATGTAGAGCTTGTTGGAACCGAGCAGCACCGTCTCCGTCCATGGAAACCAGGTGCGCGGCATGTCGATGACGACATTGTCGAAATAGGCCGAAACGAGGTCCAGCATGCGCACCACGACATCGGTCTTGAACGAGCGCATTTCCGACGGATGCGTCGGTGCCGCAAGCACGCAAAGTCCGCTCGCGTGCTTGGACAGCATCACGTCGAGCAGTTGCCGGTCGAGGCGTTCGGGCTGGTTCTCGATTTCGGTGATGTCGAAGCGCGGTTCGAGGTCGAGATATTCGGCGCAGGCGCCCTGCTGGAAATTGAGGTCGACGACGCAAGTCGACGCGCCGCGCGTTACAGAGTGATGCAGCTGGAAGGCGGTTTGCAGCGCCAGCGTCGTGGTACCGACGCCACCGGCAGCCGGCATGAAGGTGTAGATCTGCGACTCGGTGTTTTCCTCGCGCCCGGGCCCTTGCAGCGCCCGCACCACGGAGCGCACGAGATCGGCGGTGGTGATCGGCTTGACCAGGAAATCCGAGACCTTGAGCTGCACGAGAATGCGCACCGCGGCCGCGTTGAACTCCTGCGTGACGACGACAACCGGCACCTTGTCCTCCAGCCGGCGCATGATGCGCTGCAGCGACTCGACCTCCTCCAGCCTTGCCGCATCCATGTCGACGATAATGGCGCCGAAGTCGGCTTCCTGGATCTCGCCGCGCAGCTCCGTGACATTCTTCTCCACTGTCGCGAGCTGGATGATCTCGGAGGCCGCGAATGCGGTCCGCGTGTCCTGCCCAAAGGTCCTGTCGGTCGATACGAGCAGGATCTTCCTGGTCTTGATGCCGTTTGCCATTCTGTCAGCCTGTCAGGTCGCCCGTTGACCAGTTGCCCGTTGAATCAGTTGCTCGTGGTGGATTGCGACGCCTTCGCACCGGCCGCCTGGTCGGGGGTGACAGCCGCCGCGCTGCCTCGCTGGGCGGGCACCAGAAGCCTGGTGTTCTGGACCCCGTATTTCCAGGGATCGACCATCTGCATGACGGTGTTGGCGGCCTGTGCTTCGCCGGCGCCGATCGTTGGCCCTTCGCTGCGCACGTAGTCGTCGCTGGTGCAGCCGGCGGCAAAACCGGCCAGCAGCAGGGCTATGCTCGATCTCAAGGCCAGACGCATGGCTTCAGTCCTTCGGCAGGTCGAGGAAATGCCCGACAGTGGTGACGGCAGCCGGCTGCGCGACGCTGCCGTCGGCCATTGCCAGCGCGCGATTGGCGTCGGACGTCTTCACTTCCTCGGTGTTGTTGAGAAAATAGTCGGCGTTGCTGGCCGGCTGCGTGCCGTCGGTCGGCTCGACGAGCTTCTTCGACGGATCGACCGGCTTGACCAGATAGGGGGTGACGATGATGACCAGGTCGGTCTCGCGCCGCTGATAGGATTTCGAGGAGAACAGCGCCCCAAGCACCGGCATCTTGCCGAGACCAGGAATGCGCGATGTGGTGATGTCGTTTTGCGACTGCAGCAATCCGGCGATCATGAAGCTCTGGCCGTTCTTCAGGTCGACCGACGTCCTGGCACGGCGCACAATGAAGCCGGGAACCGAGATGTTGCCGATATTGTAGGAGGCCGAAGCGTCGATCGAGGAGACTTCCGGCGCGATGTCCAGGCTGACCAGCCCGTCCTTCAGAACGGTCGGCGTGAAATCGAGGCTGACGCCGTATTTCTTGTAGCTGACCGAGATCTTGCCGTTGTCCTCGGAGACCGGGATCGGAAATTCGCCGCCGGCGAGGAAGCTCGCCGTCTGGCCGGAACGGGCGATCAGGTTCGGCTCGGCCAGCCGCCGCGCCAGGCCGCGCTCTTCCAGCGCCTTGATGGCGATATCGATCGACACGCCATTCGACAGCAACCGGCCGATGATCTCGCCGGTGCCAGCCGCCGGCACTGTACCCGGATCGAGCGAGACATCGCGGCCACCAAGGCCGTAGGCGAAGTTGGCGCTGTATTTGGCGCCGAGATCCTGGCCCGCCTGGCGGTTGATCTCGACGAAGCGGACATTGAGCTGGACCTGTTGCGACGACGAGATGTTGACCGAGTTGATCACCTCCTCGTTGCCGGAAAAGCGCGTCGCGATCTTGTTTGCCTTTTCGGCGGCGACGGCATCATCCGCCTCGCCCGACAGCACGACACGGCCATTGGCCGAACCGACCTTGATCCGGGCATCCGGCACGCTGGCGCGAATGGTGCTGGCCAGTTGGTCGGTGTCGAGCGTCACCTCGATGTCGACGGTGCCGACGAGCTGCTTCTTGTCATCGAACAGCGCAATGCCGGTGGTGCCGAGATTGTTGCCGAGCACGTAGAAGGATTTGTCGGTCAGCGGATTGACGTTGGCGATCTCCGGGTCGCCGATGACGATCTGGTAGAAGGCGGCACTGGTCATGATCGTCTTCGGCTTGCCCTTGGCAACCTTGATCGACGCATTCTTGGTCGACGACACATAGACGATATCGTTGTCGGCCCTGGCGCAGGTGCCGAAGGCCAGCATCGCGGCGGCAGCCAGCGAAGCAGCGACGGCCACGGTGCGCAAAACGCGCAACCGTCCCATGACCCGATATGTGATCAGCCCAAACATTGTCCCGTCCCTCACCCAGTCCCCACTGGCTTCTATTTCTGGTCCCGCGAAGGAACCTGGTATTCCTCGGCCGTTGTGCCGCGCGTCACGATGACCGTCTTGAACTTCGGTTTCTCCGGCTCTTTCGCCACGGCATCGAACAACGAGCCGGCTGCGGCCTGGACGTTCGAGGCGACCGATCCACCGAAGGAGGAGATGGTGGTGACGCCGTTCTTGCCGTCACCACCATCGCTGGAGGACCGAAGCGACAAGGACAGGGTGCCGACGGTGCGGGCCAGCGCCACTTTCTGCGCGCCGTCGGTCGTCACCTCGATGGTCACGGAATTGGAAATCTGCGGCGTCGTCTGGCGCTCGTCGGCGCCCTGCCCGACGCTCAGCACCTTGGCATCGGCGACAACGATCTCGGAGGTGACCGTCGATCCGGCAGCGCCCTGAGCGTTCTTGGCCACTTCCTGGATTTCGCCGGCATCGCGCGTCAGCACGACATCGACACGGTCGCCTGGCGTGACGAAGCCGCCGACACCGGCGATCTCGTCGGTGCGGATGGTCACCGCTCGCATTCCGGGCGTCATCATGTTGGAGAGCGTCGCGCGGCCATTTGGCCCGGACAGCTTGGTCAGCAGCACCGGTTCGTTGACCTCGATCGGCGACAGCACCACGCGGCTGCCGTCGGCGAGCAACGCATTGATGGTGGTGAAGGCACCCTGCGGCACGGACCCTTCCGACCACGGAATTTCGCTAAGCTGCGCCCGGTCGAGTTCCATGCCGTAACGCAGCGGCGCATTCGCCACCACGATGGTCTTGAACTCTACCCTGGGCACAACAGGTGCCGGGATCGACGCCGTCTTCTCTTCGGAATCGGCCTTGGCCTGGCTCTTGACCCAGAAATCCGCGGCAAAGATCGAGATCGCGCCAAAAACGGCGGCGATGCCGATCATCGATATGGCCTTGCCCCTCACGCCGAAACCCCTGATGCCCGCAGTTTCTTGTTTTGTTGGGCTTAACCCTAGGCGGCATTGTTAAAGAATCAGGAATTTTGCTCGGTGGTATTAGATCTATTTCCGTCGGCTTGGTTATCGAATGGTTTTGGGTTAAGAGGGATCATATCCCCGAACGGAACAGGAACCTCGGTCGCTTGGCGCGGAAAAGCGTGGCAGTATCGCGAGGTGATTCGCAGCATCGGACTCTATGGCACGCATGGACGACAACAACGATCTCTTCGGCAATATGGACAAGCAGCCGCAGCCGGCTCGCCCGGCGGATCCGCTGGTCCAGGCCACCAAGCTGGTGCAGGCCACCAAGCGTCCTGCCGCGACCAAGGATGGCAGCGAGGGCTATAGCGCCGCCGACATCGAGGTGCTGGAAGGGCTGGAGCCGGTGCGCCGCCGGCCAGGCATGTATATCGGCGGCACCGACGACAAGGCGATGCACCATCTGTTCGCCGAGGTCATCGACAATTCGATGGACGAAGCGGTGGCCGGCCATGCCACCTTCATCGACGTCGAGCTCTCGGCCGACGGCTATCTCGCCGTCACCGACAATGGCCGCGGCATCCCGGTCGATCCGCATCCGAAGTTCAAGAAGCCGGCGCTCGAAGTGATCATGACGACGCTGCATTCGGGCGGCAAGTTCGACTCCAAGGTTTACGAAACATCAGGCGGCTTGCATGGCGTCGGCGTGTCCGTGGTCAACGCGCTGTCGGACCATCTCGAGGTCGAGGTCGCGCGTGGCCGCCAGCTCTATCGCCAGCGCTTTTCGCGCGGCGTTCCCGTGACCGGCCTGGAACAATTGGGCGAGGTCCACAACCGGCGCGGCACAAAGATCCGCTTCCACCCCGACGAGCAGATTTTCGGCAAGGGCGCGGCATTCGAACCGGCGCGGCTCTACCGTATGACGCGTTCGAAAGCCTATCTGTTCGGCGGCGTCGAAATCCGCTGGACCTGCGATCCGTCACTGATCAAGGAAAAGGATCAGACACCGGCCAAGGCTGAATTCCATTTTCCCGGCGGCCTGAAGGACTATCTCAAGGCATCGCTCGGCGACGATTTTCAGGTGACGCGCGAGATTTTCGCCGGCAAGAGCGAGAAACAGGGCGGCCATGGCTCGCTCGAATGGGCGGTGACCTGGTTCGGCGGCGACGGTTTCATCAATTCCTACTGCAACACCATCCCGACCGGCGAAGGCGGCACCCACGAGGCCGGCTTCCGCAACGTGCTGACGCGGGGCCTGCGCGCCTATGCCGATCTCGTCGGCAACAAGCGCGCCTCGATCGTCACCTCCGAAGACGTCATGATCTCGGCGGCGGGTATGCTGTCGGTGTTCATCCGCGAGCCGGAATTCGTCGGCCAGACCAAGGACAGGCTGGCGACGATCGAGGCAATCCGCATCGTCGAGACCGCGATCCGCGATCCGTTCGACCATTGGCTGGCCGACAACCCGCAGGAAGCGTCGAAGCTGCTCGAATGGGTGATCGCACGCGCCGACGAGCGGGTGCGCCGACGCCAGGAAAAGGAAGTGTCGCGCAAGAGCGCGGTGCGCAAATTGCGCCTTCCGGGCAAGCTCGCCGACTGCACGCAGAATGCCGCGGCTGGCGCCGAACTGTTCATCGTCGAAGGTGATTCGGCCGGCGGCTCGGCCAAGCAGGCGCGCGACCGCGCCAGCCAGGCCGTCCTGCCGCTGCGCGGAAAAATCCTCAACGTCGCCAGCGCCGGCAACGACAAGCTTGCCGGAAACCAACAGATCTCGGACCTGATCCAGGCGCTGGGATGCGGTACGCGGTCGAAATACCGCGACGAAGATCTGCGCTACGACCGCGTGATCATCATGACCGACGCCGACGTCGACGGCGCCCACATCGCCTCGCTGCTGATCACCTTCTTCTACCAGGAGATGCCGGCGCTGGTGCGCGGCGGCCATCTCTATCTTGCGGTGCCGCCGCTTTACTCGATCAGGCAAGGCGGCAAGGTCGCCTATGCCCGCGACGACGCGCACAAGGACGAGCTCCTGCGCACCGAGTTCACCGGGCGCGGCAAGGTCGAACTTGGCCGCTTCAAGGGTCTGGGCGAGATGATGGCCGCCCAGCTCAAGGAGACCACCATGGATCCGAGGAAACGCACCCTGCTCAGGATCGATGTGATTGACGCCGAGGCGGCGACCAAGGACGCCGTCGATGCGCTGATGGGCACCAAGCCGGAAGCGCGCTTCCGCTTCATCCAGGAACGCGCCGAATTCGCCGAGACGGAAGTGCTGGATATCTAGCCGCCAGCCAGTCCATAACACGGGCTCCAGTTGCGGAGACGAGCATGTGACCTGGGTGCGACTGAAAGGCTTTTTCGAGTCGAGTTTGGCCGGGTTGACGCAACCGACGCGTTCGGACTGGATTTTCGCGCTGCGCACCGTTTCGGCCGGCCTGATCGCGCTGCTGGTCGCCTATGCGCTGAAGCTCGACCACCCGCAATGGGCCATGATGACGGTGTTCATCGTCGCCCAGCCTGTTGCCGGCATGGTGCTAGCAAAAGGCTTCTACCGGCTGCTCGGCACGCTGGCCGGCGGCGTCGCGGCGATCGGCATCACCACCGTTTTCGGCACCGGCCCCTGGGTGCTCGTGACGGTGCTTGCCGTCTGGATCGGCATTTGCACCTTTGTCTCGTCGCTGCTGCGCAATCCCGAAGCCTATGGTGCCGCCCTTGCCGGTTACACCGCGATGATCATCGGCCTGCCCGCCTTCGGACAACCGCACCTTGTCGTCGACCTCGCCGTCGCACGCTGTGCCGAGATCGTGCTCGGCATTGTCTGCGCCGGCCTGACCAGCCGGCTGATCCTGCCGAAATTGGCCAGCGACGCCATCATCTCGCGCCTGAAACGCTGCATTCTCGATCTCGCGACGTACGCGGGCGGTGCATTCTCCGGCGGCGATCCGGCAACGCTGTCGGGCCTGCACCGAAAGCTCGTCGCCGACACCCAGACGCTTGGCGAGATGCGCGCCTATGCCAGGCTCGAAGCGCCGAGCTTTGCACCGCGCGCCTATCCGGTTCGACGCACCATAGGACAGCTGCTCTCGGCGCTCTCGGCGGCACGCGCGCTGCATTCGCACGCCGCCCCGAAGAACGCCGCACTTATTCCGGTGCGCTCAGAGTTGCAGACCCTTGTCAGCGAACTGGCGGCCAAGTCAGGCGCGCTGGATGACACCGCACCCTGGGTGGCGCGGCTCGACACCATCTCGGCCAAGGCCCGGCAAATGCCCGATGCCTCGACCGACCAGGGTGACGACAGGGTCGGCACCATCACCCGCCTCACCATCGCCGCCGATTTCGCCGAGGCGCTCAAGCAGGTGCTGCGCGGCCTCGACGCCTTGCGCGCGCCTGCCACGCGCCCGGTCCGGGGCAGCAGGCAGCCTGCGCTGGTGGTACATCGCGATTACCCCGGAGCATCGCGCAATGCTGTCCGCGCTGCCCTTGCCACGCTGCTGGTCGCGGCCTTCTGGCTGACGACGAAATGGTCGGAAGCGGCCGGCACGGTCATTCTCGTTGCCGTCGTATCAAGCCTGTTTGCCGCTCGCCCCGACCCCGTACAGGTGGCCTGGGGCTTCTTCAAGGGAACGCTGCTGGCGCTGCCCTTTGCCTTTCTCGTCGGCCAGGTCGCGCTGCCCGCTTTGCCCGGCTTCGGCTGGTTCATGCTGTTTGTCGTGCCTATCCTGGTGCCGACGGCGCTGGCCATGGCCAATCCGCGCTATGTCGGCGTGGCGACGGCCTTCGCCATCAACTTCCTCGCCTTCCTCAGTCCGCATCAGGCGATGACCTACGATCCCGGGCCCTTCTTTGCCGGTTCGGCGTCGATCCTGGTCGGCATCCTGCTGGCGATCGGTGTCTTCATCGTCGTGCTGCCCGCCGATCCATGGCTCGCGGCCAACCGCATCGTGCGCGCCATGCGCGAGGATCTGGCGCGGCTTTGCCTGCATGAACGCGTGCCGAGGCGCTCGGCCTTCGAGAGCCTCGCCTATGACCGCATCAACCAGCTGATGCCGCTGGTGCAGAACGCCGGCAGGAAGGGTGATGCGGTTCTGGGCGGCGGCGTCGCGGCCGTCACGGTCGGCCTGGAGATCCTGCGGCTGCGCGACGCAAGCCAGGGCCATGCCATCCCCTCCGAGACCGCGCTTTCGATTGCCAACTTTCTAAGAGGGCTGGCGCGCGAACTGCTCTTCCGCGCCCCCGGTGATCCCCAGACCTCGACCGTCGCCGTCGCTCGTCAATATGCGGCTGGTATCGCCCAACGAAACGGCACCGGCGAGATGCTGCAGATCGCGGCATCGCTGCGCATCATCGCCGCCGCGATGGAGGATTTTCCGGATTTCTTCGCGAGGGATAAAGGTTAGGCCGCCGCTATCGCCAGCGCGTGATCCCGCGCGTTCTCGCGCAGCGCATCGAGATGGATCGACTTGACCAGCGCGGCGAGATCGCCTTCGGCGGATTGCCCACCCACTTCCTTGAGCATCAGCCAGCTGACTTCCTGCACACCGGCGACACGCTTGCCGTTGGCGACCTCGCGCCAGATCTTCAGCGCGCGCAGGATGATGGCGTGCGTGGCGGCGGCGAGGCCGGCGCTGCGGAACAAAGCCTGCAGCGCTACATCGTGGCCGCCAGCCAGCAGCGCCCTAACCCTTTGTTCGGACTGCTGACTGAGCGCGACCAGCGCCGAACCGAAGAAATCGACCTTGCCATGAGCGATGGTGCGGATGAGGAAGCTCGCGGTGAGATCGCCACGCAGCCTGAGATGCTCGATCAGCGCCGCATGTTCTTCCTGGCGCGTGCCCTCGATCAGCGTCACCGAAGCCTTGACGCAGGCGTCGCGCATGACGCGGTCGGCTCGCGCCGCGCCCATCAATGCCATCACCAGTGGCGATGTTTTCAGCATCTCGCCGAGCTTGACGAGCAGCATATGCCGGCAGTCGGCAGGCAGGCGGGCATCCGATATCAGCGCCTCGCGCACCAGGGGCAGATGCCCGTGCCGTTCGGCCATGCGGCGGAAACTGAGCGAAGCGATGTCGGCGCCGCTGTTGGCGAGCAGCACGGCGCAGGCCTCCGCCTCGCCGATCTCGGCGATGGCCGCCGACAGCGCCATCGAGACGAGCGGCCGGTCGGCGATCAGTTTTTGCGTCGCCTTCGGACTTGAGGCCACGCCTTTGATCAGATCGGCGTCGGTGAGAAGCGGCGAGCGCGCCAGCACCACGCCGGCGACTTCCGGCTGGTCGGAGGCAAGCACGCTGATGATCTGCAATGGCGCGTGGTGGCTCATCGACAACGCCTCGGCCATCGCCAGGCGCACCTTCGACGAGGCATCGTCGAGCAGCAGCGTCAGCGCCGCCTCGGCCGCGCAACGGTCCTCGAATGGCAGGTCGGAATTGACATAGGCTCGGGCCAATGCACTGGCCGCGGCGGCGCGCTCCGACACCCTGGCCGTGTAGATCCATTTCAGGAAATGCGAAACAACAACCATGCCCGTCTGCTTACGCCCCTTGCCAGAAGGTTCCTGGCCCCGGTCAGGACGGTAGGCAGAAATGGTTTACGAACGGTTCACCATGTTCATTAACTGGCTTGCGAGCCCTGAATGCAGCGCCTATCAACCGTCAAACAGTGGAGGAGACAGAAAATGGCCGGGCTTTATCTCGAAGAGTTCGTCGTCGGCCACGTCTTCCAGCACACGCTGCGCAAGACCGTCACCGAAAGCGACAACATGCTGTTTTCGGCGATGACGCTGAACCCGCAGCCACTGCACATCGATTTCGATTTTGCCGCCAAGAGCGAATGGGGCAAGCCGCTGGTCAATTCGCTGTTCACGCTCGGCCTGATGATCGGCATTTCGGTCAATGACATCACCGTCGGCACCACGGTGGCCAATCTCGGCATGAAGGAAACCGTGTTTCCGCATCCGGTCTTCCATGGCGACACCATCCGGGTCGAGACGACAGTCATCTCGGTGCGGGAGTCCAGGTCGAAACCCGATCGCGGCATCGTTGAATTCGAGCATCGCGCCTACAACCAGCATGGCGATCTCGTCGCCAAATGCACCAGGCAAGCGATGATGCTGAAGAAGGCGATCTGACGCATGCGTTCGCTGCTGTTCGTCCCCGGCGATTCCGAGAGGAAACTGGAAAAGGGTTTTGGTGCCGGCGCCGACGTGGTCATCGTCGACCTTGAAGATTCCGTGGCGCCGCACAACAAGGCGCTCGCGCGCGAGGTGGCGGCGCGCTTCATCGCCGAGCGCAGGGCGCAAACCAGCTCGGCGATCTATGTCAGGGTCAACGACCTGTCGACGGGGCTGACGGATGACGATCTGGCGGCGCTCGTTTCAGCCATGCCCGACGGCATCATGCTGCCCAAGTCGAACAGCGGCCAGGATGTGCAGCACCTGTCGGCAAAGCTCAGGGTGCGCGAGGCTGAAAACGGCCTGGCCGACGGCGCGATCAAGATCCTGCCGATCATCACTGAAACGCCGGCCGGCGTGCTGGCGGCGGCGACCTATGCCGGGACGAGCGCGCGGCTTGCCGGTCTCACCTGGGGCGCGGAAGACCTGTCGGCGGCGATCGGCGCGCGCACGGCCCGCGACGAGCATGGCCGCTACACGGACGTGTTCCGTCACGCTCGCACCATGACAATCCTCGCCGCTGGTGCGGCGGAGGTCGCGGCGATCGACACCGTCTTTCCGAATTTTCGCGACATGGCGGCCTTCGAAGCGGAATGCACCGAGGCCGAGCGCGATGGCTTCACCGGCAAGATGGCGATCCACCCCGATCAGGTGCCGGTCATCAACGCTGCCTTCACACCGTCGGCCGAGGCGGTGAGACAATCGGCGGCAATCGTCGCCGCGTTCGCGGCAGCGGGAAATCCCGGCGTCGTCGGCATCGACGGCAAGATGTACGACCGCCCGCATCTACGACTGGCCGAACGGCTGCTGGCGCGCGCCAGGGCAGCGGGGATCTAGTGGCTACTCAGTCCCGCGCCAGCACGATGATCCGGTCCTCCGGCAGATAGGCGAGCGCTTCCGACTTCAGCGGGTTTACGGTGACGCCGCCCAGCGCCCGCTGGTCGGCCTCTCCGGCGCGGATGCGCCGGTAGCCTATGGCGATTTCGCCGCGCAGCCGTGCCGATTCCGCGATCGTCCAGAAGGTCACCGGCTGGTCGATGGCGACATAGTCGGCGACCGGGCGCATGTAGATTTCAGAACCCTTCTCGTCGAGCAGGTCATCGAAGATCGCGGCGAGGTACTGATTTTCGGACGACTGCGCCAGCATCAGGCTGACCAGCCTGTTGCTGACGACGAAATCATCGGCCTTGGTCACGGCCGCAAGCTCCCGGTTGCGCACGTCGATCATCTCGCTGACGATGCTGATGTGCATGCCGGCATCATCGGCGATCTTGCGCAGATGCAGCAGCGTCACCAGCGTGCGCGTATCGGCGGGTTGCGCTGCCATGGTTTCGCTGTAGCCGAGAACGAGCACGTGGTCGTAGGAAGGCACGTCCAGGCTTGCCAGCGCGGTGCTGCTCGACGTGTCGGTGACGCGGCAGGACACCGCCAGATTGTCGCCGACGACCGGCAGTCCGGCAACTTCCTGCTCGAGGCCTGATGTATCGGCGGCGATGGTCAGGATCGAACCAGGCGCGACGTAGCGCGACAGTTCATAGGTGATGATCGGACCGCGCCGGTTCCAACCGAGGATCAGCGTGCGCTCCGGCTTCGCCTCGATGGACCGCGGGCCAAGGATCGCCGCCGCGTCGATCTTGATACCAGTGCTTCCCAGCTTTATCGCGGCATCGTCCTCGGCGATGAGAATGGCGCGCATGTCCTTGCCGATCACCAGGTCCGAAGGTGGGTTGAGATTGACGCGCCCGTTGCGGTCGCAAAGCCCGATCAGCGCGCAGTGCTCATACGCCATCACCGCCTCGCCGAAGGTCTTGCCGGCGAGATCCGGCTGCTCGGTCGTGTAGATTTCACAGCCGTCGAAATCGAGCAGCTCCGAATAGACGCCGCTGAGACCTGACTGCCGGCTCGAATGCACGACGATGCGCGAGATGAGCTGGTCGGCCAGCACGAGTTGCACCTCGGCTCCGCCGACGACGCGGGCGACCTCGGCGTTCTTGCCATCGCGAATCTCGGCGGCGATGTTGTAGGGGGCGGTGCGCCGGTTCGGATCGTTGACCAGCGCCAGCACCGTCTTGATAACCTGCGAATCCGGATCGTCGCCGTCCGGCGACAGCACGATGACCGACCGCGAGGTCTGCGGATTAACGATGACCAGATCATAGAGATCGGTCGGGTCGCCGCTGCGGCAGATGATGCGCGTGTTGCCCAGTTTGCCGACCTTGGCCGCGATCTCGTCCTCCATCTCGACCTTGTCCATATTGGCCATGACGACGATGCGCGGACGGCGGCGGCTGGCATTGGCAATGACGAGTTCGGAGATGACGTCGAAGATCGACGGCGACCAGTTGAGGATGATGGTGTGATCGGTCTCCAGCACCCGCGAACGGCCCTTGCGCAGTTCGTCGAGCTTGCTGTCGACGCCGGCGCTGAGCACGCCGATGAGGGCCGACACGACGAAGATGCCTGCAAGCGTGACAAACAGCATGACGAGACGGAAGGCCCAGCCGGTGTCACCGCCCATCGTGCCGGAATCGAGCGTGCGCATCAGCGATTCCCAGAACGCCTCGACAAAGTTCAGCGGCTCGCCGCCTTCCGGCGCGATGCGGGTCACCGCAAGGAAAGCCGCGGCGGCGATGATGATCAGCAGGGAAGCGACGGCGAGCCAGCCGATCAGCGCGATCGGGCCGGCGGCCATGCTCTTGTCGAACCCGTAGCGCAGCCGGGTTCCCAGCGAGTCTCGTTTCTTCATGTCGCCCGCGCCCCGCAATGTCCCCAAGGTCGATGCGCAACCCCAACGCATCGCCGAAGCCGCTCTCTTAGCGTGTGTTCAGATAAAGGGGAATCGCTTTCGCGTGCTCACGGCTATGGAATCCGCCGACGCGGCGGACGGCGGCCGAACCTCAGGGTTAGTCCTTGTCCCAACGTGGCCGGCGCATCGAAAACACCTCGTCGACGCTGGCATAGTCCATATAGCCGAGTCGGGCGACATTGCCGGCTTTGGTGATGTCGAACAGACCGTCTGTCAGAAAGGCGTCGTCGATGTATACGCCGACCACTTCGCCGGCAACGACGACAGCACTTGTCGGCGATCCGTCCAGCGCCTTTGGCCGAAAGACCTCCGTCACCCGGCATTCGAGCGCTGCTGGCGCTGCCGCCACGCGCGGCGGCGCGACCAGGCGCGACGGCGCCATGGCAAGGTCGGCATAAACGAACTCATTGACGCCGCGCGGTGCGTTGACCGATGTGCGGTTCATCTTCTCCGCGAGGTCGCGGCTGACGAGATTGGCGACGAACTCGCCGGTTTCCTGGGCAAAGGAGGCGCTGTCCTTCTCGCCTTCGGAAGAAAACCAGACGATGAAGGGTCGCGTCGAGACGGCATTGAAGAAAGAATACGGAGCGAGGTTGATCTCACCAGCCCTGTTCAGCGTCGAAATCCAGCCGATCGGACGCGGCGCCACGATCGCCTTCGAAGGGTCGTGCGGCAGGCCGTGGCCCTTTGAAGGTTCGTAGAACATTCAGCCCACCCACGGCCCGGCATAGTCGCCGTAAAGCTTTGTCGGATCAGGCCGGGGCCGCTCCGGCGCCGGGCCGGCATAGGAGCCGATATGGATGAAGCCGATGACCCGCTCCTGCGGCGCCAGCCCCAGCAGCGCCCTGCCCTCCGGCACATCCGAATACCAGTTGCTGATCATGTTGGTGCCATAGCCCAGCGCGTTGGCTGCTATCATCAGGTTCATCGCCGCCATGCCGCCCGACAGGAACATTTCCCATTGCGGGATTTTTGGATTCTCCCTGGGGATAGATACGACGCCGATGACCAGCGGCGCGCGCGCGAACCGCGCCAGTTCCTGGTTGCGGCGGCCTTCCGGTAATGGCCCCTCCCGCTGCTCGGCAAGCACCGCCAATTGTCTGCCGATCTCGACACGCGCTTCGCCACGGTAGACAATGAAGCGCCAGGGCTCCAATCGGCCATGGTCGGGCACCCTGGAGGCAGCGGCGATCATCGTCGCGATCTCCGCATCGCTCGGCGCCGGTTCCTTCAGATCAGGGATCGGTGCGGAGTTTCGGGTCAGCAGGAAATCGATGATCGGCGACGCCATGGGCGCAAGTCTCCTAGACATTCTGTTTTGAGCTGAAGCGCACCATCGGGAATTCGGGCGGCTCGGGCATTGGCGCGGGATACGCCGGACGGAAGAGTCCTACTGATCGGACTCTTAAGCCTTGAAATTGCCACCGCCATGGGCTTCAACGCAAGGCATGTTTGAGGGGACTGTCCGTCTTTTCCTGGTCTGGCTCGGCGCCCTGCTGTTCATGGCGCCGGTTTCGTTCGCCATGGCGCAGAACGTCGACGGTGTCAGCGACCTGAAGCTTCCGGGAATTTCGAGCTATGCGACGCCGAAAGGCGAGACGTCACTGGCGCTGAGCGGCGGCGGTGCCATCACACTGTCCGCCCAATTGACCGACAAGGGTTCCGACATCACGCGCGGCATCGTCTGGCGCGTCTTCAAGCCCGAAGCCGTCAACGGCAAATTGCCGATGGTCGCTTCCTCCCATGGCGGCACCGCCGTCTTCCAGCTCGAACCCGGCAGCTATCTGGTTCATGCCTCCTACGGCCGGGCCGGCGCCACCAAGCGCATCACTGTCGGCAAGGATGCCAAGCGCGAAAGCCTCGTGCTCGACGCCGGCGGCCTCAAGCTCGACGCCGTGCTGTCCGGCGGCGTGCGCATTCCGCCGAAGAAACTGCGCTTTTCGATCTACGAGGGCACCGCCGAGGCCAATGGCGACCGCGCGCTGATCATTCCCGACGTCGAGCCCAACAGTGTCGTGCGGCTCAACGCCGGCATCTACCATGTCGTCTCGACCTATGGCGCGGTCAATGCGGTCATCCGCTCCGACATCCGTGTCGAGGCCGGCAAGCTGACCGAAGCGACCGTCGAGCACCACGCTGCCGAGATCACGATGAAGCTGGTGCGCGAAACCGGTGGCGAGGCGATCGCCGACACGTCCTGGTCGCTGCTCAACGAATCCGGCGATCCGATCAAGGAAACCGTCGGCGCCTTCGCCTCGATGGTGTTGGCCGAGGGCGACTACACCATCATCGCGAAGAACCGCGACCGCATCTACCAGAAGGATTTTACGGTCGTTGCCGGCCAGAACCAGGAGATCGAGGTTCTGGCCACCGAGGCCGCGGCGATAGACCCCGAAGAAGGCGCGGACTGACCTTCCTCCGACTTCAAGCTGCCAGTTTGGTCCGCGCCGGTAGGAACGGAATGCGGCGGCGCGCCACGACTGGCGCCAGGTCGAACACGCCGCGATAAAGGCGGTCGAGCAATGCCTTGCGGTCACGCAATGGCTCCAGTTCGCTCCAGCTCAGCACATCGCCGACGCGCACGTCGATCGCCTTGCCGGACAGTCGCGCGAATTCGTGGATGAGCAGCGACGTGCGCAGCGTCAGCGAGGCCTTGCCGACGAATTTCGCCACCCGGCCGTCGCGCTCTGCCATGTTCATCGGCCCGCTGACCAGGTGGAACAGCCTGCCGTTCTGACCGGAAAAATGCATCGGGATGACCGACGCCCTCGCGTCCTGGACAAGACGGGCCGGAAACATCTTCCACGGCAAGTCGCGCGCCCGACCAAAGCCCTTCGGCGCGGTGGCGACGCCGCCGGCCGGGAACACCACGATGGTGACGCCCTCTTTCAGCAGCCGCACCGCTTCATGGCGCACGGCCATGTTGTTCTTGAGCGCGTCCTTGGTCTCGGAAAAGTCGATCGGCAGCGAGTAAGGCTCCATCTCGCGGATCTTGAGCAGGTCCTTGTGGATCATCACCCGGAACGGCCGCCCGAGCTGCTCGACCAACGACAGCACGGCAATGCCGTCGCCAATGCCGAACGGATGATTGGCGACGATCACCAGCGGCGTATCCGGCAATTGCGCGGGCGGCCATTGATCTGATGTCCGCACCCGCACGTCGATCAGGTCGAGCATGCGGCTGAACACGCGTTCGCCGGTCGGCACGACCTGGCGGCGCCAGAAATCATAGAGCGCGGTGTAGCGGTCACGGCCCGACAGGCCTTCGACCGAATGAATGAACCAGCGCGTCAGCGCCGGCTGGCGCGGATTGGCATAGGAAAGCTCGGGAAAGGGTCGTTCGCGCAATTTCAGCTTGAGCATAGGGGCTCGTTACAAGGTCGGCGTGACAGGGATATGAAAATGGCGGTGGATCGCTCCACCGCCATTTGGTCGACACTGTGCAGATCAGGCCGCGCGCTTGCGCCGGCGGTCGGGTTTAACAGCTTCTTCGGTCAACTGCGCGATCGCCTGGTCAAGGCCAAGCGATTCCTGGTCGCGTGAGCCCAGCCGGCGCATGTTGACTGTCTGCTCCTCCGCCTCGCGCTTGCCGCAGACGAGGATGACCGGAACCTTGGCCAGGCTGTGCTCGCGGACCTTGTAGTTGATCTTCTCGTTGCGCAGGTCTGCTTCCGCCAACAGGCCTGCGGCCTTCAGCTTTGCCACCACCTCGGTCGCATAGCCGTCGGCATCGGACGTGATCGTCGCCACCACCACCTGCAGCGGCGCGAACCACAGCGGGAAGTGGCCGGAATAGTGCTCGATCAGGATGCCGAGGAAGCGCTCCATCGAGCCGCAGATGGCGCGGTGCACCATCACTGGCTGCTTCTTCTCGGAATCCGAGCCGATATAGAAGGCGCCAAAGCGTTCCGGCAGGTTGAAGTCGACCTGCGTCGTGCCGCACTGCCATTCGCGGCCGATGGCATCCTTGAGCACATACTCGAATTTCGGCCCGTAGAAGGCGCCCTCGCCCGGATTGATCGAGGTCTTGATCCGATTGCCGGACCTTGCCTTGATCGTCTCCAGCACATTGCCCATGATCGCCTCGGCGTGATCCCACGCCTCGTCGGTGCCGACGCGTTTGTCCGGCCGCGTTGAAAGCTTGACGCTGACTTCTTCAAAACCGAAATCGGCATAGGTCGACAGGATCAGGTCGTTGATGCGCAAGCACTCCGACGCCAGCTGTTCCTCGGTGCAGAAGATGTGCGCATCGTCCTGCGTGAAGCCGCGCACGCGCATCAGCCCGTGCAGCGCGCCCGACGGCTCGTAGCGATGAACATTGCCGAATTCTGCAAGTTTTACGGGAAGATCGCGATAAGACTTCAACCCATGCTTGAAAATCTGCACATGGCCCGGACAGTTCATCGGCTTCAGCGCGAAAACGCGGTCGTCATCGGTATCGTCGCCGGCGACCGTCACTTTGAACATGGTGTCGCGATACCAGCCCCAGTGACCTGACGTCTCCCACAGGCTCTTGTCGAGAACCTGCGGCGCGTTGACTTCCTGGTAGCCCTGCTCGTCGAGGCGGCGGCGCATGTAGTTGACCAGGTTCTGGAACATCTTCCAGCCCTTGGCGTGCCAGAAGACGACGCCAGGCCCCTCTTCCTGGAAATGGAACAGGTCCATCTCGCGGCCGATCTTCCTGTGGTCGCGCTTCTCGGCCTCCTCCAGCATCGTCTGGTAGGCTTCAAGCTGCGCCTGGTCGGCCCAGGCCGTGCCGTAGATGCGGGTCAGCATCGGGTTGTTCGAGTCGCCGCGCCAATAGGCACCGGCCACCTTCATCAATTTGAAGGCGTTGCCGATCTGCCCGGTCGAGGCCATGTGCGGGCCACGGCAAAGATCGAACCAGTCGCCCTGCGCGTAGATCTTGAGATCCTGATCCTCGGGAATGGCGTCGATCAGCTCGAGCTTGTAGCGCTCGCCCTTGTCGGCAAACACTTTTTTCGCCTTGTCGCGCGACCAGACCTCTTTGGTGAATGGCTTGTTGCGCGCAATGATCTCGCGCATCTTCTTCTCGATCACCGGAAAATCGTCGGGCGTGAACGGCTCGTTGCGGGCGAAGTCATAATAGAAGCCGTTCTCGATCACCGGCCCGATGGTCACCTGCGTTCCCGGCCACAATTCCTGCACGGCTTCCGCCAGCACGTGTGCGGTGTCGTGGCGGATCAGCTCCAGCGCGCGCGGATCGTCGCGAGTGACGATCTCGACCTTGCCGGATTTGCCAAGCGGGTCACTGAGGTCGCGCACGGTCCCGTCGATGGCGTATGCGACGGCCTTCTTGGCCAGCGATTTCGAAATCGATTCGGCCAGGCCAGCACCGGTCATCGCCGCGTCGTATTCGCGAACGGAACCGTCGGGAAATGTCAGGGAAATGGAATTCAGCACGTGTATCTCCTATCCAGTCCCGCAAACGAGCGCGGGTGGTCGTGGGAAAAGCCGGATGCGTCCGGCGGCGGCTGTCTTTTATGGACAGATTCCGCCGCCGTAAAGCCCGGCTCAGCTGTCAGCCCTTCATTTGATGAGCAGCGGCAGGTCCTTCAGGAACGCGGCCCGGGTCTTGAGGCCCTTAGGCATATCGGTGCGGTTGGCGTCGACGACCAGCCGCGCAAAGACGATCTGGCGGCCATCCTTTTGCGCCCAGCCGACGAACCAGCCGAGCGAGCGCTTGTCCTGGACCTTGTCGGCGTCGTTGCGCAGCCTGGTGCTGCCGGTCTTGCCTTGCACCGCCCAGCCTCCGGCCTGGAAGGTCGGGATGATGGCTGATGTCATGTCGTAAGCCTTGGCCGAGACCGGCAGCTTGCGGGCCAGCAGCTTGCGCAGGAAATCGACCTGCTCGACCGGCGTGATCTTGAGCGAGGAATTCACCCAGGAGTGGGTCAGACTGTCATTCTTGCCGGGGTTGCCGGAAACATCGGCGTTGCCGTAGCCGAATTTCGAGACGTAGCCGGCAAAACTCTGCGGCCCAAGCCGGCGGGTGATTTCCCGGGAGAACCAGAGGATCGAATCCCGCTCCCAGATCACCGGATCGACTGTCTTCTGATCCCGCTTCACCGCGTTGAATTCAGGTTTGTAATCCCAGCTCGGCGTGTGCTCGTCGCTCAGGATCCCGCTGTCGTAGCCGATCAGTGACAGCGGCACCTTGAACGTCGAAGCCGGGCTGAACCGCTGATCGCACACACCATCCTGGTAAAGCGTCTTGCCGCTCGCCGCGTCAGCGATCACCGTACATTGAACGTCCTTCAGCGGCGCCGATTGCGCGCGCAGCGGAAATCCCAGCAGCCAGGCGAGCAGGAACAGGATCCCGGCAAAGATGAAGGGAAGACGGTCGAAATTGCGCATTTTCTGCTCGCTCCAGAAGGGGGTTCGCGAGCGGCTTAGCGAGGTCTCTTGTCTCGATTTTGTCTCAAATGCGCAGTCTTTGTGCAGGCTTGTATTAACCCTATCAGATCGTAAACGCGCAGTGCCGCCGGGACCTGACCGGCGCCATCACCCCTGCGCTTCGCCACGCTTGCTGCCGATCCGCCAGTACCGCCATGGCGTGAACCAGACATAGCGCTCCGCCAAGGCTTCCGGCACGCGGTCGATGCCATGCGTGCCGAATGGCCCGCAGCGCAGCACGCGGAAAAATCCCATCCAGCCGCCGGCCCACAGGCCATGGCGGGCGATCGCCTCATGCGCATATTCCGAACAGGTCGGCAGATGCCGGCAGGAATTGCCGACAAAGCCGGACAGCGTCAGTTGATAAAGGCGCACGAGCGACGTGCCGAGCAGACGGCCCGGCGTCTTGCGCCACGGGCCGGGCCAGTTGCGGCCGCGCTTTGGCGGTCCGGCACTATGCGCATGCCCGTGTTGGTCGCGCACCACAGTCTCCGTATCGCGTTTCCCAGGCGATAGATGTGGGCTTCCACTGGAGAACGCAATCCCCACTCCTTGCGCGCCTCCCGCCGTCACGGACGGAAACGGCGAAACGGCTGCCTGTCAGCCGAAGGCGCCCAGCGGCCGGGACAGGTCGGCTCTTCGCGGCGTTTTTCACGCTGTCTTTCGTCGCGCCATTGAAACGTTGCGATCCGCATGACATCGCCAAAGATGCTCAGCAACTGGATCATGATCGGTCTCCTTTGACATGGATTAGACCGCCGCTGGCCTTCGCCTTCAAACGAGTATAATTTCCACTTCGGATAATCCTGGGTTATGCGAATGAAGCGCGGACGCTTGCCGCTGACGGCATTGAGGAGCTTCGAGGCAGCGGGCCGGCATCTAAGCTTCAGCCGGGCCGCCGAGGAGCTTTTCGTCTCGCAGGCGGCGATCAGTAGGCAGATCCGCGAACTCGAAACCTTCCTGCGCCAGCCTCTGTTCGAACGTCACCATCGACGCGTCGAACTGACCGACACCGGCCGGCGTCTGCTGGATCAACTCGTCAGAAGTTTCGACGCCATCGACACCTTGCTTGGGGAACTGGTGGCGACGCCGGCGCAGTCCGTGGTTCGCGTCAGTGTCGAGCCGTCGCTTGCATCCGTATGGCTGGTCCCCCGGCTCAATCGATTTCGCCAATTGCGGCCCGATATCGACGTCTCTCTCGAAGTCGACCCAAGGCTGATCGAGTTCCGCAGCGATCAGCCCGAACTCGCCTTGCGCTTCAGCGCGCATGCCACCTCGTGGCCGCGCAGCCAGGCTGAGCGGCTTGCCTCGACAGTCGATTCGCCGGTTCTGTCGCCGGCGCTGCTAGCTTCTGGCCCTGCCCTCGAGAGACCGATCGATCTTGGTCGCTACACGCTTTTGCACGAGGAGAACCGTCAGGGCTGGGCGCGCTGGTTCGAAGCGGCCGGCGTGGCAGCCGACGCCGTGCCCGCGCGCGGTCCGATGCTGGCGGACGCGTCGCTTTCAAAGCAGGCCGCCCTGCTCGGACATGGCGTGGCGCTTGGCGATCTCTTGCAGATCGGCGGGGAAATCGAAGCCGGCACGCTGATCAAGCCGTTCGACATCGACGTCGCATCCGGCGCCTATTGGCTGGTGGCCAGAAGCTTGCGCGATCTGTCGGAGCCGGCCGCCGCGTTCGCCGACTGGCTCAGAGGCGAGTTTGCCGAAAGCAGGCGGGTGCTGGAAGCTCAGGCTTGAACCCTTTCGGCCGGGCTCCCGCTAGTTTGCCTTCTTGCTGTATTTTTCGAAGAGTTTGTCGAGCGCATCCGCGGCCGGAAGCTCGCCCGGTGAGTCTTCTCCCGGGTTGAATGTGAGGATGACATCGCGCCACATATCGTAGTGGGCAGCATATGATGTCAGCCTGGGAAATGGCGCGCAGCGTGCGATGGCCCGGACGGCGGACTCGGCAACCTTGTCCGGCGGCGGCGTCACAGGACCGAGGATTTTTGGCGGGCCTGCGAGTGACCCGTCCTTGTTCAGGCTGATCTGGACGCGTGCAATGCTGTGGGTGTTTGCAGGCATGTTCCAACAGTGCTGGATTGCCTTCATGAGATAGTCGCCGATATCGCGCTCGACCGCCACGTCCGCCCGGCTCGGGGCCCCGCTCAACGCAAATGAGCCAGCAAGGCTCCCGGCAAACACCAGGCTTTGGCGGTCAAATCGCAACATCAGGCCGCTTCTTCGGCGCGCTTCTTCTCGATCTGGCCGATCGCGTCGACCACGGCATCGAAAGTCAGCATAGTCGAGGCATGACGGGCCTTGTAGTCGCGCACCGGCTCCAGATATCTGAGGTCGGCGAAGCGACCGTCGGGCGGCGCGCCATTTTCCTTCAGCATCTTCAGCATGGTGTCGCGCACCGTGCGCAATTCCTCGGCACTCGCGCCGACGACATGCTGCGCCATGATCGAGGATGACGCCTGGCCGAGCGCGCAGGCCTTCACGTCATGGGCAAAGTCTGTGATCACGCCATCGCGCATCTTGAGGTCGACGGTGACGGTCGAGCCGCACAGCTTGGAATGCGCCTTGGCGGTCGCGTCAGGATGATCGAGACGGCCGATGCGGGCGATGTTTCCGGCAAAACCGAGAATTTTCGCATTGTAGACGTCGTTTATCATTATTTTCCAATCCGTCGCCGCCAAGCGAACAGCGATTGCCGCTGTCGTGTCTTCCTTTCGCTCGTCATGACCATATATAATGCTGGCAGTCCGGTATCGACAAGACAACGAAAGCCAGTGTCCTTGCCGGGAAGTTCACGCCACTTACGGGGCTGGAAACGGGGCGAGTTTCCGACACCGAAAGGTCGTGGTCCGTTCAACTCGTTCCTCCGCCGAGAGGGACTACGGGAGACGCCTTTTATGGATGCCGTCATCAAGAAACTCATGCCCCAGTCAGCCTATATGGAGAAGCCGGTTACCGACCGGCCGAGCGAAGCCGAAGTCGAGGCCGCCGTGCGCACGCTTTTGCGCTGGACTGGCGACAATCCGGATCGTGAGGGGCTGATCGACACGCCAAAGCGGGTGGCCAAGGCCTTTCGCGAAATGTTCGGCGGCTACGACATGTGCCCCGCCGAGGAACTCGGCCGCACCTTCGAGGAGGTCGCCGGCTACGATGACCTGGTCATCGTCAAGGACATAATATTCCATTCGCATTGCGAGCACCACATGGTGCCGATCATCGGCAAGGCGCATGTCGGCTATCTGCCGGACGGCAAGGTCGTCGGCCTGTCCAAGATCGCGCGCGTGGTCGATATCTTTGCCCACCGCCTGCAGACCCAGGAGGCCCTGACGGCGCAGATCGCCGGCGTCATCCAGGACGTGCTCAATCCGCGCGGCGTCGCCGTCATGATCGAGGCCGAGCACATGTGCATGGCCATGCGCGGCATCCGCAAGCAGGGTTCCACCACGCTGACCTCGACCTTCACCGGCGTCTTCAAGGACACGCCCGAAGAACAGGTCCGTTTCGTCACCATGGTGCGCGGCGGCGGGGTCTGAATCGCCCTCGCCGGCCACTAAGAATAAGGACCGGCGATGTCGGCACTGGAATTTCCAAAAGCTCCGTCAGACAAGAAAGCGTTGGAGGAAGGCGCGGTGTTTTCACCGCGCTTCGACCCTGCCGGCCTCGTCACGGTCGTCGTCACCGACGCCGAAGACGGCATGCTGTTGATGGTTGCGCACATGAATGCGCAAGCGCTGGCGCTGACACTGGAGACAGGCATCGCCCACTACTGGTCTCGCTCGCGCAACGCGCTCTGGAAAAAGGGCGAAACATCAGGCAATTTTCAGCATGTCGTCGAGATGCGCACCGATTGCGACCAGGATGCATTGTGGCTGCACGTCAAAGTGTTGGGCCACGACGCAACCTGTCACACCGGCCGGCGTTCATGCTTTTATCGGACGGTGGGGCTGATCGATGGCAAGGGGACGCTTGCCGACGACGGCAGCAAACCGCTGTTCGATGCGGAAAACACCTATCGGAAACCATCAGCTTGAACCTTCTGCCTGACACCAACCACACAGATTCATCATTTCGATACGGCCCGCCTGTACATTAGCCGTGGGACAAGGGAGATCGTGATGCTCGAGTGGGCGTCATTGCGTAACAGATCAGATGTCAGGGAGGCCAACGGTCTCTCCTCGTCAGGCGGCGCGTCCGAAACGAACCCTCCGAAGAAAACAGGTATTTCGCTCGCCTTGGGCGGCGGTTGCGCCCGCGGCTGGGCGCATATCGGCGTGCTGCGCGCGCTCGACGAAGCCGGCATCGAAGTGTCGATGATCGCCGGCACCTCGATCGGCGCGCTGGTCGGCGGCTGCTATCTCGCCGGCAAACTGGACGAACTCGAAGAATTCGCCCGCAGCCTGACCAAGCGACGCATCTTCGGCCTTCTCGATCTCAACCTGCGCGGCAACGGCCTGTTCGGCGGCATGAAGCTTGACGCCCGGCTGCGCGAGCACATGGCCGGCATTCGTTTCGAGGATTTGGTTAAGCCGTTCGTCGCAGTCACCTCCGAAATCCGCACCGGCCACGAGATCTGGCTGTCGAGCGGCTCGCTGATCACAGCCATGCGCGCTTCCTATGCGCTGCCCGGCGTGTTCGAACCGGTGAATTGCAATGGCCGCGTGCTGGTTGACGGCGCGCTGGTCAACCCGGTGCCGGTTTCGGTCTGCCGCGCCTATGAGCAGCCGCTCGTCGTGGCGGTCAATCTTCACTACGACCTGTTCGGCCGCGCTGCGGTGATAAAACACAGCGCCGGCGAACTGGTCATCGAAAAGGACGCACCAAGGCCCGGCAAGGTCGACGCCGAGCACCAGTCGCATCAGACGCGGCTCGGTATCACCGGCGTCATGGTCGAAGCCTTCAACATCATCCAGGACCGCATTTCGCGCGCCAGGCTTGCCGGCGATCCGCCCGACATGTCGCTGCAGCCGAAGCTCAGCCATATCGGCCTGACCGAGTTCCATCGCGCCGACGAGGCGATCAACCTCGGCTATCAGGCAACGATGGCCCAGATCGGCGAGCTGACCCGGCTGCAGTCCGTTCTCGCCTGACGCATCTCTCCCGATCCATGAAAACAAAAACTTGAAGCGCGTCGACTGAACTCGACGCGCTTCAAGCCCCGGCGACCGAGGACAGATCAGCGGGCAGCTTCGGCAGAAGCGGCGGCATCCTGAGGTATCCCAGGATTCTGCTTGAGCATCAGAGCCAGAACCGCACCGAGGAAAACGGCGGCGGCGGCGAACAATCCTGCCATGCGCAATCCATCGACAACATCAGACGCGGTAGCGGGCCCGCCACCCAGACCGACATTGGCCACGACAAGAACAGCGGCCAGGCCCAAGGCCGCGCCGATCTGCAAGGAGGTCGACCCTAGCGCCGACGCGACTCCCTGTTCGTTGGCGGCAACTCCGGAAGCGGCGGCTACGAACAGCGTCGTAAAGGCGATGCCGCCACCGAAACCATAGATGAGGATCCCGGGCAGCACGGCCCAATACGAACCGCCTGGCGACAGGGCAAGAGCGATCGCCACCAGCCCGATCCCATAGACGAGCATGCCGGCGAACATCGTGGCGCGAGTCCCCCATTTGGTGAGCAGCAGCGCGGCGCCCTTGCCGCCACCGATCATTGCCAGCACACCGAGCGGAACGAATGCCAGGCCGGCGGCCAGCGCGTTGTAGCCGAGCAGGTTCTGAAAATAGGTCGTGAGGATGTAGTAACCGGAACTCAGCGCCATGTGATGAAAGAAACTCACCCCCATGGCCGTGACGAGGCTGCGATTGGCAAACAGCCGCAGTGGCGCGAGCGGATCGCGCACGCGCCTCTCGATGAGAATGAACGCACAGAGCAGCAGCACGCCAATCACAAGCGATCCGGAGCTGCGAACCGCATTCCAGCCCACCTCTGGCCCGCTGGCCAGACCGAACACCAGCAATGTCGCCGCTGCCGTGACAACCAGCGCACCCGGCAGATCAAAACTCCGCCTCTGGCCTCTACCCACCGGATCGGGCGGCGCCAGTAGAGCCGGCGCCGCGATAAGAGCGGCGCCCAAAGCCAATGGAACGGTGAAGAAGAAGACCGCTTGCCAACCCCAGCCATTGGTGAGGACGCCTCCGATGATCGCACCGGCTGCAAGGCCGCCACTCCCCGTGGCGCCCCAGACCGCCAGCGCCCGATTGCGTTCGGCACCTTCCGCGAAGCTCGTGTTGATCAGCGCCAGCGTTGCGGGAAACAGAAGCGCCCCACCCAGGCCCTGAACGGCCCGAGCGATCACCAGCGTGAGCGCGTCAGGTGCAAATCCGCCTGCAAAGGACGAGACGCCATAAAGCACGAGCGCCAGGATGAACATGCGCCGCGGGCCGAGCCGGTCGGCCGCCCGACCGCCGAGCAATAGAAAACCGCCAAAGGCCACGGCGTAGGCGCTTACCACCCATTGCAGCGACTGCGGCGTAAAGCCGACATCCCGGCCGATATCCGGCAGCGCGACATAGACGATGTTGTAGTCGATCGCGATGATGAACTGCGCGAATGCCAGCAGCGCGAGCCTGAGCCCAGACCAGCGCGGCGGTCGCGTGACGCCGTTTGAGTCCAATTTACTCAACGCGTCCGTATCGGTTTGATTTGGCGATTTCTGCATTTGGATCTTTCCCAACTATGGATTCCGCAGCCCGCTCTTTCGTCAGCGAGACCCGCATGCGGCCACCCTGGAGGCGCAGCGCCTGTTTCGGAATTGGCATTTTTGACAAAGATTGTGCTAAACTTGCCATCCAACGATAACGACACCGGGAGTGCCTCGAATGGCTGTCAAGTCTATCCACGTGGTGATCTGGCTGCCGTCCGATTTCTATTCGGCGGTTGTCTCGACGCTGGTCGAAATGTTCCAGCTCGTGAATGACGTCTGCGGTTCACAGGTTCTTTCGTGTGAGTTCGTCTCCCGGGCGCCGCCTGCAATTTCGACGGCCGGAATTTCCTTCCCCGCGAAGACGCAACCGTCCCGAAAGATGGATGTGTTGATCCTCATCGCGATGCCGGGTGTCGAGATTCCCGAACTTCTGCGCTCGCTTGACCAGGAGAGTGAGTACTCGAAACCGCTGATCGCGCTCGCACGACAACAGGATGCAATCATCGCGGCACACTGCGGTGCATGTTATCTGCTCGCCGATACGGGCCTGCTGGACGGCAAGCGTGCGACGATATCCTGGTGGCTGAAGTCCCACGTAAGCAGCCGATTTCCGCAGGTTCAATGGGACTCATCGCGCATGCTTGTTCGCGACGGTCGCCTATACACCTGCGGCGGCGGATTTTCAGGACTGGAACTCGCCAAGGCTCTGCTGATCGATCTGGGCTTCTCGAAGGAGGAGCGGATCGTCCGAAAGCTTTTGGTTCTTCCGCCTTCGCGTAAATTTCAGAGCCCCTACGAATTTCCTCTCGAAGAACTGCCGAAAGAGACCAATCCTCTGGAGTACAAACTGCGTGAACTCGCGGAAAACAAGATACGGGAAATCGATTTGAGCTTTCTCGCGGCGGGACTTGGCATGTCTCCGAGAACGCTGTCTCGCAGATTTGCCAGTGATCTCAAGACCACGCCGGGAAGATGGATCCAGGAAAGACGGCTTGAATTGGCAAGGTCGCTGCTTGAGGGAACGAAGCTAAGCATCTCGGAGATCTGCTATCGGGTGGGCTACCAGGATGTCGCTTCGTTCAGTCGCACTTTTTCCAAGACGACCGGAATGGCGCCGGGCGAATTTCGAAAGCAGATACGATCATAGATCGCCCAAGGCGAACTTTGCCGCGCAAGCTACGGTTCGGTCACACAACAACCTTACGCGCGCGCCGCATCGACAATGCGAAACTGCACCGTGCGGTTGCCGTTCCAGTAATTGCCCGACAGCGAACCGGCGACGTGGATTGTCTTGCCCCGGTTCTTGAACAGGAATTCGCCAAGCGCGGTATCGACGGCGCGAAAGGCGATCGCCTGGATGCGGCCACCGCTTTCCGATTGCAGCTCGACGCGGATGTGGTTGGTGCCGACCGGCCTGGCGTCTGCCAGCCGGTGACGCGGCAGCGCGAAAACGGGTGCTGCATGCCCGGCACCGAAGGGTCCGGCCTTTTCCAGCGCGTCGAGAAGACCGAGCGTCGCGCCCTCGGCGGCAAGCGCGCCGTCGATCGCCAGGCTTTCCTCGCCTTGCAGCCGGAACACATCGGCCGCCGCCCGCTCTTCGAAAAACGCCCTGAGCTCGCCAAGCTTCGCCCGCTCTACGGTGATGCCCGCCGCCATGCCGTGGCCGCCGCCCTTGACGATCAGCCCGGCATCGGCCGCCTCGCGCACCAGCCGGCCGAGATCGAAGCCGGACACCGAACGGCCCGAGCCGGTGCCGGTGCCGGTGCCGTTGAAGGCAATGGCGAAGGCCGGCCGCCGCGCATGGTCCTTCAGCCGTGAGGCGAGCAGGCCGACAATGCCCGGATGCCAGTTGTTGCTGGCGGTGACGACGATGGCCGGGCCATTGCCGCCGGCAAGCTCGGCATCGGCCTCGGCGCGCGCTGCCGCGAGCATCTCCTGCTCCATCAGCTGCCGTTCCTGGTTGAGCCGGTCGAGCGTCTCGGCAATGGTGCGCGCCTCGACCGGGTCGTCGGTGGCAAGCAGCCGGCTGCCAAGTGCGGCATCGCCGATGCGCCCGCCGGCATTGATGCGCGGGCCGATCAGATAGGCCAGATGGAAAGTGCTGATCGGCTCGCCGATGCGCGACACCCGTGCCAGTGCCGCCAGCCCTTCATTCTTCTGCTGGCGCGCCATCTGCAGCCCCTTGACCACGAAGGCGCGGTTGACGCCGGTCAGCGGCACCACGTCACAGACGGTGGCCAGCGCTACGATATCAAGCAGCGAAAGCAGGTCCGGCGGTGAGGCATCGGCCATGCGGCCGCGCAGGATCTTGGCCGTCTGCACAAGGGCGAGGAAGACCACGCCGGCGGCACAGAGATGGCCCTGCCCGGAAAGGTCGTCGTCGCGATTGGGATTGACGACAGCAATCGCCGCCGGCAACGCACCGCCGACCTGGTGGTGGTCGAGCACGACGACATCGGCCCCGGCCTCGTTGGCGGCATCGATGGAAACGGCACTGTTGGTGCCGCAATCGACAGTGACGATCAGTGTCGCGCCACGCGAAACAAGCTCGCGCATGGCATCCGGATTGGGACCATAGCCCTCGAAAATGCGATCCGGGATGTAGATTTCCGACGGCACCGAGAAATGCGCAAGGAACCGCTTCAGCAAGGCCGACGAGGCGGCGCCGTCGACATCATAGTCGCCGAAAATCGCCACCTTTTCCCTGGCCATCACCGCGGCGGCGATGCGAGCCGCCGCCCTGTCCATGTCGGTCAGCGATGCCGGATCCGGCAGAAGATCGCGGATCGTCGGGTCGAGAAACCGCTCCGTCTGCTCGGCGGTGACGCCACGACCGGCAAGCACCCGCGCGACGACATCGGGCACGCCATGGCCCTGCGCGATGGCGAGCGCGATCATGTCCTGCCGCTCGGTCAGCCGGTGCTCCCAGGAGACCCCGGTAGCCGACTGCCTGACATCGAGGAAGAGGCGTTTTTCGCCGGTCATACGCTTTGCCAACTCATGATTGGCCGCACGATAATGCATGTCGCCCAAAAGTGTGCAGCGGTTTTGGGACACAACAACCTAAAGCGCTTCGCGTGAACGCGACGCGCTTTAGGCCAAAGGCAGGCAAAGCCAAGCGGTTCACGGGTGTGCGCCGTCGCGGATGATGTCAAGAAAACTACGCTTTCCGCTTTTCAGCCTGGCGCCGAAGCCATTCGTCGGCCGCATCGCCCATCGTCTTGTCCGCACCGTCCTTGAGCCAGGCCATGAACGATCGGTCGAACCTGAACGCATCGCCGCATTCCCGGGTGAGAAAGCGGCGCACGTTCTGGGTGTTGCGATAGGACTTCGTGATGGCGGTGGCGCGCGAAATCGGATCCGCGTGCCAGTCGAACGGTTTCATCGTCAAATCCCTGCGGCCAGCATCATCCGATACAGCCACAGGGCTAACAACTGCGATGCCGGTCCGCAAGCACCCGAGCCAACAACAGTGACCTAGAACTTATCCAGGTCCTGATGCCTGGCCTTGATCTCGCGCACCGTCCGCGACGACGAGCGCAGCACGATCGTGTGGGTGGTGATGTAATTGCGGCCGAACTTGACGCCAGCCAGCATATTGCCGTCGGTGACACCGGTGGCCGCGAACAGCACATCGCCGCGCGCCATGTCCTCCGTCCGATAGACCCGCTTCGGATTGGAAATACCCATCTTTGCCGCGCGTGCGACCTTTTCCGGCGTGTCGAGGATCAGCCGGCCCTGCATCTGGCCGCCGGTGCAACGCAGCGCGGCGGCGGCCAGCACGCCCTCGGGTGCGCCGCCAGTGCCGAGATAGATGTCGATGCCGGTTTCTTCCGGGTCCGTGGTGTGGATGACGCCGGCGACATCGCCGTCGCCGATCAGCCGTATCGCAGCACCCGTGGCGCGTACGGCATCGATCAGCTTGGCATGACGTGGTCGGTCGAGAATGCAGGTGGTGATGTCCGATATAGCAACGCCTTTGGCCCGGGCGAGACTGGCGATGTTCTCGGCCGGCGAGGCATCGATGTCGATGACGCCGTCTGCATAGCCCGGACCGATGGCGATCTTGTCCATGTAGACATCGGGCGCGAACAGCAGGCTGCCCTTCTCGGCGATCGCGATGACGGCGAGCGCATTGGGCAGGTTCTTGGCGCAGATCGTCGTGCCTTCGAGCGGATCGAGCGCGATATCGACGGCCGGACCTTTGCCCGAGCCGACTTCCTCGCCGATATAGAGCATCGGCGCTTCGTCCCTCTCGCCCTCGCCGATCACCACCGTGCCCTTGATGGCTAACCGGTTGAGCTCCTGGCGCATGGCATCCACGGCGACCTGGTCGGCCGCCTTTTCGTCGCCGCGCCCACGCAGCCTGGCGGCGGCGACGGCGGCCCGTTCGGTGACGCGCACCAGTTCCATGGTGAGTATCCGGTCAAGACCGGCGACGATGTTCTGGGCCACATTCATCTGGTGATTTCCTCGTTGGCAATGCGGCCTCCCGCCGGAGGCGGGCTTGTTTTGTCAGGCGAGCATGACAACGGCAAGACCCGCCGAAAATTTTATCGAATAGTCAGCAATATCAATCGATTAAACCGCATCTTGAAACGACGTCGGCCCGGTCGAAAGGAACCGAGCCGGCATGAGAAATTGAAGATCGATGCCTTTTGCGGCCTAGAAAACCGCAAGATATTTGAGCAGCGAAATGATGCCGATGATGATCACGATGATCTGGGCGATCTGCCTCATCCGCGCATCGAGCGGCAGGCGCTGAACCAGATAGAGAACGAGGATGATGACGAGGAATGTGATCAGGATGCTGATCAACGCGGATGAAGCCATAGTGCCCTCCTTAAAGATGATGTGCTGAAAACACGGAAATGGGCCGGAGAAACCGGCCCTATCGCGCCGCGGTCAATACCAACGGCGCGACGTATCGTTCATCGACTGGCCAATGGCGAAGCCGGCCAGAAAGCCGAGCAGGCCGATCACGCCGACCACGGCTGTCGTCGTACCGGGATTTTCGCGCGCGACTTCCGAAACAGCATGGGCCTGGCTGCGCAGCTGCTGCGCGGTTCGCGACGCGCGGGCCGCGGCCGTGTCGTAGAAATCGGAAGCCTGTTCGCCGGCGTCATCGAGCATTTCCGCGCCCCGCGCCGAAATGCTCTTGTTGATCTTGGTGATCTCCTTGCGCAGTTCGGCAATCTGCTTTTCCAGCGTCTTCTGGATATCGTCGATGTGTGGCGTGTCGGATTTGTTGGTGTCGGCCATGAAGCGGCTCCCTCTGGTTGCTGACCAAGAGAACGGCGGCGGCGCGAATTCGTTCCGGCCGGAAGCGGCTGTTCGCCGCCAGGCCGGACCTCAATGCCTGCGGGATTCTTGTCCCACGCGGGCTATCGGGTGAGAAAACTACCCTGCCCGCTCGATGCGGATGACCTGGGGCTTGTCGGTCAGATGGCCGTCCTTGGTGATGCCGTCGACGGCCTTGCGCACGGCGGCTTCGGTCGTCTCGTGGGTGACGAGGATCACTGTCTTCTGTGCCGCCGCCTCGCCGTTGACCGCGTGCTGGACGATCGATTCCAGCGAAATGTCATTGTCGGCCATGCGCTTGGCGATTGCCGCGAACACGCCTATGCGGTCATGCACGGTCAGCCGGATGAAGTAGCCGCCGGCATGGCTGCGCATCTGTGCCTTCTTGTAAGGTTTCAGCTCCTTTGCCGGCCGGCCGAAGACCGGACCGTGCTGGAAGCCGGGCCGGCTCTTGGCGATGTCGGCGATATCGCCGATGACGGCCGAGGCGGTGGCATTGCCGCCCGCACCGGGGCCGGACAGCAGCAGCTCGCCCAGAATGTCGGTCTCGATCGCCACCGCATTGGTGACGCCGTGCACCTGCGCGATGACCGAGGCGGTCGGCACCATGGTCGGATGCACACGCTGCTCGATGCCGCTCTCGGTGCGCTGGGCGACACCAAGCAGCTTGATCCGGTAGCCAAGATCGCCGGCCGCGCGGATGTCGGCCTGGGTGATGTTGGAAATGCCTTCCATGTAGATATCGTTGGCGGCGATCCTGGTGCCGAAGGCAAGGCTGGTCAGGATCGACAGCTTGTGCGCGGTGTCGTGGCCCTCGATGTCGAAGGTCGGGTCAGCCTCGGCATAGCCCAGCCGCTGCGCATCCTTCAGGCAGGCGTCGAACGAGATGCCCTCGGCCTCCATGCGGGTCAGGATATAGTTGCAGGTGCCGTTGAGGATGCCGAACACACGCGTGACCGAATTGCCGGCCATCGCCTCGCGCATCGTCTTGATGACTGGAATGCCGCCCGCCACAGCCGCCTCGTAATTGAGCAGCACGCCCTTCTTCTCGGCGATCTCGGCCAGCGCCACGCCATGCTTGGCGAGCAGCGCCTTGTTGGCGGTGACGACGTGACGGCCGGCTTCGAGCGCCGCCTTCACCGATGAGCGCGCCGGCCCTTCGTCGCCGCCGATCAGTTCGACGAACACGTCGATTTCGGCGGTCTGGGCCATCTTGACCGGATCGTCGAACCACTTTGCCGAGCTCACATCGACGCCGCGATCACGCTTCTGGTCGCGCGCCGAGACGGCGGTGACGATGACGTCACGCCCGCACTGGCGGGTCAGTTCCGCCGCCTTGTCGCGCAGCACGCGCGCCACCGACGCGCCAACCGTGCCGAGGCCGGCAATTCCAACACGCAATGCTTCAGCCATAGAAGGCAACGTCCCTCAAGTCAGATCGAAATGATGTGCGGCAAGCTTACCGGTGAGCGGAAAGCGGCACCACATTGTTGGGTTGTTTGGCGCTGGTCGACAGGAAGCGCTTGATGTTGCGCGCCGCCTGGCGGATCCGGTGTTCGTTCTCGACCAGCGCAATGCGCACGTGATCGTCGCCATGTTCGCCGAAGCCGACACCGGGCGCCACCGCCACGTCGGCATGTTCGATGAGCAGCTTGGAGAATTCGAGCGAGCCGAGATGCCGGAACGGCTCCGGGATCGGCGCCCAGGCAAACATCGACGCCGCCGGTGCCGGAATGGTCCAGCCGGCGCGGCCGAAGGCATCGACCATCACGTCGCGGCGCTTGTGGTAGATGTCGCGGACCTCGGCAATGTCGGCACCGTCGCCATTGAGCGCGTGTGCCGCCGCCACCTGGATCGGCGTAAAGGCGCCGTAGTCGAGATAGGATTTCACCCTGGTCAGCGCCGAGATCAGCCGCTCGTTGCCGACGGCAAAGCCCATACGCCAGCCCGGCATTGAGAACGTCTTCGACATCGAGGTGAATTCGACACAGACGTCGATCGCGCCCGGCACCTGCAGCACCGAGGGCGGCGGATTGCCGTCGAAATAGATCTCCGAATAGGCAAGGTCGGACAGGATGATGATGTCGTTCTTCTTGGCGAAGGCGACCACGTCCTTGTAGAAATCGAGCGAGGCGACCAGCGCCGTCGGGTTCGACGGATAGTTGAGGATCAGCGCCAGCGGCTTCGGGATCGAATGCTTGACACCGCGCTCGAGCGCCGGGATGAAGCCATCGTCCGGCTCCACCTGCAACGAGCGGATGACGCCGCCCGACATGATGAAGCCGAAAGCATGGATCGGATAGGTCGGGTTCGGGCACAGGATCACGTCGCCAGGCGCCGTGATTGCCTGCGCCATGTTGGCGAAGCCTTCCTTCGAACCAAGCGTGGCCACCACCTGCGTATCGGGATTGAGCTTCACGCCGAAGCGGCGGGCATAGTAGCTGGCCTGGGCACGGCGCAGGCCCGGAATGCCGCGCGACGAGGAATAGCGGTGCGTGCGCGGATCGCGCACGACCTCGCACAGCTTGTCGACGATGGCCTTGGGCGTCGGCAGGTCCGGATTGCCCATGCCGAGGTCGATGATGTCGGCGCCGCGCGAACGGGCGCTGGCCTTGAGCCGGTTGACCTGCTCGAAGACGTAAGGCGGAAGCCGGCGGACCTTGTGAAATTCTTCCATGGCAGTTCCAGACAGCAAAGGGGTATTGGGCGCGCGCTATATACTTATTTGCAGGTAGGGTCGAGGGCGGGGTCGCATTTGGCTTCGATCTGCTTCAGCGTTTCGTCGCCATGCTTCTTGGCGAGATCCGTCAGCGCCGCCTGGTTGGCGACCTTTGGACCGCCGCCTTTGGCCGCCTGCGCATTCTCGTCCGCCTTCAATTGCGCAAGCTTGGCGTTCTTCTCGGCTTCGGTGAACTGCGGCGCCGCCACTTGCGGCTTGATGTTGAGGTTCGGAAAGGTGCCGGTATCCTTCGGCCCTGTGCCCGCCGCGACGGACGTCGGGCCGTTGGTGCTCGAGCACCCGGCAATCCCCAAGAGGACGATCGCCGCGCCGATGCGGCAAAAACGTCCGGCACTGAAAAAAACAGTCTCGCCAATATTAATCGTCATATTGTTTCCTTGGCAGCCGAGGTAGAGCGAGATTGGACCCGGTCGGATGTCCCATGTTAATATGTCAAGAAAAGGCCTCGGGAGGAACCCCGCCAACCATGTCCAAAACACCCGATTCGGGCAAAGCGGAAGATGACGAGCCTTCGACCGTCGAGCAATATCTGGTGAAGGACCCGGAACGCTTCGCCCTGAACATGGCGCGCATGATCGAGCAGGCCGGCAAGGCGGCTTCCGCTTGGGCCGAACCGCGCGAAAAAGGCGACGTGCGCGATCACGTTGCCGAGCCGGTTGTCGACATGGTGAAGACCTTTTCCAAGCTCAGCGAATACTGGCTTTCCGACCCGCAGCGCGCGCTGGAAGCGCAGACGCGGCTGTTCTCCGGCTACATGACGGTCTGGGCCAACGCCATTCAGCGCACCAGCAACGCCGCGGAAGAAACCGAAGACGCGGTCAAGCCGGAGCGCGGCGACAAGCGCTTCCTCGATCCCGAATGGGGCCGCAACGCCTTCTTCGATTTTCTCAAGCAGGCCTATCTCGTCACCTCGCGCTGGGCGGCCGATCTGGTCGAGCACGCCGAAGGTCTGGACGAGCACACCCGCCACAAGGCCGGCTTCTACGTCAAGCAGGTGTCCAACGCCATCTCGCCGTCGAATTTCATCCTGACCAATCCGGAACTGTTTCGCGAAACCGTTGCCTCGAACGGCGAGAACCTGGTGCGCGGCATGAAGATGCTGGCTGAGGACATCGCCGCCGGCAAGGGCGACCTGAAGCTGCGTCAGGCCGACTATTCACCCTTCGAGATCGGCAGGAACATCGCCACCACCCCCGGCAAGGTGGTTGGGCGCAGCGATGTCGCCGAGATCATCCAGTATGACCCGGCGACCGAGACGGTGCTCAAGCGGCCGCTGCTGATCTGCCCGCCATGGATCAACAAGTTCTATATCCTCGACCTGAATCCGCAGAAATCCTTCATCCGCTGGGCGATCGAACAGGGCCACACCGTGTTCGTCATCTCCTGGATCAATCCGGACGAGCGCCACGGCGCCAAGGGTTGGGAGGCCTATATCCGCGAGGGCCTGCAATATGGCCTCGACACGGTCGAGAAGGCCACCGGCGAACGCGACATCAACGCCATCGGCTATTGCGTCGGCGGCACGCTCTTGGCGGCGGCGCTGGCGCTGATGGCGCGCGAGGGCGACGACCGCATCAAGTCGGCGACCTTCTTCACCACGCAGGTCGACTTCACCTATGCCGGCGACCTGAAAGTGTTCGTCGACGAGGAGCAGGTCGCCGCGGTGGAAAAGTCGATGAGCGAAAAGGGCTATCTCGACGGCACCAAGATGGCGACCGCCTTCAACATGCTGCGCTCGGGCGACCTGATCTGGCCCTATGTCGTCAACAACTACATGCGCGGCAAGGACCCCCTGCCCTTCGACCTGCTCTACTGGAACGCCGATTCGACCCGCATGGGCGCGGCCAATCACTCTTTCTACCTGCGCAATTGCTATCTCGAGAACAACCTCTCGCGAGGCATGATGGAGCTGGCGGGCCACACGGTCTCGCTCGGCGACATCACCATCCCGGTCTACAACCTCGCCTCCAAGGAAGATCACATCGCGCCGGCGCTTTCGGTGTTCCTCGGCTCGAAATATTTCGGCGGCAAGGTCGAGTACGTGATGGCGGGATCGGGCCACATCGCAGGTGTCGTAAACCCGCCGGCATCCAACAAATACCAGTACTGGACCGGGGGAACGCCGACGGGCGACTTCGGCCAATGGGTGGCCAAGGCCACCGACCATCCGGGGTCTTGGTGGCCGCACTGGCAGAGCTGGATAGAGGCCAAGGACAATACCCGCGTGCCGGCCCGCAAACCCGGCAAGCATATGAAAACCTTGGGAGATGCTCCCGGTACCTATGTGAAGGTGCGTGTGTAACGGACTGTAATGTCTGGTGAGTTGACGGGCCGGTAAAAGCGGGCGAAATGGTGTCGTCAACCATCAAGCAGCCGTAATTTGGCAATCACTGCAAAAATACTTCCAGGCTTGCGGATTTGACACAGGTCTCGTTTCCGGATCGGAGACAAAGGTCACCTTGGTAGCGACGTATCCGTGCCGCGCCAAGATATGCCGACCGGACATCGAGGGGGAATTTGACTTTGAAATCAGCAGGATGGAGCCTCGCAAAGGGAGAACGCCGCGCCATTGTGGCAGCGCTCTGTTCCTTGCTTCTGGCCTCCTGCACCTCGGCTGGCGACCCGACAATGTCGGTCGGAATGCCCGGCTACAATGCCACCGCATCGGACATAAGCGCGGCCTCGAGCGGCAAGGCGACCGTCGCCGCCGATTCGTCTGAGGTCACGACCGAGCAGACGACCGTGATGACGGCAAGCGATACGGCGTTACCTGAGAAAGTCGCCTATGTACCGATTGCCAATCCCCAAGCCGCCTTTCCGCTGACCACGCCGGCGGGCGCCGAAACGATTGTCGGACAAACGCCGCAGTCCTTGCAGCAGCCGGCCCAGACAGCGCAGCAGAACGACGGGGTTGCCCAACAGATTGCCGCCGCCGATGCCGGCGTGAACGCGCCGAAGCCGACAGCCGCGCCTGCCATGAACAACCCGGTCTATGTGACGGCTGGCGAGATGCCGCAGGTCGAAGCACCAAAGAAAAAAGGTTTCCTGGCCTCGATGTTTGGCGCCACGCCGGCCTCGGCGACGCCAGCCCCCCTCATCAACAACGCCCGGTCCGGCGAGCAGCCAGCGGCAAAGCCGATCATCACGCTTGCCTCGGCCAATTCAACGGCAAAGCCGGTGCAGCTGGCTTCGCTCGGCGGCGATACCGGCGGCCACATCACTGGTAGCGATGCTCTGCCCGGCGTGCGCCAGACAGCCTTGTTCGAAATCAAGCGCAAGTCCGGCCTCGATGACGAAAGCGACGTCGATCTCAACGAGGACGAGGGGCCAGTCGGCGGCTCCTATCAGGTTGCGTCCGCCGCCGGCATGGCCCGGCTGGCGCCCAACGGGCTGCTCAAGCAGAACGAGAGCGTCGATGTGGCCTGCCTGAAGCCGTCGCTGGTGCGCGTGCTGAAGACGATCGAAGGCCACTACGGCCGCAAGATGACGGTGACGTCAGGCTATCGCGACCCGGCCCGCAACCGCCGCGCCAACGGCGCCAAGAATTCGCTGCATATGTATTGCGCCGCCGCCGACATCCAGGTCCCCGGCGTTTCGAAATGGGAGCTGGCAAGCTACATCAGGAGCATGCCCGGCCGTGGCGGCGTCGGCACTTACTGCCACACCGAATCCGTGCACGTCGATGTCGGCCCCGAGCGCGACTGGAACTGGCGTTGCCGCCGGCGCAGCGGCGGTGACGACGGCTAGCGGCGTGATTTGACGGGTCGGAGCCTGTTAAGGGTCAAGGCCGTTCCGGCAATGTCGCTCCAGTAGAGAATTCCAAACTTTCGAGATTAGCCGAAGCCTCCCCCAACTTCGTCATCCACGGGCGGAGCAGGAGCGAAGCTCCGTCGCGGAGACCCGAGGATCCATGCCG
>NZ_SMYZ01000006.1 GCF_004919685.1 Mesorhizobium norvegicum | reverse complement strand
GCACGCCGTCCGGAATGCCGCTCTGCACCAGGATGGTGGTCGAGATCGCCGGATCGCCGCGGAACACCGGCGGGCCGACCGCGAGGTCGAAGGCGTGGTCGGTGTAGACCGCCTTGATGTGCGCGGCCGAGTCGTTGTTGACCAACTGTGCGTCGATGCCGATGGCGGCGAGTGCTTGGCGCAGATAGTCGCCGAACTGCTTGGTCTCGTTGAAATAGGGAGCGGGCAGCAGCTTGAGCGANNCTCGTCGAGCAGCGCGTTGGCCTTGGCGACGTCGAAGGCATAGGTCGGCACGTCGGCGGTGTAGAACTGCGGATCGTTCTTCGGCACCGGACCGGTGGCCGTCGCGGCATAGCCGAGGAACACCGTCTTGACGACGAAATCCTTGTCGATGGCATGCGCGATCGCCTGCCGCACTTTCACGTCGGCCAGCTCCTTGCGGCGATGGTTGATCTCGACGACGAGCTGATAGGTCAGCCCTTCGTAACCCTTGGAGATCACCTTCAGGCCCGGCACTTTCGAGATGCGGTCGAGATCGGCCAGCGGCACGGCGGAAAAGGCTGCCAGCTGGATCTCTTCAGCCTCGAGCGCGCTCGCCGCGGACGTGCGATCCGGCAGCACCTGATAGATGATCTCGTCGAGATAGGGCTCGTCCTTGCCCCAGTAATCCGTGTTCTTGGTCAGCCGGTAATATTGGCCGGCCTTGTACTCGCCAAATTTGAACGGCCCGGTGCCGATAGGCGCGTTGTTGGCCGGGTTGTCCTCGATCTTGCCCACCTTGTAGATGTGCTTCGGCACCACGCTGCTCAGCGCCGGCAGCGCGTTGCGGATCAGCTGGAACGGCGTCGGCTTGGCGAACTTGAACACGGCGGTGAGATCGTCAGGGGTGTCGACGCTGGCCAGATCCTTGAACACGGTGCGGCCGAGATTCTGCAGCGGCTTCCAGATCTGCAGTGCCGAGAAGGCGACGTCGGCCGAGGTGAACGGCTTGCCGTCATGCCATTTGACGCCGTCGCGCAGTTTGAACGTCACTGAGAGCCCGTCGGCAGCACCCTCCCAGCTCAGCGCCAGCCGTGGAGCGAGCCCGTCCTTGCCGTCGAAGGAGGCTTCGGCCAGCGTTTCGACGATCTTGCTGGAGATGAAGAACACGCCGTTGGAGGCGACGATCGCGGGGTTGAGGTTGCGTGGTTCGGAATCGGCGGCAAGCACCAGCCGGCCGCCCTTCTTCGGCGTCTGCGACCAGCCTGATGTCGGCATGGCGGTGGAGGCCAGCAGCATTGCCGAGCCTGCAAGCATCGTGCGTCTGGAAATCGTGAAACCTGACATGATCGAACTCCGTCCTCTCCGCGACCCGGTCGGGTGCGCCAATATCCCTCAGACGCCGGCAAGCCCGCCGGCATCCTTGCGGTGGCGATTATGAGCCTTGCCGAGGGTTTCGCCAGAGACGGAATTGGCGCATCCTCGCTTGGCTTTGAAATTTTCGTTCGCTGGACCAGTTTGGAGGGAGCGGCTCAATTCGAGGTAATTTGGTCGGACCAGATTGCCCCGGTATGCGGCGGATGACGATATGATGACATCAAACGGCGTTGTTTTTCCTATTTCTGGCTAGACCAGAGCGGGCAAAATGGTGCAGATTTGAGCCATAGCTAGGGGATCGGGAGCAGAACGGCCGGCGATCCCAGGCAATTCAGGGAGAGAGAGATGAACATTGCTCCGGGCAAGAATGCCGTCGGCAATATCCCGTTCGACCAGGCGCGGGTCGACCGGCTGATGGAGGAGGCCGGCATCGATGTGCTGCTCGCCACCTCCAAGCACAACACGCAATATCTGCTGGGCGGCTACAAGTTCATCTTTTTTGCTGCCATGGATGCGATCGGCCACAGCCGTTACCTGCCGATCGTCGTGTACGAAAAGGGCGGGCCGGACCATGCCGCCTATATCGGCAACCGCATGGAAGGTGGCGAGCATCAGAACAACCCGTTCTGGACGCCGACGCTGCACGCCGCCTGCTGGGGCACGCTCGATGCCGCCAATCTCGCCGTCGAGCACCTGCAGAAGATCGGCAAGGGCAATGCCCGCATCGGCATCGAGCCCGGCTTCCTGCCGTCGGACGCCTATACGCTGATCCGCAAGACGTTGCCGGACGCCAGACTGATCGATGCGACCGACATGCTGGAGCGCATGCGCGCCATCAAGACCGATGCCGAGCTGGAGAAGCTGCGCACGGCCTCCGAACTGATCACCGATTCCATGCTGGCAACCATTGCCTGGGCGCGCGAAGGCACGACCAAGAGCGAGATCATCGAGCAGCTGCGGCGCGAGGAAACCAATCGCGGCATCCATTTCGAATATTGCCTGCTGACGCTGGGCTCCAGCCACAACCGCGCCGCCTCACCGCAGGCGTGGAAGCAAGGCGAGGTGCTGTCGATCGATTCCGGCGGCAACTATCACGGCTATATCGGCGACCTCTGCCGGATGGGCATTCTCGGCGAGCCGGATGCCGAACTCGAAGACCTGCTGGCCGAGGTCGAAACAGTGCAGCAGGCAGCCTTCTCCAAGGTCAAGGCGGGCACGCTGGGCGGCGACATGATTTCCCACGCCGAGGGCGTGCTGAAGGCCTCGAAGGTCGCGGCCTATACGGATTTCTTCGCCCACGGCATGGGGCTGATCACGCATGAAGCACCGTTCCTGATGACCAACCACCCGGTGACCTATGAGGGCACCTATGCGGCAAAGCCGCTGGAGAAGAACATGGTGCTGTCGGTGGAGACAACCATGCTTCACCCGACGCGCGGCTTCATCAAGCTGGAGGACACGCTGGCGGTTACCGAAACCGGCTATGTGATGTTCGGTGATCGGGGCAGGGGGTGGAACAGGGGTGCAACCGCCTAGCTGGTACTGAAGGGCGCTGCCCCCTCACCCGGATTGCCATCCGAATTGCGAAGGGCAATTCGGGGCAATCCGACCTCTCCCCGAGGGGAGAGGAGGGAGCCGGCGATGATGCTCGTCTCTTCTCCCCTCGGGGAGAAGGTGGCCGCGAAGCGGCCGGATGAGGGGGCCTCTCAGCAAACGCGGGAACGGAGGAAAGATCACTGCCCCGGCGGAATCAGCCTGAAATCCGGCAGCTCGCGCAGGACCAGTTCCGGGCCGGCCGGCGAATAGACGACGAAAAGCTGCATCGGCCCGTCACCGGTGTTGAGCGTCGAATGAAAGCGGCTTTCCGGCACATAGATGGTGCAGCCGGGGCCGACCTTCTCGACCGCCGGATTGCCCTTCTCGTCCTCAACCATCTGCTCGCCATGGCCCGAGATGACGAAGATGATTTCTTCCGCGCCCGGATGGTTGTGGCGCGTGTGGCCCTTGCCGGAAGGCAGGTCCACCACACCGCCGGAAAACCGGGTCGCGCCATTCACTTCAGGCGCCACCGTCAGCGCCAATTTTCCCCAGTCGAAGCCGAAGGCGCTGACGTCCTTCGGGTAGACAAACATTTTGCTCGTGTCGGTCATCGTCTCATCCCTTCCTTTTCTTCGTGGTCTTGTCGCTGCCAAGTGTCACGGCCTTGAAATCCGCCGTCTGCCGGGCGATCGCCGCCTCGGCCGGCAGCCGTTCCATCGAGCTGGCGCCATAGAAGCCGTGCAGGCCCTTGGCATGGGAGAGAATGTAGCGGGCGTCGTCCGGCATCGAGATCGGTCCGCCATGGCAAAGCAGGATGACATCCTTGCGCACCGAGCGGGCAGCATTGGCGATGGCGTCGATCTCGACGACGCAGTCGTCGAGCGACTTGGCTGACGTCGCACCGATCGAGCCGCCGGTGGTCACGCCCATATGGGCGACGACGATGTCGGCGCCGGCTTTGGTCATGGCGCGGGCCTCATCCGGGTTGAAGACGTAGGGCGTGGTCAACAGGTCGAGCTTGTGCGCCTCGGCGATCATGTCGACCTCGAGCCCGAAGCCCATGCCGGTCTCCTCAAAGCTCTGCCGCATCTGGCCGTCAAACAGGCCGATGGTGGGAAAATTCTGCACGCCGGAAAAGCCCATTGTCTTCAGCTCTGCCAGCAGCAGCGGCATGATGACGAAGGGGTCGGTGCCGTTGACGCCGGCCAGCACCGGCGTCTTCTTGACCACCGGCAGCACCTCGTAGGCCATCTCCTTGACGATCTCGTTGGCGTTGCCATAGGCGAGCAGGCCGGCGGCCGAGCCGCGCCCGGCCATGCGGTAGCGGCCGGAATTGTAGATGATGATGAGGTCGATGCCGCCGGCCTCTTCGGCCTTGGCCGACAGGCCGGTGCCGGCGCCGCCACCGACGATCGGCACCCCCTTGTCGATCATTCCCCTGAATTTCTTCAATATGTCCTTGCGCGGTATGGCGGGCATTTTTTTGGATCTCTCACTGTCTGGCGATGTCGAGGAAGGCCGATGTTGCAGCCTTTGCGAATTCCGGGTCGTTGATGTGCAGCGGCAGACGCGCCACGCGGCGCGTGCGGTTTGGCTTGATGGTGCGCTCGATGGCTTCGAACAGGACGGCGTCGGCTTCCGGGTCGAAGAAGGTGCCGCCCTCGATGTCGAGCGCAGAGACGCCCTTTTCCGGGATGAGAAAATGCACTGGCCCCTCGCAGCGGGCGAGCCTGGTGCCGATCCACTCGCCGATCGCACGGCATTCCTGCGCCGTGGTGCGCATCAGCGTGACGTTGGGGTTGTGCTCGTAGAACAACCGGCCGCGATAGCGTTCCGGGATGGTCGAAGGCGCCCAGAAGTTCACCATGTCCAGCGCGCCGACCGAACCGACATAGGGCAGCCTGGTGCTGGCGATCGCGCCGAAACGATCGTCTGTCGCCGGCAAGACACCGCCAAACAGCAAGTCGCAAACTTCGGTCGTGGTGATGTCGATGATCCCGGACAGCAGGCCGCTCTCGGCCAGCTTCTCCATGCTCCGGCCGCCGGTGCCGGTGGCGTGGAAGACCATGCAGTCATAGGTCGAACGGAGCTGGTCGGCGATGGCGGTCACGCAAGGCGTGGTGACGCCGAACATGGTGAGGCCGATCGACGGTCTGCCGTCGGGCGGCGGCGCCGGGCTGGCCGCCATGCCTGATATGGCTTGAGCCGCATTGTGCAGCACGACACGGGACAGCCGGTTCAGCCCGGCCATGTCGGTCACAGCAGGCATCATGATGATGTCGGAGACGTCGACATAAGGCGCGGTATCGCCGGAGGCGAGCGTCGAGACCATGATCTTGGGCAGGCCGAGCGGCAGGGCGCGCATGCCCGACGTGATGATCGATGTGCCGCCGCCGCCGCCAATGCCGATCATGGCGGCGATGTCGTTTCGCGATTGGGCAAAGCGGGCGAAGGCGGCGCCCATTGCGGCAACCGCGGTGCCGCGGTCGTCGATATCAAGCACGGCGCCGCGGCCATCGGGGTGGTGGCCGGCAATTTCCTTTGCGGTGATGTCGACGGGAATGGTTGCGTCGCGCGTTCCGACATCGACGCGGGACACCGCTGCGCCCGCAGCAGCGATCGCATTGGCCAGGAAGGCAAGCTCCTCGCCCTTGGTGTCGGCGGTGCCCACCACATAGATGCGCTTCATCGCGTTTCCCCGCCGGCTGTTTGCCCGGCCTTTCCGCAAGCGAAGGCCATTGCAATTTTTTGAGACGCGCGTATCGTATTGATATGGATGTCTCACGTCAACAATCCACGGCGAGCGACGACACTGAGCGGGGAAACGGCCAGGCGACAGAGCGCGGGCCGCGCGCGCGCACGAAACGGCTGATGCTGGAGACAGCAACAAGGCTGATGCAGGCGGGCGTCACGCCCTCGGTCAGCGAGGTCGCCGAGGCGGCACAGGTTTCCCGTGCCACTGCCTATCGTTATTTCCCGAGCCAGGCCGCACTGGTGCAAGCGGTGGTCGACGAGGGGCTGGGGCCAATCCTCACCTGGCAATCGACCTCCACCGATGCCGAGCGCCGGGTCGCCGAGCTGTTCGACACGGCCATGCCGCGCATCGAGGCCTTCGAAGCCACGTTCAAGGCAGCGCTGAAGCTGTCGCTCGATCAATGGGCGCGGCGTCAGGCCGGCACGCTGGGTGGCGAGCCGGCTTTCACGCGCGGCCACCGCATCGACTTGCTGAAAGAGGCGATCGCGCCGCTCAAGGGCCGTTTGCCGTCGCGCGACTTCAAGCGGCTGGCGCAGGCGCTGTCGCTGATGTTCGGCGTCGAGGTGCTGATCGTGCTCAAGGATATATGGGGGCTGGACAGTCGCGGGACGATGTCGGTCGCGCAATGGGCGGCCGGGGCGCTGGTGCGTGCGGCGGTTGCGGAATCGATCGGCGGCGGTGACAGCATCGATCCGGCGGCGGTCGCGAAATAGCGCTATCTGGTTCGACCAGATTTGCATGCCGACTACCGATCTTAACCGCAGTGCGGGGTGCCGGACAACACCCATGCGTATCACTGAGTAGGAAAATCTTGGTAAAACAGGCAGATAAAGCAGGAATCCGATAGCAACGGGCAAGTCGAGCTGCCAAGAAAGGGCTTGACGTGCATGCAGAATTGGTAATACCAGATCAGGTAAGAAAAGCGGATCGAAAGTGAGGGCTGCGATCCATTTTCCGGCAGGGCGAGGAGGCTCGGAACCGGAAAGGTGCGATCACGGGAGGAACTACCAGGGCCGGTCCCGTTGCCGGCTCGCATGACAAGGTAGAATGCGCACAAGGGAGGAAATCATTATGCGCAAGTTAGTGACCAGCGTACTTGCTGGTATCGGCTTAACGCTTGCCTGCGGAACGTCCGTTTACGCGCAGGAAAAGTCGCTCACCATCTTCTGGGCGGAATGGGATCCGGCCAACTATCTGCAGGAACTCGGCAACGAGTACGAGAAGGAAACCGGCGTCAAGATCACGGTGGAGACGACGCCCTGGTCCGACTTCCAGACCAAGGCCTTCACCGAGTTCAACGCCCATGGCGACGCCTATGATATGGTCGTCGGCGACTCGCAATGGCTCGGTGCCGGCTCGACCGGTGGCCACTATGTCGACCTCACCGACTTCTTCAACAAGCATAAGCTCGGCGAGGTGATGGCGCCGGCGACAGTAAAGTACTACGCCGAATATCCGGGCGGCAGCAGCAAGTACTGGGCCATCCCGCTTGAAGGCGACGCCGTCGGCTGGTCCTATCGCAAGGACTGGTTCGAGGATCCCAAGGAAAAGGAAGCGTTCAAGGCCAAGTACGGCTACGACCTCGACGTGCCGAAGGATTTCAAGGCGCTGCGCGACATCGCCGAATTCTTCTACCGGCCGGATCAGAAGCGTTACGGCATCGCCATCTACACCGACAATTCCTATGACGCGATGGCGATGGGCTTCGAGAACGCGCTGTTCTCCTATGGCGGCGAACTGGGTGACTATTCGACCTACAAGGTCGATGGCTTCATCAACTCCGACAAGGCGGTCGCAGCACTCGACGCCTACAAGGAACTCTACAAGTTCACGCCTCCAGGCTGGGCCAAGTCGTTCTTCGTCGAAGACAACCAGGCGATCACCGAAAACCTGGCCGCGATGAGCATGAACTACTTCGCGTTCTTCCCCTCGCTGATCAACGAGGCGTCGAACCCGAACGCCAAGAACACCGGCTTCTTCGCCAATCCTCCCGGCCCCGGTGGCGACCAGTTCGCCGCGCTTGGCGGGCAAGGCATCTCCATCGTTTCCTACTCGCAGAAGCAGGAAGAGGCGACGAAGTTCCTGGAATGGTTCATCAAGGACGAGACCCAGAAGAAGTGGGCGGCACTTGGCGGCTACACCTGCAGTGCGGCCGTGCTGAAGTCGCCTGAATTCCAGAACGCCACGCCCTACAACAAGGCCTTCTACGAGACCATGTTCAAGGTGAAGGATTTCTGGGCGGTGCCGGAATATGCCGAACTGCTGCAGCAGCTCAACCAGCGCGTCTATCCCTACATGATCGGCGGCGAAGGCACCGCCAAGGAAACGCTGGACGCACTGGCTGCCGACTGGAACGCGACCTTCAAGAAGTACGGCCGCGGCCAGTAACAATCGTGCTCACGGAGGGGGCGTTGGTGCCTCCTCCGTTTCTTTTTCTGCAAACGGGAGCAGGGTCTTGGCGACCACGATGATCACCACACTGGACAGGTCTTCAAGAGCGGCCGCGCGCGGCCTCAGCGACATTTCGATCCGCAACCTCTTCATCATTCCGACGGTCCTGTTCCTGATCGTCTTCAACATCTTTCCGCTGATCTATTCGCTCGGCTATTCCTTCACCGATTTTCGTGCGTCGACCAACGCGCCGGCGAATTTCGTCGGGCTGCAGAACTATCGTGACCTGCTCAACGACCCCTATGTCTGGTCCAACTTCGCCATCACTGCGAAGTACGTCATCATCTCGGTCGCCGGACAGTTGCTGGTCGGTTTCGGCGTCGCGATGCTGCTCAACCGCGACATCCCGCTGAAGGGTCTGCTGACAACGCTTCTCCTACTGCCGATGATGCTGTCGATGGCCGTCGTCGGCCTGTTCTGGAAGCTGCTCTACGATCCTTCCTTCGGCATCATCAACTATGCGCTCGGCCTCGGCACCTTCGAATGGCTGTCGGATCCGAAGATGGCGCTTTACGCCGTTGCGCTGACCGACATCTGGATGTGGTCGCCCTTCGTCATGCTGTTGTCGCTGGCCGGTCTGTCGGCGGTGCCGAAGCACCTCTACGAAGCCGCCGCGATCGATCGTGCCGGGCCGTTCTACACCTTCTTTCGCATCACGCTGCCGCTGGTCGCGCCGATCCTGATGATCGCCGTCATCTTTCGCACCATGGAAGCGTTCAAGACCTTCGATCTCGCCTACATCCTGACCAGCCAGCCGACCACCGAGCTGATCTCGATCCGGCTCTACAAGATGGCGTTCCAGGAGTGGCAGACGGGGCGCTCCTGCGCGCTCGCCTACATCGTGCTGATCATGGTGCTGGCCATCACCAACATCTACGTCAAATACCTCAACAAGGTGAAGGAGCGCTGAGATGGCTGCCGTCCGCACTTCTTCCGAAATCGGCTTCAACCGTGTCGCCATCGTCGCCATTCTGGTGGTGACGCTCATTTTCCTGGCACCGATTTACTGGATCGCCTCGACGGCGTTCAAGCCGCGCAACCTCGCCACCACCATCCCGCCGACGGTCGTCTTCCAGCCGGAAATTTCGCCTTTCGTGAAGCTGTTCACCAAGCGCTCGCAATTGCGCAGCCCGCCGACGCCGGAAGAATATGCTGCCGCCCCGTGGTGGGAGCGCGTCGTCTTCGACGGCGGCGAGAAGATCGTGCGCGACGGCAAGGGTCAGGTGCAGTGGTCGGGATATCCAAGCCGCTTCCTGAACTCGCTGATCATCGCCATCACCTCGACGGTGCTGGCGGTCGGCATGGGAACGTTCACCGCCTATGGCTTCTCGCGCTTCAAGGTGAAGGGGGAGGCGGATCTGCTCTTCTTCATCCTGTCGACGCGCATGCTGCCGCCGGTCGTGGTGGCGATCCCGATGTTCCTGATGTACCGGGCGGTCGGCCTCAACGATTCCCATATCGGCCTGATCATCCTCTACACCGCCTTCAACCTGTCCTTCTCGGTGTGGCTGATGAAGGGTTTCATGGACGAGATCCCGAAAGAGTATGAAGAGGCGGCCCTGGTCGACGGCTATACGCGCATGGAGGCCTTCTTCAAGATCGTGCTGCCCGAGGCGGCCACCGGCATCGCCGCCACTGCCGTGTTCTGCTTCATCACCGCGTGGAACGAATATGCCTTCGCGCTGATCATGACCAACCGCCGCGCCCAGACCGCGCCGCCGTTCATTCCCAGCCAGGTCGGCTCCGGCCTGCCGGACTGGACGGTGATCGCCGCCGGAACCTTCCTGTTCCTGCTGCCGGTCGCGATCTTCACCTTCCTGCTCCGTAACCATCTGTTGCGCGGCATGTCCTTCGGAGCGATCCGCAAATGAGCTTTCGCGCCATCAATCAGAAATATCTGGAGCCCGGCAGCCAGGTGCTGATGGTGCTCGGCATCATCGCGCTCTGCCAGCCCTGGAACCTGCTGTTGCACACCTACGGCCTGACCATCATCCTGATCGGGCTGATCGGCTTCAACATCACCTCGAAGATCGCGCCTGAGGAGAAGGCCGGCACCGGCCAGGTGCGAAATCCGGGAGCACAGCATTGACCCAGATCGAGCTTCGCGGCGTCCAGAAATTCTTCGGCGCCGTCCAGGTCATCAAGGACCTCAACCTGAAGATCTCCGACAACGAGTTCATCGTGCTGCTCGGCCAGTCGGGTTGCGGCAAGACGACGACGCTGCGCGCCATCGCCGGACTGGAGACGATCGACGAGGGCGACATCCTTATCGACGGCAAACCGATCCAGCATCTGAAGGCCGCCGACCGCGACATCGCCATGGTCTTCCAGTCGTTCTCGCTCTATCCGCATATGAGCGTCTACGAGAACATCGCCTTTCCCCTACGCGCCACACGCAAGAGCAAGGCCGAGATCGAACAGGAAGTGCGCTCGGTTGCCAAGACGCTGCAAATATTAGACCTGCTCGACAAGAAGCCGTCGGCGCTTTCAGGCGGCGACATGCAGCGTGTGGCCATCGGCCGGGCGCTGGTGCGGCGGCCGAAGGCGATGCTGATGGACGAGCCGATCGGCGCGCTCGACGCCAAGCTGCGCGAGGAGATGCGGGCCGAGATCAAGCGGCTGCACATCAAGCAGGGCTCGACCACCATCTATGTCACGCACGACCAGATCGAGGCGATGAGCCTCGCCGACCGCATCGTCATCATGCATGAAGGCGTGCTGCAGCAGGTCGGCTCGCCCGACGAGGTCTATTCGCACCCGGCAAACCTGTTCGTGGCACAGTTCGTCGGCAGTCCGGTGATGAATGTCGCCGATGCGGCGGTCGCCGAGACGGCGTCCTCGGTCTCGGTGACGGTCGGCGGGGCTGCCGCCGGCTTCGAGTTCCCGCGGGCGCTGCTGTCGAAGCTCAACGGCCATGCCGGCAGCCAGCTGGCGCTCGGCATCCGGCCGGAAGGCGTCCTCATCCGCCGCGATGCGGCCGAGGGGTTCCTGCCGGTCGAGACGCAGATCGTCGAGCCGCTCGGCTCCTTCGACATTGTCGACCTCAAAGTCGGCTCCAAGATGCTGCGCGCACGCACCAAGAGCGGGTTCGTCAGCGGTCCCGGCGAGAAGGTGTTCGCCAGGATCGATCCGGCCCAGGCGCATTTCTTCGACACGGCAAGCGGCAAGTCGCTGGAAGTGAGATTGTGATGGCCGAAGGGCACGAAAGGTCAACGATTTGGCCTTTCGAACAATCGAACGCCCGGAGCCATAGCGGAGGGCAGACGCCCTCGAAAAAGAAATTGAGACGGTAGACATGGCCCATATCCAGCTCAAGAACATCTCGAAGACCTTCGGCAACCACACCGCCTTGACCGGGCTCGATCTCGACATCGCCGACGGCGAATTCTTCGTGCTGCTGGGCGAGACGGGCGCCGGCAAGACGACGACGCTGCGGCTGATCGCCGGGCTGGAGAAGCCGAGCGAAGGCCAGGTCTTCATCGACGGCGTCGACGTTGCCGACTGGGGTGCGGCCGAGCGTGACGTGGCGCTGGTGCTGCAGCAATACTCGCTCTATCCGCGCTATACGGTGCGCGAAAATCTCGAGTTCCCGCTGAAGCCGAAGATCCGCCGGCTGCCCGACGCCGAGATCAAGGATCGCGTCGACCGCGCTGCCCGCACGCTGAGGATCGAACATCTGCTCGACCGCAAGACCGACAAGCTGTCGGGCGGCGAGATGCAGCGCGTCTCCATCGGCCGCGCCATCGTGCGCAAGCCGCGCGTATTCCTGATGGACGAGCCGCTGTCGGCGCTCGACGCCAAGCTGCGCGAGGCGCTGCGCACGGAACTGAAGAACCTGCAGATGCAGCTTGGCGCCACCTTCCTGTTCGTCACCCACGACCAGATCGAAGCGATGTCGATGGGCGACAAGGTCGGCGTGCTCAACCACGGCCGCATCGTCCAGACCGGCACACCGCACGAGATCTACAACAATCCGCGCGACACCTATGTGGCGAGCTTCGTCGGCTCGCCGCCGATGAACCTCATCGACGGCAAGCTAGTTAACGGCCGCGCGGTGATGGCACCGTTGAATTTCGAACTGCCTTTTTCAGGGGGAGCCAAGGCGAGTGCGGCGACCGATGGTCGCCCGCTCGTCTTCGGCATTCGTCCCGAGGATGTCTATCTCGAGAGCGGCGCCCCAGTCGAGGCGCGTGTCCACGACGTCGAGAACCATGGCGTCGAAAAGATCCTGACGCTGCGCGTCGGCGACGCGACGCTACGTGCCACCGTGCCGGCCAGGACCGATGTGGCCATCGAGCAGTCGGTGCGCTTTGCCTGGAATCCGGACAAGGTGGTGCTGTTCGACAAGGGCAGCGGCGTCAGCTTGCGGCACGCTGGATAGAGCGAGCTGCTTGCGTCCAGCCGTAGCGGGCGTGCACAACGCGGACAGAACCTCAACTGGCCTGGCGGATATCAGCCTGTTCCTCGGCGCGTAGGTGGCTGGGCGCCGAGCCGATGACGCGCTTGAAGGCGCGGCTGAAGGCGGCGTCCGATTCATAGCCGAGACGCGCGGCAACGACGGAGATCTTCATCCTGTCGCGGACCAGCCATTGTCGCGCCTGATGCATTCTGACCTGGGTGACATATTTTGCCGGCGTTTCACCAACGATGGTGGCGAAGCGCTCGGCAAATCCCGATCGTGAAGCGCCCATCATCCGGGCCAGCGACTCGACCGTCCAGTCGTGGTTCGGTTCGAGATGGATGGCGGCCAGCACGCGGCCGATTTCGCGGTCCCTGACCGCGGCGATCCAGCCGGACGAGTCGCCACAGCCGCGCTCGACCCATGAGCGGATGACGGTGGCGGCAAGCACGTCAGCGAGCCGCGCCAGGATGCCGCCGGAGCCGACGCGTTCCATCGTCACCTCACGCGCCATCGATTCCAAAAGATGCGGAATGCCGGGCTCGTAGGCTTCCAGCTCATGCGTGCGCATCACGTCCGGCATCATGCCGAGCAGGGGATGCAGGCCATCGAGATTGAAATACATACTGGCGCAGAACAGCAGCGTTCCCGGTTTGCAGTCCTTGCTGCACATCTCTTCGTTCGAAGTGCAGTAGACGTCCTTGCAGACTTCCTCGAGCTCGTAGCCGTGGATCGGCCAAGCCTGGGCGCCGGGTTCGCTGGCAAGCACATGGGCACCACCGCGCGGCAGCAGGATCGCATCGCCTGCATTGAGCTCCACCCATTCGCCGGAGGGCTGCTTCAGCCAGCAACCTCTACGGCCGATGAAATGAAACCGCGCTGCGGGTTGAGCCGGGAACTGGATGCCCCAGGGCTCCTTCATTTCGCAGCGGCCATATTCGACGCCATCGAGGCGCAAACCGCGCAATATGTCGGTAAGCGGGTCGCCAGTGATTGGAATTTTGGACGAATGATCAAACATGATGGTGTTTCTAGCATGGAAACTCCAGGTGGTCACTCCCTATGTTGCATTGCAGCCAAATGCTGCGCTGCAAACACATCGGAGACTGACCATGGCCGAACCCGCGACAGGCGTCATCGACGCTGCTCTTCTGAACCCTGCAGACTCCGACGAACGAACCGAACCGGCCTGGGGTGCCGTGGTTTCGCTGGCACTTGGGGTGTTTGGTCTGGTGACGGCTGAATTTCTGCCCGCCAGCCTGCTGACGCCGATGGCGCGCGATCTCGGCGTCAGCGAGGGCGTGGCCGGACAGGCAGTGACGGCAACCGCGATCGTCGGCGCCATCGCCGCACCCACCATGGCCATCATCACCAGGCGTATGGACCGCAGGCTGGTGATGTGGATGCTGACGGTGTTCCTGATCCTGTCCAACCTTCTGGCCACCTTTGCCTCATCGCTGCCCGTGCTTCTGCTTGCCCGTGTCGTGCTCGGCGTTGCGCTCGGCGGCTTCTGGGCGATGTCGGCGGCCATGGCGCTGCGGCTGGTGCCGATGCGGCTGATGCCGCGCGCCATGTCGATCATCCTCACCGGGGTTTCGCTGGCGACCGTCTGCGCGGCGCCGGTCGGCGCCTATGTCGGCGACATCTGGGGCTGGCGCACGGCCTTCATGATTGCCACTGTCGTTGCCGCCTTGGCGCTGCTGGTGCAACTGGCCACCATTCCGAAATTGCCGCCCGTGGGTGTGGCGAGCTTCCGCACCTTGCTCGATGTGCTGGAGCGTCCGTCGATCAGGGTCGCCCTGCTGGTCGTGCTGCTGGTCGCTTCGGGACACTTTGCCGGTTTCACCTATGTCCGCCCCTTCCTCGAGAAGGTGCCCGTGCTTGACATCGAGACGATCTCGCTGGTGCTGCTGGCCTATGGCATAGGCGGCTTCTTCGGCAATGTCGCCGGCGGCATCCTGGCCGAACGCAGCCTCAAGGCAGCGGTCGCTCTGGCACCCCTGCTGATTGCTCTGGCAGCCGCCTCGATGCTGGTTTTCGGCGCTTCGCCCACGGTCGCCGCTGCCGCGGTTGCGGTCTGGGGCTTTGCCTTCGGCGCGGTGCCGGTCGGGCTGCAGAGCTGGCTGGTGCGGGCCGCGCCCGATCAGGCAGAGAGCGCCGGCGGACTGATGGTGGCGACGTTCCAGGTGGCGATTGCGCTCGGTGCTGTCTTCGGCGGCTTGCTGGTCGACCATGCAGGCGTGGCCAGCGCCTTCGCCTATTGCGGCGCGGCGACATTGCTGGCGGCCATCGTGGTGTTCCTGCGCGGCCCGAAGCGGGCCGAGTAGCCTGGACGCAAATCAGGCTCCCCTGACACTGCGCGTCGGCCCGAGAACCATCACGGTTTTCGGGCCGCTGCCGTTGTGACGGCGGCGACAAAGCGGTTCAGGCTGTCCTCGACATAAGCGGCCACTTCGATCACCGGGTCAAAGCTCCACCACAGCAACGAGCCTTGCCAATGCGAGGCCATCAGCAGGCCGATGTCGCGTGGCGGGTCGGGCGTTTCAGCAAAACGAGCTGCAAGAGCGTCGCACAGGAACGCCTTCCAGGCCGCACCCCGCGCCCTGAGCACGGGATCGCGCAGATCCTCGCGCAGGACCAGCAGGCCTTCGGCATAGGATTCGATGCCGCCATAGAATTGCGACAGCGCCACCAGAAGCGCGACCGCGCCGGCTGGGGTTCTGGGAACGGTGGCTGCCAGCGTTCTGGTGTTCTCGTCGAGACTGTCCCAGGCGTGCAGCAAGGTTCGCTGTTTCAGTTGCGCCTTGTTCTTGAAGCGCTGCACCAGCGTTGCACCAGAGAGACCACAAGCCTTTGCCAGACGTTCGAAGGTGAGTGCTTCGGGACCATGCTCGTGGATCAGCCGGTGCGCGGTCTCCAGCACCTGCTCGTCGGACTGGGTTTTTGGCCGGGTCATCTTGACATCCTGATATAACCGAATGATCATTTATATATGCTGTGAACAGCACAGGCCAGCCCGTGTCTGATCGATGAGTCCGTTTTTGGGAGAGTTCAATGACGTTGCAAGGGAAAGTTGCCCTGGTCGCCGGCGGGACGCGCGGCGCCGGACGAGGCATAGCGGTCGAACTCGGCGCTGTCGGCGCCACCGTCTATGTCACCGGGCGCAGCACGCGCGCCCAACAATCCGAATATGCCCGGCCCGAAACCATCGAGGAGACGGCGGAAATGGTGACTGCGAACGGCGGCAGGGGCATCGCCGTGCAGGTGGATCATCTCATGGCTGACGATGTGCGCAGGCTGGTCGAGCGAATCCGCGCCGAACAAGGCCGTCTCGATATACTGGTCAACGATATCTGGGGCGGTGAAAAGCTGTTCGAATGGGACAAGCCGGTCTGGGAGCACAATCTGGACAACGGCTTGCGCATGCTGCGCCTGGCCATCGACACGCATCTGATCACCGCCCATCATGCGCTGCCCCTTATGATCGAACGGCCCGGCGGCCTGCTCGTCGAGATCACCGATGGCACTGCCGAATACAATGCCGAGCACTATCGCCTGTCGCCCTTCTACGATCTTGCCAAGGTTGCGGTGAACCGCATGGCATGGGTCCACGCCAAGGACCTTGCAAAACACGGCGCCACCTCGGTTTCGTTGACGCCCGGCTGGATGCGCTCGGAAATGATGCTGGAGATTTATGGCGTCGCCGAAAAAAACTGGCGCGATGCTACTGCCGCAGTGCCGCATATCGTCATTTCCGAGACGCCACGCTTCGTCGGCCGCGCCGTTGCCGCTTTGGCCGCGGATCCGGATCGCTCGCGCTGGAACGGGCAGTCGCTATCCAGCGGCGGGCTGGCGCGGGTCTATGGCTTTACCGATCTCGACGGTTCGCGGCCCGATGCCTGGCGCTATGTGCCGGAGATCCAGGATGCCGGCAAACCCGCCGATGCAACGGGTTACCGGTAAGGCGATCCGGAATCGCTCAGGCCGAACGTCCATCGAAATCGAAGACTGGCAAGGTGGACGGGTCGATATCGGCGACGCAGTTGAGGTTGACGTAGGCGCTTCGTTCGTTCCCTTCGCCGACGTCCTCCGCAAAGGGATGGATGCCGCAGGCCCGGCAGAACCGGTGCGCGATGGCATGGTTGCCGAATGTGTAGGTGCCGAGATCGTCGCCCCAGGCCAGGACCTGCAAGGTCCCGTGCGGAATGGCACACAACAGGGCGCCCTTGCGTGAGCAAATCGAGCAATTGCACCGCACGGCGCCGGTCAGTTCGGCCTTGAATTCGAAGGCGACCTTGCCGCAGTGGCAGCTGCCTTTATAGAGCATCGGATTTTTCCTCGTATTCGACAGGGTGCAAAACCGCCTGCGCCGGGTTAAGTCTCGGCAAGCCATGCCCCAAGGACGTTCAAGGCGTCTGGAGTCCGACACCGAAAATGCAATCAGTCCGTGATCACCTGGAAATCATCCTTGCGCGCCTTGCCGCCCGTGCCGGTGAAGAGCGCGTGTTCACGAAGCTCTATGCCGAAGCCGCACGAGCGGCGGCTGACGCCAGCGATGCCCGCAAGCGGGCAGGGGTGAAGCTCGGACCACTCGACGGCACCATTGTCTCGATCAAGGATCTGTTGGATGTCGCCGGCGAACCAACCACGGCCGGTTCGCTGATGCGCAAGACCGCCGCGCCCGCCTTGTGCGATGCCGCCATTGTCAGCCGGCTGCGGCAGGCCGGCGCGGTCATCATCGGCAAGACCAACATGACCGAATTCGCCTTTACCGCGATCGGCGACAATCAGCATTTTGGCACGCCCGGCAATGCCGTTGACGCCGGTCGCATTCCGGGCGGCTCTTCCTCGGGCGCCGGCGTTTCAGTCGGCGAGGGGACGAGCGAAGTATCGATCGGTTCCGACACCGGTGGTTCGATACGCATTCCGGCTTCACTCAACGGTGTTGTCGGCTTCAAGCCGACAGCGCGACGCGTGCCGCTCGCCGGCGCGTTCCCACTGTCGGCCACGCTGGACTCGATCGGGCCGCTGGCCCGAACCGTCGCTCAGTGTGCCGCCGCCGACGCCGTGATGGCTGGCGCGGAAGCGGCAGCGCTGGCGCCCATTGCCTTGGCTGGGCTTCGCATAGGCATCCCGCGTGGCGTCCTTTTCGAAGAGACGGATGGTGAGGTCGCGGCAGCGTTCGAGCGCTGTCTCGGCAAGGCCGAACGGGCCGGCGCACGGATCGCGGACCTGCCGATCGATGATCTGCTTGCCGACATGCGCGCGGCGACCAAGCGTGGTTCGATCGCTGCGATGGAAGGGGCCGAAGTGCATGCCGACTGGCTGGCGACAGGGGCATCGGTGCCGGTCGACCCGCATGTCAGCGGGCCTTTGTCGCGGGCGGCAATGCTGCCGACGCCTGTCTACATCAGGGCAATGCGCCGTCGTGCAGCGCTCGTCGCTGCCATGGACGAGCGGCTGGCATCGGTCGATGTGCTGGCTCTGCCGACCACACCGGTGACGGCGCCGACCATCATTTCGATGTCTGAGGATACCGAGCTGCGCGACCGCACCGAAGGCCTGCTGCTGCGCAACACGCAGGTCGCCAACCAGTTCGACCTTTGTGCGATCTCGCTGCCGATGCCAGGCACAGCACTGCCCGCCGGATTGATGCTGGTGGCACGCAATGGGCATGACCGGCGTCTGTTGCGGCTTGCTGCTGAAATAGAATCGCTGCTTGGCTCGTGACCAGGGCTGGACTGACTATCAGTGCGACGAACAGTGCTTGCGTTCGCTGTCCTTGGCGGTCCGTACGATGCGGGTCGCGACCAGCCAGGGCAGGCTGTAGTCCTTGCCGGTGATGGTCCGGGTGCGGTGCTCGATCGACCCCCTGACGACGATCTTTCCGCTGTAAAGCACGTCGGACTGATCGGTTATCGCCTTGTCGGCCTGCGGCAAGCCGCTGGTGTCGATCGACACGCCCTTGATGATCGTGCCGGTGGCAAGGTCGAGTGCGCTGTTCGACGGGCAGGGCGCCTGGAAGCAGCGCACCCCATTGTCGCAATAGACATAGCTGCTCTCGGCTGCGGCAAATGCCGGCAAGGTGCAGATGGACGAGGCAATCAGAAATGCGAGGCGAACACCGGACATGCCCGCAACGTCGCGGAGAATTGGGGCGAAACCGCGATGCGCTATATGTCGAGCGGAAACCGCCGCCGGTAGTGATCGACCACTTCGGGATTGCGCAGGTTGACCGGCAGCTTGCCAGCCAGCACCAGCAAGGCCTCGCCCGCCGCGCCGACGCCCATGCGCATCATCGATTCCTCGGTGATCCCCGCCATGTGCGGCGTGACGATGACATTGTCGAAGCCGAAATAGGGATGGTTCGACGGCAGTGGCTGCGTCGAAAACACGTCGAGCGCAGCGCCGCCGATGCCTCGCTTCTGCAAGGCCTCGATCAGCGCGTCGTCGTCGATGACCGGCCCGCGCGACACGTTGATCAGCAGCGCATGCGGCTTCATGCGGGCGATCCGCTCTCGGTTGATCAGGCCGCGCGTCTCCGGCGTCAGCGGACAGCACAGAACGATGATGTCGCTTTGCTCGACCAGGGCGTCGATTGACAGGAAGCCGACCTTCTCCGGCGCCGGCTGCATGCTGCGCGTCGTTGCCACCACCTTCAGGTCGAAGCCGTGCGCCGCGATATGGCCGACCGCCTGGCCGACGGCGCCGAGGCCGACGATGCCGATCGTCTTGCCGGCAAGCTCGCTGTTGGAATTGGCGTGCTCGCGGCCGGCAAGCCAGCCTTTGGCGCGCAGGTCGCGGTCGACGACACGGAAGTTGCGAAGCAAAGCGAGCGCCGCAAACATGACGTGTTCGGCAACCGAGCGGGCATTGACCGCCGGCACGTTGGCCACCAGCACGCCGGCGGCGGTCGCTGCTTCCATCGGAATCATGTCGAGCCCGGCGCCATGGCGGATTGCCGCCCTCAGCTGCTTGGCGTCGTCGAAAAGCTGAGGCGGCAGCGGAGCGCGCACGATGACGATGTCGGCGTTCTTCGCCTCGGAGGCCAGCGTGGCTGGATCGATGGCGGAGGCGACGACGAGCTCTCCGGCGCCGGCCAGCATGGCCGAGGCGCGCGGGTGCAGGGGGTGTGTCGTGAGGATACGGGCCATGTCGGTCAGGCTCTTTCGAGCGCCGGGCTTTGTGGTTCCTCGCCATGGCCCTCGATCAGGCCTTTCCAGTAGCTCTCAGCACCCTGCAGATGGGCGCTCATCAGCGCCTGGGCGAGATTGCCGTCGCGGCGCAGCAGCGCCTCATAGATCTGGATGTGCTCGGCATGCGAGCGCACGCTGCGCTCCGGGTCATTGAAATAGATCGGCAGGCGCTGCTCGCCCATCATGTAGTAGACGCTGCAGACATTGTGGAAGACGCTGTTCTTGGTGGCGCGCACGATCTCGAGGTGGAATTCGCGGTCTTCCCTGGCAAGGCCTTCGCCTGCGGCGATACGCTCTTCCGAAGCTTTCAGGATTTCGCGCAGCCGCTCGAAATTCTCCTCGGTGGCGCGCGAACAGGCAAGTTCGGCCGCCTTGATCTCGTGGATCTTGCGCAACTCGACCGTCTCGTAGATCTGGATCGGATCGAGCGGCAGGCCCGCGCGGGCAAAAAGCGCCATGGCTTCGACGCTGGCCTGCTTGGTGTCGATGTAGATACCGGACTTGGCGCGCCGCTCGACGATGCGCATGGCTTCGAGGATGGCGAGCGCCTCGCGGATCTGGCCGCGGCTGACAGCGAAATGCTCCGCCAGTTCGCGTTCCGACGGCGTTCGGCCGGTCTCCTTGTCCGAATGGGAGAACAGGTAGGCGGCGAGTTCCGCGAGAAGGTTCTTTTCTTTCATCGTCAACCGCGTTGCGCGTGCGCCTCCAGGAACCGCTCCGAAATGGTGAATCCCAGACCCGGCATTTCCGGGATCGCTATCATACCGTCACTGGCTTCGACAGTCTCTTCGATCAGATCATGGATCATCGGGTTGGCGCCGAGCGAATATTCGACTGTAAAACTAGACGGCGAGGCGGCGCAGACATGAAGCCCGGCGAAGAAGCAGGGTGCGCCGGCCCACAGATGCGGCGCAAAGCGCAAATTGAAGGCGCTGGCGATGGTGCCGATCTTCATCGCCTCGCTGATGCCGCCGCAGAAGGCGGGATCGGGCTGGAAGATGTCGGCGGCCTTGAGCACGGCGAGGTCGCGGAAGGCATAGCGTGTCGCCTCGCTCTCGCCGGTGGCAATCGGGACGGCGCCGGATGCCCGCACCTCGGCCATGCCGGACTTGTCGTCGGCGATGATAGGCTCCTCGAACCAGGCGAGATCCAGATCGTTGACGAGGTGGATGAAGCGCTTGGCTTCGGCCACCGTGTAGGTGCCGTGCGCGTCGACCATAAGCTCGACATTGGGGCCAAGCGCCTGCCGTGCGGCGCGCACGCGGGTGGCGGACACATGCGCTGCGCCGTCCATGGCGCCAACCCGCATCTTCAGCGCCTTGAAGCCGCCCTGGGCGATATAGGACTTCAACTGCTCGCCGATGGCGTCGGCGGCCGCCCAGCCGCCGGAGGCATAGGCCGGCATGCGATCGAGCTTGCGGCCGCCGAGCAGCCGCCAGACCGGCACGCCGAGTGATTTGCCCAGGATGTCCCACAGCGCGATGTCGACGGCGCTGATGGCGGCGATGCTCATGCCGCGCCGCGCCAGCTGCGGCATGGCGTGGCCGGCGCGCGCGGCGCTGTCGTGACGCACGCCATTGTAGAGCATCTCCCAGATGACGCCGATGTCGGCCGGATCGCGGCCGATCAGCTGCGGCCCGACCTCATGGTTCAGCATGTGGACGAGGGCGCCGTAGCTGCCGGCGCTGCCGGCGGCGTTCTTGCCTTCGCCCCAGCCGACCAGCCCGTCATCGGTCTCGATGCGCAGGATGGCGGCGTCGAAGGTCGTCACCTGGCCGAAGTCGCTGCGGTGTTGCCGAGCGGCTTCGATCGGGACGCGGACCCACCAGGCTTGGACGGTCTTGATGCGCATATTCTTCCCCAGCCCTGCCGCCGTCTGGCGGAAGGGCAAATTTCCCAACAGGCAGCCGGCTACTTGATCAGCGGCAGCAACGTTTCGGCGTTGATGCGCATCTGGTCGGTGTAGAATTTTTCCGTGAGCACGCTGGAGCCGTGGTCCTGGATGAACTTCAGCTGTTCGGGCGAGATGTCGACCGGATTGCGCTCGACCATGTCGGGATAGGGTGCCGCCGGCGTCCGGTCGACGGGCGCAACGAATTCGTTGGTCAGCGCGCCGTCGTAGCCGATCTCCCGCAAGGTGGCGACGATCTTCGGCCAGTCGATCTGGCCGAGGCCGGCGGCGAAGCGGTTGTTGTCGGCGACGTGGAAATCGAACAGGCGCTTTCCGGCCTGCCGGATCGCGTCATAGACGTTAAATTCTTCCATATGGATGTGGTAGGCATCGAGGCAGACGCCGCATTCGGGACTGACCGCGTCAGCCAGCGCCAGGGCCTGGGCGCCACGATTGAACAGATAGGTCTCGAAGCGGTTGAGCGGTTCGACCGCAATCTTGACGCCGACCTTCTTGGCATGGGTGAAGCATTCACGGGTCGCGTCGACAACCCACTTCCACTCCTCTTCCTCGGTGCCGTCAGGCACCACCTTGCCGACGGTCGCCGGAACCAGCGTGATGATCTCGCCATCGAGTTCGCTGACCATGGTCAGCACGTCCTTGACATACTGAACGGAGCGCTCGCGCTGGCCCTGGTTTTTGGCCGCCAGGTTGCGCTCACCCAGCATCAAGGTCACCGCGCCCCAGCAGCGGATGCCATGCTCCTTCAGCAGCGCGCGCGTCTCCTTGGTCTTGTATTGCTCGGGCTCGCCGGAAATCTCGATCGACTCATAGCCGAATTTCTTGATGCGCTTGAGCGTCGTCTCCAAGGGTTCCGCGCGCATCCAGTTGTGCGTCGAAAGATGCATGGTCTGTCCTTCCCAATTCGTCTCTATGGTTCGCCTGCGACATGCATCGCCAAAAGGCGACGCAAGGGTTCCTCCCCAAGGCATCCCCAGCCTTTTCTTGCAAACTGGTTCGACCAATTGGGCCTGAAGTGAGGTCTACAGCAAATTCTGCGGGACGGCAAGAAGTGCGGGAATGCAACTTTCTGCGCGAATTATTTCATTGATTATATTGAGATATATATCCCTATCCCGTGTGATCGCGGGACCTTGATGGCGTATCGCGAGGCTTGACCAAATTCGCATATTTGGTAATACCAGAATGGTGGTGCGTGCAAGCGCCCGTTGAGAAAAGACCAAAGTGGCTGGCCCTGCTTCCAATCGGCGCTATGCTCGGTCGCGAGAACAATGAGGGAGGATGCCGATGCCGACGACAATGAAGGGCCCTGGACTGTTTCTGGCGCAGTTCGCGGGCGACGCCGCGCCGTTCAACTCGCTTGCGTCGATCACCAAATGGGCGGCCGGTCTCGGCTACAAGGGCGTGCAGATTCCGACCTGGGACGCGCGGCTGTTCGATCTCAAGAAAGCGGCCTCTTCCAAGGCCTATTGCGACGAGGTGAAGGGCATCTGCGCGGACGCCGGCGTCGAGATCACCGAGCTGTCGACGCATCTGCAGGGGCAATTGGTGGCGGTGCATCCGGCCTATGATGCACAGTTCGACGGCTTTGCGCCGGCTTCGGTGCACAACAATCCGAAGGCGCGGCAGAAATGGGCGGTCGAGCAGATGAAGTTCGGCGCCAAGGCGTCGAAGAACCTTGGCCTGAAGGCCTCGGTGACCTTCTCTGGAGCCTTAGCCTTCCCTTACCTCTACCCGTGGCCGCAGCGGCCGGCCGGGCTGATCGAGGAAGCCTTCGCCGAACTCGGCAAGCGCTGGAAGCCGATCCTCGATGTCTATGAGGACAATGGCGTCGATGTCGGCTACGAGATCCATCCCGGCGAGGACGTGTTCGACGGTGCGACCTTCGAGATGTTCCTCGATGCGGTCGGCGGCCACAAGCGCTGCAACATCAACTACGATCCGTCGCACTTCCTGTTGCAGCAACTCGACTATCTCGAATTCATCGACATCTATCACGAACGCATCAAGGCGTTCCACGTCAAGGACGCCGAGTTCAACCCGACCGGCCGGCAAGGCGTCTATTCCGGCTATCAGAGCTGGACCAACCGCGCCGGCCGGTTCCGGTCGCTGGGCGACGGGCAGGTGGATTTCGGCGGCATCTTTTCCAAGCTGACGCAGTACAATTATGATTCCTGGGCGGTGCTGGAGTGGGAGTGCTGCCTGAAGCATCCGGAAGACGGCGCGGCCGAGGGCGCGCCCTTCATCCAGCACCACATCATCCGGGTGACGGAGAAGGCATTCGACGACTTCGCCGGTGGCGCTACGGACAAGAAAGTGCTGCGCGCCATGATGGGAATCTGACGCGGTCTTCCCTCCCCCTCGAGGGGAGGGTGGTCCGAAGGGCCGGGTGGGGTCGGTTCACGCCGCGCTCCACGCCCGGCAACCCCACCCGATCCGCTGCGCGGATCGACCTCCCCACAAGGCGGAGGTGAGCAACAGCTAAGGAGAAAAACATGGTCGGCGCATCGAAGTCGGAAACGGGAGGCGGCCCGATCCGCTACGGCATGGTCGGCGGCGGGCAAGGCGCCTTCATCGGCGCGGTGCACCGAATCGCGGCGCGCCTGGACAATGACTTCGTGCTGGTCGCCGGCGCTTTGTCATCCGACCCGGCTCGCGCAAAGGCCTCGGCCGCCGAGCTCGGGCTCGACCCCGATCGCAGCTACGCGTCCTATGCCGAGATGGCCAAGGCCGAGGCCAAGCGGCCCGACGGCATCGAGGCGGTGGCCATCGTCACGCCCAACAATGTGCATGTACCGGCGGCAAAGGCTTTCCTGGAGGCCGGCATTCACGTCATCTGCGACAAGCCGCTGGCAACCACACTGGCCGAGGCCAAGAAGCTGGCCGCCGTGGTCGAAAAGACCGGCAAGGTGTTCGTGCTGACGCACAACTACACAGCCTATCCTATGGTGCGGCAGGCGCGCGAAATGGTGGCCAAGGGCGTGCTCGGCGATATCCGCATCGTGCAGTCCGAATATCCGCAGGACTGGCTGACCGAGGATCTGGCCGCCACCGGCCAGAAACAGGCGGCGTGGCGCGGCGATCCGAAACAGGCAGGCGCCGGCGGCGCGCTGGGCGATATCGGCACGCATGCCTACAACCTCGCCCGCTTTGTCTCCGGGCTCGAACTCGATTCCCTTTCGGCCGATCTCGACGCCTTCGTGCCGGGACGGCTGCTCGATGACAACGTCAACGTCATGCTGCGCTTCAAGCCTGCGGGCAAGACGCATCCGGCCAAGGGCATGATCTGGGCAAGCCAGGTGGCGCCTGGCCACGAGAACGGGCTGAAGCTGCGCATCTATGGCTCGAAGGGTGGGCTGGAATGGGTGCAGGCCGACCCGAACTATCTCTGGTACACGCCGTTCGGCCAGCCCAAGCAATTGATCACTCGCAACGGTGCCGGCGCGCTGCCGGTGGCAGGCCGTGTCAGCCGCGTACCGTCAGGCCATCCCGAGGGCTATCTCGAAGGCTTCGCCAACATCTACCAGGAGGCCGCGCGCGCGATCCGTGCGGCGCGCAAGAAGGGCGGCAAGCCGGCAAAGGATGTCGTCTTCCCGACCATTCAAGACGGCGTCGAAGGCATGGCCTTCATCGAGGCCTGCGTGAAGTCTTCGAAGAAGAATGGGGCGTGGACCAAGCTCTAAAATAAAAGATCCGGGGGGATCCAAGGGGAGGGGCGTCGATGAAAATCGGCATGTGCATGTTCTTGTGGACGACGGCCGTGTCGAAGAAACACGAGCCGTTGCTGCGCGACATCAAGACGACCGGCTTCGATGGCGTCGAGATACCGATCTTCGCCGGCACGCCGGACGACTATAGAAAGCTCGGCGAGCTGCTCGACCGGATCGGGCTGGAGCGGACCGCGGTTTCAGCCATGGGCGATCCGGCGATGAACCTGATCTCGGCCGATGCGGCAACGCGCAAGGCCGGTGTCGACTATATGAAATGGGCGATCGACTGCGCCAATGCGCTTGGCGCCAGCACGCTGAGCGGCCCTCTGCATTCGACGCTCGGCGCCTTTTCCGGCGCTGGGCCAACGGCCGCCGAGAAAAAGCGCTCGGTCGCCTCGCAACGCGCCATCGGCGACCACGCCGGCAAGAGGAACGTCACCATCGGGCTCGAGGCGCTCAACCGCTTCGAATGCTATCTCCTCAACACGATGGCGGATTTGTCGGAGCATATCGACGCCATCGACCGGCCGCACATCAAGGCGATGTACGACACTTTCCACGCCAATATCGAGGAGGCCGACCCGATCGGCGCCTATACAAAACACCGCCGGAATGTCGTGCATATCCACATCTCGGAGAATGATCGCGGCGTGCCCGGGCGCGGCAACATTCCGTGGAAGGAGACATTCTCGGCCATCCGCAAGAGCGGCTACGACGACTGGCTGACGATCGAGGCGTTCGGGCGTTCGCTGAAGGATTTGGCGGCGGCGACCAAGGTGTGGCGCGACTTTTCCGAGAGCCCGGAAGCGGTTTATCGCGAGGGGTATAGGCATATCAAGAACGGGTGGAAGAAAGCGGCTTAGCATCTGATCGACGCAAAGACCTGTCGAGCGCAGCGCGACGAAGTGCGGGTCGACCCTTGGTGTGAGGCGCGATGATGATTGCGCCTGGTCCATTTTCTATCTGCGTTCGCGGCGGTTGCCAGGTGGTTCCCCCACTCCGTCTCGGCTTCGCCGAGCCACCTCTCCCCCCCTCCGGAGGGAGAGGAAAGGAAGCCTGGTGGCGCGGGGAGAGGAAGAAAGCCTCGGCCTTGGAGGACAGGCGCCGGCTCGGACAGCCTTGCGCCTTTCCTCTACCCCGTCGATCGGGGGAGAGGTGTCGAGCGAAGCTCGACGGAGTGGGGGTCGACCCTTTGGCGCCGGGCGAGGCGATGCGTGCGCTTCTGCGTCACAAGGCTAACCCTGCTCGGCCTGGATCCTGTTGTAATCGTGGATCGTCTGGCTCAGCCGGCGGCGCAGGAAATTGGAAATGTTGTCGAAAATGAACACGACGAGCAGGATCAGCAGCACCATGTAGAAGACGTTGGCCCAATTGGAGTTGGTGCGCATCGCTTCCCACAGTTTCAGGCCGATGCCACCGGCGCCGACGGCGCCGATGATGGTCGCGCCGCGGGTGTTGGATTCCCACTGATAGAGTGTCTGGCTGATGAAGACCGGCACCACTTCCGGCAGCACGCCGTAGCGCTGCACGAGGAGGCCGTTGGCTCCAGTCGAGGTGACACCCTCGCGGGGCTTGTCGTCGATGTTCTCCAGTGCCTCGGAATAGGTTTTGCCGAGCGTGCCGATCTCGGTGAAGAAGATGGCAGCGCTGCCCGCCAGCGGTCCCGGCCCGAAGGCGCGGGTGAAGAACAGCGCCCAGATCAGCATGTCGATGGAGCGCATGAAGTCGAAGAAGCGCTTGAGCACCTGGTTGACCAGCCGGCTGGGCGTGATGTTGCGGGCGGCGAAGAAGGCCAGCGGGAAGGCGACGATGCCGCCCAGCATGGTGCCGAGAAAGGCCATGACGATGGTCTGCAAGAGTTTCGTCCAGACATCGCCATGCTGCCACTGGGCGTTGTTCCAGATGTTGTCGCCGGCCAGCGCCAGATTGGACGTGCCCGGTTTCAGTTCCGGTCCGGAGACGATCAGCGAGGCCACTTCGCTTGCCGACTTGCCGAAGAAGGGCGAGCGCGTGTCGAAGACGAAGTTTGCCCAGCCGAGAAAACGCTTGCGTATCCTGACGCGGTCAACTGCGACGCGGGCCTCGCCGGCAAAGCCCATGTCGGCGACGACCTCATCTTCATGCGCGGTGATCCAACCGGGAACCGGTCCGGAGATCAGCGGCTTGCCGGTGCCTAACCCGACTGCAACGGTTTCACCGTTGGCAATTATCGTCGCTTGCGTCTTGTTGAAGGTGATCGACTTGGCTGTGCCGTCGATCAGGATCGTCACCGAACCATCGGCATTGGTCTTGACCCAGTCCGGGTTGGGATTCGGGCCAAGCACCGAGAAGCGTGGATATTTGGCGGTGATCTGGGGCTCATCGAGGCGGAAGATCGGCTGCACGTCGTAGCTGATCCACTGGGTCAGGAACAGCGGCAGCCGCTCCCAGTGCGATTCCCGCATGACTTGCGGCAGATTGAAGAACCACAGCGCATAGAGCAGGTAGAGAAAGGTGCCGCCAAGCAGCAGCAACGGCCCAAAACGCTTGTGGAACGGTCGGTGGAACACCTGAGGAAAGCGTTCCTCTATCGACTGGATTTGATCGGCGGTCATGGTGGCCATGGGTAGTCTTCCTGCTTTGCCATGATCTTTGGACAAAACGGGTTCCCGTTTGTCCGAGAAAACCGGATGCCACTTTTCGGGATCATGATCATGCTCCCATCACGAAGGCCTGCTCGCCGACCAGCTTGCGGCGCAGCCAGGCGGAGAACTGGTCGACGATGAAGATCGTCGTGAACAGGAGCAGCACGAGGGCTATCGTCTTGGCGCCGAAGCCGCGCGAGATGGACAGCTTCAGCTCCTCGCCGATGCCGCCGCCGCCGACCGCGCCCATGATGGTGGAGATGCGCACGTTGATCTCGATCCGCAGCAGTGTGTAGGACATGAAGTTGGGCAGCACCTGCGGCAAACCGGCAAAGCGCACCCGCTCGAACCAGTTGGCGCCGACCGCCCTCAGGCCTTCCTCGGCGCGCATGTCGATGTTCTCGTTGATCTCGTAGAAGAGCTTGCCCAGTGCGCCGATCGAATGCAGGCCGATGGCGATGATGGCGGCGATCGGGCCGATCGAGACGATGGCCGCGAACAGGCCGGCGATGACGATCTCGGGAAAGGCGCGCAGCAGTTCCATGAAGCGCTTGACGATCAGCCGCAGCACCGGATGCGGCGTCAAATTGCGCGCCGCGATGAAGGAAAACGGCACGGCAAAGACGAAGCCGATGAAGGTCGAGACCAGCGCCACGTTGAGCGTGGTCAGCATCAGCTCGAAATATTCAGGAATGTAGAAGCTGCCCCAGACATAGGCGCGGCCAAGCGGAAAGTTGAATTCCTGGGTACCGGTGTCATGCGGGGAAGCGACGTCGAACATCGCTCGCCAGACATCGTTCCAGTCCTTGGGGACGAGCCAGCTCAGGAAATCCAGCAAATGCGGCAGCCGGTCGAAGAAATGCCCGGCATTGGCCTCGTCGGCGAACCACATGGTGCTGCCGAGCGCGACAAGGAGCAGGCCGACACCGATGGCGGTGTAGAGCCGGCGCAAGGACGTCTGGCGACGCCAGGCGTCGGCCATCTGGTGAGTGGCGCCGGAAGGGGCTGTCACGGAAAGGGTCATGATCGGAGATGCAAAAAGGGCGGTGCTTTGAACACCGCCCTTCCTGATTTCGCCGTTAGCCGCCGATGGCTGCCTTACGGGCTTCGACGATGACGTTGTAGAAGTCCGGCTTCACCGGAACGTAGCCGGTAAAATCGCCGCCTTCGACGCCTTCGAAGCAAGCCTTGTCCTTCTTGGGCAGCTGCGTGAAGAAGTCGGCGAGCTTGGCGGTCATCTCGTCGCCGAGCGCGGTGCGCACGACAAGCGGGCCGTTCGGGATCAGGCCCGAGCGCCAGACTTCGACGAAGTCGTTGGGGTCGACGGCGCCCTTGGCGACTTCCTTGTGGAAGGTGCCGGAGGTGTAGCCGTCCTTGAAGTCACCGATGCCGGAGGAATCGTCCACCGCCACGTCGACCTTGCCGTCACGCACGGCCAGGACGTTGTTCTCGTGGCCGCCGTTGAACTGGGTCGAGGCGAAGAAGGTTTCGTTCGAAGCGCCGGTGTCCTTCGGGATCTGGGTCAGCGGGATCAGGTAGCCGGAGGTCGAATCCGGATCGGCGTAGCCGAGCTTCTTGCCCTTGGCCGACTTGATGTCGGTGATGCCGGAGGATTTCAGCGCCAGACCGATCGAATAATAGCCGGTCGCGCCGTCGGTCTGCTGGGTGGTGAGGATCGGAGTGACCGCCTTCGGGTCCTTGAGAACGACGCTGGCATAGCCGGAAGCGCCGAGTTCGGCGAAGTCGAGCGTGCCGCCGAGCAGGCCCTGAATGACGCCGTCATAGTCGGCGGCGGGGAACAGCGAGACCTTTTCGAAGCCGAATTCGGTCTTCAAATGGTCGGCGAGGCACTGGTAGTTGCGCAGCCGGTCGGTTTCGTTTTCACCGCCGAGAATGCCGACGCGAAATTCCTTCATATCGGCCGCGTGGGCCATGCTGGTCGCCATGGCGAGCACCGAAACGGCGCTGAAAACCATCTTCCTGAACATCTGCTATCTCTCCTGTAGGTTCCGGCCCCGCGCCGGCAGCGTTATCGATTTTGACAGGTGCCCTTGACGCGGGCTGGCGATCCAGGCCGCTCTCAGTACCCCGGGAATGCGGGCTCGAGCGGTCCGGCGGATGCGGCAATCTTTCGGCTGAAGGCAACGCTGGTCGAGGTGATGGCCTCGGAGATTTCCTGGCCATTGCTGTCGGCGCCATAGACGAGACGCACGGCCTCGCGGTTGAGCTCTTCCGGCGGGCCGTCGAAGACGACCTTGCCGGCGGCCATGCCGATGATGCGGTTGCAATAGGTGCGGGCAGTATCCAGCGTGTGCAGATTGGTGACGACGGTGATGCCTTCGCGCAAATTGATGTCCTGCAGCGAATCCATCACCACCTTGGCGTTGAGCGGGTCGAGCGACGCGATCGGCTCGTCGGCGAGGATCACTCTGGGCTGCTGCATCATGGCGCGGGCAATGGCGACGCGCTGCTGCTGGCCGCCCGACAAGGTGCCTGCGGGCTGCAGCGCGGTGCGCGCGATGTCGAGCCGTTCGAGTGCCGCGACCGCCTCGGCGCATTCTGCGCGAGAGAACATGCCGAACAGGTTGGTGATGGTCGAACGGTGGTTCAGCTTGCCGAGCAGCACGTTGGTCAGCACGTCGAGGCGCGGCACCAGGTTGAACTGCTGGAAGATCATGGCGCAGTCACGCTGCCAGCGCCGCAGCGGCGAGCCGCGCAACTGGGAGACCTCGGCGCCGTCAAAAAAAATCGACCCCTGGCTGGGATCGATGAGACGGTTGATCATGCGAAGAAGGGTTGATTTGCCGGCGCCCGAACGGCCGATAATGCCAACCATCTGACCCTGCGGGATCGCGATGTTGATGTCGCTGACGGCAGTGTTCTTGCCGAATCGTCGGGTGACACCGCGGATTTCGAGTGTGGCAGAGGTTGCTGGCATGGGGCAGGTTCCAGTCCGGACCATTGATCGTCAGGCTCTCGCCTAACGCAGCCACATGAACCTGCCGTGTCGCGATGATGTCAGTTTTGTTACGCTCCACAGGCGTGGAGTTACGGCCGGCCCAGGACCAGCAGTTCCTCGAAGTGCTCCATGTCCCTGAAGCTGCAGAAGGCGGGCGCCTTGATTTCGACTACGGGAGCCTGCTGCTCGAAAAGTGTCAGGCAATCGTCGAACAGGTCCTGCCATGCGTCGGTACGATCCTCCGCAAGACGCCGGATCTGGTAGGCGAAGGTGATGTGGAAGACGTAGGTATCGTGATCGGGATGCCGGTAACCGAACGGCACGGCCAGCGCGTCGCGCCAGGCGCGCATGATGCGCAAATCGTCGTCGGTCGCGCCGGCAACGGTGAGGCCGGTCGGCAGAACTTCGACGACCTTGATGTTGAACGGGCCGAAGCCCTCGAAGCCCTTCAGCCGCTCCAGATAGAGGCGGGTCATGGCGTCGATGCTGGTGTCGAGAGGCACGTCCTGCGGCCAGTAAGGCAGCCGGCGGCGATATTCGATGATGCCCTGGAACAACGTCATGTGTAGGCTGGAGACGGGCGTGAAGGCGAGTCGGTCGGCGTCAGGCATGGCCAGCATGCGGTCGCGCACCGCAAGCACCACAGCCTCGGACGGCGAACCGCTGACCAGATGACTGACGACCGTGTTGCCGGGCTCGATCAGGAAATTGCCTGACGTGTCGTAGCGCGTGCCGAGATGAACCGGCGGCTTCGGATTGGAGCCGGCAAAGAATGCGGCGAGCGACGGTCTGACAGAAACAGGCATTGCAATCTCCAAAGGGAAAGACCGCGTCCTGCCCCGACGATGTGTCAGGGATATGAAACAGGTTCGCCCATGACGATGATGTGATGGCTTATCCGCCGTATTTTTCCAGAAAAGCCTCAGCCTCAAGCGAACGAAAATCATCAAGGGCGGTGCGCAGTCTGGCATGGTCCCAGTCCCACCAGGCGAGTGCCTGATAGCGTTCGGCAGTGCGACGGTCGAAGCGCTCGCGGATCGGCTTTGCCGGCACGCCGCCGACGATGGTGTAGGGGGCAACATCCTTGGTGACCACCGCGCCGGCGCCGACCGCGGCGCCATCGCCGACGGTGACGCCGGGCAGGATGGTCGAGCCGTGGCCGAGCCAGGTGTCATGGCCGATGGTGACCCGCCTGGCGCGGCGCTGGGCGAAGAACTCGCTCTCGTGCTCGGCGTCGTCCCAATAATCCGAGGCGCGATAGGTGAAATGGTGCAGCGTCGGCCGCCAGGTCGGATGATTGGTGGCGTTGATGCGCACGCTGGCTGCAATGTTGGAAAACTTGCCGATCGTTGCGCACCAGACTGCGCAATCCTGCATCATGTAGGAATAGTCGCCGAGCTCGCTTTCCGACACCCGGCTGCGGTCGGCGATCTCGGTCCAGCGACCGAGCGTCGAGTTCTGCACGTCCGCTGTCGGATGGACCAGCGGTGTCTCCGACAACTTCCTGGTCATGCGGCGATTTTTCCGGGCGCGAAAGTGGTGACGTCGATGACGCGGTCGGCAACCGCCTCGCGCACGTCGTGGTCATGGAAGATGCCGAGCAGGGCGACACCAGCCGCTTTCTTGGCGGCGATGAGTTCGATCACGACGTCGCGGTTCTTGGCGTCGAGCGAAGCGGTGGGTTCGTCGAGCAGCAGGATCGGGTGCTCGGTGATGAAACCGCGCGCGATGTTGACACGCTGCTGCTCGCCGCCGGAGAAAGTCGCTGGCGGCAATGCCCAAAGCCTCTCCGGCAGGTTGAGCTGCGCCAGCAAGGCGCGTGCCTTGCCGCGTGCAATTTCGCGATCCTCGCCGCGCTCGACCAGCGGTTCGGCGACGACATCGAGCGCCGAGACGCGCGGCACGGTGCGCAGGAACTGGCTGACATAGCCGATCGTTTGCCGGCGTATGGCAAGCACGGTGCGCGGGCTGGCGGTGGCGAGGTCGATCAGCCCGTCATCGTGCGTGACGATGATCTGGCCTTCGTCGACGGCGTAGTTGCCGTAGAGCATCTTCAGGATCGAGCTCTTGCCGGCACCGGACGGGCCGCCGAGCACGGTGCATTCGCCGGCCCTGATCGAGAACGAGACACCGGCCATAACAGGCAATTTGATGCCGTCGCGCAGATGCATGGTGAAGCTCTTGGCGACGTCGGAGACAACGAGGGGGGTTGCCATCAGAAGGTTCTCCCATCTTCGGTCGCTTGCGGGCCAGCACCCCCCTCTGCCTTGCCAGGCATCTCCCCCGCAAGGGGGGAGATTGGCAGCCTCTTCGCCTCGCTTTTTCTGCAACGTTGGAGAGTGGCGAGACCGGGAGTGACATCCAATCTCCCCCCNNGGCAGGCCAGAGGGGGGTGTACAAGCGCCATCATCAAACCTGCAAGATCGAGGAAACAAGCAATTGCGTGTAAGGCGCGCGCGGGTCGTCGAGCACGCGGTCGGTGAGGCCGCTTTCGACGACGCGGCCATCCTTCATCACCATCATGCGCTGCGACAACAGCCGTGCCACGGCAAGGTCGTGGGTGACGACGATGGCCGCCAGGCCAAGGTCGGTGACCAGCCCGCGCAGCAGGTCGAGCAGGCGCGCCTGGACCGAGACGTCGAGGCCGCCTGTCGGCTCATCCATGAACACCAGCCGTGGGCCGGTGACGAGGTTGCGGGCAATCTGCAGGCGCTGACGCATGCCGCCGGAGAAGGCGCGCGGCTCGTCGTCGATGCGGTCCTCGTCGATCTCGACGCGCGACAGCCAGTCGACGGCGGTGGCGCGGATCTTGCCGTAGTGGCGGTCGCCGACCGCCATCAGCCGCTCGCCGACATTGGCGCCGGCCGATACCGTCATGCGCAGGCCGTCGGCCGGGTTCTGGTGAACAAAACCCCAGTCGGTGCGCATCAGGAAGCGGCGCTCGGCCTCGCTCATGCGGTAGAGCTCACGGAACTGTCCGTCGCGCATACGGTAGCTTGCGGTGCCGGAGGAGGGCATCAGCCGCGTCGACAGGCAGTTGAGCAGCGTCGTCTTGCCGGAGCCGGACTCACCGACGACAGCCAGAACCTCACCCGGCCATAGGTCGAAGGAGACGTTGTCGCAGCCGACGCGCGAGCCATAGAATTTGGAGAGCGCCGAGACGCGCAGCAACGGTTCGTCGGTCATTGCGCCGGCTCCATTGTTTCGGAGGCAGGATGGGTTTCCGAGGCAAGATGGGTTTCTGGTGCGAGGTGGCCGCGATGGCCGTCCGCCCGCCGCTTCTCGCAATGATCTGTGTCGGAGCAGACGAACATGTGGCCGCCATGGTCGTCGAGGATGACTTCGTCGAGATAGACATTCTCGGCCGCGCACAGCGCGCAGGGCTGGTCGAAGGTCTGCACCTCGAACGGATGATCCTCGAAGTCGAGGCTGACCACAGCGGTGAACGGTGGCACCGCATAGATGCGCTTTTCGCGGCCGGCGCCGAACAATTGCAGGGCCGGCGAGCGGTGCATCTTGGGATTGTCGAATTTCGGCGTCGGCGACGGGTCCATCACATAGCGGCCCTCGACCTTGACCGGATAGGCATAGGTGGTGGCGATGCGGCCGTGCTTGGCGATGTCCTCGTAGAGCTTCACATGCATGAGGCCGTATTCCTCCAGCGCATGCATCTTGCGCGTCTCGGTCTCGCGCGGTTCGAGGAAGCGCAAGGGTTCGGGGATCGGCACCTGGTAGACAAGCACCTGGCCCGCCGTCAGTGGATGCTCGGGGATGCGGTGGCGGGTCTGGATGATGGTGGCGCTGGCAGTGTCGGTCGTCACGGCGACATTGGCGACCTTCTTGAAGAAGGCGCGGATCGAGACCGCGTTGGTGGTGTCGTCGGCGCCCTGATCGATGACCTTCAGCACATCATCGGGGCCGATGATCGAGGCTGTGACCTGGACGCCGCCGGTGCCCCAGCCATAAGGCATAGGCATTTCGCGCGAGGCGAACGGCACCTGATAGCCGGGGATGGCGATGCCCTTGAGGATCGCGCGGCGGATCATCCGCTTGGTCTGCTCGTCGAGATAGGCGAAGTTGTAGGTGGCGATGTCGGTCATGATGCGACCTCAAGTCCCTTGGCGTAGCGTGCCAGCCGCTCAGCGAGCGTGCCGGTGTGCAGCTCGAACATGTGGTTGTCGTTGTCGTAGAAGTAGATCGAGCGGCCTTCGCCCTCGACGCGTGGTCGGGGCGGGCGCATGTCGAGGCCTAGCTTGCCGACCCGCTCGGCGTAGCGGTCGAAATCGGCGTCATCGATCTTGAAGGCGATGTGGTTGTAGCTGCGCTCGGGCAGTGGCTCGCCTTGCATGATGGCGATCCAGATATCGCCGATCAGGAAGAATCTTTCGCGCGACAGCGAGAACTGCTCGGCATCGCTGGCATAGACCTCGCGCGCTTCGAAAACTCCGGTCAGGATTTCGGTCATCCGGTCGAGGTCGCGGACGATGAAAGTCATGTGGGACAGGCCTTCGATCATTCCGCGGCCTCCCGCTTCTCTTCGACCTTCACTGGATTCTCGCGCGCGTCGTATTCGGCGCGCATGCGGCGCACGAGATCGAGTTCGGCCTGGAAGTCGACATAGTGCGGCAGCTTCAGATGTTCGACGAAGCCGGTCGCCTGGACGTTGTCGGAATGCGAGATGACGAACTCCTCGTCCTGGGCAGCGGCGACGACATCCTCGCCGAGTTCGGAAGCGCGCAGCGCCCGGTCGCAGAGCGCCATGGCCATCGCCTTGCGCTCGCTCTGGCCGAAGACGAGGCCGTAGCCGCGGGTGAATTGCGGCGGCGCCTTGGCCGAGCCTTTGAACTGGTTGACCATCTGGCACTCGGTGACCCGCACGGTGCCGAGCGGCACCGCGAAGGGCAGTTCGGGCACGTCGAGCTCCAGCTCGACCTCGCCGATGCGGATCTCGCCGACGAAGGGATGGTTGCGGGCATAGCCACGCTGGGTGGAATAGCCGAGCGCCAGCAGGAATCCTTCATCGCCGCGTGACAGCGCCTGCAGGCGGATGTCGCGCGCCATCGGGAATTCCAGCGGCTCGCGGGTGATGTCGCCGGGGACATGGTCTTGCGGCATGTCGCCGTCCGGCTCGATGAGGCCTTCGCGGGCAAGGATCGCCGAGACGCGCGGCATGGCTTGCGCTTCGGTCTCGCGCTGCAGCGGCTCGGCGACATCGGCGCCGGCGGCAAGCTCGGGATCGAGCAGTCTGTGCGTGTAGTCGAAGGTCGGGCCAAGCAGCTGGCCGCCGGGCAGGTCCTTGTAGGTCGCCGACACGCGCCGCTCGACCAGCATGTTGGCGGTGTCGATCGGCTTGGTGTAGCCAAAGCGCGGCAGCGTGGTGCGATAGGCGCGGACCAGGAAGATTGCCTCGATCATGTCGCCGCGTGCCTGGACGATGGCGAGTGCCGCCAGTTCCCGGTCGTAGAGCGAGCCTTCGCCCATCACCCGGTCGACGCCGAGCGCCAGCTGCTCGACGATCTGGTCGAGGCGAAGGGCCGGCACCGAACGGTCGCCACGCCGGCGGTCGGCAAGCAGGCTGTGGGCGTTGGCAATAGCCGCTTCGCCACCTTTTACCGCAACATACATCCTAGGCCTCCATCGTCTTGATGCGCGTCGTGCGCGGCAGGCAGGCAATGCCATCAGCGGTGGCGAGGATGATGTCGACGCCGCGCGGGAAGCGCTTGATATTCTGCTTCCACTGTTCGACGAAATGGCGCGGCATCTGCGCAGGCGCGATCGTGGCGCTGGTTTCGATGCCGGGACCTTCGAGCAGCAATGGCGTGCCGGAGACGAGATCGCTGACGTGCAGGATCAGCGTGGTCGAACGGTCGGGATAGTCCTGCGTGCCCTGCGAAAAACCATCGAGCGACATCATCTCGGCTGGCGTGGCGATCAGAGCGAAATGCGCATCGGCCGGCGTGTTGGCCAAGGGCGCGCCGGTGTGGAAACCAAGCCAGGATTTGATGGCAATGGAGGCCTGCAAAGCCGGGTCGAGCCACAACGGCGTGTCGTTGTCGCAAAGCGCCAGCGCTATGGCGCCGGCACTAGCCGACAGCGGCGCCGGCGGGCGCGCGAAGGCCGGCAAGGGTTGCACACTGCCCGGCCGTGCCATCGCATCCATGACCGCGCGGAACACGGTCTGGGCATTGAAGACCGGATCGGCGAAACCGCCTTCGATCGATTGCGCTGCAATGTCCATCAGTCTTCTCCGCGAACCATGGTGAAGAAATCCACCTTCGTTGCCGCCGTCTCGGCGCGGCGGCGTTCATGCGCCGTGGTCAGAGCCGACCGCAGAGGCGCTATCAGATTGGTCTCGACCTCATTGCGGCGGGCAGGGTCCTGCCACAGCGCGTCGGCGATGGCCGCCAGCTTCGCCTTCTGCTTGTCGCGGCCAAGCGCATAGCAATGGCCGACCTGTCCGGACGGCAGCCGGACCGTGGCGCGGGTGACGGTCGCCTCACCGACATTGAAGGGCGCGCCGCCACCGCCGATGCGGCCGCGCAGGGTGACCAGGCCGGTCTCGGGGCCGCGCAGCAACTCGGCTTCCGAAGGCAGCCCGGCCTCGTTCCAGAGCCGCACGATGTCATCGCCGTTGGATTGCGCCAGTGTCGCCATGGCGGCCTTGCGCTCGGCCTGGTCGCGGGCTTCCTGTCCTCGCATCAGCAACATTCCTCTTTGCTAAATTTGTCTATTGATATAGACAACTATACAAATTATACTTATTATCTAGCGCGAGTCCATGACGGGTGGATGACAGGGCTAAAAGGCTGGGGGCAATCAATGGTGGGGCGGCTGACGGCGGACAGCATCGAGCGGCGCAGCGGGGTTTCGCTGTGGCGGCAAATCGCCGACAAGATCCTGCATGCGATCGCCATCGGCGATTTCACGGAGAATGCCGCGCTGCCGCCGGAGGTGGCGCTGGCTGAGCGCTATGGCGTCAATCGCCACACGGTGCGCAGCGCCATATCAGCGCTGGTGCAGGAAGGCGTGCTGCGGGCCGAGCAGGGGCGCGGGACCTTCGTGTTGTCGCGCAAGCGGCTGTCCTATCCGATTGGCGCGCGCACACGCTTTTCGACAGGCTTGCAAGGGCAGACGACCGAACGGCACATCGTCCTGCTCGCCTCGTCGGTCGAGCCGGCCAGCCAGCGCGTCGCCGAGGGCCTTGGTCTTGCCAGGGGGGCTGAGGTGATCCGTCTGGAAACGCGCGGCGAAGCCGATGGACGACCGGTGTCGCGCGCTGCCGGCTGGTTCGATGCCAGGCGCTTTGCCGGCATCGATGCCGCCATGGCGGAGACCGGCTCGATCACCGCGTCACTGGCCCGTTTCGGCATCGACGATTATCTCAGGCAATCGACTGTGCTGTCGGCACGCCATGCCGATGCGGCGGACCTTGCCGATCTCGATCTGCAGCCGGGCGCCATCGTGCTGGTCACGGTCGCCGTCAACGTGACGCCGGACGGCCAGCCGATCCAGTTTTCCGAGTCGCGCTTCCCGGCCGAACGGGTCGAGCTCAAATTGTCGGCATTGTAGGGAGTGCCGGCCTTATACGAGACCGTGATTATCTGACTCGCGCTGATACCAGACCAGCTCGGTCGCGCTCACTTGTCAGCGGCTTGGCGTTTGAGGACCGCCTTCCCCCACTCCGTCTCGGCTTCGCCGAGCCACCTCTCCCCCCCTCCAGAGGGAGAGGAAGGGCGCCAAGGTCGGCGAACTCGCACCCTTCCTCTACCCCGTCGATCGGGGGAGAGGTGGCTCGGCGAAGCCGAGACGGAGTGGGGGTCGACTTGGCTCGGGCGTTGTCAATTCGGGCCGGGTTCACCGCCTGCCATGTTATAACCCTACCTCTATCACGGCCTTGATCAGGCCGGATTTTTCGTGTGCCCAGCGCGCCAGATCGCGTGGCGTGTCGGCCAGCGCGGTGCGGTGGGTCACCAGCTTGGCCAGCGGCACGGCGCCGTTGCGGATCGAGGCGGCGACATGATCGAAGTCGGCGCGCAATGCGTTGCGGCTGCCGATCAGCGTCATCTCGCGTTTGTGGAATTCCGGATCGGAAAAGCTGATGTCGTCCTTGACGACGCTGACCAGCACCAGCGTTCCGCCATGCGCGACATGGGCGAAGGCCGACTGCACCGACTGGGTGTTGCCGGTGGCGTCGAAGACCACATCGAAGCCTTCGCCTGATGTTGCCTCCCTGACCAGATCGGGCACCGCGCCGCGCGAGCCGTCGAGGGTCTGGAAACCAAGCTCGTTCGCGGCGAAGGCGAGCCTTTCGCTGCTCATGTCGAGCAGCGTCAAGTCGAGCCCGGCGATGCGGGCGAAGATGGCGGTGCCGAGCCCGATCGGGCCAGCGCCGATGACCAGCGTGCGGGCGCCGGGATCGGCGCGTGAGCGCCGCACGGCATGCGCGCCAATCGCCAGGAACTCGACGGCGGCGGCGTCGGCCAGCGACAGGCCGTTTGCCGGATAGAGATTTTGCGCCGGCACCAGGATGCGTTCGCACATGGCGCCGTCGCGATGCACGCCGAGCACCTCGATCCTGACGCAGCAATTCGGCTTGCCGTGCCGGCAGGCGATGCACTTGCCGCAGGAAAGATAGGGGTTGATGACGACGGGCTCGCCAACGGCAAGATCGATGCCTTCGCCGATCTCGACGATCGTTCCCGACACTTCATGGCCCATGATGCGGGGATAGGCGAGGAACGGGTGCTTGCCTTCGAAGATGTGGTAGTCGGTGCCGCAGATGCCGACATGGCTGACCGCCACCAGCGCCCAGCCGGCAGGTGGCGCACCGGGCGCGGGACGGTCTTCCAGGACAAGGTCGCCGGGCGAGCGGCAGACGACGGCTTTCATGTGCAATTCCAGTGTTCAAAAAGGGCGCCGGCCTGTTGTTTGAGCAGACCGGCGCATCAGTTCAGGGAGGATTCACTTGCCGCGGCGGCGCAGCCCATCGAAATAGACAATGATGATGATCAGCGCGCCGGTGATGATGCGCTGCCAGAACGAGTTGACGTTGAGCAGATTGGCGCCGTTGTTGATGGTGGCCAGGATGAAGGCGCCAAGCAACGGTCCGTGCACCGAGCCGACGGCGCCGAACAGCGAGGTGCCGCCGATGACCGACGAGGCGATCGCCTGCAGTTCCCAGCCCTCGGCCTGGGTCGGGTTGCCGATGCCGATGCGGGCGGCCAGCAACACGCCGACGAAGGCCGCGCACAGGCCCGACAGCGTGTAGGCCATGTAGATGGTGCGCTGGACGTTGACGCCGGACAGGCGCGAGGCCTCGGCGTTGGAGCCGACCGAGAACAGGTATCGGCCCCAGCGGCTGTGATGCAGGAAGACATAGGCCGGAATGCCGACCAGGATCACCATCCAGAACAAATTGGGGATGCCAATAAAGGAATTGCGCGAGAACGCGGTGAAGGTGTCGCTGTTGATGTTGATCGAATTGCCGTTGGTCATCAAAAGGCCGATACCGCGCAGCGAGGTCAGCGTCGCCAGCGTGATGATGAAGGGCGGCAGGCCCATCTTGACGATGCCGAAGCCGTGGAACATGCCGATGGCAACACCAACCAGCAGCGTCACCAGGATGGCGACCCAGATCGGGAAGCCGGCGTTGATCATCATGGCGACGACGACAGTGGCGAAGCCGACCACGGCGCCGACCGACAGGTCGATGCCGCCGGTGATGATGACGAAGGTCTGGCCGACCGCCATGATGGCGATCATCGAACCCTGACGCAGCAGATTGGCGATGTTGTTGCCCGACGCAAAACTCGGCGTCGCCACGGAAAGCACGATCCACAGCAGCACCAGCAGCGCCAAAAGCGTCAGCCCGAACAGGACGTTATAGTTGCGCTTCGGTTTTTCGACAGCAATCGCCTCGGTGCTCATATCTGTCCTCCCAGCTTTTCTTGTTTCTCGGCGAGCGCCTGCGTGAGAATGTCCTCGTGGCTGGCGGCGCGAAAGCCGTGGCTGGCCACCAGTTTGCCGCGCCGGAACACATGCAGCGTGTCGGCGAGTTCGTAGACTTCCGGCAGATAGGACGAGATCAGGATGATGCCGGCGCCCTTCGACAGCAGCGCGCCGAACAGACGGTAGATCTCGGCCTTGGTACCGACATCGACGCCGACCGTTGGCTCGTCGAAGATGAACAGCTTGGCGCCATGCGCCAGCCATTTGCCGATGACGATCTTCTGCTGGTTGCCGCCCGACAGGCTGGACGCCAGCGCGCCGCGCGTCGGCGTCTTGATGCGCAGATCGGCGATCTGGCGATCGGCTTGCGTCTTCTCCTGCGCGCCGGAAATCAGCAGATTGTTCGAAATGCGTTTGTAGATCGGCAGGTTGAGATTGAGGCCGACCGGCAGGTTGAGGCAAAGCCCCTGGTCGCGGCGGCTTTCCGGCGCCAGCGCCATGCCGAGCTTGATCGCGTCATGCTCGGAATTGACCTGAACTTCCTTGCCTTCCCACAGAATCTGGCCGGCCGATTTGCGGTGGCGGCCGTAAAGCGTGGTGACGAACTCGCTGCGCCCGGCGCCGATCAGGCCATAGAGGCCGACGATCTCGCCGGCGCGAACCGTCATCGAGACATCCTCGAAGCCCTTGCCGGACAGGTTCCTCGCCTCGATGATCGCGGCGCCCGGCGAGAAATGCTCCTTGTGGTAGACCTGCTCGATCGAGCGGTTGATCATCATCTTGACCAGCTCGGCATCGTTGGTCTCGGCTATGTTGCGTGTGCCGACCAGCGTGCCGTCGCGCAGCACGGAAACTCGGTCGGCGAGTTCGAACACCTCCTCCATGCGGTGGCTGATGTAGATGATCGTCACGCCTTCGCTCTTCAGCCGGCGGATCAGGGTGAAAAGCTGGTCGGCCTCCTTGCGGGTGAGGTAGGCGGTCGGCTCGTCGAAGATCAGGAACTTGGTGCCGCGCACAGTGGCGCGGGCCGCTGCAATCAACTGCTGCTGGCCGATGGTGAGGTCGCCCAACGTGACATGCGCCGGCAGGTCGAAGCCGAGATCGTCGATGATCTTCTGGGCTTCCTTGACCATGGCGCGCTGCTGCAGGATGCCGAAGCGCGAATTCTCCTCGCCGAGGAACATGTTGGCGGCGACCGTCAGGTGACGGCACAGCACGACTTCCTGGTGCACGGCGTTGATGCCGAGCGCCATCGCCTCATGCGGCGTCGCGAGCGCTGCCGGCTGGCCTTCCCAGACGACTTCTCCGGAGGTGCGCGGCATGACGCCGGTCAAAAGCTTGATGAGCGTGGATTTGCCGGCGCCGTTCTCGCCGACGATGGCGTGGATCTCGCCGGATTTGAAGGCGAGGTTGACCGGTTTCAGCGCGTGGGTGCCGGGATAGCGCTTCTCCAGCCCGCGCAATTCGAGGATGGTCCGCCCCGGTTCCAGCACGGGTGCGGGATGCAGTTCCTGCGCCGTCGAAATCATGACAATCCTCCCAGATTGGCCGCACGATTGGCACGCGGCGAGGCAAGGAAATGCCTCGAAAACAGCCTAGCTTAAGCTTGTGGATTGCCAAGCCGTTTGTGCCGGCAGCCTATATCTCCGGGGCGCGGCGCCCCGGAGACGATTTCGGATGCGACGGCTTAGAGCTTCGGGTTGAGCAACGCGTCGATCTTGGGGTCTTTCATGTTGTCCTTGGTCACCAGATTGGCGCCGGTGTCGACATTGGCCTCGACCTTTTCGCCCTTCGAGGCGGCAAGCGCGGTCTTGATGCCGTCATAGCCCATCCGGTAGGGATCCTGGACGACGAGGGCGGAAATGACGCCGTCGTTGAGGAACTTGATCAGCTTCTCGTCGCTGTCGAAACCGACCAACGCCAGCTTGCCGCCAAGGTTGTTTTCGGCGACAGCCTGACCGACGCCCTGCGCCATGATCAGGTTGGAGGCGAAGATGCCCTTGAGGTTCGGGTTGGCGGTGATCAGGTCGGTGGCGATGTTGAGGCCGGTGGTGGCCTGGCCGTCGGCATATTTGTCGGCGACCAGCTTGAGGCCCGGATATTTGGCGGCCAGCTGTTCGGTGAAGCCCTGCTTGCGCTGTTCGAGCGAGCCGGCGCCCGGTGCGTTGGTGATCAGGGCGACGTCGCCCTCGATCTTGCCGCCGTTGGCGGCGCCGATGGCGGCTGCGAGGCCGTCGGCAGCGACGCGGCCGCCCTGCACATTGTCGGTGGTCAGGAACGAGGTGAAGGCCTTGGAGTCGGCGCCGGAGTCGATGCCGATAACCTTGACCTTGGCAGCGGCTTCGTCGATCGGCTTGCCAAGCGCCTTGAACTCGGTCGGCGCAATGACGATGGCCGCCGGGTTGCTGGCAACGGCATTCTCGAGGATCGAGACCTGGCCGTTGACGTCGGTTTCAGCCTGGGCGCCGAGTTCCGGCACGTTGACGCCGAGATCCTTGCCGGCCTTGCGGGCGCCGGCCAGAACGATCTGCCAGTAGAAGGATGTGGTGTCCTTGACGATGATCGGAATGGTCACATCCGCCGCCGAAACCGGCGCCGAGTGCATGACGCCGGCGAGCATCGAAGCTGCTGCCAGCGCCATGACGGCGCGGCGGTTGAGAATGCTGGTCACGAATTTCATGAGGTTCCTCCCTAAGTCGCCCGGTGAACGTTACGGAAGCTCCGTCCGGATAGGCGTGGCCCAAACAGAACTTTATCAATAAAAAACAGTTGCCATGTTTTGATAGTGCATCGATCCAGCCGATGCAAGCGGCGTTTCACGCCAGTCCTGCCGAGGTCTGGCAGGGGCAGGTCGCGCGCCGCTCCTCCCTTGCCGTCGTCAAACGCTCCCGTTTCCGTTCCGCGAGTATATGGAATATTAATTCCACATATTCGTCAATATGGAATGTTCATTCTTTTTGTGGGATCGCAAGAATGTGAAGCCCGGATCACCGTTCACTGCGGATGGATGCGCGTTTCAGGCCAGCTCCTGCACCAGCGTATAGGGGCGATATTTGGCGTATTCCGTCTCCGGCACGTCGATGTCGAGCAAGTCGAGGTTGCGCGTCAGATTTGCCAGCTTGGCGGTGCCGGTCAGCACGGTGGCGACCGCGGGTTCATGCAAGGGGAACTGGAACGCGGCGGCGGCCAGCGGATAGCCGCCCTCGGCGGCGATCCGTTCCATCGCTCCGACGCGGTCGAGCACGTCATGGCTGGCAGGGCGGTAATCGAAATGCGCGCCTTGCACCGGTCCGGTCGCCAGGATGCCGGAGTTGAAGACGCCGCCGATGACCAGGGACGTCTGTTGCGCCCGGCAGAGCGGCAGCAACTCCGCTTCGGCGCTGCGGTCGAGCAGGGAATAGCGGCTGGCAAGCAGGATGCAGTCGAGCGGCGCCTCGCGCATCACGTCGAGACAGATCTGCACCTCGTTGACGCCGAGCCCATAAGCGGAAATGACGCCGGACCGTTTCAACTCTTCGAGCGCCTTGAGGCCGCCATCCATCAGCTCGCGAAAATGCAGCTTGGTCTTCTCGACACCGTGTGTGTAGACGCCGATGTCGTGGACAAACAGGATGTCTATCCTGTTTAGGCCAAGCCGCGCATAGCTGAACTCGACCGATCGCATGATGCCGTCATAGGAGTAGTCGTAGTCGAGCGCGAAGGGCAGCGGATCGACATAGGAGTGATCGGGAACCTGGTCTTCCGGCACCGGGCGGAACAGGCGGCCGACCTTGGTGGACAGCACATAGGAATCGCGCGGCTTGTAGCGCAGGAAGTCGCCGAAGCGGCGCTCCGACAGGCCGAAACCGTAGAAGGGTGCGGTGTCGAAATAGCGCAGGCCGGCTTCCCAGGCGCCCTGCAGCGTCTCCATCGCCGCTTCGCGCGAACAGGCGCGGTAGAGACCGCCGATCGCGGCACCACCGAAGCTGACCTCGGTGACCTCAAGCGCCGTCCTGCCAATGCGGCGTTTTTCCATGCAAACCTCCCCGGTGCCGGCCGTTGCTCGGCTCGGCAGTCTACTCGATATCAGTACAATCTAATCTAGAGCGTTGCGCCAAGATGCCAGGGCACGAACTCGTTGTCGCCGTAGCCGAAATCCTCGCTCTTGGTCTTGCGGCCGGAAGCCGTCTCGACGATCAGTTCGAAGATCTCGCGGCCCATGCCGGCGATGGTCTTTTCACCGGAGGCGATGACGCCGCAGTTGACGTCCATGTCCTCTTCCATCTGGTGATACATGGTCGAGTTGGTGGCGACCTTGATCGACGGCGTCGGGCGGCAGCCGAAGCAGGAGCCGCGGCCGGTGGTGAAGACGATGACATTGGCGCCGCCCGCCACCTGGCCAGTGGCCGAAACCGGGTCGTAGCCGGGTGTGTCCATGAACACCAAGCCACTGCCAGTGACTTTTTCGGCATAGCCGAAGACACCGTTGAGCGGCGTCTGGCCGCCCTTGGCGACCGCTCCCAGCGACTTTTCCAGGATGGTGGTGAGACCGCCGCGCTTGTTGCCGGGCGAGGGGTTGTTGTCGATCGAGGCGCCATGCTTGGCGACGTGATCCTCCCACCACTTCACGAAGCCGTCGAGCTTCTGCGCGATCTCCGGCGTTGCCGCGCGGTAGGCGAGCAGATGTTCGGCGCCGTAGATCTCCGTCGTCTCGGAGAGGATGCCGATGCCGCCGACGCCGGCCAGGATATCGACGGCCGCGCCCAGCGCCGGATTGGCCGTAATGCCCGACATGCCGTCGGAGCCGCCGCACTGCAGGCCGACGACAATCTCGCTGACCGGGATCGGCTCACGCTTCAGCTGACCGACTTCCTCGGCAATCTCGGCCAGCACGCCCATCGCCTTTTCCACCGATTTGCGCGAACCACCGGCGTCCTGGATGTTGAAATGGCGCTTGCCGGCAGCGACGCCCTTCTGGCCGTAGAGGGTGAGCTGATTGACCTCGCAGCCAAGGCCGACCATCAGCACCCCGCCGAAATTCGGGTGGCGGGCATAGCCGGCAAGCGTGCGGTGCAGCACCATCATGCCGTCGCCGGTGCCGCTCATGCCGCAGCCCTGGCCGTGGACGATCGGCACGAAGCCGTCGATGCCGGGATATTTAGGCAGCAGCGTCCGGTTGGCGGTGTCGGCGATGGAATGGCAGACGGTGGCCGAGCAATTGACGCTGGCGACGATGCCGATGAAGTTGCGCGTGCCGGCGCGGCCATCGGCGCGGCGATAGCCCATGAAGGTGCGGGCGCGGTCGGCCTCCGTCGCGTGCTCGGCCTCGCTCGGCGGCACGACCGGCAAGCGGCCGGATTCGAAAACCAGATTGTGCGAATGAACGTGCTCGCCCGCTGCAATATCCTGTGTCGCGCGACCGATCGCCTGGGCGTATTTCACCACGGCCTCGCCGGCGGCGATCGGCTTGATCGCCACCTTGTGACCGGGCTCGATCAGCGCACTGGCGACGGCGCCGCCCGGCAACGCGGTGCCGATCTCGATACGGCCGTTGGCGACTGCCACATTGTCGGCGGGGGACAGAAGAATGCAGTTGGAGGCGTTCACGGGCGGTTTCCTGGGTGATCCTGGGATGCGCGGGCGGATTGACACGCGTCTGTTTAGAGATAATGTCTTTTATCGTGAAAAAACAGTTTTGCGTCAATTGTTTTTTCACGGGGGAGTTCCGCATGTCCCTGGGTTGTTCCGGAAAGCGATTTCGCTTTTCAGGGTCATGGGAACGTCATATTGCGCTTCAAACCGGCCGCCGCAAGCGACGGCGTGCAACGGGTCAGGGATGTCGAAGAGCAACAACGTCTACAAGGATGCCTACAACAGGTGCCTCCGGCTGCTCGACGAAACGCGCAGCCTGCCTTCGGAGCCGGAACTGGGCACCTTGCTTGGCGTCAGCCGCACCACGGTGCGCACCATTCTTGCGCGCATGGAAGAGACCGGGCTGATTGCCTGGAACAAGCGCGCCAAGACGGTGCTGCGCGAACCGCGTCCCTATGATTTCTTCCCCGAGGAAGAGACCGACACCCTGGCCGAGATCATCGAGCGGTCGTTCATGCGCAGGCTGCTCGCCGGCGGCGCCGAGGCCGGCATGCAGATCAACGAACTCGAACTGGCGCGCGAGATCGGCGTCGGCACCACCAGCGTGCGCGAGTTCCTGATCCGCTTCTCCCGTTTCGGCCTGATCGAGAAGCGCCGCAACAGTCATTGGGTGCTGAAGGGCTTTACGCGAGCCTTCGCGCTGGAGCTGACCGAGATCCGCGAGATGTTCGAACTGCGCTCGGCGGCGGCCTTTGCCGCACTGCCGCAGGACAGCGCGGTCTGGGTCGATCTCGACCGTCTGGAAGACGAGCATCGCCAGCTGGCAAGCGAGATCGCCTCTCGCTTCAACGAATTCTCCGAGCTGGACGAGCGCTTCCACCGGCTCATCCACCGGGCATCGCATAACCGCTTCATCGTCGATTTCTACGATGTCATCGCCATGATCTTCCACTACCACTACCAGTGGAACAAGGCGCAGGAACGCGAGCGCAACGAAGTCGCGATCGGTGAACATCTGGTCTATATCGAGGCGCTGAAATCGCGCGACCTCGGCAAGGTCGATGCCGCCTGCCGCAAGCACCTGAAGTCGGCGCGCCAGACCTTGCTGACCTCGATCCCGGAGAGCCGGTCGCTACAAAAATCCTGAGCCGCGTCGCGGCTCAGAGTCTGTTTCATGCATGTCGTTGTCCCAAAACCGCCGCACACTTTTGGGCGACATGCATTGATATGCCGCGTTGCCGCAGCATCGAATTGGCGATTTTCCACCCGCTGGCCGCGTGCTAGGTATGTTGGGTTGCTGTGAAGAGGCAGGGCTTTGAACATACCGAGGAGACGATGGAGCATGCCGGTCGCGCTTGTCGCGGCCTATCTGCTGCTGCTTCAGTCGACGCTTGGTGCATTCGCCTTCGGCGCCGGTCCCAATGCATCGCAGCTCGATGCCTTCGGCAACGTCATCTGTACCCATGAGGGCGCAACCCAGCTTCCCGGCGGCAACCAGCCGCCATCCCATCTGCCCGCATGCTGCGTGCTCGGCTGCAGCATGTTTTCGTCGGCCTTTGCGCCGCCGCCCGATGCCGGCCTGGCGCTGGGCAGTCTTTCCTTTGAAGCGGTCGCCTTTGTCTTCCCTACGGCCATCCATCTCGACTTTGCGCGTGAGCGCTCGCCGTCGAACCCGCGCGCGCCGCCACTGACGGCTTGAGCCTGTTTGCCCGGCGGAACCTTTCGTGGGCGTACCCATCCAAAGATCAAACTGCTCGCGACCGGCAACGGCGCGACCATCACTTCATGGAGCAACCATGTCCTTTTTTCTCCCTGACGCCGCGCGTCCTATGCTCGGCAGCATTCTGCGCGGCATCGAAGAGCGTGTCGGCATTGCCGTGCTGGCTCTGGCGCTGTCGTTCGTCGGCGCCCAGTCCGTCTTTGCGCATGAGTTCAAGGTTGGCGATCTCGAGATCGGCCATCCCTGGTCGCGTGCCACGCCGGCCGGTGCCAAGGTGGCCGGCGGCTATTTCACCATCACCAACAACGGCAGTGCGCCGGACCGGCTGGTGTCGATTTCCTCGGATGTTTCTGAAAAGGCCGAGCTGCATGAGATGGGCGTCAAGGACGGCGTCATGACCATGCGGCCGGTCGCCGGCGGGCTGGAAATTCCGGCCGGCGGCAAGGTCGCCCTTGCGCCGGGCGGCTATCATCTGATGTTCATCGGCCTGAAGCGGCAACCCAAGCAGGGCGAAAAGTTTTCCGCCACGCTGACCTTCGAAAAGGCCGGCGCCGTCAGCGTCGATTTCGCCGTCGAAGGCATGGGTGGTGGCGCCATGGATGATCACGCCAATTGATCGCGCCAGTTAGACAATTTTGAAGATCTGAGGGACCATCATGAACAAGTATCTTTTGGCGGCCGGGGCGTTTCTCGTCCTGGGAACCAGCGCCGCCTTCGCGCATATCACGCTCGAAACCCAGGAAGCGGCCGTCGGCTCGACCTACAAGGCGGTGCTGCGCGTGCCGCATGGCTGCGACGGCAAGGCGACGACCGCCGTGCGTGTGCAGATCCCGGAAGGCGTGATCGCGGTGAAGCCTATGCCGAAGCCTGGCTGGACGCTGCAGACCAAGAAGGGCAAATACGACAAATCCTACCAGCTCTACGGTCAGGCGGTGACCGATGGGGTCAAGGAAGTCGACTGGAGCGGTGGCAGCCTGCCGGATGAATTCTACGACGAGTTCGTCTTCCGCGCGACGCTGACGGCGGACTTCCCGGTGGGCCAGAAGCTTTACTTCCCGGTGGTGCAGGAATGCGATGGCACTGCCGATCGCTGGATCGAGGTCCCGGCAGCCGGCCAGGATGAGGACGCGCTGGAAAACCCGGCACCCGGCATCAAGCTGTTGCCGAAGAAATGAATTTTCGGGCGGCGCGCTTTGAAGAGCGCGCCGCACTTTTTCGTGGCGGTGACATGAGCACGACCTCCTTCCTGCAGACGGCTTGCATGACCGGCAAACGCGCCGGCCGGCTTGTCGTCGGCCTGTTGGCCATGATCGTGTTTCTTGCCAGCCTTGCCGTGCCAAATCAGGCCTTTGCCCATGCCGCGCTGATCAAGACCGACCCGGCCGACGGTGTGGTGCTGGAACAGGAGCCGGCACAGTTCTCATTGACCTTCAGCGAGCCGGTGTCGCCATTGGTGCTGACCTTGGTGAAGCCCGACGGCACGCCGGTTCCGCTGACCGCTTTCCGCCTCAGCGATCAGACCGTCGAGATCGACAATCCGCAGCCGCTCAAGTCCGGAACACATGTCTTGAGCTGGCGCGTCATTTCCGCCGACGGTCATCCGGTCGGTGGCTCCCTGCTGTTTTCCATCGGCGCGCCAAGCGAGCCTCCTGTCGTCTCCGAAGCCGTCGACTGGCCGCTGCGGTCGGCGATCTGGGTCGGCAAGGTCTTTCTCTATATCGGCCTTTTCCTCGGCGTCGGCGGCGCCTTTGCCCTTGCCTGGCTTGCCCGAGATGCCCGCACCGGACAGCGCTTCGTTACGGCTGCAATCCTGGGCGGGCTGATCGCGGCATCGCTGTCGCTCGGCTTACAGGGGCTTGATGCGCTCGGGGCGCCGCTTTCGCATTTGGCGCAGCCGGTCATCTGGCGGACCGGGCTCGGCACCAGTTTCGGCTGGACGGTGCTGTTCGCGCTGATCGCGCTGGGGCTTGGCCTGCTGTCGCTGGCTGGCCCCCGCGCCACCACCAAACCATTGGCGCTGGCCGGCCTGGCCGGGGTGGGGATTGCCCTTGCCGCCAGCGGCCATGCCAGTGCCGCCGAACCGCAATGGCTGACGCGGCCGATGGTGTTCCTGCACGGCGTCGGCATTGCCTTCTGGGCCGGCGCGTTGATGCCGCTCGGCTTGGCGCTGAAGGGGCAATCGGCGGAGGCCGCGCCATTCCTGCGGCGGTTTTCTCGCCTGATCCTGCCTGTGGTGGCGGTGCTTGCCGCCGCCGGCATCGTTCTCGCCGTCATCCAGGTGCAGACACCCGCGGCATTGGTCAACACCGCCTATGGCCGGCTGCTGCTGATCAAGCTCGGGCTGCTGGTCTTTCTGTTCACGCTCGCCGCCGTCAATCGCTGGAAACTCACCGCCTCGGCCGAGGCGGGC
>NZ_SMYZ01000058.1 GCF_004919685.1 Mesorhizobium norvegicum | reverse complement strand
TATCCGGTTCGGACACCAGCACCTTTCTCCCCGTCTCTATACGGGGAGAAATGCCCGGCAGGGCAATGAGGGGCGGCGCCGTCGCCCGAGAAAGGTTCAGAATTCTCGCCCTACTCGTCCTTGAGGCGGCGCCAGGGGGAGTTGTGGTCCGGTCCGCGCGCATAGTCGTCGCTGCGCGAATAATCGCCATCCTCCAGGTCGATGGTCTTGTCGCGCTGCCGGCCGCGGAAGCCGCCGGTCGAGAAATTGGTGGCCAGCACGACGCGGCCTTTCAGGGCTCGCCAGGCGAGGTCGCGGACCGGCGGCAGGCACAGCAGCAGGCCGATAATGTCCGTGATGAAGCCGGGAATGATCAACAGGATCGCCGCCAGCACGATCATGGCGCCATGCGCCAGCTGGCGGCTCGGATCGCGGCCGGCATCCATTTCGGTACGGATCCGCGTCATGACGCTGAAACCCTGATGCCGGAGCAGCAGCGCGCCGGCGATGCTCGACGCCAGCACCAGGCCGACTGTCGCCAGCGCGCCGACCTGGCGTCCGACAACCACGAAGCCGGCGATTTCCAGCAGCGGAAGTGCCAGGAGAAAAAGGGGGAGGAACGAAATGCGCAAGTCTTGCCAACCTTTTTCGATCGTTTTGGCCGTTTCGATTGTTTTGGCTCCCAGTGAGCAATCGCCGCTGGCCCTGAGGCAGTTAGATAGGTATGCCTGCCTTTGATTTGAATGATTGCGCCTTGCGTTCTATATGCTTTGAATGTTGAACGCTATGCGACCGCGGCCATTGGGCCTGACGGTCCGGCCACAGGGCAGGGATTGATTGGCGGAAGATATGGGATTCTTCGACTTCGGCACGATTTTCTTCCTGATTGCGGCGGTGGTCATCTTTTTCCAGCTGCGCAATGTGCTGGGCCGTCGCACCGGCAGCGAACGGCCGCCCTTCGATCCCTATACGGCGGCCCGCAGCGGCGACAAGGATGCCGCGCAGAAATCCGAAAATGTCGTCTCGCTGCCACGCAAGCGTCTTCCGGGCGAACCGGCGGCCGACACCTATACGGCGATCGACGCTTTCGCCAAGCCCGACACCGACCTCAACAAGGGCCTGCGCACGATCAAGGACAATGACCCGTCCTTCGAGCCGAAGGGTTTCGTCGACGGCGCCAAGATGGCTTATGAAATGATTGTCATGGCCTATGCCGACGGCGATCGCAAAACGCTGAAGAACCTGTTGTCGCGCGAGGTCTTTGACGGCTTTGTCGCCGCGATCGGCGAACGCGAGGCCAAGGCGGAAAAGATCCAGTCCTCCTTCGTCGGCATCGACAAGGCCGACATCGTCTCGGCCGAGATGAAGGGCGGCGAGGCGCATGTCACGCTGCGCATCATCAGCGAGCTGATTTCGGCGACCCGCGACAAGGCGGGCGCGGTCATCGACGGCGACCCGGAAACCGTCGCCGAGGTCAAGGATGTCTGGACCTTCGCCCGCGACACACGCTCGCGCGATCCGAACTGGAAGCTCGTCGCCACCGAGGAAGAAGACTGAGTTCGGATACGCGGCGAGGCTCCGGTGTCGCTATCGCCTCTCTTTGTCGGAAAATCTTTCGCTGACCTCCCTGGCTGGGAGGACGACGACCATCTGGCGGCTTTCGCTGCCTTTCGCCGCTCCGCCTTTCATGTCCTGACCAAACCCTATCGCAGCGGTGCGCTCGGCGTCGACTTCGGCGCCTTTGCCGACGCCTACGCCGAGGCTCGCACCGTTTCGCCGGCGAATCGGTCGCCAATTCTGGATCGGAAGGAAGCCCGCGCCTTCTTCGAACGCCATTTTGTTCCGGCACAAATCCGCGCCGAGACCGGCGGCCCCGGCCTCGTCACCGGTTTCTATGAACCGCAAGTCGAGGCGTCGCCGGTGCGCACGGAACGTTTTACGGTGCCGCTGCTGTCGCGTCCGGCCGATCTCATCGATATCGACGACGCCAACCGGCCGCCCGGCATGGACCCTTATCTCGCTTTTGCGCGGCAGACGCCGGACGGGCCGGTCGAATATTTTGATCGCGGCGAAATCGAGTGCGGCGCGCTTGACGGCAAGGGCCTGGAAGTCGCCTGGCTGGCCGACAAGGTCGATGCCTTCTTCATTCACGTGCAAGGTGCGGCGCGCCTCGCCATGACCGACGGCCGGCTTGCTCGCGTCACCTATGCGGCCAAATCCGGCCAGCGCTTTACCGGGCCCGGCAAGATCCTGAGCGAGATCGGCGAGATCCCGCTGGAAAAAGTAACGATGCAGTCGATCCGCGCCTGGTTCAAGGCGCATCCCGGCCGCATTGACGAGATCCTGTGGCAGAACCGCTCCTACATCTTCTTCCGCGAGGCAGCGGTGGATGATGCGGCCCTCGGTCCGATCGCCGCCGCCAAGGTGCCGCTGACGCCGGGCCGCTCGATCGCGGTCGACCGCCTGCTGCACACATTCGGCACGCCGTTTTACATTGACGCCCCCTCGCTCACCGCTTTCGAGGCAAAACCGTTCCGGCGCCTGATGATCGCGCAGGACACCGGCTCCGCCATCACCAGGCCCGCGCGGGGCGATCTCTTCGCCGGTTCCGGCGATGCGGCCGGCGAGATCGCCGGCGTGGTGCGCAATGCGGCCGATTTTTATGCGCTGGTGCCGCGCGCGCTCGTTCCGGGGTCGAATCGATGACCCGGCGCCCAGACAAATTGAGCGAGGACGACCGGGTTCTGTGGAACCTCGTCGCGCGCACGGCCAAGCCGCTGAAGGGCAGGATCGCCGCCGAAATCCCCGAAATTGCTGCCGAGGCCAAGCCGACGCCGTCGCAGCCGGCGCCGGCCGCGACCAACGCTGCAGGGGCGGCAAAGCCGAAGGCTCAGCATGTCACGCACCGCCTCGACGAGCCGACGCTGGACAAGCTATCGAAAGGCCGGTTGCCGATCGAGGGCCGCGTCGACCTGCACGGCATGACGCAGGACGAGGCCTATTCGCTGCTGTTCTCGTTCCTGCACCGGGCGCATGCCGGCGGCATCCGCTATGTGCTGGTCATCACCGGTAAGGGTTCTTCTTCGGGTGGCGATGGCGTCTTGCGGCGCGCCGTGCCCGCCTGGCTGTCGACGCCCGCCTTCCGGCCGCTGGTTTCCAGCCACGACCATGCCGCCCGCAACCATGGCGGCTCGGGCGCGCTTTACATCCGGCTGCGGCGGGTGCGTTCATGACCCCGTTCGGCGAGAAGCTGCGGGCGCTCAGAAGCGAACGCGGTGTCAGCCAGAAGGACATGGCGGCGGCGATCGGCGTCAGCGCCGCCTATCTGTCGGCGCTCGAGCATGGCAGGCGCGGTGCGCCGACCTGGACGCTGATCCAGAAGATCATCGGTTATTTCAACATCATCTGGGACGACGCCGAGGAGCTGGCGCGGCTGGCCGAAGCCTCTCATCCGCGTGTGAAACTCGACACGTCGGGCCTGAACCCCGCCGCTACCGAGCTGGCCAATCTGCTGGCCGAGAACATCGAGAAACTCGACGAAGCGGAGCTTCGCCGCATCACCGCATCGATCCGCGCGGCGCTCGGCCGACGGCCATAACTGGTCTTGCCCGGATTTTGCGGCGGCCGAACGTCCGTCTGATCGCAAAACAGCGCCTGCCGGCGGGCAGCCAGCAGGCAACTGTGATGAGATCATTTCTTGCCGGCCGTGCCGCCATTATTTCCCCGGCCGCCTTTGTCGCCGTGGTCGTGGCCATTGTTTCCACCGCCGAGGCAGTTCGAGTCGCCGACGCTGCAACAGCGGCCGCTCCACAAATCGTTGGTCGAGGTGTTGGCGCAGCTTGGGATGGTCTGGTTGGCCAAGGCGGATCCGGCCAAAGCCGATACCGCGACGGCGGCGAGGAATGCATTTCGCAAAAGTGCGGTCATTTGAAGTCTCCATGATTGGTTTCCGTCTACGGCCATGTGTCGTCGGCCGGGAGGAAATGGTTCACGGAGGCATGTGAAATTTTGCCGGAGGGCGGTGTCGCGGGCAGCGACAGGGATCAGTTGGCAACGTCGCGCTGCCCCTCATCCGCCTGCCGGCACCTTCTCCCCGTATAGTGACGGGGAGAAGGATATAGCCGCGCCGTTGGCGCTTACGACGTTGACGATTGGCGAAAGCAGGGATGAAGGCGTCTTTCTCCCCGTCACTATACGGGGAGAAATGCCCGGCAGGGCAATGAGGGGCGGCGCCGACCTCGGCTATTTGGCGAAAGCGGCAGCGCGATCGTGCTTCGAAGCTTCCTACTGAACCGCGCCGACCAGCACCTGCTGGCCACCGCGGATCGAGACCCAGCGGCCGGTGTTGTCGATCGCCTGCCGCTTGAGGAAGCGGTAGCCGGTCGCGTCCCATGGCTTGACCTTGTCGGTCAGATTGTCGAGCACATAGTCGCCCTTGTCGGTGCGCACCGTCAGCACCGCATGGCCCTCGCCGTCGGGCTTGCGCACCACGGTGATCAAGAGATCGGCAAGCGAGATGCTCATGCGCGAAAGCTGGCGCCGCTTTTCCAGCACATAGTCCTCGCAATCGCCGACGCCCTTGTCGGGATAGGCCCAGACTTCGTCCTTGCCGTAGATGTCCATGTCGCTCATCGGCTTGACGGCGGCGTTGACCCTGGCGGTGACGTTGAGAAGCTTGCGCATCAGCCCGTCGGTCATCGGGGCCGGCGCGAGGTTGGACGGGCGGATCGAGCATTCGCCCGGATGCAGCTTGCAGAAATCATAGTGGCCAATCGGCTGCGAGGTGAGACCACCGGTCGCCATCGCTCCGGCCGCCAAAGCCGGTGCCACCCAGCCTCCCGTTACTGCCAGCCCGGCCGCCACATACACGCGCAGCCGTCGCGCCATTGGTGAGGATATCATTGTCCCCGCTCGCCCTTTGTTATTAACGAAAGGTTAAGGGGGATTTACAGTCCGTGTCAATTACGACGACGGTCGGATTGTCGGCATGGTTACCCGAGGGGCAGCACCGCGTCTATTGTGCAACAGAATCGGCCAGCCGGCCGGTTTTTGCCGGATTGACGCCGTTAAGCCTTGTTCCAGGCACGTCATTTCCCAAAATCGCTACGCCCCTCGGGTCAGTCCGTGGCCATGCTTTTGGGCGATGCGCATTATCTTTTGGCGGTACGGACCAGCTTCGGCTTCACCGCCACACGCTCCTGGCGGCCATAGCTGGTGATGAAGTCCACGATGCGCGGCACGATTTCGGAGCGGAAGCGCGAGCCGTTGAACACGCCGTAATGGCCGACCGCCGGCTGCATGTAGTGGGCATGCCTGTCGGCAGGGATGTTGGGGCACAGATCATGCGCCGCCTTGGTCTGGCCAAGGCCGGAAATGTCGTCGTTCTCGCCCTCGACCGTGAACAGCGCGACGTTGCGGATCGCCGACGGGTCGATCCGGGTGCCGCGATGCGTCATCTCGCCCTTGGGCAAGGCCTGGCGCACGAAGACGGTGTCGACGGTCTGCAGGTAGAATTCCGCCGTCAAATCCATGACAGCCAGGTACTCGTCGTAGAAATCGCGGTGCTTCTCGGCATTGTCGCCGTCATGCTTCACCAGGTGCATGAAGAAGTCCTTGTGGGCGATGATGTGGCGGTCGAGGTTCATGCTCATGAAGCCGGAGAGCTGCAGGAAGCCTGGATAGACCTCGCGGCCGAAGCCCGGCACCGGCCACGGCGCATTCATGACGACATTGTCGCGGAACCAGTCGATGCCCTTTTCCTGCGCCAGCAGATTGACCGCGGTCGGATTGCTGCGGGTGTCGATCGGCCCGCCCATCAAGGTCATCGTCGAGGGCACGAAGGGGTCGCCCTTCGTTTCCATCAGCGCCACGGCGGCAAGCACCGGCACGGAAGGCTGGCACACCGCCATCACATGCGTGTCGGGGCCGAGCGCATGCAGTATATCAATGATGTAGTCGATATAGTCGTCGAGATCGAAGCTGCCGTCGGCCAGCGGCACCATGCGGGCATCGACCCAGTCGGTGATGTGCACGTCGGCATAGGGCAGCATGGCTTCCACCGTGCCGCGCAGCAGCGTCGCATAGTGGCCCGACATCGGCGCCACAATGAGAAGCTTGGGGTCGGGCTTACGCCCGGCGGGAATGGCGCGCTCAAAGCGGACGACTTTGCAGAACGGCTTCGACCAGATGGTCTTCTCGGTGACCTCGACGCTCTTCCAGTCGACCACTGTCTTGTTGAGGCCGAAGGTCGGCTTGCCGTAGCGGCGCGTGGTGCGCTCGAACAATTCGGCGCCCGCCGCGACCGAACGGCCCCACGGCGTGTGGGAAAACGGATTGAGCGGATTGGAGTAGAACAGCCGCACCGCGTCGGCATAGAGGCGCGCCGGCTGCAAGGCGGCGTGGTTCATTTCATAGAGCTGGTAGAACATCGAGAACCCCGCTGCTGCCTGCGACCGAAGGGACGACGAGCAGCGCCGAGCCTTAAATGTCTCGCGGCGAAGTTAACAACTAATTGCTGCGATGCAATACGTCACGCGGCGTGACCAATACTTCTTTGGTTCAAGGCCCTGGGAATCGGCCCTGAACGGCGCCAGCCGGCTCAGTGTGCGGCTGCGAAATGTGTAAGTAATGTGTCCGGCCCATGTTGCCGGACACAGGAAGTTCTAGACGCGCGCCATGCACACGGCGGTGTGGCCGGAGCCGATGAAGCCGAGCTGGCCGGCCGCACCCTTCGACAGGTCGAGCACGCGACCCCTAATGAACGGGCCGCGATCGTTGATGCGCACGATGACGCTGCGGCCGTTGTTCTTGTTGGTGACCCTCAGCTTGGTGCCGAATGGCAAAGTGCGGTGCGCGGCGGTCATCGCCGACGGGTTCATGCGTTCGCCCGATGCGGTCTTGGAGTGCAGGGCATACCACGAGGCACGGCCGCACTGGCCGGCGGCGGTTGCCGAAGAAGCGCCGACCATCAGGCCAGCAGCGATCGTTACCGCGACAAGCGCGGTCTGTTTTGAGTTCTTCATATTTGGGGATGGCTCCGTTCTTTGACAGACCCCAGCCGTTAGGTGCCGAATAAGGCAGGAAATGCGGCAATGATCTGGCGGTTCCGTGGCAGTGGCACACGTTTGGAGTCATTGGGTAACAGTCTGTCAGGGATTTTCCGACGAGCAGAGATCAATTGATGATGATCTTCGTGCCGATATCCGGGATTTGTTTGACAAGATCGAGCATAGATATCCAAGTAGAAGCCCCGCAATCGGGCGGCTTCCTTTGGCTCTTTCATCGCGGCCATGGCGCCGCAACCGATCGACTTCGAAAGCGAGATCCGGCAATGAGACTGACCAAAAATCTGCTGGCGTTGATTGTGCTTGCCATCGGCGCGCTGTGGTCGCTGCAAGGCGTCGGCGTGATCGGCGGCAGCTTCATGACCGGCCAGTCGCAATGGCTCTATGTCGGCATCGTCACCATGCTGGTCGGCCTGGCGGGCCTGATCTGGGCGAACCGGTAGGGGGTGAGCTGCCAGAAACGAGCGTAGCGATCCTTCGCGCCCCCCTCTGTCCTGCCGGACATCTCCCCCACGAGGGGGGAGATTGGCAGCTTCGGCCTCGCGACCTTCTTAAAAGGTTGGAGATTGGCGAAAGCAGAGGTGACGGCCAATCTCCCCCCAAGTGGGGGAGATGCCCGGTAGGGCAGAGGGGGCGCTGTCCCGCCGACGTCTCGAAGTCTGCGCCTGAAAAACCTACCCGAACAGCCGATCCAGAATCCTGCCCTCCAACCGGGCAAGCTCCACCGAACCGCGCCGCCGCGGCCGTTCGACGGGCACCTCCAGATCGAGCGCGATCCGGCCTTCGCTGATCACCACGACCCGGTCGGCCAGCGCGACCGCTTCGGCGACATCATGCGTGACCAGCACCGCGGTAAACTTCTGGGTGATCCAGATGCGTTCGAGCAATTGCTGCATCTCGATGCGGGTCAAGGCGTCGAGTGCGCCGAGCGGCTCGTCGAGCGCCAGGATCTGTGGGTGGCCGACCAGCGCACGGGCCAGCGCCACGCGCTGCTTCTGGCCGCCCGACAGCACCGACGGCCACTCGTCGGCACGATCGGCAAGCCCGACCTCGCCGAGAATGTCGAGCGCGCGTTGCGTTGCCTCGGCGCCGGAAGCAATCCCGGTCAGCCCGACCTCGACGTTTTTCACCACGCTGGCCCAGGGCAGAAGCCGCGGCTCCTGGAACATGAAGCGCGTGCGGCTGTGTCCTTGCTCTTCCACGCCGTATGTCAGCGATCCCGATGTCGGCCGGTCGAGCCCGGCCAGCAGCCTGAGCAGCGTGCTCTTGCCGCAGCCGCTTTTGCCGATGACGGCAAGGAACTGCCCGGCCGGCACGTCCAGGTCGATGCCGTCGAGCACGGTCTTGTCACCGAAGCGTTTTCCCACACCCTTGAAGGCAAAGGCGCGCTGCCTTTCGATCGGTTCCACCGGTCGTGCCGGCGGCGTGGCGACGAAGGAGCGGACGGCGGTCAGGCTGGCGGCTGTCATGGGCAACATCTCATCCGTTCTGGAAGGCCGGATGCCAGCCGAGCGACAAACGCTCGAGCAGGCGGGCGAGGCTGTCGGCGAGCTTGCCGAGCAGCGCATAGATCAGGATCGACAACACGACGACATCGATCAGCAGGAATTCGCGCGCCTGCATCGCCATGTAGCCGAGGCCGGAACTGGCCGAAATGGTTTCGGCGACGATCAGCGTCAGCCACATGATGCCCAGGGCATAACGCAGGCCGACGAAGATCGCCGGCAGCGCGCCGGGCAGGATGACGCGGAAGAACAGCGCGCGACGGTCCATGCCGTAGACGCGGCCCATCTCGACCAGCTGCGGGTCGACGCTCTGGATGCCGAGCAGCGTGTTGACATAGATCGGAAAGAACACGCCGAGCGCCACCAGGAACAGTTTGGCTTCCTCGTCGATGCCGAACCACAGGATCACCAGCGGGATCAGCGCCAGATGCGGGATGTTGCGGATCATCTGCAGCGTCGTGTCGGTCAGGCCGCGGCTCAGCGTCGACAGCCCGTTGGCGAGGCCAAGCGCAAAGCCGATCGAGCCGCCGACGGCAAAGCCGGCAAGGGCGCGCGCGGTCGAGACGCCGATGTTGCGGATCAGCTCACCCGACAGCGTCAGCCGCCAGAAGGCCTCGGCGACCGCACTTGGCGCCGGCAGCACGTTGGCCGGCATGACGCCCGCCCGTGATGCAATCTCCCAGCCGGCGATCACCAACGCCGGGAGCAGCCAGCCGATGCCATTGCTGCGGAGGCGTGCGCCAAAGCTCATGACGAGGCCTGCAGGCGGTTGGCGCCATGGAAGCCGACCGAGAATTCGTTGGCGATGTTCTCATGCGCCCGCTGCCGCCTGGTGCCGAGCCCGAGTTTTGGGAACAAGAGCTCGGCGACACGGTAGGCTTCCTCGAGATGCGGGTAGCCCGAGCCGATGATGGTGTCGATGCCGATCGCCTGGTACTCGCGGATGCGTTCGGTGATCTGCTCGGGCGTGCCGACCAGTGCCGTGCCGGCGCCGCCACGCACCAGCCCGACGCCGGCCCACAGATTGGGCGACACCACCAGCCGGTCGCGGCGGCCGCCATGCAGTTCGGCCATGCGACGCTGGCCGACCGAGTCCATCTGGTTGAGGAAGCGCGCCTGCGCGTTCTCGATCTGGGCGTCGGTGACATGGCTGATCAGCCGGTCGGCGGCGCGCCAGGCTTCATCCTCGGTTTCGCGCACGATGAAATGCAGCCGGATGCCGAAGCGCAGTTTTCTGCCGCGCAGCGCCGCTTTCTTGCGCGCTGCCGCGAGCTTCTCGGCGACCTGTGCCGGCGGCTCGCCCCAGGTCAGATACATGTCGACGAGGTCGGCGGCGAGGTCTTGGCCGGCGTCGGACGATCCGCCGAAATAGAGCGGCGGCCGCTCTTGGCGCGGCAGAAGGTCGAGGCGGCCATTCTCGACGCGGTAATATTTGCCGTCGAAATTGACCCGCTCGCCCGACACCAGGCCGCGCCAGATGGTCAGGAATTCATGCGCCTGGGCATAGCGCTCGTCATGCGGCAGGAAGACGCCGTCGCCGGCGAGCTCGGTCGGGTTGCCGCCGACCACGACATTGAGCAGCAGGCGGCCATTGCTCAACCGGTCGAGTGCCGCGGTCTGGCGCGCGGCAAAAGTCGGCAGCGTCACGCCGGGCCGCAGCGCAACGAGGAACTTCAGTTTTTCGGTGAGCGTCGCGAGACCCGTCGCGGTGATCCAGGAATCCTCGCAGTTCTGACCGGTCGGCAACAGCACGCCGGGAAAGCCGAGCCGGTCGACCGCTTGCGCGATCTCCTTGAAGTAGCCGAATTCGGGCGGCCGCTGCTGCTCCTCGGAACCGAGATAGGAACCGTCGCCATGCGTCGGGATGAACCAGAAGAAATCGAGCGGTGCGGTGCTGGCAGGTGCGGTCATGACGGACCTCATGGAAGGTGCAAACGCAAATGGCGCCGGGCGTTCTCACCCGGCGCCATCGAGGAAAAAATCAATTGCCCGGTGCGGTCCACACCGCGTCGGAGATGCGGACCGCGTTCGGGATCAGCCCGAGTTTGTAGAAGCGGTCTGCGGTCGCCTGCTGGCCGGCGATGATCTGGTCGGTGATCGGAAAGATGCCGAACTTGGTGCGGTTGGCGGCGATGATCTGCGCGTCGAGCGGCACGCCGGTGACCTCATGCAGCGCCGCGGCCACCTTGTCGCGATTCTGGTCGGCCCATTTCGCCGCCTCGCCAAGGGCTGATATCGTCGTGGTGACGGTTTCGGGGTGCGCCTTGGCGAAATCCTTGTTGGCGAGGAAATAGGTGTTGACCTTGAGCACCTCGCTGGAGCGCGCCAGCACGCGCGGCTGGTAGCGGGTTTCGGCGATGGCGAAGAACGGATCCCAAACGGTCCAGGCATCTATCTGGTCGCTGGCGAAGGCGGCGGCGGCATCCGCCGGGCTCAGGTAAACCGGCGTGATCTGGTCGAAGGGAATGCCGGCCTTTTCCAGCGCGGCGACCAGCAGGTTGTGAGCGCTGGTGCCCTTGCCGACGCCGACGCGCTTGCCCTTGAGGTCGGCGACCGACTGGATCGGCGACGTCGGCTTGACGAAGATTGCCTCGCCCTCGCCATTCGACGGCAGTGCCGCCGCATAGACGATATTGGCGCCGGCCGACTGGCCGAAGATCGGCGGTGCGTCGCCGGTCCAGCCGACATCGATGGCGCCGACATTGAGAGCCTCGACCATCGGCGGCCCGGCGGTGAACTCGACCCATTTGACCGTCACGCCCTTGTCGCTGAGCGCCTTTTCGATCACCTGCTGCTGCCTGGCGATCACCGGCAGGCCGGTCTTCTGATAGCCGATGCTGAACTGCTTCAGCTCCTGCGCCGTGGCACTGAGCGACACAGTAACGCTTGCCGCCAGCAGCCCGATGCCGAATGCACGTCTAGTCAGATTGAACATGATCCCTCTCCTTCGATGCGGATCGGCGCCGGGAAAACGGCCTCGCCGGTTGGAAGATGGGTCAGGCTAAGTATTTCTATAAATTTAGTAGAGGAATGATTTTGCGAGTTGGCGCGAGAGGGTGGAATTGTTTTCTGCTTTAACGAGCGTTCGTCATCCTAGGGCGAAGCAAGGAGCGTAGCGACGCGGCGCAGACCCTAGGATCCATGCCGTGACGTTGGTCGTAGAATACAGCGGATCAGAATGGCGCTTGTACGCGCACCAACGCTTGCTACCCTGAAACCATGACCGGCTACGTCTACATGACCGCGAGTCAGAAGCGCGGTACGATCTACATCGGCGTCACCAACGATCTTGGTCGCCGCATGCCGGAACACAAGGCTGGACAGGGCTCAGGCTTCACCAGTCGCTACGGTGTGCAACGCCTTGTCTGGTACGAGGAGTATTTTGACATTACTGATGCGATCCAACGTGAGAAATCCCTGAAACGCTAGCCGCGCCAGTGGAAGATCGACTTGATCGAGACGACCAATCCGGAATGGTTCGAACTCTTTCGCGGAACCGGGTGGTGAGCGTTTTTGCACCGTTGCAACGCGTCCAGGTTGCGGCATGGATCCTAGGGTCTGCGCGCGTCGCTTCGCTCCTTGCTTCGCCCTAGGATGACGAAGAGAGGGATGTCTCGGCCAATCTCGAAGGCTTGTGATTGGCCGCTGTGTGCCGTCCAGCCCGCCCCATTCACTGCGACCAGTACTGCCAGGCCCAGTAAAAACTCTCGTCGCGCGGCGGCAGCCGGTCGCGCTCGGCGTCCAAGTGCACCGGCGCCGGCGATTTCGGTTGCTGTTCAAGCGGCTGGCTTTCCCTGGTCCAGGCGAGAAGCCAGTTACCGGCTTGGGCGAACAGCACGGCGGTGGAATGGGTCATCGTCACTCTCTCCTGCTCTTCTGGTTTCCAATCATTCGCGTCCCGCCCACGGGACGAGCACGCGCTCGATCCTGCGGATGGTGAATTCGAGCACGAAGGCGATGGCGGCAATCACCAATATGCCCATCACCACCACATCGGTGACGAGGAACTGGGCGGCCGACTGGATCATGAAGCCGAGCCCGCGCGTCGCTGCGACCAGTTCTGCGGCGACAAGCGTCGACCAGCCGGCGCCGAGCGCGATGCGCAGGCCGGTCAGGATCGACGGCAGCGCACTGGGCAGGATGACGTGGCGGACCACTTGTGCGCGCGTGGCGCCAAGCGAGCGCGCTGCGTTGATGCGTTCCTGCGAGACGCCGCGAACGCCGGACGCGGTCGACAGCGCGACCGGCGCCAGCATGGAAATAGTGATCACCAGGATTTTCGACGGCTCGCCGATGCCGAACCAGATGATCACCAGTGGCAGATAGGCAAGTGGCGGGATCGGCCGCAGGAACTCCAGCAGGGGATCGAAGATGCCGCGCCCGACCGTGCTGATGCCGATGGCGAGACCAACCGGCACGCCGACGATGATGGCCGCGATCAGCGCCGCGAACACCCGCCACAGGCTGGCGACCGCATGCTGCAGCAGCGTCGCATCGACGAAGCCGTCGCGGGCGACGACAATGAACTTGTTCCACACCGCGGCAGGCGAGGGCAGGAACACCGGCGACACCAGTTGCAGGCGCGCCGACAGCGCCCACAGTGCCAGCACCACCAGGATGGTCACGGCGCTGACCATGCGCGCCGAAATGCCCTTGCGCTTCGGGCTTGGCCGCGACCACGGCACCGACAGGCCGTCGGCCTCATCGATCTTGTGTCCCGGCCGCTCGGTGTAGGAAGTAACGGTCATGCCGCTTCTCCTTCGAAGATCGCGTCGGTCAATTCGCCGCGCGCTGCGGCGAAGGCCGGATCGGCCTTGATGGTTCGAATGGCTTCGCCCGATGCGTAACGCCTGGAGAAACCGGGCTCGAAGCTCCGCACCACGCGACCCGGGCCGGGCGCCAGCACGACGATGCGGGTGGCGAGCACCAGCGCCTCCTCGATGCCGTGCGTCACCATCAGCACGCCGACGTCGCTTGCCGTCCACAAATCGAGCAGCGTCGTCTGCATGCGCTCGCGCGTCAGCGCATCGAGTGCGCCGAGCGGCTCGTCGAGCAGCAGGAATTCCGGTTCTGCGGCCAAGGCACGGGCGAGGCCGACGCGCTGGCGCATGCCGCCGGAAAGTTCCCAGATGCGCTTGTCGCCGGCATCGGTGAGCTTCACCAGCTCAAGCAGCTCATTGGCGCGGCGCGCCCGCTCGGCCGGCCTGATGCCACGCAGCCTGAGCGCGAAGGCAACGTTTTCGCGCGCGGTCAGCCACGGAAACAAAGCGTCGTTCTGGAACACCACCGCCCGGTCCGAGCCCGGCGCGGTGATCAGCTTGCCGTTGATGGAGGCACGCCCACGCGCCGGCGCGACTAAGCCGGCAGCGACATTGAGCAGCGAGGTCTTGCCGCAGCCGGAGCGGCCGACCAGCACGACGAAGTCGCCCTTGGCGACATCGATCGACACAAGCTCGACGGCGGGCACCGCCTGACCGTCATAGTGGATCGAGACCTTGTCCAGTACGAGATGGGGGTCGAGCACGAGATGCGGCATGGGTGCCTCGCAGTTCTGGAGCATGATCCCGAAAAGTGGCGTCCGGTTTTCTCGGACAAACGGTTTTCCGTTTGTCCAGAGATCATGCTCAAACAGATGGATAATCCGACTGCCCCGGAGCCGCTCCTCGTCAGCGGTTCCGGGGCAGACAGCACGCGGCGTCAGGGAAGGAGATCCGCGCGCGTTCGGTGTGAGTCAGGCGCTCAGTTCGAGGCCAGCGCCTGGGTGACGTATTTCGACGACACGTATTTCGAATAGTCCGGCAGCACGGCGTCGATCTTGCCTTGCTCCTTGAGGAAGGCGGACGTCGCTTCCACCGCCTTGACCGTGCCGCCGCCGAGGAATTTGTCGGACGCCTGCTCTTCGAGGGTCGGGAAGACATAGCCCTTGAGCAGCTGTGGCACCTCTTCCAGCTTGGCGCCGGTGAGCTTGGCGATCGCCGCCGCCTGCGGTGACGACACCGACCATGCGTCGGGCTTGGCGAGGAACTCGGCATAGGCCGCTCCCGTCACCTTGACGAAGTCGCGTACGGCCTCGGGGTTCTTTTCGGCAAAGTCGGTGCGCACGATCCAGGCGTCGAAGGTCGGCGCGCCCCAGGCGGCGACCTGCGAGGAATCCAGCACCACCTTGCCCGTCGTCTTGATCTGGCCGAGCGCCGGATCCCAGACATAGGCCGCATCGATGTCGCCGCGTGAAAAGGCCGCGGCGATTTCCGGTGGCCTGAGATTGAGGATCTCGACCGACTTCGGATCGACGCCCTCATGCTTCAGTGCGGCAAGCAGGCTGTAATGCGTCGTCGACACGAAGGGCACGGCGACTTTCTTGCCGGCGAGGTCGGCGACCTTCTCGATGCCGGCGCCGTTGCGCGCAACCAGCGCTTCGGATTCGCCGATCAGGCCGACGATGAAGACGGTCTGGATCGGCAGCTCGCGGCTCGCCGCCGCTGCCAGCGGGCTCGAGCCGACATAGCCGATATCGACCGAACCGGAAGCGACCGCGGCGATGACATCGGCGCCGGAATCGAATTTGCGCCAGTCGATGGCCGCCTTCGTCACCTTTTCATAGACGCCGTCGGCCTGCGGCACTTTCGAAGGTTCGACCACCGTCTGATAGCCGATGGTGATCTTGAGGTCGTCGGCAAGGGCCGGGCCGAGGAAGGCAGCACCGGCAAGGGCCGCTGACGAGAGCAGAATAATGCGTCGCGAAATCGTGGACATGAAGGGCTCCTGAAAAGAGAAAAATCGGAATGCCCTATGATAGTCAGCTAATTCTATCGTTCTTGTAGAGTTAAATCCTTCCAACGAAAGCAGGCTTGTTAGAAAAAACCTGTCGGTGGCGGAGCACCCGAGCGCATATGGCGGCTGCAACCGCCATCATCGCCCCCGATGACAAATCGCCATACGAACAAGAATGGCGCTCCGCGAGCCTCCCCGGCTTCGTCATCCTATGGCGGAGCAAGGAGCGAAGCGACGCGGCGCAGACCATAGGATCCATGCCGCGACTTTCGAGCGCTGCTGCGGTGAAGAATTCTGCTCCGCTGCGCCCGCCAGCACGGTCCCGGCATGGATCCTCGGGTCTCCGCGACGGAGCTTTGCTCCTGCTACGCCCGTGGATGACGAAGTCGGGAAGCTCAGGCACTCGACAACCTTGCGAATGACAATTTTCACTTTTGCCAATACAGCGCAAATCCATACCCACAATAGCTACAGAATTGAAAACACGTTCCGCGTGTTCGGGGGTAAGTATAGTATTCTTATCGACATTAGGGAGTTGGAGTCGGCGATGAGCGGCCACCACATCACCAAGATCGCCAGCGGCATGGATCGGCTTTCGCCGTCGCGTCAGTCGATGCCGGTCGCCTCCGGCCCTGGAGGACCATTTGCCATCCTCCTGCCGTCAAAGCGCATTTTTGTGCTCTCAAGGGCACAAAGACCGGTTAAAATGGCTACAGCGGCTTGAAAACGAAGCAAAATCAACAGTTCTCGGCTTGTACATCATGTCACTAGAATTTATGTGTCATGCGGGCCTGGACGCGGCGGCAACGCACGCCAGGCGTTTCGCAACCGATGGTCCCGCGCCATCGCATGACAGAGAAATTTTGATTTCATGCTCACGAAAAAGGGTAAGTACGGCCTCAAGGCGCTTGTCCACCTCGCGCGATTGCCGGCCGGACAGCTCGCCTTCGTCAACGACATTGCCACCGGCAACAACATCCCGAAGAAATTTCTCGACGCCATCCTCGGCGAGCTGCGCAATGCCGGCTTCGTCCAGAGCCGCAAGGGCAAGGATGGCGGCTACCGCCTCGCCCGGCCGGCGGATGAAATCAAGGTCGGCCATGTCGTGCGCGTCCTTGACGGGCCGCTGGCCCCTATCCCTTGCGCCAGCCGCACCCAGTACCAGCGCTGTGAAGATTGCAACGAGGCGACATGCCAAGTCCGACATCTGATGCTCGAGGTCCGGCAGGCCATCGCCGAGGTGCTCGATCAGCGCAGCCTCGCCGAAATGCGCGATATGGCTGTCGACGACCTTTCGGTCGCGAGGGACGACCTGCCGGTTGCGGTGAAGGTCCAGGCCTGACAGCGGCGCTGCGCACACCGCAGGCATGCTTATGACCGGGCGCGCCAACTCGATCATCATTGTCGGCGGCGGCGCCAGCGGCGTCGTGCTGGCCGCGCATCTCTTGAAATCGACCAATCCCGACCTGCGCGTCACGCTGATCGAAAAGCGTCCGCATTTCGGGCAAGGCATCGCCTATTCGACGCTGCTGTCGGCGCACGTGCTGAATGTCAGCGCCGCCGGCATGAGCGCCTATGCCGACGATCCCGGCAATTTCTCGCGCTGGCTGCTGGAGCGCGGCCTGGCAAGTCAGGACCAGGCGCCGGTCTACGCACCGCGCAGCGTCTATGCCCGCTATCTGAAGGAGCTGCTGGACGATCTCGAGACGCGCGAGCAACAGACCGGGCGGCTTCGCCTGATCCGCGAGGAGAGCCTCGCCATCACCCCCACTCCGTCCGGTGTCGAAGTGGCGCTGGCCAACGGCACCAGCGTCGTTGCGCATCTCGCCGTGCTGGCCACCGGCCATGACGAAGAGCCGGCGCAAGGCCATGCCGTCAGGATGGGCTCGGAAGCCGATACAGCACTAGATCCCGACAGAAACGTCATGGTGCTGGGCACCGGCCTCAGCATGGTCGACGCCTTCCTGGCGCTGGAACAGCGCGGCCATCGCGGCGACATCATCGCTGTGTCGCGGCGCGGCCTGCTGCCCTCGCCGCACCGCAAGGGCAATCCGATCAAGCTCGACGTCGCCGACATTCCGCTCGGCACCCAATTGTCCTATTTCGTCGGCTGGTTCCGCGACCTGATCAAGGAGAACCAGAAGGCCGGCATCGACTGGCGCGACGTCGTCGACGGCCTGCGGCCGTTCAACCAGAAGATCTGGCAGAACTGGCCGGCTTCCGCCAAGCGTCGCTTTGTCGAACACACCAAGGCCTGGTGGGACATCCACCGCCATCGCATGGCGCCCGAGGTCTACGCCCGCGTCACCGAAGCCGTGCAATCCGGCCGCATCCGCCTGGTCGCCGGCCGCGTCGTCGACATCGCACGCAATGGCGCGTTTGCGGTCCAGGTCCAGTCGCGCCACACACAGCGCCTCGAAACCTTTGAGGTCGCCCGCATCTATGATTGCTCGGGCATCGTCCGGGACATCTCGACCTCGTCGAACAGCGTCGTGCGCTCGCTGGTCGACCGTGGCCTGGCGCGTCCGGATCCGTTGCGCATTGGCCTCGACGTGTCACCCAATTGCGAGATACTCGCCAGCGACGGCACCGTGTCGGCCAAGATCCTCGCCGTCGGCCCGCTGACGCGCGGCACCTTCTTCGAGATCGACGCCATTCCCGATATCCGCGTGCAGTGCGCGAGGCTGAGCAAGCAGCTGCTGGGTTAGGGCGCTGGCGTCTAGTTTAGCCGCCCAGTGCCTCGCAGACCGCGCGCGCGGTTTCCGCGCCCGAAAAATTCTGCTGCCCTGTGATCAGGTTGCCGTCGCGTACGGCAAAGCCGCGCCACAGCCTTGCCTGGACATAGTTGGCGCCGATTGCCCTGAGCTCATCCTCGATCCGCCATGGCATCAGATGCTTTCCACGCTCGAGCGCGCCCATCTCCCAGGTCGCCTTGTCGGCAAAATCCTCCTCGGCATTGGCGAAGCCCGTCACCGTCTTGCCTGCCGCGAGCAGCGATCCGTCCGCGCGCCTCGCATAGCGCAGCAGCGCTGTGCCATGGCAGAGCGCGGCGGCCACCTTGCCCGCTTCATGGAAGGCGACGAATGTCTGTTGCAGCGTTTCCGCGCGGTCATAGCTGAACATCGGCGCCTGGCCGCCGGCAACGACAATCGCGTCGAAGCTCTCGACATCGATCTCCGCCACCGGCCGCGTGTTGTCGACCAGGGCGCTGAGTTTCGGGCTCGAAATGAAGCCGAGCGAGATGAGGTCGGACTCGGAATAGCCCGATGGATCGCGCGGGTCGCTCAGCGCGTCGGCCTCGCATTTGCCGCCCTCGGGCGAGAATATCTCGACGGTGTAGCCGCGTTCGGTGAAGGCGAACCATGGGTGCGTCAGCTCGCTCCACCAGAAGCCGACCGGCCATCCGGTCGTGGTCGAGATAGCTGGGTTGGCGATGACGATCGCCACGCGCTTTGGCTGGCGCGCATTGACCGGATTGGCATCCCGTACACTCATCTTCGCTCTCCTGCCTGAAGCTTGTTGCCGACAGATACGGACGCGGCCGTGCTGTGCCTAGCTGGCCACATGGCCTGGCAAATTCTGCTTCCGAGGCGGCAAGGGCTTGCCTACGATGCGCGCATGACTCAGCGCGGTAGACTTTACGGCTGTCCGGTCGAGTTCGCGCTCGATGCGCTTGGCGGCAAGTGGAAGACGGTGATCCTGGCGCGGATCAAGGAGCAGCCGATGCGCTATTCCGAACTGCGCCGGATGATCCCGTCGCTGTCCGACAAGATGTTGACGCAGCGACTGGCCGATCTCGTCGACATCGGCTTTGTCGTGCTGGAGGCGTCGCCCGATGGCAAGGGACGCTACGCCTTGACCGACCGGGGCCGCGATCTGGCAGCCACCTTGCAGGCGCTCTACGACTGGGGAACCGTGCACGGGCGCGCGGTCGGCGTCCGGTTCCGCACCGAGATCGAGGCCTAGCAAGACGCTTATCTCTCAGCGGCGGCAAGCGCGCCGCAGAAGCCCGTGACATCGGTGATGACGGCCTCGCCGAGGAACCGAAGCGTCACCATCGACCGGTCGCGCGCTTCCCGGTTGCCGAAACCGCAGGCGTCCTCGATCACCACAGCCACGAAGCCATTGTCAGTCGCTTGGCGAACCGTCGGCTCGATGCCGATTTCCATCGCGATTCCAGCGAGCGCGATGGCGCGCACTCCGCAATCGCGCAAGGCGAAGCCGAGCGCGGTGGAATCGAACGCCGACATGGTTAGCTTGTCGAGCACGGCTTCATCAGGGCGCGGCTCGAGTTCGGGGACGATCCGCGTTGCCTCGGCATCGCGCAGGAACCACGGCTCGACCGCCTCGGGATTGTCGCGCCGCTGCCAGGCCATGGCGGTCCGAAGTTGGGTCGCGCCCATCCACTTGCGCGGCAGGGACAGATGGCGCGTGAACGCCACCCGCATGCCTGCCGAGCGGGCCGCTTCGAGAACGACGCCGGTGCGCTCGACGATCGCCTCCGCGCCGGCGACCTGGCGGCAGATGCCGACCTGCATGTCGTAGACGATCAGCGCCATACGGCGCGGATCGCACCACTCCACCAGGCTGGTCGGGATCTCGATCCCTTCGCTTGACCGGATCATGCGGCCGTCCGGTCCCAGGGTTGGGCGACATCGACCGACGGGTCGAACAGATATTCGAGCGGCAAGGGTGCTGCATCGAACGCCAGGAAATGCCATTCCAGCAGCCCTGCCTTCGACAGCGGAAAGTCATCGGTATAGCGCCTGGCCGCCTCGACGCTTTCGAGTTCGAAGACGATGATCACGCCGCCGACATCGGCGCGTGCGTAGTTTTCGCGCACGATCCCCGCCTTCCAAAGCCGCCAGACATTCGACACCTCATCGCGCAGATAGGGCTTCAGGTCGTCGATGGTGACGCCGGACTTGAAGTTGTCATAGGCAATGATCTTCATCGAAGGGTTCCCTGCATTTGGGCGCCGAACCGATCCGCGTCGCCGTGGATGATAGGAAGTGCGCCCTTGGCTGTTGCCGCGGCGACCGCTTCAGGGTGCCTCATGCATCTCGGCTACCATATGGAAATTGCAGCTCGCAACGAACGAGATGGTTCGTTGGAACGGCCGGCGGCGTGCCGGGGAAATCAGCGCGTCGGGGCGGACCTCCCCTCAATTCTGGAATTTCATTCCGCATCTGGCCGGTTGATTGGCACGATCTATCTTCTTTCCGACTGCAAAGGGCTGGAAAAGAGGCTACGCTGCCGCTCTGCCTCGAGGCGGTCGCTTGGTCATGGAGCATCGATATGAGCGAGCACGAGATCGCCGCAGCCGACGCGTTGTCCCGCCTGCGTCCGCCCTATGCGTCGGTTCTCGACCTGATCGGCCAGACGCCGGTGGTCGAGCTGACCAAGTTCGACACCGGCAAATGCCGGCTGTTCATCAAGCTCGAAAGCCAGAACCCCGGCGGCTCGATCAAGGACCGCATCGCGCTGTCGATGATCGCCGCCGCCGAGCGGGAGGGCAAACTCAAGCGTGGCGGCACCATTGTCGAGGCGACCGCGGGCAATACCGGCCTTGGCCTTGCCCAGGTCGGCATCCCCAAGGGCTATCGCATCGTGCTGGTCGTGCCCGACAAGATGTCGCGCGAAAAGATCCAGCATCTGCGCGCGCTCGGCGCCGAGGTGCGCATGACGCGCTCCGATGTCGGCAAGGGCCATGCCGAATATTACCAGGACATGGCCGAGAAGATCGCAGCGGAAACGCCCGGCGCCTTCTATGCCAACCAGTTCGCCAACCCGGCCAACCCGCTGGCGCATGAAACCACCACCGGCCCGGAAATTTTCTCGCAGCTCGGCGGTGATGTCGACGCGGTGGTCGTCGGCGTCGGCTCCGGCGGCACGCTGACCGGGCTTGGCCGCTACTTCGCGAAAGTGTCGCCGAAGACCGAAATGGTGCTGGCCGATCCGGTCGGCTCGGTGCTGGCGCCGCTGATCAAGACCGGCAAGATGGAAGAGGCCGGCAGCTGGACGGTGGAAGGCATAGGCGAGGATTTCGTGCCGCCCAATGCCGACCTGTCGCTGGTCAAGAAGGCGTACTCCATCCCCGACAAGCAGAGCATGCTGGCGGTGCGCGACCTCCTGTCCAAGGAAGGCATCCTCGCCGGCTCGTCCTCGGGCACGCTGTTGTCGGCCGCCTTGCGCTATTGCCGCGAGCAGACGGTGCCCAAGCGCGTCGTCACCTTCGTCTGCGACAGCGGCAACAAATACCTGTCGAAAGTGTTCGACGATTTCTGGCTGGCCGAACAAGGCCTGGCCGAGCAGGAACAGCATGGCGATCTGCGCGATCTGGTGATGCGCTCGCATCGCACTGGCGACACGGTCTCCGTCGGCCCGGACGAAAGCCTGCTCAACGCCTATGGCCGCATGCGCCGCTCCGATGTCTCGCAACTGCCGGTGCTCGACGACGGCAAGCTGATTGGCATCGTCGACGAAAGCGACATCCTGGCCAAGGTCGAAGGCCCGCATGACGGTCGCTGGGAGCGTTTCAACGGCCCGGTGCGCACCGCGATGACCTCCAATCTGCACACGCTGCAGGCCAGCCAGACGCTGGATGCGCTGCTGCCGGTGTTCGACCGCAACGAGGTCGCCATCATCTTCGACGGCGACGAGTTCGTCGGCCTGATAACCCGTATCGACCTGATCAACCATCTGAGGCGCGCACGATGACCAGCAGCACATCCGGCCCATCTTCAGCGGGCAAGAACCGCCTGGCCTTCTCGACGCGCACCATCCATGGCGGCCAGAGCCACGATCCGCTGACCGGCGCGGTGATGGTGCCGATCTACGCCACCTCGACCTATGCCCAGCAGTCGCCTGGCGTGCACAAGGGTTTTGAATATGCCCGCAGCCAGAACCCGACGCGCTTTGCCTTCGAGCGGGCCGTGGCCGACCTCGAAAGCGGCTCGGCCGCCTTTGCCTTCGCTTCCGGCCTGGCCTCGATCGCCACCGTGCTGGAGCTGCTCGATTCTGGCGCCCATATCGTCGCCACCGACGACATCTATGGCGGCTCCTTCCGCTTGATGGAGCGGGTCAGAAAACGCTCCGCCAATCTGCAGGTCTCGTTCGTCGATTTCACCGACCTCGCCGCCGTGGAAGCCGCGATCCGCCCCGAAACAAGAATGCTCTGGGTCGAGACGCCGACCAACCCGCTGCTGCGCATCGTCGACCTCGAAGGCGTCGCCGCACTCGCCAAGCGCAAGGGCATTTTGTCGGTCGCCGACAACACCTTCTGCAGCCCCTACATCCAGCGGCCGCTGGAGCTCGGCATCGATATCGTCGTCCACTCGACGACGAAATATCTCAACGGCCATTCCGACATGGTCGGCGGCGTTGCTGTTGTCGGCGACAACAAGGATCTCGCCACCCAACTGAAATTCCTGCAGAACGCCATCGGCGCCATTTCAGGCCCGTTCGACAGTTTTCTGGCGCTGCGCGGCCTCAAGACTTTGGCGCTCAGGATGGAGCGCCACTCCGCCAACGGCCTCAAGATCGCCAAGTGGCTGGAAGGCCGCAAGGATGTGCGCCGCGTCATCTATCCCGGCCTCGCTAGCCATCCGCAGCACGATATCGCCCAGCGCCAGATGCACGCCTTCGGCGGCATGATATCAGCCGTGCTCGACCGCGACCTCGCCGGCACGAAACGCTTCCTCGAACGCACGCAATTGTTCACGCTCGCCGAAAGCCTGGGCGGGGTGGAGAGCCTGATCGAGCATCCGGCGCTGATGACGCATGGCTCGATTCCCGCCGAGAAGCGGGCGGAGATCGGGATATCGGATTCGCTGGTACGGTTGTCGGCGGGGATCGAGGACGGTGATGATCTGATCGCCGATCTGGATCAGGCGCTGGGGGGTTAGGGGGCTGATGTCGCGGCGAGGAAGATGCGGCGGCGCAGGGTAAACTGGTTCTGTAGCGATCCTTCACACCCCCCT
>NZ_SMYZ01000057.1 GCF_004919685.1 Mesorhizobium norvegicum | reverse complement strand
AGAGGGGGGTGCCTGGGCGCCAAACCTCCAATGATTGTCCCCTCGCCCGAAATCCTCCTCCGCCCCGGCCGGATCGACGACGTCGAAACAATCCACACGGCGATCCTGAAACTCGGCACCCATATCGGCGCGCCGGAGGAGATCATCTCGACACCGGACGATCTCAGAACTTACGGCTTCGGCGAAAAACCCGCCTTCTCCACGCTGATCGCCGAGGTGGGCGGTGAATTTGCCGGCCTATGCCTGCATTTCCCGATCTTTTCGACCTGGATGGGGCGGCCCGGCGTCTATGTGCAGGACCTCTATGTCGAGGACCGGTTCCGCGGCCGCAAGATCGGCGAGCGGCTGCTGCGGCACGTTGCGGCGCAATGCCGGAAGGAAGGCGGCGTTTATCTCCGGCTGTCCGTCGACACCGACAATGAAGGCGCCAAGGCCTTCTACGAGAGGCTGGGCATCGCCTGGTCGAGCTACGAACAGACCCAAAAAATCACCGGCGAGGCGTTCTTTGCCTTCGCCGACACGCCGGAAAATGGGGAGCAGGGATGAAAGCCTTCTATGCCGAGGAGCAGAAGCATCACGACCCCAAGGCCTTTCTTTCGAGCGGTGCGGCGCAACCCAATCCGGAAAAGCCGGAGCGCGTCGAGAGATTGTTATCCGGCGCATTATCTGCGGGTTGCACGATCGAGCGGCCTCGGGATCACGGGCTCGGTCCGGTCGCGGCGGTGCACACGCCCGAATATCTGGATTTCCTCGAACATATCTATACGCGCTGGCAGCGCATCGAAGGCGCGTCGGCCGAAGTGATCCCCAACATCCATCCGATCACGCGCAACGGCTCCTATCCGGCCTCGGCGGTCGGTCAGGCCGGCTATCACATGGCCGACACCGCTTGCCCGATCTCGGGCGAAACATGGCAGAGCGCGCTGTGGAGCGCCTGGAGCGCGGTCGATGCGGCCGAGGCGGTGATATCAGGCGCGCCGGCCGCCTACGCGCTGTGCCGCCCGCCCGGCCACCATGCCTTCGCCGACGTCGCCGGCGGCTTCTGTTTCATCAACAACTCGGCCGTCGCCGCGCAGGTCTTGCGCAGGACGGCGTCGCGGGTGGCGATCCTCGATGTCGACCTGCATCACGGCAATGGCACGCAAGGTATCTTCTATGCACGGCCGGATGTGCTGACCGTCTCGCTGCATGCCGATCCGGTGCGCTTCTATCCGTTCTTCTGGGGCCATGCCGACGAGCGCGGCGAAGGGCCCGGCCTCGGCTACAATTTCAACCTGCCGCTGCCGCGCAAATCCGCCGATGCGGCGTTTCTCGAAGCGCTCGAGGTGGCGTTCCAGCGCATCCGTGCCTTTTCGCCAGACGCGCTGGTCGTGGCGCTCGGCCTCGACGCGTTCGAGGGCGATCCGTTCGGCGGACTTTCGGTGTCGACGCCTGGCTTCTCGCGTATCGGCGAGGCCATCGCAAAGCTCGGCCTGCCGACGGTCATCGTCCAGGAGGGCGGCTATCTCTGCGACGAACTCGGCGACAATCTCACTGCGTTCCTGACCGGCTTCGGCGGCAAGACGCGGTAAATGCTCAAGCCAGCGTCAGGACCGCTGCTGCCTGAGCATGGCGATGACCCGATGCACGCTCTCCAGCGTCTCATCGATTTCGGCTGATGTGTTGTAGTGGGCGATGCCGATGCGCACCACGCCATGCTCGGCTGGAATGCCGAGCTGGTGGACGATCTCCCAGGCGTAGTTGTGGCCGGACCACAGGAAGATGTTTTCGGCATTCATCTGCCGCACGACCGTCTCCGGCACGATGCCGTCGACGGTGAAGGAAACCGTCGGCACGCGATCGCCAAGCCGCTTCGGATCGGTGATGCCATGGATGGTCAGGCCCTCGATATCGGACAGACCGTCGATCAGCTGTTGCGCGAGCGGGTTTTCATAGGCGATCGAAACCGCAAACGCCTTGGCAACCTTCCGCCTTCTTGAACCGCCCTCGCCCGCCGCCGCGCCAAGGTCGGCAAAGTAATCGACCGCGGCGGTGAGACCGGCCATCAACTCGATCTGCGGTGTGCCGAGTTCGAACCGCTCCGGCAGGCCATTGGACGAGCAGCGGCATTTGTAAGGCTTCAGACCATCGATGACATCACGCCGGCCCCACAAAATGCCCATATGCGGACCGAAGAATTTGTAGGCCGAGCAGATCAGGAAATCGCAGCCGAGCTCCTGCACGTCGATCAGGCCATGCGGCGCGAACTGCACGGCGTCGACATAGACAAGGGCCCCGGCATTCCTGGCGATGGCGGTCAGCGCCTTCACGCGATTGATGGAACCGGTCAGGTTGCTGGCATAGTTCAACGCGACCAGCCGTGTCTTCTCCGAAAGCAGACCAGCCAGCGTCGCCTCTTCGACCTGCCAGCTCTTTTCGTCGAACGGCAGCCAGCGCACGACGAGGCCAAGGTCCTCGGCCAGCTGCAGCCAGGGCGACACATTGCCCTCATGGTCCATGCGGGTGAGGATGATCTCGTCACCCAGCTTCATCGTGCGGCCGAGCGTGCGCGACATGTGATAGGTCAGCGTCGTCATATTGGCGCCGATGATGATTTCCTCGGGGCTTGCGGCGCCAAGGAAATCGGCCATTGCCCGATGCGCTTCGTTCACGACGGCTTGCGCGGCAATCGTCGTTTCGAAAAAACCGCCAAGGTTGGCATTGGTGGTCAAAAGGCAGCGCGACACAGCGTCAGCGACGGCTTGCGGCACCTGCGTGCCGGCTGGATTGTCGAGATAGATGCGACGGCGGCCATTGTCGATCAGGGACAGTGCCGGAAATCGTTCGCGGACCAGCTCTATCGGAAAATTCATTGTTGCCCCCGCTCTTTGTAATTACTGAGTATTCGGCCGCATCCAATCCCGTTCAAGGACAGGGATTGCCGACCCGCTGATGGATCGCATCCACCGCCTTCTGCATCTCTTCGGTCCAGACGACATCGACCGAGGACAGCGCCATTTCAAGCTGCGGAATGCTCGTCGCGCCGACGATATTCGAGGTCACGAACGGCCGGCTCGACACATAGGCATTGGCAAACAGCGCCGGCTCCAGGCCAAAGGAGCGCGCCAGCTCATTGTATTCGAGCTGGGCTTCGGCGGCATTTGATGTCTCGTAGCGCTGGCCGCGGTTGAACAGCTGCGAGCGCGAGCCTTGCGGGCGCGCGCCATGGTCGTATTTGCCGGTCAGGTAGCCCTGCGCCAGTGGCGAGTAGGACAGCAACGACACCTGCTCGCGCTCGCAGACCTCGGCGAGATTCACCTCGAAGGTGCGGTTGACGAGATTGTAGGCGTTCTGGATCGACGCGACGCGCGGGCCGATCCCTTTGTCAGCCTCCGCAAGGAACCGCATCACGCCCCAGGAACTCTCGTTCGACAGGCCGAAATGGCGGATCTTTCCTGCCTTCACCAGTTCGTCGAACACGGCAAGCGTCTCGGCGATCGGTGTCTCGTCGGCCGGCGCGCCGACAGAATCGGCGCGCGGCGATACGGCGCCGACGCGCGTCGGGTTGGCGCCCCAGGGTATGTCGCGTTCCGGCCAATGGATCTGATAGAGGTCGAGATAGTCGGTGCCGACCTTGGCCAGCGACTTGTCGATGGCGTCAAAAATATCGGCGCGCACCAGTTGCGATGGCCTGTCGCCGCGAAACCATCTGTTGGCCGTGCGGCCGACAACCTTGGAGGCCAGGATCACCTTGTCGCGGTTGCGATTGGCCTTCATCCAACTGCCGATGATCTTTTCGGTCCGTCCTTGCGTCTCCGCCTTGGGCGGGATCGGATAGAGCTCGGCCGTGTCGATGAAATTGACGCCGCGCGAAAAGGCCAGGTCCATCTGGGCGTGGCCCTCGGCCTCGGTGTTCTGCTGGCCCCAGGTCATGGAGCCCAGGCAGATCTGGGTAACAAGAAGATCGGTCCGACCGAGACGGCGCTTGTGCATGGAAATTCTGCTCCGGAGGGAAGGCGTGCGCGGCAGCGCGGGAGGAAGCGCATCTATAGGCAAAGCAGAGGCGCTCTCCAAGCCTCGGCAGACCGACTTTTGCGTGAACCAGTGGCGTTTAGCGGCGAGCGCCGGGCAGCGCGCGGCGCTTGGCTTCGTCGATCAGCATGTTGGCCACCTGCATGCGGATCATGGCGCGCTGGCGCAGATGCGGAGCGACACGGTCCGGATGGTTGGCAAAGGCGAAGCTGCGGCGCATGCGGCTGAAGTCGGCGACCTGCTTGGGCTGATTGAGGCCAAGTTCGACCGCGATGGATTCGGGATCGATCGGCGGCAGCTTTTCCTCGGGCTTTGGCTCTTCGCCGGCGAGAGCCAGCTTGGCATGATCGAGCAAGGCGGCAAATTCGGTCGCCAGATCGGCACCCGCCTCGCGATATTCGGTGGCAAAGCCGGTGCCAGAAACCTTGATGCGGCCGGAATGGAGTTCGTCGGCCACCGAGAGATAGTCGAACGGGATGGATGGACGAGCGCCGGCCTCTTCGCCCTCGATCCCGTCATCCCCAATTCCGTCGCCCTTGTCGGAGGCGACGAAGAGGTCGTCGAGCAACGAAGCGAAATCCCGCTTGGCGCCAGTAGCGATGTCAGCCTCCCCCTTGCCCGACCGTGCAAGCTTCAGAGCATAGAACCGGCTCGTTAAAAATGCATGCCACCGATCTTAACGAATTTAGCCGTTGCACGCGTTCGCCGCTTCAACCTCCTCGCCCCAAAACAAAAAGCCGGACTGCACGTTCATGCAGTCCGGAATTCGCCAGGAGTGGCGAGGAAAAACCGGCCATGTAGCCAGCATTCGAGGCTACGATGCGCGGCACGCAAAAGTTTCACCCGGTTACAGAAATATGGCCAGGGAAATCACCAGGACATGGCAGGCATGCAAATGCTGCACTGCACAATTGTCACGATTCACCTATATTGGCAGCCGTGGAGGACCAATCAGGGGCTTGAATCATGGGTTTCTTCACTGAAATGTTCGCCCGGCCGCGGCCGCAGGAGCATCTGAGATACCGCTCGGCGCTCGCACTGCTTCATTCGATGAGCAATGCCGACCGCGCCGACATCGGTATCAAGCCGGCCGACTTCCCCCGCATCGCCCGCGAAATGTCCGTTCGCTAGAAGTATCGAGTCGCGAGATGTCCCGGCTCAGTCCGGGACATCTCCAAAACCTCAATTCCCTAGCGCGCTCCCAGGAACGTCGCCTTGCCCAACGGCACGCCATTGTGGCGAAGGATGTCGTAAGCCGTGGTGAGGTGGAAATAGAAGTTGGGCATGGCCACATGCAGCAGATACTGCATGCCGGGCATCGAGCTTTCGCGCCCACCAAGCTTCAGCTCGATGATCTTGTCGTCGGAGCCGTCGAATTCGGCAGCCGAAAATGTCGCGAGAAGGTCGAGCGTCTTCATGATGCGAGCCTGGACATCAGCAAAACTCGCCTCGTTGTCCTCGTATCTCGGCACGTCGCGCCCGGCGAGCCGGGACGGTGCGCCCTTGGCGTGATCGGTGGCGATCTGCACCTGCCGGGTCAGAGCGTACATGTCGGGCGCCAGCCGAGCGGTCAAGAACACTTGCGGATCGATCTTGCGGTCAAGCGCATTCTGTTCGGCGGTCGCAAGCACATTGGAAAGCGCCTTCAGCCTGGCTGAAAACACAGGCACGGATGCCTCATACATCGATATCGTCACGTCAAATCTCCTGCCCGGCCGAACGCCGGCGGACGCGACGTAGCGCCTTCGCGCACGATTCTTCAAGACCGCCGACGCTGCGTCACCACGTTGCCGCAATCGCCATAGTAGAATCTCCTCATCGAGCGGAGATTCCCGATGAGACGCGCCCTTTTCGCAGCGACTGCCTTTCTCTCCCTTGCCCCGATCGGCCAAACGGCATTGGCCGCCGAAGATGCACCCGAAGCGCCCTATGTCGACGACCGGTCGAGCGCCGATGCGGTTGTCCGTTCGCTCTACAGTGCCATCAGCCGGCACGAATTCGCCCGTGCCTGGGGCTATTTCGGAGATACAAAGCCGGCAAAGGATTTCGACAGTTTCGTCAAGGGTTATGATGGCACCGACAAGGTCGAGGTTGCTACCGGAGCTGTCTCCGACGAAGGCGCCGCCGGCAGCATTTTCTACAACGTCCCCGTCGCCATCCGCGCCACCGACAAGACCGGCGGCGAAAAGGTCTTTGCCGGCTGCTATACGCTGCGCCAGGTGAATGCCCAGATCCAGGCGGCGCCGCCCTTCGATCCGATCCACATCGAAAAAGGCGCGCTGAAACCCTCCACCGCCGATTTCGAGGAGGCGTTGCCGCCAAGCTGCGGCGACGGTCCGCCGCCGCCGAAGAAAGACACAGCACTGGAACAGGCCAAGAAAGCCTTTCTGGCGACCTATGGCGACCAGTGCGACAAGCAGTTTCTCGCCGATGAGCCGACCGTTTTTTCGATCAAATACAAGGACAACGATGCGCAGCCCGGCGATCCCGACAAGGAGACACGGCTGTTCCATTTTTCCTGCTCGGCCGCGGCCTACAACGAAAGCTCGATCTACTACATGACCGACGAGGTCTCGGGCGTGCAGCAATTGCAGTTCGCCGAACCCAAGATGGACATCCGCTACGAAAACAATGACAGCGACGGCAAATTGCTGGGCATGACCATCGTCGGTTTCCAGACGTCCGGCTGGGCCGTCAATTCCGACTATGACGAGGCTGCCCACACGATCACCACGTTCAACAAGTGGCGCGGCGTCGGCGATGCGTCCGACGCGGGGACGTATCTGTTTCGCAATGGCAATTTCTCGCTGGTCCAGTACGACGTCGATGCGTCCTATGACGGCGAGGAAAATCCGCAGACGGTTGTCGATTACAACACCGCGCCCTGAGCCTGGACGGGCTACCCGCGGTGCCGGTCAAGGCGCCTTCGACAGCATCCAGTTGAGCGTGCCGCGCCAGTCGGTCATGCGGATCGGCGTGCCATGGGTGCCGGTCTCGAAACGGACGAAACGGGTCGGATACGGGTAGGCTTTCGATTTGGCGATGATCGAGCGGAAGAAGGCTTCCTGCTTTTCCACCGGGAAAACCACATCATGGCTGCCCTGGCCGAAGAAAACCGGGACGTGACGCCTGAAGGCGGGGCTGGCGAGGAAACTCTCGTCCCATAGCGAGCCGAGCAGCAGCAGCCCATTGATGCGCCGGCCGGTATCGTTGCGGCCGGCAAGCTTCCAGCACAGCGCACCGCCCATCGAGCCGCAGGCGACGAAGATCTTCGCGCCTGGCGATTGCTCGGCATAGTGGCCGATCAGTGCCGCTACCTGCGCCGCTCCCTTGTCGCCGAAATCGGTAAAATCCGGGCTGAGATAGAGGCCGCTATTGCCGGCCATCAGGTTCTTGAGCCGGTTGAAATTACCGCCAAAGGTGAAGTCGTCGACGCCCTGCTTGCGGCTGCCGCCCTGCCCGTGCAGATAAAGCACGATGATGCCGGCGCCCTCGGTCTTGCCGACGGCAACATGCCTGACATCGCCGGCATCGGTGTTCAAGAGCAGATCCTGCTGCACCTTGCGAACGCTGGTGTCGGTGTATTGGGCGTTCACCCGGCGCTCCGGCACCTGGTCACGCTGGTTGATGTCGCGCATCTCGCGGTAGTCGATGACGGTGTAGGCGCCATTGGTGTCGGACGATAGCGTGGGCGGATAGGCGAAGAGATCGTCCTTGAAGGGTTTTAGTTCGAGAGCGGCAGCGTGGGCGGCGACGCAAAAAACAAATGTTGCTGCCAGGAAGGCGTGGAGCTTTACGAATGCGACGGTACGAATAGCCATCCCTCAGGCATGCGTAATTCGGCTTGGGTTTGTCAATCCTGCAGCACGCCGCCGGCACCTTCCAGTGCCTCGCGTGTGTCGACATCGACAGACGCCGCCGCGCCGATCTCGACATCGATGACATCGAGCCCTTCGGTCTCGACGAGATGGCGTGCGCCGGTGTCGCCTTCGAGATGGGCGATCGCCGGAAACAGCGAGCGCGGCAAAAGCACCGGGTTGCCGCGCTTGCCGTCATGCGAAGCGCGGACCACCGAATTGCCACCGGCCTTGCGGAAGGTATCGATCAACCTGTCGAGGTCATCGGACGCGATACCCGGCATGTCACCGAGAACGATCATCACGCCGGCGCAACCTTCCGGCAGATAGGCAATGCCGGCCTTCAGCGAAGTGGACAGGCCTTCGGTAAAATCGGGATTGTCGGCGAAGGTCACGTCGAGGCCCGCCAACGCCGTGCGCACCCGCTCGCGCTGGTGGCCGGTGACGACGATCGTGCCAGACGCCTTCGAGCCGAGCGCCCGCTCGGCGGTGCGGCGCACCAGCGGCTTGCCGTCAAACAGCGCCAGCAGCTTGTTCGGTCCACCCATGCGGCTCGACCGGCCGGCGGCCAGAAGCACGATGCCGACCTTGAGCTGGCTTTTGGCCGGCAGCGGTTCGCGCGGCTGCGGCCGTGTCGGGATTTCCATCAGCAGCCCGCCGACCCCCATGCCGGCAATATCCCTGGCGGTCACGTCAAGGCCGGCGATCAACCGATCCAGCACCCAGTCGAAGCCGTTCTCCTTGGGGCTGCGGGCGCAACCGGGCGCGCCGATGACGCGCTTGCCGTCGAGCATACCCAACACCAGCAGATTGCCTGGATCGACCGGCATGCCCGCGCGGATGACTGTACCACCCGCCTTCTCGATCGCGGCTGGAACGACATCGGCGAAATCGCTCATTGCCGAGGCGCCGAAGATCACCACCATGTCGTTGTCGCGCGCCAGGGAGACCGCGGCTTCCGCCACCGGCGCGATCTCATGCGGCGTGCGGCGCTCCGCCGTCAGCCTGCCGCCGGTGCGTGCCAGCCGCGCTTCGGTGACGCGCAGCGTCTTGTCCAGCACACTTGGTTTGATGCCGGGCAGAACCGTCTGGATGACGCCGACACGCACCGGCTGGTAGGCATTGACGGCAAATATCTCGCCACCGGCGCAGATTTCTGTCGCAGCGTCGACCAATGCTGAACTGACCGCGAAGGGAATAATCTTCACGGTTGCAACCATCTGGCCTTTCTCGACCGGCGCATGCTGCGCCAGCGTGGCGATGGTGATGGCCGGATCGATGGCATTGATGGCATCGATCATAACGGCATCGACCGTGAAGATGCCGGACGCTCTGGCATGGAGATTGACCCGCCCGGTCGCTGCCGGCCTGGCCTCGATGCCTCGAAAGACCATGCTCTCGGCTATTTCCTGCGCGGCGGCATCCTCGCCGAGGTCGTCGGCGGCCAGCACAGCCGCAACAACCTGCGAAATGCCGGCGGCCCGCAGCAGCGCCACATCTTCGGCGCTCAATCTGTGCGCCTTGCGGAAGCGGCGTTCCCCGGCGGTGGTGGCATGCGCCAGCACTGCGCCTTCCGCCGTCTCAATCGGGATGGGGCCGAATTTCACGCGACGGCGCCTTTTGCGTCCAGCCCGCGCGAGCGAAAGGCGTGGATGGCTTGCGCCAGCACCGCAACGGCGATCTCGGCCGGACTGGCCGCACCGATATCAAGCCCGATCGGCGCATGAATACGGGCGATCTGATCGGCGGTTGCGCCCAGCGCCAGCAAGCGTTCGACGCGCTTGGCATGCGTCTTCCTGCTGCCGAGCGCCCCGACATAGAAACAGTTGGCGTCGAGCGCGGCCTTCAGGGCGAAATCATCGACCTTAGGGTCATGGGTGACAGCGGCAAGCGCCGTATAGCTGTCGAGCGGCTGGCGCTTCAGCACATCCTCCGGCCATTCGGCATGAAGCGCCACGTCGGGAAAGCGGTCCGGCGTGGCGAAAGCGGTGCGAGGGTCGATGATCTCCACGGGATAGCCGGCGATTTTCGCCATCGGTGCCAGCGCCTGGCTGATATGAACCGCGCCAATCACTACGAGACGCGGCTGCGGCAGGTGCGCATTGAGGAAAAACGTTCGCCCTTCGGCCTCGACCGAACCGGAATTGCCGGTGCGGAATGCCTTGGCGATTGCGGCGCCGAGATCGCCGGCGACCTTATCGCCCTCGCGCACGACGCGGTCACGGCCGTCGCCAAGGTCGGTGACAAGAATCGCCGCGCGGCGGGCACGTCGTTCAGCGTTCAGTGTTTTCAGCGCATAGGGATCCATTGGAGATCAGCCGAGCCTTTCGACATACACCTTGATGCGACCGCCGCAGGACAGGCCGACCTGCCAGGCGGTTTCGTCGGCAACACCGAACTCCAGCATCCTGGCCTTGCCGCTGTCGATGACGTCGATTGCTTCGGTAACCACCGCGCCCTCGACGCAGCCGCCCGAGACGGAGCCGTGGAAATTGCCGTCCGCGTCGATGACCAGGTGGCTGCCTACCGGGCGAGGCGCCGATCCCCAGGTCTCGACCACTGTCGCGATGGCCACGTCCTTGCCGTCCTTCATCCAGCCCTCCGCGATGATCAGGGGGTCGCGGGCTTCATCCAGATAAATGCTGTTTTCCATGACCGTTTCTCTAGGAGTCTGTTTTTCTCGGGGTCTGTTTTTCGGATGGGAAAGATATGGTTATGCGGCGTGCCTCGCGCCAGCTTCCAGCCATCGGCGCGGATCGACGGATTGTGCCGACTTCTTGTCCAGCGACGCGCAGAGATCGGCCAGCGCATCGAGATTGTGCACCGAGCGGAACTCGTCGACATGCGGCAGCATCGCCATGACGCCACGGGCGCGCGCCTGAAAACCATCGAAGCGCAGCAACGGGTTCAGCCAGATCAACCGCCGGCAGGATTTGTGCAGGCGCTCCATTTCCTCCGACAGGCCGGCGACATCGTCGCGCTCCAGCCCGTCGGTGATCAGAAGCACGACCGCGCCCTGCCCCAGCACGCGTCGCGACCATATCAGGTTGAACTCGGCAAGTGTGTCGCCGATGCGGGTGCCGCCCGACCAGTCCTTGACCGCCGCCGAACAGTCGGCAAGTGCTGCATCGGGGTCGCGGTGGCGCATCTGCCGCGTCAGATTGGTCAGCCTTGTGCCAAAAACGAACGTGTGCACGCGCCGGCGTTTTTCCGTGAGCGCATGCAGGAAATGCAGGAAAATGCGCGTGTACTGGCTCATCGAGCCGGAAATGTCGGCCAGCACGACCAGCGGCGGATGAACCTCGCGAGCTGAGCGGAACTTCGGCAGGATCAGTTCGCCGCCGGTGCGCGCGGCCGAACGCATCATGGCGCGCGGATCGATGCGGCGGCCATGCGCGTCGGCCTTGAAGCGCCGCGTCCGCACCATGTCGAAAGGCAGCCGCAGCTGCGCGATTGCCTTCTTGGCGTCGGCCATCTCTGCGGCGTTCATCTGGGCAAAGTCCTTGCCGCGCAACACCTCGTTGCCGGAGAAGGTGAAGCGGGCGTCGACCTCGATCTCGGGGATTTCTTGGCGCGGCTGGTTCTTCTGGTGGCCTTCGAACATCGCCTGGCTGACGCGGTTCTCGGCGGCGCGTGGCTTCTGCTTTTCCCTGTTGTCGGGCGCTACAGGCGAAAACATCGCCAGCATCTTTTCGATCAGCTCGCGCGATTTCCAGAACAGCCGGAAGGCTTCGTCGAAAATGGCGTGATCCTCGTGCCTGGACACCAGCACGGCGTGCAGCGTCCAGTAGAAATCATCGCGCGAACCGATGCCGGCGACCAGCACCGCCTCGATGGCATCCTTGACCGAGGCCGGCCCGACCCGCATGCCGGCCTTGCGCAAGGTGCGGGCAAAATAGACGATGTTGTCGGCGATCCGCCCGTCCGCCGTCGCTTCTTTCGGTTCGGGGCGCGGCATCGCCTACTCCGCCGCCGAAAGCTCGGCCTTCACCTCGTTGAGGATGCGCCGGCCTTCGCCCTGTTCGATGCGGGCAATGTCGTCCTGGTATTTCAACAGCACGCCGATCGTGTCGGATACGGTTTCCGGATCGAGCGCCACCTTGTCGAGCTCGGTCAGCGCGCCGGCCCAGTCGATGGTTTCGGCGACGCCGGGCACCTTGAACAATTCGATCTGGCGCAGCTTCTGGATGAACGACACCACTTCGGCCGAAAGCCGTTGATTGGCCTGCGGCACCTTGCGGCGCACGATCTCCAGCTCGCGCTCGGCATTGGGATAGTCGACCCAATGATAGAGGCAGCGCCGCTTCAGCGCATCGTGGATCTCGCGGGTGCGATTGGTGGTGATGATGACGATCGGCGGTTCCTCCGCCTTGATGGTGCCGAGTTCGGGCACCGTCACCTGGAAGTCAGAGAGGATTTCGAGCAGGAAAGCCTCGAACGCCTCGTCGGTGCGGTCGAGCTCATCGATCAGGAAGACCGGAGCAGCGCCGGTCTTGCCGGTCAGCGCATCGAGCACCGGGCGGCGGATCAGGTATTTTTCGGAGAAGACGTTGCGCTCCATGGCGGAGCGCTCGACCTTGCCGGCCGCCTCCTCCATGCGGATCTCGATCATCTGAGCGGCGTAGTTCCACTCATAGACGGCGGACGAAACGTCGAGGCCTTCATAGCATTGCAAGCGGATCAGCCGGCGGCCGAGCGCCTGCGCCAGCACCTTGGCGATCTCGGTCTTGCCGACGCCGGCCTCACCCTCGAGGAACAGCGGCCGCTTCATGCGCAACGACAGGAACAGCACGGTCGCCAGCGACCGGTCCGCCACATAGTCCGCGCCGGTCAGGAGATCGAGCGTCTCGTCGATCGTCCGCGGCGCGGCGCGCGGTTTCAGCTCGGTCATTCTTTCTCCGTGAACGCCGCCGCTCCGCTTTCCAGGACGTGGTAGCCGCGAGCGTGGTAGATCAGCGGCCGCAAATTATCGCCCATCCGCAGGCCTGTCACCTTGCCAAAAAGCACACGATGGGTGGCCAGGTCCTTGGTGTCGATCAATTCGCAGTCGAACACGGCGAGCGCGCCCTTCAGGGTTGGCGCGCCTGTCGAGATCACGTCCCATTCGCCGAGCGCGAAGCGCTCCTCGACCGGCAGGCCGGTGATGCCGGAAAAGCCGACCGACAGCGGCTCCTGGTGCGAAGCCAGCGTGTTCAAGGCAAATCTGCCGTTTTTCACGAACGGCTCGTTCTTCAGATTTTCGCGGTTGAGGCAGACTAGAATGGTCGGCGGGGTGTCCGATACCGAACAGGCCGCGATCACCGTGGCGCCACGCTTGCCGGCCGGCCCGTCGGTGGTGACCACATGGACGTGGCCGGCAAAATGGCTCATCGCGTCGCGATAGGCCTGCGGCCCAATGTCGTTCTTCTTCAGCACCGGCAATTTTCCATGGTCAGGATCCCACCGACATATATGGCCAGACATAGCCCGCCACAAGCGAAGTGCCTGAGCCATATCCCGAAATTCGCGTGTTGCACCAAGGCCGGGCAGCCTTTAGGTCTTGGCGGCAAATAGTGCCAGGAGCATAAGACCGGCACGGAGGACCCCATCGCTCGAATGCGACCCAGGACAAGAACAATTGCGGCGCTGTTCTGGCTGTTTCTGGCCAGTGGTGCGAATGCCCAGACGCCAGTGGTCGGCGTCGCCGCGCCCCTGTCGGGACCATCGGCTATCCTCGGCAAGCAGATCGAAGCCGGCACCGGTCTGGCGGCCGAAGCGAACGGCATCGAACTGAAGACCGTGGACGATTCCTGTACCGCCGACGGCGGCGCTGCGGCGGCTAGGGAATTCGTCGCGGCCAAGGTCAATATCGTGGTCGGCTTTCTCTGCACCGAGGCGATCGAGGCGGCGATGCCGATCCTGAAGGACGCCAACATTCCGGTCATCACCGTTGGCGTGCGAACCGAAAGCCTGACCGACCGCCGCGCCAAGACCGGCTGGCCGGTCTATCGCCTCGGGCCACGCGGCGACGATGAGCGCAACACCGTCGCCTCTGCCCTCACCCATCTGTGGCAGAACGAGCTGTTCGCCATTATCGACGACGGCACCATCTATGGCCGCGAGATCGCCGAGACGTTGCGGGCAGCGGCCGAACAGGCAGCGCTGAAACCGGTGTTCGTCGACACGTTCCGGCCACAGCTCGACAATCAGATCGGCATGATCGGTCGGCTGAAGAAGGCCGGCGCCACGCATGTCTTTGCCGGCGGCGACGGCGACGACATCGCCATCATGGGCCGCGATGCCGCACAGCTCCAGGCGGGCATCGTCTTTGCCGGCGGCGAGAATCTTCGCACACCGCCCGGCGACGTGCCCTATGCTGTGGGCACACTGATGATCGCACCGCCGGAATGGGCCGATGTCGCCGATCCCAAAGTGCTGGCAGCCTTTGCCACGCACAAAGTCGTGCCTGACGGTTATACGCTGCCGGCCTTTGCGGCGGTCGAAATCGCCAAGGCCGCGTCAGGTTTGTCCGAAAGCTCGGACAAGCCGCTGACTGAAGCCCTGACCCGACAGGATTTCACCACTGCGATCGGGCCGATTCGCTTTGATGCGAAAGGCGATCTCAGCCAGAGCCCCTACCGCGTCTTCCGCTTCGACGGCACGCGCTTTGCGCCTTTGGAAAGCAACTGATGTTTCGCACCGGCCCACGCAACCTGATCACCGATGTTGCCGGCCTGCGCGTCGGCAATGCGTCCGACGCGAGGCTGAAATCAGGCGTCACGACGATCCTTTGCGACGGGCCGACGGTGGCCGGCGTTCAGATTCTGGGCGGTGCGCCGGGTACCCGCGAAACCGACCTGCTCGAGCCGCACAATTCGGTCGAGGTGGTGCACGCCGTAGTACTTTCGGGCGGTTCGGCGTTCGGCCTCGACGCGGCCTCCGGCGTACAGGCGGCACTGCGCGAACGCGGCATCGGCCTGGAGGTCGGTGGTTTTCGCGTGCCGATCGTGCCGTCGGCGATCCTGTTCGACCTGCGCAATGGCGGCGACAAGGATTGGGGCCGTTATCCGCCCTACCGCGAGCTTGGCTATGAAGCAGCGCAAACCGCCACCTTCGATTTCCAACTCGGCACGATCGGCGCCGGCACCGGTGCGTTGACCTCGGGGTTGAAGGGCGGTCTCGGCTCCGCCTCGACGCTGCTGGACAGTGGCATCACCATCGGTGCGCTGGCCGCCGTCAATCCGACCGGCTCGGTGACAACAGGCCGAACCCGCCATTTCTGGGCAGCACCGTTCGAAATCGGCGACGAATTCGGCGGGCTTGGCTATCCCTCGCCGATGCCGGACGATGCGAGACGGATCCTGCTGAAATACCGCGACAAGCGTGTCGGCGGGCAGATGGACACCGGCGGCAACACCACCATCGCCGTCATTGCCACGGACGCGGTGCTCACCAAGGCCGCCGCAAAGCGCCTGGCGATATCGGCGCATGACGGGTTCGTGCGCGCCATATGGCCAACGCATACGCCGGCCGATGGCGACCTGGTGTTTGCGCTGGCGACGGGTACGAGTGGTGTCGAGCTTGCGGCCGACACGGCGATCGATCTTTACGCCGCGGCCGGCGCCACCATGGCGCGCGCCATCAGCCGCGGCGTGTTTGCCGCGACGCCTGCGGATGACGATCTGTTTCCGGTCTGGTCGTCACGCTTGGGATGAAGCGGAAGGCGTCGATCAGACCGGATCGGACTTTTCTTCCTCGAACGTCACCGCGACATCGGAATTCGCCGACAGCCAGACCTTCTTGCCATCGACCTCGGCAATCAGGCTCAGGGGAATGTAATGGTGATGGCCCCTGTGAGCGCCCTCGCCGCTATCGGCCTTGGTCAGCTTGATGCGCAGGCCGTCGACCTTGTCGACGGTACCGACATGCACGCCATCGGCGCCGACGACTTCCATATGCTCCCGAATTTTGCTGGTGTCGGTCATGGTGGTTCTCCATTGGGACTGCCGACATTAACAAATGACGGGCTGATTGGATGCATCGGCTTTCGCACTGCACGACGTTTTGATTCTGTCGTGCTAGTGGATTGAGACGATCACGGGGGTGAAGACCGATGCGAATGCTCTTTCTGTTTGCCGTTGGCCTGCTTGCACAGTTTGCGACCTCGATCGCCGCGCGTGCCGGGGATGTCGCCGAGCTTGAAATCCTCGGCTTCACCAAGGACGGCAGCGTCTTTGCTTTCGAGGAATATGGCGTGCAGGATGGATCGGGCTTTCCCTATGCCAACCGCTACTACATCGACACCAGCACCGACAGCTTTCTCAAGGGAACACCGATCCGGGTCCGGCTCGACGACGAGAATGCCAAACTGGACGCGGCGCGCCTTCAGGCCCGGCAAAAAGGCGAAGCCATTGTCAGTCAGTCCGAGTTGAGCGCCAACCGCGGCATCACCGCGGGTTTCAACCCAGTGACCGAGCTTTCGGCCGATCCGCACCGGATGGCGGTCAACCCGCGCCCGATCTTCTCTCCGGTCGACCAGCTGCTCGAGTTCCGCCTCGACGAGCTGGGCATGAACAACACGGAGGGCTGCGAGAGCCAGGGCGAGATCAACGGCTTCCGGCTGCTGCGCATCGAGGCGCAGGATGGCGGCACCACCAAGCTGCTGCACGAGGACAAGGCGATACCGAAAAGCCGGGGTTGCCCGAACGGCTATCGCATCGGCGCCGTGCAGACCTTTTCAATGGACAGTCTAAGCGCCTATGCGGTGCTGATCGCGGTGCGCCAATACGGCTTCGAGGGGCCGGACTTTCGCTGGATCGCGGTGACCGGCCGGCTGTGACACCGCTTGTTCAACCCGCCAGGCGCGACCGCGCCCTGAGCCGCCTTCGCCGCGCGATACCGACGCCGCGCACAGCGCTTTTCGGCGCCTTGTTGTGGGCGGTGACGATGGGCGCCAGTGCGCTCGTCACCCTGTTTTTGGACGACTGGGAGACACCGGCGAAAATCCGCATTGTCACCGTGCTGTTCGCAATGGGAGCCGCGCTGGCCTTTCCGATTGGGCTGTTTGCGGCGCGGCTGGTCTCACAGGGAAGGCGCTGGGAAGTTGCCTTCGCGGCGGCGTTCGTGTGCCTCGCCGCCGCAACGGTCGGCCTGACCGGCGGGCTGTTTGCGCTGCAGTACCGCTCCTACTATGCCGAGTGGCATGCCCCTGCTTTCACCCACACCTGGGCCCTCCAGTTCGTCTTCACGACGTTGATTGCGCTCTATCAATTCTTGGTGCTGGGCATCCGGCTTTATTTTCCGCTGGGTTTCGTCGCCTTGTTTGCCGCGGGCGTCTGGTTTGCGCGCCAGCAGCGTTGAGCATTTTGTCCGCCTCTGTTAGGACGCGGGCAAACTTCTCGATACGTCAGGACTGACCGATGATCCCTCGCTATTCCCGGCCGGAAATGGTCGCCATCTGGTCGCCCGAAACCCGGTTCCGCATCTGGTTCGAGATCGAAGCCTATGCGTGCGACGCGCTGGCCGAACTCGGCGTCATCCCCAGGGAAGCGGCAAAGACCATCTGGGAAAAGGGCAGTGCTGCAAAATTCGATGTCGAGGCAATCGACGAGATCGAGCGCGTCACCAAACACGACGTCATCGCCTTCCTGACCCATCTCGCCGAATTCGTCGGGCCGGACGCCCGATTCATCCACCAGGGCATGACCTCGTCGGACGTTCTCGACACCTGCTTTGCGGTACAGCTTACCCGCGCCAGCGATATCCTGCTCGCCGACATTGACGGCCTGCTCGCAGCGCTCAAGCGTCGTGCGTTCGAGCACAAGGACACCGTCACCATCGGCCGCAGCCACGGCATCCATGCCGAGCCGACGACCTTCGGCGTCAAGCTGGCGCAGGCCTATGCCGAGTTCTCGCGCTGCCGCGAGCGCCTGGTTCATGCGCGGGAAGACATTGCCACCTGCGCGATTTCGGGCGCGGTCGGCACCTTCGCCAACATCGACCCCTATGTCGAGGAACATGTGGCGGCAAAGCTCGGCCTGAAGCCCGAGCCGGTGTCGACGCAAGTGATCCCGCGTGACCGCCACGCCATGTTCTTCGCCACGCTCGGCGTCATCGCCTCGTCGGTCGAGCGGCTGTCGATCGAAATCCGGCATTTGCAGCGCACCGAAGTGCTGGAGGCGGAAGAGTATTTTTCGCCGGGCCAAAAGGGCTCGTCGGCCATGCCGCACAAGCGCAACCCGGTGCTGACCGAAAACCTCACCGGCCTTGCCCGCATGGTGCGCTCCATGGCGCTGCCGGCGATGGAGAATGTGGCGCTCTGGCACGAGCGCGACATCTCGCACTCCTCGGTCGAGCGCATGATCGGACCGGACGCCACGGTGACGCTCGATTTCGCACTGTCGCGGCTGACCGGCGTCATCGACAAGCTGCTCGTCTATCCCGAGAACATGCTGAAGAACATGAACAAGTTCCGCGGTCTCGTGCATTCGCAACGCGTCATGCTGGCGCTGACGCAAGCCGGCCTGTCGCGTGAAGACTCCTACCGGCTGGTGCAGCGCAACGCCATGAAAGTTTGGGAGCAAGGCGCTGATTTTCTTGAAGAACTTTTGGCCGACAAGGAAGTGACGGCAGCGCTGCCGGAAGCCGAGATCCGCGAGAAATTCGACCTTGGCTATCACACCAAACATGTCGACACGATCTTCAAGCGGGTGTTCGGGGAAGCCTGATCTTCCTTCTCCCCGTTTACGGGGAGAAGGTGCCCGAAGGGCGGATGAGGGGCGGCGCTGACTTCGGCGGTCAAAGCTACCCATCGCTTTGTGTCTGAAACGACAACCTCGCAACCACAGCGCTGCCCCTCATTGCCCTGCCGGGCATTTCTCCCCGTATAGTGACGGGGAGAAAGACGCTGCGCCGACGTCCAATCAAGCCTTGCCAGGAACAGTCCTGATCACCGTGCCCCACGGATCTTCGCGGGTCGTTTCATCAGTCACATTGTCCGAACGCATTTCGACCCAGGCCAGACCAGACCGGGTGGAATCGCGGCGGCCGGCGCCCGAACTCTGCCAGGCGTTGGCGCCGATGTGGTGGTGATAACCGCCCGACGATAGGAACACCGCCTGGCCGCCATATTTGGCCACCGTGTCGAAGCCGAATTCCTGATTCCACCAGGCTTCGGCGTCTTCCGGCCTGCCGACGCGCAGGTGGACATGGCCGACAATGCTGTTTTCTGGCGCACCCTGCCAGCCAGCATCACCCGCAGGCACTTCGGCAACGACGGACGGGATGTTCAGCCGCTCCGTCGCCATGGCAATCTTGTCGCCATTCCACTTCCAGTCCTTGGGAAGGCGGTCGGCATAGATCTCGATGCCATTGCCCTCCGGGTCGGTCAGGTACAGCGCTTCGCTGACCAGATGGTCGGAAGCGCCCTCGATAGAGATCTTGTCGGCGATGGCGTGGTTGATCCAGCGGCCGAGATCGGCGCGGCTGGGCAGCAGGAAGGCGGTGTGGAAGAGGCCGGCGCTGCGCGGATCATCCGGCTTGGCCGAAGGATCGGCCTCGATGACCAGCAGCGGACGGTTGGCGGCGCCCAGCGTGATCGCACCGTCGGCACGGCTCAATTCCTGCAAACCGACGACGCTGCGGTAATATGCGGCAAGACTTTCGGCGTCGCGCGCCTTCAACCCGACGCGAGCAACGCTGACCGGGGTGGTGGCGGCAAAAGGCAGTTCACTCATCAAAGGCTCCGTTCGGCCGGCCTGCGGTGAACCTCCCAAAGCAAGGAGCCCCGCGCCGCCAATGATTGTCCGTCGTGTAAGGTCCAAAATCCGGTTCTCGCACGGCTGTTTCTGTTCCTGACTACAAATCGTCCATCGGGATCGTTCACACAAGACGCGAAGAAGCGAACATCGTGTTCACCATTGTGATCAAGAGCGCTGTTCATGGCCGTTGCACGAAGCGACGGCGCTCGCTATCTCAGCGCCATGAAGGTCAGAGACGCAGATATCCTCATCGTGCCGGGCTACACCAATTCTGGCCCCGACCATTGGCAGAGCCGCTGGCAGTCGAAGCTGTCGACGGCGCGCCGTGTCGAGCAAACGGAATGGTCGAAGCCGGTGCGTGAGGACTGGACGGCGAGCGTGGCCAAGGCCGTCAACGAGGCCGAGAAGCCGGTCGTCCTGGTCGCGCACTCACTTGGTGTCGCCGCGGCGGTGCAAGCCGTTTCGCGGTTCCGGAAGCCGGTTGCCGGGGCCTTCTTCGTGGCGCCGCCCGATGTCGCCAATCCCAAGATCAAGCCGAGGCACCTGATGACCTTCGGTCCCTACCCGCGCGAGCCGCTGCCCTTTCCGTCCATCGTAATCGCCAGCCGCAACGACCCGTTCTGCGCCTTCGACGTCGCCGAGGACATTGCCGGAGCCTGGGGCTCACTGTTCATCGATGCCGGCGAGACCGGTCATCTCAACGCGGATTCGGGCTTCGGGCCGTGGCCCGAAGGGTCGATGACCTTCGCCAAATTCCTGACGGATCTGAAGGCCTGAGCGTCTTCAGGAGCCGATCGAATCCCTGACGCTCTTGATCAGGGTTTTTGCGCCGAGCCCGATCAGCGCGTGTTCCGAGCCCATGGCCAGCAGGCGGTAGCCCATCGACACGACACGGCCGGCAATTGCCGGCTCGACAACATAGATCGCCGCATGTTTGCCGGCCTTGCGGGTGCGCTCGGCGACCGAAGCGACGGTTTCCATCATGCTTTCCAGCGTTGAATTGACCGTGGCGCCATTGCTCCAGGCGATCGAGAAATCCGACGGGCCGAGGAAGATGCCGTCGATGCCCGGCGTGTCGAGGATGCCATCGAGCGCATCAAGGGCCGCGCGCGTTTCGACCATGGCGAAAGCCATGGTGCGCTCGTTGGTGTCGCGCAGCCATTCGGCCTGGTCGCCCTTGCCGTGGCGGGGAAAAGCGTAGGTCGGGCCCCAGGAGCGCTCGCCGAGCGGCGGATATTTCATCGCGGCGGCGAATAGTTTTGCGTCGGCAACCGAGTTCACCATCGGCGCGATGACAGCCTCGGCGCCGAAGTCGAGCGCGCGGCTTGCCATGTCGAAACGGCCGACAGGAATGCGCACCAGCGCCGGCTTGCCGGCAGCGAGCACCGGCACCAGGCCGCGCAAGACGCTGTCTTCGTGATGACCGCCATGCTGCATGTCGAGCGTAACGGCATCGAAACCCTGCTTGGCGACGATCTCGACAGTCAAGGCATCCGGCACACCGGACCATGCGGTGAACAGCGTTTCATCGGCCGCGAGGCGGGACTTCAGGGACATGGACTCTTTCCTCGTTAACGTCAGCAGTTTCAGCCGGAAACCGCGGCAAAGGCAAAGAAAAACCGCCCGCATAGGCCGGGCGGTCGATTGGTCCAGTCATTCTTTTGTCTGTCGCAGTTTCTCTGTCGCAAAACCGTGGGACACTTTTGCGGAACCTGCTTCGGCCGGATCAGGTGTTCTTGATCTGCTCGATCGCCTGCGCCATCAGCTCGTCCATGGTGCGGCGGATCTGATGGTCCGACTGGTCGACGCCGGCCGCATCGAAATCCTTGCGGATCTTGCGGAACACGTCGTGGTCGCCGGCTTCCTCGATGTCGGAAACAACCACTTCCTTGGCATAAGCGTCGGCATCGGTGCCCGACTTTCCGAGCTTTTCGGCGGCCCACAGGCCGAGCGCCTTGTTGCGGCGCGCCGAGGCCTTGAACCGAAGTTCCTCGTCGAAAGCGAATTTGCGCTCAAAGCCCTCTTCGCGGTCTTTCATGCTGCTCATGGCGTCCCTCCGGGTCAAATTCGATTCGTTGGCAGTGAATATGTGTGTTGCCAAAGCACAAACCAAAAGGTCGCGGGCCGGTCAATACGCTTCATCGCATGCTGCGCTGCGGCATTTCAGTCCCGAAAGCGGTTGATTGGAAGGATTTGCCGATTGAGCAAACGATGTGATTGGGATAGACCCGGCATTGAACCCTACCGTAGCCGCACTATTTCAGGCAGACGGACAGGAAATGGTCTGATACCGCCTGTCCGGAACCCCAGAGAAAAATCAGATGAAAAATCGCCGCCGCATTTATGAAGGCAAGGCCAAGATCCTCTATGAGGGACCCGAACCGGGCACGCTTATCCAGTTCTTCAAGGATGATGCAACCGCGTTCAACAAGAAGAAGCATGAAGTCATCGACGGCAAGGGTGTGCTCAACAACCGCATTTCCGAGTACATTTTCAACCATTTGAACCGCATGGGCATTCCGACCCATTTCATCCGCCGGCTGAACATGCGCGAGCAGCTGATCAAGGAAGTCGAGATCATTCCGCTCGAAGTGGTGGTGCGCAATGTCGCCGCCGGTTCGCTGTCCAAGCGCCTCGGCATCGAGGAAGGCACGGTTCTGCCGCGCTCGATCATCGAATTCTATTACAAGGCCGATGCGCTCGACGATCCGATGGTATCGGAAGAGCACATCACCGCGTTCGGCTGGGCGAGCCCGCAGGAAATCGACGACGTCATGGCGCTTGCCATCCGCGTCAACGACTTCCTCTCCGGCCTGTTCATGGGCGTCGGCATCCAGCTCGTCGACTTCAAGATCGAGTGCGGCCGCCTGTTCGAAGGCGACATGATGCGCATCGTCGTCGCCGATGAGATTTCGCCTGATTCGTGCCGGCTGTGGGACGTGGCGACGCAGGACAAGCTCGACAAGGACCGTTTCCGCCGCGACATGGGCGGCCTTGTCGAGGCCTACCAGGAAGTTGCCCGCCGCCTCGGCATCATGAACGAGAACGAGCCGCCGCGCCCGACCGGCCCGGTGCTTGTCGCCTCGACCGACGGCCTCAAAGGCAAGCCGCACTGATAGCGGCTTGCGCCCCGATACTCAGAACAGGAGCATGTCCAGCGTGATCAAGGCCCGCATCACCGTCACCCTCAAGAACGGCGTGCTCGACCCACAAGGCAAGGCGATCGAACACGCGCTGTCCGGCCTGGGCTTCGGCGGCGTCGGCGCGGTGCGGCAGGGCAAGGTGTTCGACGTCGAGCTGGCGGAAAGCGACAAGGCCAAGGCCGAAGCGGACCTCAAGTCCATGTGCGACAAGCTGCTGGCGAACACGGTGATTGAGAATTATAGTGTGACGCTGGGCTGAAGCAGCCAGCTTCTCGCCAATGAGTGGCCTCGCCGAGGCTGGAACAACGGCCAGCCCCTGCCCGCCAGCCGTGATCTGCTTCAGACCGTGCGCGGGTTCTGTTGTCTGCGAACCCACAAAAAGTAGATCGCAACGGCACCAATGACGATCATGAGCAACTTGTAGGCCATTCGCCTGATGTCGCCGTTGTCGAACACCTTGTCGATCCCCTCCGGCCTGGCTGGATTGCGCAGCACCTCGATCTCGGTGCCAACTGACGTCGGGAAATTCACATAAAAATCTCCGGCCACGTCGAACGAGTATTGGCCACCGTTCGGAGCACGATAGGCAAGCTTTGCGGTCGGGATTTTCGTGATGCGCCAGACACCGGCGCCCGGCGTCGGCGTTGAAGGGATCATCTCGGCGTCGGGAGCGCAGTCGGCACGAGACTGCTCCACCCATTCGCGCCTGACTTTGACCTCCAGCACACATTGCAGGCCGGTCTCAACCACATTCGCCTTTTGCCGCTCCCAGGTGAATGTGTGAATGAATCGGACGACGGCGGGATTCATCGACGAAGCGCCGCCATAAAACAGTGCCGCGGCCAGAACAGTCGCCGCGAGCTTGAACATGATTCGTCCAACTGCCATGCGGCGCTGAGACCATTTCAAGGTTCGCAGCTGGATTTCCCTGACTCGCGGATCGTCGGAAAGCTGGCTCGGATCGCGCCCGTCAATGATTGCGCGCCGCAGGCTCGTCAACACTATCATGCTGGCCCAACCCAGGATCACGACGACGAGAAGGTGCCAGTATAGTCTATAGAAAGTGGTGTAGTGGCTGGCGATACAGGCATTCGCGAGGTCGATCCGCGACATACCGTGACGTCCCCCCGCGTACCAACCACCGTCTTTCGAAAGAAGCGGCAGCAGTAACAATGCCGTAAGGCCTGCCCCAGCCAGGAAAAGCGTGCGGTAAACGCGAAAGCTTCTCTTGTAGCTGAAGACGTCAATCAGATCGGAGACGACCAGCCCCGCGGAAATGACACCTAGGCCGACCGATATGATCGTGGTTGCCAGCAGTAGGCGCGTGAACGAGACAGCGCATGCTCCCAGGTCCGTATCGAGAGAAAGCCAGGTTGAAAACAGCGTTCCGGTAGAGGGGCTAACGTCCCTCACGAACATGAACGTAAACGCGCAAAGCGATGCTATGATGGTTGCCGAGACCCACATGCTGCGTCGAACGCTTTCACGCTCTTTGATCTTGGTGCTGTCCACTCAAACCTCAACCCATTTATACAACTTCATCTTACGAGGCAGAGATGTTAACTTTGGGATTCGTATTGTATAAAATCGTCGATATAGTCTCTCGGAGACGGCAGAGATGGGCTTAGACTTAATCAACAGTAATCGCCTGAAACCTTCCTGGCCGCTCCTTGGCAAGAAATCCTGGTGCGAGCGGTTTGACCGACAGGCTCGCGCTCGTTAGACCGGCAAGCGATCTCAGATGGACGGACGGGAATCCGGAAAGGTGTTATCCTGCAGGTCGACTCGGCAACCATGACGAGGAATGGGGCGTCATTCTTTCTCTCCGACAACGATGTCTGGTTGACCAACCACGTTTCACCCCGGTATCTCACTCAGATGCTCGAACGGGAACTGCCATGAAATCCGCCGTCGTCCTTCTGCCTGGCCTCAACCGCGACCGCGACATGATCGCGGCGCTGACCAAGATTTCGGGAAAACCGCCGGTCACCGTCTGGCAGACCGACACCGAAATCCCGGATGTCGACCTGATCGCCATTCCGGGCGGTTTTTCCTTCGGCGACTATCTGCGTTGCGGCGCGATCGCGGCGCGCATGCCGGTCATGCGGGCGGTGGCCGAAAAGGCGGCCAAGGGCGTCATGGTCATCGGTGTCTGCAACGGTTTTCAGATCCTGGTCGAGGCCGGCCTGCTGCCGGGCGCCTTGATGCGCAACACCTCGCTGAAATTCGTCTGCCGGCAGGTGAAACTACAGATCACCAACGCCAACACCATGTTCACCCGCCGCTATCAGCCGGGTCAGGTCATCCGCTCGCCGGTTGCGCATCATGACGGCAACTACTTCGCCGACGCCGACACACTTGCCCGCCTCGAAGGCGAAGGCCAGGTGGTGTTCCGCTATGCGGACGGCACCAACCCCAACGGGTCGATCAACGACATCGCCGGCATCGTCAACAGCCAAGGCAATGTGCTCGGCCTGATGCCGCATCCGGAAAACCTGATCGAAGCAGCCCATGGCGGCACCGACGGCCGTGGACTGTTCGAAAGTGCCCTCGGCATCGCTGCCTGACGTCATCGAAGCGAACAGCTTGAAAACAGCCGGACATTCCTGTCTCTTTATCAGGGCAAGTCCGATTCATTGGGGAGAGAGACGGTCATGAAACTCTATTCGCGGCCGTTGTCGCCCTACTCATCGATCGTGCGAGCGCTGGCCTATATCAAGGACGTGCCGCTCAAGATCATCGCGCCGCCGCCCGGTTTTCCGATCCCGGAAGCGTTTCGCGCCATCTCACCGATGAACCGGATTCCGGTGCTGATCACCGGTTCGGGCGAGACGATCGTCGAATCGGTGGTGATCGCGGAATATCTCGAGGAACGGTTCCCTGAACCGGCGCTGCTGCCGCCCGATTCCAAGGACCGCGCGCTGGTGCGCATGTTCGCCCGCATCACCGATCTCGATGTGCTGACCCCGACGATGAAGCTTTTCGAGCTTCATTTCGTGCCGAAGCGAAACACTGCCGAGATCGACGCCCAGTTCGCCCGCCTGCATCACGGACTGGCGGCAATCGAGGCGCGTATGGCGCAAGGGCCTTTCGCGCTCGGTGACGACATCAGTTTCGCCGATGCCTGGCTGACGCCGACACGGTTCATCTTCAACAATTTCCGCGCCATGACCGGACGCCACGACCTGCTCGACGCCTATCCCAAATTCGATGCCTATGAGCAGATCGCCTCGCAGCACCCGGCATTGTCGCGGGTGTGGGGCGAGATGACCGACGGTTTGAAGATCTTTCTGTCCGAACTTGAGATGGGTGCCGCTTGATCAGGAGCAAGACGGTCGCGCTGGTTGCCGCGGCGGGTTTCGCCTTGGCGTCCTGCCAATCGACCCCGAAGAGCACGCCGGTCCCCTCAGGCAAAAGTGCAGCGCTTCTGGCCATGGAACAAGTGGCGATAGCGGCCCACAAATGCTGGATCGCCAGCAAGGACCCGGCCTTCAAACAGTATCAGATGGCCAACGAACTGAATTCGTTCAGCGGCACGCCGCGTTTCCTGCTGGTGCCGGCCAAGCACTATGGCGGCAAACCGCTGCTGGTCGTGCAGGCGCAAGGCAATTCAAGCCGCGTCGACGCGTTCGGACCGCTGATGAACGATCCGCTCGGCGCCCGCATCGGCTCGGACATCGCTCGTTGGCAAGCCGGCAATCCGGCCTGCGCCGCGACGGCCTAGCCATGGGCCGGTTCCTGCAGATCGCGGGTCTGGCCATCGGTCTGGCCGGACTCGTCCTGCAGTTCTGCATCAGCATTCCGGCGTCGATGGAAGCCGGCCGCAGCCTGCTTGGCTCCATCGTCTTCCTGCTCAGCTTCTTCACCATCCTGACCAACATCGGCGCGGTGCTGGTGTACACGTCGCTGCTGTCGACCTCCGGCTATGCGTGGCTGCCGGCCTTCGCAGGGACACGGATGCGGGCAGGCGTTGCCGTTTCGATCGCGCTGGTCTTCATCATCTATGCCACGGTTCTGGCACAACTCTGGCAGCCGCAGGGACTGTTCCTGCTCTGCGACGTCCTGCTGCATTATGTGACGCCGGTGCTGTTCCTGCTGTGGTGGCTGATATCAGGCGCTGACGGCCGGACGCGCTGGAGCGACATTTCCTGGTGGATGCTCTATCCCGTCGCCTATCTGCTCTATGCGCTGGTACGGGCGCCGCTTGCCGGCGAGGTGCCCTACCCCTTCCTTGACGTCGCCAAGAACGGCGCAACCAGCGTCGCCATCTCGGCGCTGGCCATCACCGGACTTTTTCTCGTGCTGTGCATGGTCGCCGTCCTTGCGGACCATGGCGTTGCACGCACGAGGGCTCCAAAACTCCGTTAGCTTTCAGTCCCAGAACGGCCTGATGCCCTCGCGGTGGGCATCGCAGCGCGAAATGCCGATATCCTTGAGCTGGTCGTCGGTCATTTCCAGCAGCGCCAGCCGGCTGCGGCGGCGCTCCAGCAGGCTGTCGATCCATCTCGCCAACGATCTGACCAGGCGCACCAGACGGCTGACAAAGCCGCTCCGGTCCGATGGACGTGTCGATTGGCCTGTTAACTCGGCTCTCGAATGACGGATTGTCGCGATTGTATTCATTTTCTTTCTACCGGAATTCCAAATTGTACCCTTTTTGGCACGCAGTCGATATGTATTGACTCATGTACGGGTGCAATATAGAAAATTGTCACCATGACAAATTGGCTCCCCGATCTCACCGCCGGCTCCGGCCCGCTGTATCAGCGGCTTGCGGATTCCATCGAAACGGACATCGACCGGGGTGTGATCGATGCCGGCGCAAAGCTGCCGCCGCAACGCGACCTCGCCTATGACATCGGCACCACTGTCGGCACGGTCGGCCGGGCCTATCAATTGCTGCGCGAGCGCGGGCTGGTGAGCGGCGAAGTCGGCCGTGGAACCTATGTGCTCGGCCAGCGCGCCGATGGCGCGAAGCCGGACTTGCTGGCTCCGGACGTCAGCGCGGAAGGCACTCGCTACATCGATGCGCCGCATGGCAAGCTGCGTTTCGACAGCACGGCTGCTCCCGATATTGGCCAAGGGGCCATCGTCGCCGATGTGCTGTCGCGCACGGCGCAAGACCATCCGCATGAGATTTCAAGCTACACGCGGGATTTTCCTGACCGCTGGTACGAAGCCGGCGCCCGCTGGCTGTCGCGCAATTCGTTTCGCCCGAATGCCGGTACCATTGTCCCCACGCTCGGAACCCATGCCGCGGTGATGGCGGCCATCGCGGCGCTCACCACCCCTGGCGACTATGTTGCCTTCGAGCACCTCACCTATTCGCAGATTTCCCGCAGCGCCGGCCTGATCGGCCGGCGCACCGCGCTGGTGGCGTCGGACGACGAAGGCATCGATCCCCAGGATTTCGAGCGCGTCTGCGCGCAAAAGCATCCGAAGATGATCTTCCTGATGCCGACGGCGCAGAATCCCACACTGGTGACCTTGTCGGCGGCGCGCCGCGAAGCAATCGCGCGTGTCGCACGCGAATACAATGTCGTCCTCATCGAGGACGATCTCTATGGCAATTTGACCGATGATCCGACGCCGTTGCTGGCCGAATATGCCCCTGAACGCACCATTATCGCCGGCGGCCTGTCGAAGTCGGTCGCAGCCGGTGTGCGCGGTGGCTGGCTTTCCTGCCCGCCCGCCTACCGCCACCGGATCCGCGTTGCCCATAAGATGATGACCGGCGGCATGCCCTTCCTGCTGGCGGAGGTGAATACAAGGCTGGTTCTGTCGGGTCAGGCCGATGAGATACGCAAACGCAGCATCGCCGAAATCAACGCCCGCATCGCCATCGTGCGCGAGACTTTGGCCGGCTTCGCGTTCAAGTCACATGACAGGGTGCCCTTTGTCTGGCTGACCCTGCCCGACCCCTGGCTTTCCGGCACCTTCAAGAACGCCTGCCTCGAGCATGGCGTGCTGATCGACGATGAGGACGAGTTCAAGGCCGGCCGTTCCGAGCAGGTTTTCCATGGCGTCCGCTTCGGCGTTTCGCAGCCAAGACAACGCAAGGACATCGCCGAAGGCGTTGCGGTGATCCGGCGACTTCTCGATGAAGGCCGCGCCGGCTACGACAGCTTCTCCTGAGCCAACTCGTGACCGACAGGCCCATCGTTTCTTAAGCGTCGGTTTGGCGCAGAGAATCAGCCCTCTGCCTTGAAGTTCTTGGCTTCCTTCTCGGCCTTGTCTTTCCCGTGCTTCTCAGCCAGCTCCTTGGCCTGCCCAGGCGAAACGTCGGTGGTCTCCGCGATATGCATAGCCTCCTTGTCCGAGAGGCGATTGTCTTTCTTGCCCTGCTTGGTGGCCATGGTCCAAATCTCCTGATTGGTTGGAGACCTAACGGCCGGGATGTCATCCTGTTCCCCAATGGTGGTGCGGAAGCCGTTCACGAACAGACAACAACGTTCCCTCATGAGCCGCGATCTCGTCGCACCCACCGTCACCTTGTGGCTTTCCGCTGTTTTTCAGCATCCGATGGGGTGTATTGGCTCCCAAGCTTGCGATAAGACGGGACTCAAATCCCAACGCCCCGGATACAAATCGCCGCCCATGACCATTTCCAATTCCGTGCCGATCACCCCCGAGCTCATTGCCTCACACGGGCTGAAGCCCGACGAGTATCAGCGCATCCTCGACCTTGTCGGGCGCGAGCCGAGCTTCACCGAACTCGGCATCTTCTCGGCGATGTGGAATGAGCACTGCTCCTACAAATCCTCGAAGAAGTGGCTGCGCACGCTGCCAACCACCGGCCCACGGGTCATCCAGGGACCGGGCGAGAATGCAGGCGTGGTCGATATCGGCGATGGCGACTGCGTCGTCTTCAAGATGGAGAGCCACAACCACCCGTCCTACATCGAGCCCTACCAAGGTGCAGCGACCGGCGTCGGCGGCATATTGCGCGACGTCTTCACCATGGGCGCGCGGCCGATCGCGGCAATGAATGCGCTGCGCTTTGGCGCGCCCGACCATCCCAAGACCAGGCATCTCGTCTCCGGCGTGGTCTCCGGCGTCGGCGGCTATGGCAACGCCTTCGGCGTGCCGACGGTCGGCGGCGAGGTCAATTTCGACGCCCGCTACAATGGCAACATCCTGGTCAACGCTTTTGCAGCGGGCCTTGCCAAGACCGATGCGATCTTCCTGTCGGAAGCCAAGGGTGTCGGCCTGCCGGTCGTCTATCTCGGCGCCAAGACCGGACGCGACGGCGTCGGCGGCGCCACCATGGCCTCTGCTGAATTCGACGACAAGATCGACGAAAAGCGCCCAACCGTGCAGGTCGGCGACCCCTTCACCGAAAAATGCCTGCTGGAAGCCTGCCTCGAACTGATGGCCTCGGGCGCCGTCATCGCCATCCAGGACATGGGTGCGGCCGGCCTCACCTGCTCGGCGGTCGAAATGGGCGCCAAGGGCGACCTCGGCATCGAGCTTGATCTCGACAAGGTGCCGGTGCGCGAAGAGCGCATGAGCGCCTACGAAATGATGCTTTCGGAAAGCCAGGAGCGCATGCTGATGGTGCTGCGCCCGGAAAAGGAAAAGGAAGCCGAGGCGATCTTCCACAAATGGGGGCTCGACTTCGCCATCGTCGGCAAGACCACCGACGATCTGCGCTTCCGCGTGCTACACCAGGGCGACGAGGTCGCCAATTTGCCGATCAAGGATCTCGGCGACAAGGCACCGGAATATGACCGGCCGTGGGTCGAGCCGAAGAAGCCGGCGCCGCTGGCCGCCAATGACGTACCACAGGCCGATGTTGCCGATGCGCTCCTGAAGCTGCTCGGCGGCCCCGACCTCTCCTCGCGCCGTTGGGTGTGGGAACAGTACGACACGCTGATCCAGGGCAATTCGCTGCAGCTTCCCGGCGGCGATGCCGGTGTGGTCCGGGTCGATGGTCATGCGACCAAGGCGCTCGCCTTCTCTTCCGACGTGACGCCGCGCTATTGCGAGGCTGACCCCTATGAGGGCGGCAAGCAGGCGGTGGCCGAATGCTGGCGCAATTTGACCGCCACCGGCGCTCTGCCGCTGGCAGCCACCGACAACCTCAATTTCGGCAATCCGGAACGGCCCGAGATCATGGGGCAGCTGGTCGGCGCGGTGAAAGGCATCGGCGATGCCTGCCGCGCGCTTGGCTTCCCGATCGTCTCCGGCAATGTTTCGCTCTACAACGAAACCAATGGCCAGGGCATTCTGCCGACCCCGACCATCGGCGGCGTCGGACTGATCGCCGACTGGTCGAAAATGGTGCGGACCGGCTTCGCTGGCGAGGGCCAGATGATCCTGCTGGTCGGCGCGCCCGCCTCCTGGGGAACGCATCTTGGCCAGTCGGTCTATTTCAGGGACATCCACGGCCGCACGGATGGCCCGCCGCCGCCGGTCGACCTCAATCATGAAAAGCGCGTCGGCGACCATGTGCGCGCGCTCATCGCATCCGGCATCGTCACGGCGGCGCATGACGTTTCCGATGGTGGCATCGCGGTGGCTCTGGCCGAAATGGCGATGGCGTCAGGCATCGGTGCGACAGTTCCCGGGCTTGTCGGTACCGACCCGATCCCGGTCTGGTTCGGTGAGGATCAGGGCCGCTATCTGCTGACGCTGTCGATCGACCCGCACGGCGACGAATGGGACGCCATTCGCAAGCAACAGAGCGAACTCGGCATCTTCGCGCCGTGGATCGGCTCGACCGGCGGCAGCGCGCTCAAGCTTGGCGAAGCGCGGGCAATCCCGGTCAGCGAATTGACCGGGGCGCACGAAAGCTGGTTCCCCCGCTTCATGGATCAGGCCAGTTGACCACACTGGCTGCCCGGGCGCTGCTTGCAGTTGTCTTCTGGCCGTCGCTGTTCTTCTTCTGGTTCCTCGGCCCGTTCGTCTTTTTCCTGCTGTCGACGACCTCGAGCGAGGTTTGCGCCCAGCTGGAAACGCGCGCGCAGTTTCTTGCAGCGGCCAACGGCGCCGTCCCAATGCTCCTCGCGCAAAACCTCCTCTACGCGGTCCCGATCGTCTGCCTGGTGCTGTGGGGCCGCCTTGCGCCGGATCCGGCACGGGCAAGGCATATCGTCACCTGCATCAAGCTTTTTGCCAGCGCGGTGGTCGTAGGGGCGTTGTGGGAGTACGGCTCGTCGCTTGTCTGCGACGGTTACGGCCAACCGTTCTTCTCGCCGCTCTGGCAAATGACGAGCTATCTCCCCATTGTCAGCCTTGTGCTCAACGTTCCGCTCTATGTGCTGGCCTTCAGCCTTGGCCGCGCTTTCTCGACACGCGAGGACGTTGCCGAGGATGAAGCAAGCCCACCGGCCTAGGTCTTCCCGAGGTTCCCGGAACCGTCTTGCCCTTGGCGGGACAGAACGGCTTCAATCCGGACCGGAAAGGCTTTAGGCTCTCCCGACTCTCATCTTATGGCCGGCTACCGGCCGCTCGAAACAGGATCTTGCCATGGCAATGGATGCCCACGACATCGAAAAACTGATCAAGGACGGCATTCCGGACGCCAAGGTGACGATTCGCGATCTCGCCGGTGACGGCGACCATTATGCTGCCGAAGTCGTAGCCGAAAGCTTTCGGGGAAAAAGCCGCGTGCAGCAGCACCAGATGGTCTATGACGCGTTGAAGGGGAATATGGGCGGCGTGTTGCACGCACTCGCCTTGCAGACCAGCGTTCCTGACTGACCCGCAACGGACGTAGACCGCAACCACACGAATCAGTGTCGCGACAGCCGCTTGGCCCAACACGGCCCATCCTTTGCGCCATTTCAGCCGCGGCACGGCTAACGTCTTGTTTCGGGCAATCGTTGGGTTTATTTGAAGGGATATGTTTCGAGCCTGACTCCCACAGGCGGGAAAGGATATTCCATGAGCGGCATCAACGACTACATCGACAACGAAGTGAAGGGCAACGACGTCGTCCTTTTCATGAAGGGCACGCCCGGTTTCCCGCAATGCGGATTTTCCGGTCAGGTCGTCCAGATCCTCGACTATATCGGCGCCGACTATAAAGGCGTGAACGTTCTGGACTCCGCCGAACTGCGCCAGGGCATCAAGGAATATTCCAACTGGCCAACGATCCCGCAGCTTTACGTCAAGGGCGAATTCGTCGGCGGCTGCGATATCATCCGCGAGATGTTCCAGGCGGGCGAACTCCAGACATTCCTTGTCGAAAAGGGCGTCAGCGTCAAAGGCGCCGCCTGATTTCTGTTTTCGTGCACGTCGTCCGCCTGAAACCGCCGTACAGTTTCGGGTGACGTGCACCAAACGCCAGGGCAGCCCCACCTCGGCAATTTTATGTCCTGCCCCAGGACCAAGACGAGCCAATGCGCCGGCCCGCCGGCGCATTTTCGTTTGAAAGATCGGACTTGCCGTGGACCAGCCAAAATCAGCGCCGCAATCGGCAAGCAAACTCCCTATTCCACGCTGGGAATTCATCGCCTTGTGCGCCGCGCTGATGGCGCTGAACTCGCTGGCCATCGACATCATGCTGCCGGCTCTGCAGCAGATCGGCGCCTCGCTTGGCGTCGAAAATGAAAACCACCGGCAATATGTGATCACCGCCTACATTCTGGGCTTCGGCGGCGGCCAGCTGTTCTTCGGGCCGATCTCGGATCGCTTCGGCCGTCGCGCACCGCTGGTCGCCGGGCTGGCGATCTATGTCGCCGCGGCTGCGGCGGCCGCTGTTGCACCAAGCTTTGAGACACTTCTGCTGTGCCGCGCCGTGCAAGGCATCGGTGCGGCCGCCACCCGCGTCATCGCCGTCTCGATCGTGCGCGACACATTCGACGGCCGGCGCATGGCCGAGGTGATGTCGCTGATCTTCATGGTGTTCATGGCGATACCGGTCATTGCTCCCGGCATCGGCCAGTTCATCATGCTGTTTGCGACCTGGCATTGGATCTTCGTCACCATGGCTGTCGGTGCGCTCATTGTCTCGGCCTGGTCGCTGCTGCGCCTGCCTGAAACATTGCATCCCGAACATCGCCGGCCGCTGACCGTGAACTCCATTATCGGCGGGTTTCGCATCGTGCTCACCAACCGCATTGCGATCTGCTATGCCTTCGCCAGCACCTTCGTTTTCGGCGCCATGTTCGGCTTCATCGCTTCGGCGCAGCAGATCTACGTCGACATATTCAACGTCGGCGAGATGTTCCCGGTCATCTTCGCCGGGGTTGCGGGCGTGCTTGCTTTCTCCAACTTTCTGAACTCGCGCCTTGTCGGCCGTATCGGCATGCGCCGCCTGTCGCAGAGCGCGCTGCTGCTGTTCTTGGTCATCAGCCTCGCCTGGCTGGTCGTTTCGCTGGAAATGAAGATGCCGCTGTGGCTGTTCATCACCTTCTTTGCCAGCGCCATGCTTCCGTTCGGTGCGCTCGGCGCGAATTTCAACGCGTTGGCCATGGAGCCGCTCGGCCAACTGGCCGGCACGGCGTCATCCATCCTGGGTTTCATGCAGACGTTTCTCGGCGGCATTCTCGGCACGCTGATCGGTCAGGCTTTCAACGGCACGGTGACGCCGCTGGCGGCCGGCTTCTGCAGCGTCTCGGTCGCAGCGCTGCTGATGATCTTCATCGCCGAGCGCGGCAAGATGTTCCAGCCGCACAACCCGCCCGTTTCAGGGCACATCACCGACTTGCACTGAATTGTCGTTTTTGCGCGTGTCGTTCTCCCAAAACCGGGACCGCTTCTAGGACGCACCTTCAAGGGCCGCCGTGAAGCGAGGGGCAAGCATACGCCCCGCGATTGCTCCACCCATGCTGTCCGAAAAGGGCAATGGCAGAGCGTCATCGAGTGCCCTGAGGATTGAAGCTACGAACGCCCGGCTGAGCTGGGCATCGGTCCCCAGATCGGAATATGTGGCGCGAGGCTTGCCAATCAGTGTGCCGTTGCGGCGAAGCGAGAACCGCAGCGTCAGGGACATGCCCGCGGTTCCGGGTGGCGGCTTCCAACAAGCGTAGATTGCCTCCGACATCTCCTTTATCGTGTCGACGGGATCGGGACTGCGACAGGTGCGCTCTTGCGATCTTGCTTCGTGGGAGCTGGCAAACAGGGCGGCGGCAAGAGCCGCTGCGACAATTGCGAACCGAGGTTTCATTCGAGAGCCTCCGGATTTGCGTGAGATTGCATCGCTCTTTCAGCTGGCCGCAGGAATTGATCCTATTGCGCCCAGAGCTCGCGGCGCAACTCATGCCAGCTTTCCCGATCGGGCGCGACAAGCAGGCCGCCGCCGAGATGCGAGGGCAGATAGGCGCTGCCGTCGAAGCGCGCGGCATGGCCGCCGGCCTCGGCATGGATCAGCACGCCGGCCAGATGGTCCCACGGCATCAGCTTGTTGTAGACGACGAAGTGGGCATGGCCGCTCGCCAACAGGCGGTATTCGTGCGCCGCGCAGCGATAGGCGAATTGCGACAGGATCTTGGTCTGGTTGCGCGCCAGCCGGGACCGCTCGGGTTCGGGCATATATTGCCAGGAGACCGAGCCGGTCATTTCCGAGATCGGCGCGGGTGCGGCGACATGAACCTTCTCGATGCTGCCATGCGCATGCCGGATATGGCTGCCGGCGCCCCTGGCGCCGATCAGCCAGTCCTTGCCGACCGGATCGTGGATGATGCCGGCAACGGTCTCGCCCTTGACCACGACCGCCAGCATGACGCCGAACAGCGGCACACCTGAGGCGAAGTTGAAAGTGCCGTCCACCGGGTCGATGACGAACGCCAGATCGGCATCGCCCAACCCATTTAACAGCGCTGGATTGTCGGAATAGGCCTCCTCGCCGACGACCATTGCCGAGGGGTAGCGCTCGCGCAGCCTGGCGGTGATCAGCCGCTCGGCATTGACGTCGGCTTCCGTCACCAGGTCGGCGGCCGAGGTCTTCTGGCGGATGTCGCCGTCGCCCAACCGGCGAAAGCGCGGCATGATCTCGGCCAGTGCCGCCTCAGACAGAAGACCAGCGAGCCAGTCGATCGCAGTATCGTCAAATGTCATCGGAAATGTCTTGCCTTGTGCTGAGGGTCTCGTTGAGCGCCGCGAAATCGAACAGTTTTCTGTCGAGCAGATGCGATGGCCTGCTGTTGGACAGTGCGCGCAGCATCGTATCCTTGCGGCCAGGCATGCGCTTTTCCAGGCCCTCGAGCATCGCCTTCATGGCGTTGCGCTGGAGACCTTCCTGGCTGCCGCAGAGATCGCAGGGAATGATCGGGAACTGCATGGCGGCAGCGAATCTTTCGAGGTCGACCTCGGCGCAGTAGCTCAGCGGCCGCAGCACCATGACGTCGCCCTCGTCATTGAGCAGCTTTGGCGGCATCGCTGCGAGACGGCCGCCATGGAAGAGGTTCATGAAGAAGGTCTCGAGAATGTCCTCGCGATGATGGCCGAGCACCAGCGCCGAGCACCCCTCCTCGCGCGCAATGCGGTAGAGATGGCCGCGCCTGAGGCGCGAACAGAGCGAGCAATAGGTGCTGCCCGCAGGCAGCTTGTCGGTGACGACGGAATAGGTGTCCTGATACTCGATGCGATGCGGGATGGCGTATCTGTCGAGATAGTCCGGCAGGATGTGTTTGGGGAAATTCGGCTGGCCCTGATCGAGATTGCAGGCCAGCAGATCGACCGGCAGCAGCCCGCGCCATTTGAGGTCAAGCAGCACGGCGAGCAAACCGTAGGAATCCTTGCCGCCCGAGAGGGCTACGAGCCAGCGCTGGCCGGGCTTCACCATCGAGAAATCCTCGATCGCCTGTCGGGTCAGCCGCAGCAGCCGCTTGCGCAATTTGTTGAACTCGACCGAGGACGGCACATCGGCAAACAGCGGATGGAAGCCGCCCTCGATGTCGCTGGCTGGTTCAAGCGATTCGGCGTCTGGCAGCATGTTCATGGCGTCAGTTCCAAAATCCGGGAGCAACGACTGTCCGGCGCTTCGTTGCGCCCGGAATTAGCGGAGATGGCCGACAAAGAAAAGGCAGACAAAGAAAAGGCCGCCTCGACGGGCGGCCTTTGCTTGGTATCGCAAAACGCGTTCGCTTAGCGCGAATAGAATTCGACGACCAGGTTCGGTTCCATCTGCACGGCGAACGGAACGTCCGCCAGGCCGGGGATGCGCGAGAAGGTCGCGACCATCTTGTTGTGATCGGCTTCGATGTAATCCGGCACGTCGCGTTCGGCCAGACCGACCGCTTCGAGAACGATGACCAGCTGCTTCGACTTTTCGCGCACTTCGACGACGTCGCCCGGCTTGCAGCGATACGAGCCGATGTTGACGCGCTTGCCGTTGACGTTGACGTGGCCGTGGTTGACGAACTGACGGGCGGCGAAAATGGTCGGCACGAACTTGGCGCGGTAGACGACCGCGTCGAGACGCGACTCGAGCAGGCCGATCAGGTTCTCCGAGGTGTCACCCTTGCGGCGGTCCGCCTCTTCATAGACCTTGCGGAACTGCTTTTCCGAAACGTCGCCATAGTGACCCTTCAGCTTCTGCTTGGCGCGCAGCTGCAGGCCGAAATCGGAAAGCTTGCCCTTGCGGCGCTGGCCATGCTGGCCGGGGCCGTATTCACGCTTGTTGACTGGGGACTTCGGGCGGCCCCAGATGTTTTCGCCAAGACGGCGGTCGATCTTGTACTTCGCGGATTCGCGCTTGCTCATCGCATTCCCTTTTCAAAACAACACACCCGGAACCTCATGGTCCGGGTGAAGGAAACGCGCCCTCCTCTGGCCTCCGTTTTCGAGACCTGACAGGGTTTTCCCACGCAACGCGGCGGAAAACCCACGGGACACGTCAGTTCAAACAAAACCAGAAACCAAGGCAACCGGTCTTGCGCATACAAAACAAACACCGGACATCGCTGCCCGGCGTTGGCGGCTGGTTAAACCGAGATTTAACCGGTGTCAAGCTTGTGAGTGGCGCGGCGCAATGCAAGCCTATAGCGTGCACGACGTTGATGCGATGCCGGATGTGGCGGGAGGTTTGCGCCAACGGCACCAGGAAGGGATCTGGAGCTTGAGGAGTCCAATTAGCATGAAGAAGTTCTTCCTTACCTTGGCAGGTGCCGCGGTGCTTGCAGGTTCGATGGCGGTGGCGCCCGAACCGGCGATGGCGCGCCATTGGCATGGCCACAAACAAGTCTGCCGCGTCATCGTCAAGAAGAGAGTGGTGTGGCGGCACGGTCATCGCAGGGTGATCGTCGAGCGGATACGGCGCTGCCATCGCTGGTAAGGCAAAACATTTGCCCGGAGATTTTGCTTAAGGAAACAAGGCCCGCAGTTCCGCTGCGGGCCTTGTTTCCTTGGGCCGGCGTTTCGCGAATGACACGCTCAGTCTTTCGATTTCTTTTCCGGCAGCCCTTTGCGCTTGGTCTCGGCGAATTCCTCGAGCTGCTTTTCACTCATGGATTCGTACATTCCTCTGGAGGCGCCTTTGAGCTCGCTCTTTTTCGTCTCGCCGCGCCTAGCGGAGAGTGCGGCGCCGGCGGCTTTCTGCTGAGCCTTCGAGGTGGCTGGCATGGCGGTTTCTCCTTTGCTGTCAGGAGAAACGCCAGGCTTCGGCGGTGGTTCCAGCGCCGGCGGTCCAGTCCCTCAGCCGGCTGTGCCAGCCCATCAGGCGGCCGGCTTTGGCGATTTCGTTGGCAGCCTTCCCGTCTCCGGAGCCCTGGTGTAGGACGGCTGAATGAAGTCTCTGACAGACCCCTCACAAGCTCTCTCCACCGGCCTGGCGAAAATCCGCACCGAATTCCACGTGCCAGATGGATTTCCGGCTGACGTAGTGGCCGCGGCGGAGGCGGCGGCCAGACGTCAGCCGAACCAGCATGCCGATCGAACTGATATGCCCTTCGTCACGCTCGATCCGGCGGCCTCCACCGATCTTGACCAGGCGTTCTCGATCGAGGCAAGCGGCGGCGATCTTCTCTTGCATTATGCTATTGCCGACGTGGCATGGTTCGTCGAGGACGGCGACGCACTGGATCGCGAAGCCTGGACGCGGGGCGAGACGCTGTACCTGCCGGACGGCAAGGCCGGGCTCTATCCGCCGGCAATTGCCGAGGGTGCGGCGAGCCTGTTGCCGGACGGACCGCGTCCAGCTGTTGTCTTCACCGTTCGGGTCGCTGAGGATGGTGCGGCAAAGTTGGACGGCGCGGAGCGGGCAATCATCCAAAGCCGCGCGAAGCTCGCCTATGACAGCGTAAAGGCCTCCGACGTTCCGGCCGACTTCGCCGAAATGGCGCGGCGCATGGCGGCAAACGAAGAGCGTCGCGGCGCTTCACGCGTCGACCCGCCCGAGCAGGAGGTGGAAAGGCTTGCCGATGGCAGCTTCCAGCTTTCGTTCAGACCGCTTCTGCAATCCGAGCAGGACAACGCAGCGCTTTCACTGGCCGCCAACATGGCGATCGCCGACGCCATGTTCGCGCACAAGACCGGCCTGTTCCGCGTGATGTCTGGGCCGGATGCTTCCAAGGTGCAGAGACTGCGCAACGCGGCACAGGCGCTCGGTCTGTCCTGGCCGGCCTCAACCAGCCTGAGCGACTACCAGCGCTCGCTCGATCCGGCTGATCCGAAACAGGCGGCGTTGATGCTGGAAATCCGCCGCGCAGGCAATGGCGCGTCCTACCAGCCTTACCAGGAAGGTGTCGTTCCCTGGCATGAGGCGATGGCTGCGACCTATGCCCATGCAACCGCGCCACTCAGGCGATTGGCCGATCGCTATGTCGTGCGCTGCGCGCTGGCGATCGCCAACGGCCAGCCCGTGCCGCAGGCCGTCACCGATGCGTTCGCTGGACTGCCGAAGGTGATGGGACGTGCGGATGCCCGCGCTTCGCAGATCAACCATGCGGCCATCGATCTTGCCGAGGCGGTGATGCTCAGGGGACGCGAAGGGGAAACGTTCAAGGCCGTCGTCACCGACTTCGTCGATCATGGCGTGCGCGTTCAGCTTGCCGACATGCCTGTCGTTGCCACCGTAAAGGCCTCCGGTCTCAGGCAGGGCGACGGTGTGACGCTAAAGCTGGCCTCTGCCGATCCGGATCAACGCAGCATCGTCTTCGAACCTGTTTGAGCAGCTGGCGTTCCGCCGCTTTAGGTCCCTGTTTTATGCATGTCGTTCTCCCAAAACCGAGATCACTTTTGGGCGACATGCATTAGCGCATGGACAGTCCAAAGCCCTGCATCAGCCGGCCAACGGCGAAATCCGCCTTGCCTGACGTGAAGACGGCGATATCGGGCTCGCTTTGCGGCACCAGCCCATTGACGGGCGGCAGCAGCGAAAGGGCACGCCGGGCGATCGCTTCGGCCGGATCGATCCAGTCAACCGGCCAGGGCGCGGTCTTGCGCATGCGGTTGACCAGAAACGGGTAGTGGGTGCAGGCCAGCACGACGATGTCGGTCCTGAGCCCCTCATGCTCCATGAAACAGGGCGCGATCTCGGCGCGCACGGCTTCCTCGTCGACAAAGCCCTCGCGCATATAGACTTCGGCAAGGCCGGCAAGCCTGTCGCTGCCAACCAGGCGGACATGGCATTTCTGCGCCCATTTGCTGATCAGGTCGCGCGTGTATTGCCGCTTCACCGTGCCTGGCGTCGCAAGCACGGAGACCAGGCCGGAGCGGGTACGCTCCGCCGCCGGCTTGACCGCCGGCACTGTGCCGACAAAGGGATGGCCCGGAAATCTCTCGCGCAGCGCATCGATCACCAGCGTCGAGGCGGTGTTGCAGGCGATGACGGAAATCGCCGGCGCAAACCGGTCCAGCAATTTGGCGAAGAGATCGAGTATATGGGTGCGCAGCGCCGGTTCTTCCCAGGCGCCGAAAGGAAAGGCCGCGTCGTCCGCGACATAGATGAAGCGCCGGTCCGGCATCAGCACGCGCGCCTCGCGCAGCACGGTCAGCCCGCCGACGCCGGAATCGAACATCAGGATCGGCTGGTCAGTCATTGTCGGTTCCCTTGCCGCCAAGTGGCGGCGCGTCCTCATCGTCTCCGGCGGGCTTGTGCGCCTGGCGTTCTGCCTCTGCCTTGCCGGCTCGGGCGGCGGCCGGAAGCCGCCTTGGGTCGTCTCCCGGCGAGCCGTCGCCGCGCGGCATCGCCGGCGAAAACCTGTCGAGCGACGAGATGATGCCGCGCAGCACCTTGAGCTCCGGTTCGGCAAAGCCAGCGCGCGTCAGCACCGCACGCAGATTGTCGACCATTTTCGGCTTCTTTGGTGCCGGCCGGAAATAGCCGCGCGCTTCCAGGGCGCCTTCGAGATAGGCGAACAGACCGTGCAGCTCTTCCTTGCTTGCCGGCTTCATGTCCGGACCCGAAAAATTGGTCTTCGTCTCGTCTTCCAGGCCGGACTTCATCCACTCGTAGGACATCAGCAGCGCGGCCTGGGCGATGTTGAGCGAGGAGAAATCAGGATCGACCGGGAAGGTGACGATCTCGTCGGCAAGGCCGACCTCGTCATTGTAGAGGCCGAAGCGTTCGCGCCCGAACAGGATGCCGGTGCGCTGGCCCATTGCGTGACGGGCCCGCAGCACCCTGCCCGCCTCCACCGGCCCGCGCACGGATTTGAAGCCATCGCGCTGCCTGGCCGTGGTGGCGAAAACAAAGTTCAGGTCGGCGAGCGCCGAGGCCAGATCGTCGAAGACGGTGACGGCGTCGATGACATGATCGGCGCGGCTGGCCGCCGCGCGTGCCTTCTCGCTCGGCCAACCGTCACGCGGGTTGACGAGACGCAGCTCCGACAGACCGAAATTGGCCATGGCGCGAGCGACCATGCCGATGTTCTCGCCAAGCTGCGGCTCGACGAGAATGATCGCCGGGCCGGCGGTCATGAGGCCGCGCTGAAAGTCCGTTCCTGCCATGTGTCCCAGATGGTTGCACTACGAAGTCGCAGCGTCCTGCCATATCGATACGGCTTTTTGAAGAGCGGTCGGCTGCCCGACTGACAAATAGCCTTAGCGCATACCCGCTTGCCTCGTTTGCATGAAGGACGGGCCGGCGAAAATGACCGTACGTGTCTAGGCAAACCAATTGTCGCGTGGCGCATGCAAAAAATAATGAGCGCGCCCCTCGGTGCCGGGAACGGAAGACATCCAATCTTGTTTACTGCCTCATCGCGCCACCTTGCATCCCGCACCGCCGGCAAATGTACCGTCCCATGCTCGCTGTCCGCATTGACGATGTTTTCCTGTCGTACAAATCATCTACGATCCAAATGCATATTTATTTACGACAGCGCATCGCGTCACTGGAAAATCAAATTAGAACGAGGTAATATCCAACCCGCTTGGGGTTCAATGTGCATCGACGAATGGTAGTTGGAAGGCGGATTGCGTCTTGCATGCTCCCGTCATTTATCTGCGCCCCAAGTATTTCGACACGGGTTTCAACGGCCGACACAGGCGTTGGCCATAATCTTAGGAGGGGCAAATGAAAGTGGCACGGTTTTTCCTTTCACTCGCGATATTGATTCTGGCGTCGGGCTTCCTGATTGCGCCAGCTTCCGCGCAAGCGACCAGGACATGGGTTTCCGGTGTTGGCGACGACGCCAATCCCTGCAGCCGCACGGCGCCTTGCAAGACGTTTGCCGGCGCGATTTCCAAGACGGCGGTAGGCGGAGAGATCAACGTACTCGATCCAGGCGGTTTTGGCGGCGTGACGATTACAAAGTCCATCACGATTCGATCCGATCATGTCGAGGCAGGCGTACTCGTCTCAGGGACCAACGCGATTATTGTCAATGCTGGAGCCACCGGCAAAGTGGTGTTAGAGGGGCTCGACATTGAAGGCCTCGCGACAGGTCTTAATGGCGTGAACATCCTCAGCGGGCAGGTCGTCTACATCATTCGATGCGATATCCGACACTTCACGCAAAATGGTGTCAATTCCATCAGCAGCACAGCAGGAGCGAGGGTCTTTATCCAAGACTCGACCATCAACCAGAATGGCGGAGGTGTGAATGTGCAGGGCAATGGCGTCGGGAACATTGCAGCTCTAAACAGAGTTCTTGTCGACGGCAACACGACTTTTGCAATTCAGGCCACCAACGCCGGCAATGTTCTGGCGGTAGCAAATAGCGTGCTCAATGGAAGCCCTAGCGCAATAACTCTAACCGGCGGCGCAACTGCAACTTCGTTCGGCCCAAGCAATGTTGTTTCGGGAGCGGGCGCGTTCACAACGACGACCCCATTTAAGTAGACGATTCGAGGCGGCCTGCTCCACCGGCCTTTTTTAGCTTGACGCGCCAAGCGTTGTCCGGCGGGAAAATGTGGGGACGCCGCTATTGAGATAGATCGGTGGCGACATGGTGATGCGATGGATAGGGACTGCCTATCGAATAGGGAGACCGCAATCTTGTGACCTGTGAAACGAGTTTGACATTTGCATCTCAGCCGACATAATCGCAGCGCAAATGTTAAACTCAAGGTTCCACAAATGCATGTCGCGTAAAAGTGACCTCGGTTTTGCGACAACGACATGCATCAAGCAATAGCCTAGAGCGCGTCGCCTGAATCTGTTTCAGCGCGACGCGCTCTGGAAAAATCATAAAGTTGCGAGTGGTCCTCACGATTCCAAATTTCGCTTCGATGGCCGGTATGAGGGGATGCGAACGTTGGAATGGGACCGCTGGCCAAGGGTGAACCAGTGACCTTGGCGCGCGGCTCATGGATCAATTGCCGGCCTACAGATGGAACTGCTTTGGATCAGCAGACTGAAGGTGCCGGAAGCCTGCGCGCCACATGACGATGAAATTCAAGTCGCCCTACCGGCATCGCTCCGTTGTTCCAGATTTACCGGCTCCGTCTGAGTATTCGGCGTTGCTCGATGAGATCACGGCGAACGGCTGGTACTCCAATTTCGGCCCACTTGTACGTCGATTGGAACTCCGCTTGTTGGATGCCTTCGGCAGACCAACCGAGTGCTGTGTGTCGTGCTCAAGCGCAACGACCGGCTTGTCGGCGGCGTTGTTGGCAGCTGATGTAACCGGTGAAGTTCTGGTCCCGGCGTTTACGTTTGCTGCATCGTTGGGAGCAATACGAGCAGCGGGGATGACGCCCGTCGTCGTCGACGTCGATCCTGAAAGTTGGGTGATAGACGGCGATCTCCTCTGTCAGGCGCTGACCGAGACAGGCGCTCGCGCCGTCATGTTGGTGGCTCCGTTCGGAATTGCATACGATTGGACAAAGGAAATAGCTGTGTGCAGAGAGCACGGGGCCGCAGTCATCATCGACAACGCATCAGGGCTTGGCGGCCCCCGCGCGCTTCATGGGAATGGTGAGAACATTTTCGAAGTTTTCTCGATGCATGCGACCAAACCCTTCGCGATTGGGGAAGGTGGCGCGATCTTTGCGAGTCTAAAATCAGATATGCCGCTGCGGGCCGCACTTAATTTTGGCCTTGCATCTTACCAAAACGCGCACGGTCCCTTCTGGGGCTTTAATGGAAAGATGTCCGAGTTACATGCCGCTGTCGGCCTCGCCCAACTCGCGCGTTTCGATAGAATTGTTCGCCAACGCCAAGCCTATGTTCGTCGCTACCTGGCTCGACTCGCAACCTATTCCAACCTTCGCTATCCTTTGGATTCGGAGGCGGCGTCCTGGCAGCTCTTTCCCATCCTAATGCCAACCCCGCAGATCGCGGAGCGCTTTGTCGCGACAGCGGCAAACGAGGGTCTCGAGATACGCCGCTACTATCGCCCCAGTCTTTCCGAGTGGCCTTCAACGCGGATCTTCAGCCCATGCAGAGTTGCCGAAGATCTCGCCGAAAGGATGTGCGCGCTTCCAGTTCGTTCCGCTGAACCGGATGCAGACCTGGTCATGAAAATCGTATTTGAGGCACTCGATGTCGCACTTGATTGATCCCTCAGCCGGCAGCCATGTCGGCAACTTGCATGTCGACACGCCAAAGGCCGCAAAAACTGTTGAGTTCAGAATACCGATCTCGCCGACACAGATTTTCTTCTCTCAAGTGCGGTTCTTCAATTTCGCACTCCGGCGCTTTTCCGATCGGAGGTATCGCGATGCCCGCCTGTCGATTACGGTGGGCGACCGATGCGATCTCGATGCGGTGCGGCGCGAAAACCGATGGAGCGAGAATTTCAACATCAATTGGGAACGAACACCCGATGATGTTTTTGCAGATTTCCATTGGGCCGGAACAGCTATCTGGCGTTTTTGTACGCCAGCCACTGCGGATGTTGTCGTACATTGCGATGCTGACACCGTGTTACTTTGTGATATCGACCCACTCGTGGACGAATTTACTTCGTACGCGCCTACAATAAAAGGACATATGGCGCATTTCCCGCCAGCTCTTGGCGCTAACCCTAGTGTCCCTCAACCGAATAGTGCTGATTTTTGGCCAGCCCTGTTCCGAATTTTCAATTTGCCATGGCCGGCCAAAACTTATCCTTATTCGATCGATCCCAATCACCGCTTTCCGATCTCGCCGGCCTATTTCAATCTGGGGTTCGTGGCGATGAATCCGAAAGCTTTGGATTTCTTGGCAACCGAGATATGGGCGACGATGCGTAGTGTGGCAGACGCCACCGGCGATAGTTACTTTAAATGTCAGATTGCGCTTACACTCGCTGCATATCAAACAGGATGTATCATTGACGTTCTGCCTGCGGAGTACAACGCAGCCAACGACCTCGCGCATCTCAACGCGAACAAACTAACGGCGGACAAAATTCGTGTTCTACATTTCCTCCGGAACGACGAAATCGACCGCCGCGAACTGCAGCCTGCTCTCATTGACGATATGCTTGCGCGCAATTTGACTAATCCTGCGAATCTTGCCTGGCAAGACCTGGTTCGCGAATACCGGAATTTGGACAGAAACACCTAAATCGAGCTTGAGATGGCTTTTGGACTGAACAGCGATTTTCTCACACGAGAACAATTAGAAAATTTAGGATTTTCGAAAATTGGCGATGACGTTCTGATCCACAGGACGGCTGTTATTGTTGATTGCTCTCGAATATCTATTGGCTCACGGATAAGGGTCGATCCATTCGTCGTTATTTCTAATCGGGGCGGGGTGGAGTTCGGGAACAACGTCCACATAGGCAGCCACTCGGTGTTGGCAGGCGCAGGTGAGATACGACTGGGAGATTTCGTCAACATATCTCACTACGTGGGCATATACACATCAAACGAGGACACTAGCGGGAGGACATTGAGCCATCCTACCGTTCCAGGTGGAGGCGCCCGTTCGGCGTCGATCATCTTTGGCCGTCATTCAGCCGTTGGCCATGGGAGCATGGTCCTCCCCGGAGCTCGATTCGATGAAGGGTCGATACTGGGAGCCATGTCGCGAATCAGCAGGCCGATGAAAGCTTGGACGAACTATGCCGGTGTCCCTGCTCGGCGGATGACAGAGCGTCGACGGGATACGCTGGCTTTTGAAGAAGAATATTTAACTTCGCTACAAACACCGTGATTATCGGCCGCTGTGCAAGTATGTCGGCCCTGTTTCCAAAGGTCGTAAATGCGCTGACGCTGGTTCACGGTATTCGAAGAGCGCCCGCTCACGAACAGCAAGACAAGCGTCACGTAACTGTAGTCGAGGACAGGTGAGAACGAGCCTTCGGTGAGCCCTTGGCGTCCGGCCATTGCCTTTGCTATAGGCCGATATCTCACCTGCGTCCCGTAGTAGCGAAAGGCTTCCCCAATGCCAAAAATCAAAGTCGAAAATCCTGTCGTCGAACTCGACGGCGACGAGATGACCCGCATCATCTGGCAGTTCATCAAGGACAAGCTGATCCACCCTTATCTCGACCTCAAGCTCGAATATTACGATCTCGGCATCGAGCATCGTGACGCCACCAACGACCAGGTGACCATCGATTCGGCCAATGCCATCAAAAAATACGGCGTCGGCGTGAAATGCGCGACGATCACCCCCGACGAGCAGCGCGTCGAGGAATTCAAGCTGAAGAAGATGTGGAAGTCGCCGAACGGCACCATCCGCAACATCCTCGGCGGCACGATCTTCCGCGAGCCGATCATCATGAAGAACGTGCCGCGCCTGGTGCCCGGCTGGACCAAGCCGATCATCGTCGGCCGTCACGCTTTCGGCGACCAGTACCGCGCCACCGATTTCCGCTTCCCCGGCAAGGGCAAGCTGACGATCAAGTTCGTCGGCGAGGACGGCAAGGTGATCGAGCATGATGTCTACGACGCACCGGGCGCCGGCGTCGCCATGGCGATGTACAATCTCGACGACTCGATCCGCGAATTTGCGCGGGCCTCGCTGAATTACGGACTGCTACGCAATTATCCGGTCTATCTGTCGACCAAGAACACCATCCTCAAGGCCTATGACGGCCGCTTCAAGGACATCTTCCAGGAGGTCTACGAGGCCGAGTTCGAAGCCGAATTCAAGTCGAAGAAGCTGTGGTACGAACACCGCCTGATCGACGACATGGTGGCCTCCAGCCTGAAATGGTCGGGCGGCTATGTCTGGGCCTGCAAGAACTATGATGGCGACGTCCAGTCCGACACGGTGGCGCAGGGTTTTGGGTCGCTCGGCCTGATGACCTCGGTGCTGATGACGCCGGACGGCAAGACGGTGGAAGCGGAAGCCGCGCACGGCACCGTCACCCGCCACTATCGCCAGCACCAGAAGGGCGAGGAAACCTCGACCAATTCGATCGCCTCGATCTTCGCCTGGACGCGGGGGCTGGCCCACCGTGCCAAGCTCGACGACAATGCCGAACTGAAGCGCTTTGCCGAGACGCTGGAAAAGGTCTGCATCCAGACGGTCGAGTCCGGCTTCATGACCAAGGACCTGTCGCTGCTGATCGGCCCCGACCAGCCTTGGCTGTCGACCACCGGCTTCCTTGACAAGATCGACGAGAACCTGCAGAAGGCGATGGCGTAACCAGCCGAGCCTGGGAAGGCTATCATGGGCAAGCCCATCGTCTATGGGGCGGACTACAGCGTCTATGTGCGCATCGTCCGCCTCGTGCTTGCGGAAAAGGGCATCGACTACGAGCTTGTGCCGGTCGATGTCTTTGCCGCCGAGGGCATTCCCGCCTGGTATTTCGAACATCACCCGTTCGGCCGCATCCCGGCCTTCGAGCATGACGGGTTTCGCCTGTTCGAGACGAGCGCGATTGCGCGCTATGTCGACGAAGCTTTTGACGGGCCGGCGTTGCAGCCGAAGGACCCGCGCGGCCGTGCGCGGATGAACCAGATCATCGGCGTTCTCGACGCCTACGCCTATCGTTCGATGGTCTGGGATGTCGCCGTTGAGCGGCTGGAGAAGGAGCCACCCGACGAGACGTTGATCGCCAGCGGGCTCTCACAGGCGAGCAAAGCGCTTCAGACACTCTCCTCGCGGAAAGCGCCGGGGCCGTGGTTGTTGGGCGATCGGCTGACACTGGCCGATCTGCATGCCGCTCCGATCATCGGTTATTTCGTCAAGGTCGCAGAGGGGCAAGGCCTGTTGGCGCGGTTCGCAGATATCCAGGACTGGTATGCGCGCATCGCGGCTCGGCCGAGCTTCGTGCGGACTGAAAAAGTCGGCTGATAAGTATTGAGCCGTCCGCGGGACAGCGCCCCCCTC